>JAHEBJ010000068.1 GCA_024642285.1 Sphingobacteriales bacterium
CCACTTCAACCAAAAGAGCGCACCATTATTATTGATGTGCTGAGAGGTTTTGCCTTACTCGGGGTCATTATCGCCAACCTGGAAGGTTTTATAACTTTTGCATTGCCAGATGATCAGGTGGCACTCATGACCAATTCAGCAGCCGATAAAATTGCAGGAGATTTTCTTTTGCTTTTTGTTGATAATAAATTCATCACGATTTTCTCCTTGTTATTTGGTTATGGTTTTGGTGTAGTAATTGAAAGAGTGGCAGCTAAAGGAATTAATGTAAATTCCTTTTTTATACGTCGGATGCTGATTCTGTTATTATTTAGTCTCATTCATCTTGCCTTCTGGTGGGGAGAAATTCTAAATGTGTATGCCAGTTGCGGTCTGTTGTTATTATTCTTCAGAAAGGCGTCTGACAAAAAACTGTTGATATGGGCTGCGATATTATTGTTCATCATCACACCATTAATTCAGAGTTTAAAAATTTACCTGCTGCCTTCTAATCCTGCTGAACTGAATAACCTGCTGACCGATTATGTTGTCAGTATGAAGGGAAAAAATATGTATAATATCGCTCAGGCAAATTATCATTCGGTTTGGTACATATTTTTTGAACGCTGGTCGCAATTCAGGGATATGAGCGAAGTATTGGCTAAATTCCTTATCGGTTATTATGTTTTGAGGATGGGCTGGTTAAAAAATATTGAGCCCTTTTTACCCTTCTTTAAGAAAGTCTGGAAAGTTAGTCTGGGAATTACTATCCTCTACCTGTTGGAAAAGACAATAGTTGAAATATACGGAGTTGAGTTAAGCAGCAAGGGAATGAAGGTTGCTGAATTTGTATTTACCAGGGCAGGTATCCTGAGTCTATCACTGTTTTATTGTACTTCAATTATTCTGATCTATCAGCGAAACAGGAATTTAAAATTGTTTCAGGCTTTTCGCTGGGTAGGTATGATGTCGCTAACCAATTATTTAACTCATACCCTGTTTTACGTTTTATTATTCTACGATATTGGGTTTGGAATGCTGGGTAAAATACACCTGCAATGGGTTATACCTATTGGCATTACATTTTATTTCCTGCAATCATTGTTGAGTAAATACTGGCTCAGGTATTTTAATTATGGCCCGGCGGAGTGGATATGGCGGCAGTTGACTTATGGCAGGAGATTCCCGATTAAAAGAAAACAGGCCTTATAATTATTTATGGCTCCAGTCATCAGGGTTCTCACTATTGCCCGGCGATAAACCCAGTTCATCTCCGTCAGTATTTACACCCAGCCCTAAAACAGTTCGGTTGGCATAACAGAAGTAGGCGGTAACCTGATTTACTTCCAGAATTTCGCCATCATCAATGCCGCTGTTTTGCAACAGTTCGAAATCAGATTTTGTAATAGAGGAGGAGAGGAGGGTTAATTTTTTAGCATACTGAAGCAACAATAATTCTTTACCCAAAAAATAATTTTCAGGAGCATCTTTATACAGTGCTGAACGGATTTGTAAGGATTTTTCTTTTTCTGTTTTCAGTAATTTTTGCAGGCCGGTAAAATGATGATCAACACAATAATCGCATTTATTTAACATGCTTACATAAACACCAATGGTTTCTAAAAACCATTTAGGCAATGTATTACTGCTGTGATGCAGAACATTTTTATACAATTGCATATGGCCTTCAAGAGTATGTGGCCGCAGGCTGTGCGCCACCAGTATATTATCAACCCTTTTGTTGGGTGTTGATACACGGCTGTAAATCTCTTTTAATTTGCCCTCAGCTTCTTTTGGAGGAACAATTTTTATCCAACTCATTGTTTAAGGTTACTGTTAACTATCCTGGTTACGGTCGTAAGGAATAATATTGTCCCATTCTTCAGCAGAGGAACGTGCAACAAAAGCAACAACAGGTTCTGTATCGCTCATGTTGAATACTTCATGGGGCACACCGGGTTTTATGTAAATAAAATCGCCGCCTTCATTTTCTAAAATATTTTTCAACCCCGGGCCAAACTCATGACGCACTTTTCCGCTTATGATATAAAGGATAAGTTCAAAGTCAACATGAATATGTGCAAAGGCAACTCCCCCTGGCGGTATGGTGGCAATATTGGCTGACAATTTTGTGGTGCCTACATTTTTTGCCGACATGCCCTGTTTGTAATGTATACCGTTCCAGTTTCGTTTTTCTCCACCACCACGAATGGTAAGAATTCCGTTGTGATCTTCTACAGCATTGAGTTGCACATTGTCTTTATCATCTTTCATAGCAGCAATTTTAAAGTTTGTCAGGCGTCTTTTTTCATCAACACTGTTCTTATCGGGAACGGAATATTAATGCCTTCTTTATTGAATCTTTCATGCAATCGCTTCACAAATTCGCTTTTTACCGCAAACTGAGCCGAATAGTCACTTACCCTCAGAATGGCTTTCAGGTTTATGCTGCTATCGGCAAATGAAAAAAATCGGATAACGGGCTCAAAATCTTTGACACCACCTTCTATTGCATTCAGCGTTTCTTTTATCACTTCCTTTGTTACAGTTTCTACATGATTAAGATCACTGTCGTAACTAACACCAACTTCAACGACAAACGACAACTCAGTAAATGGCAAATTATAATTTGTAACGATCATATCGGCCAACTTGGAATTAGGAATAATGATAAGGTGATCGCTCATTGCTTTGATTGTGGTACTTCGCCAGGTTATGTCCTCTACAAAACCGTCCTGGCCAGATTCTAGTCTCACAAAATCTCCATGATTGATTTTACCCGAAGCAATGATCTGCAGTCCGGCGAAAAGATTCGCCAATGTATTCTGAAGGGCAAGTGCAACTGCCAAACCACCCACACCAAGAGCTGTAAGCATTGGAGTAATTGAAATACCCTGCGACTGCAAAATAATCAATAGCCCTACAACATAAATTATTGCCCTGACTATATTTCCAACTATTGAAGAGGAAGGAAGAATAGCATCAGAGTTTGCAGCTTTGATACTCATCATACCCGAAATAATCCTTGCGGTAATAAGTGTTGCTGAAAAAATATAAAATATCATGAGCCCGTTTTCGAGCCAGTAAACAAAACGGCCATCCAGATCAAGACGTTTAAGTCCCAGATATATTCCGAGTGCCAAAAACCAAAGTATTACCCAATTCCGGATGGTCTTAATAATCAGGTCATCTGATTTTATGGCTGTTTTGTGTGCCAGTTTGGAAATGAGCGGCATTATAACTTTGTGAACAAATAAGCCAATCAAGAAACCGGATAAAATATAGGCGCCTAATTGCAGGATATCATTTTCACTCATAGCACTAATTTCTTTTGTCGTTTTAAATAGTAAATTTTCAGTTACATAGTTTTCTAACCGAAGGAGTAATTTGCTTTGATACGAATGTACTTAATAACTGTTTGAAATATTACAGTAATAAAACAAATAAATCTTCATTTTAGAAAGCTCAGTGCTCAGGATACAGATTAAACATAATGATGATTCTGAAAGTTAAATAAGGGAATCCTTTTTTTTAATGGAATATTATCATACTTCAGGTTGACTTAGAATTATTTGCCTATTTTAGCCTACCCAAATTTAAACTATGCTGCTCAAGAAAATCATCCTTGCATTATTTCTCAATTTCCTGCTTTTAGTTGCTGTGAATTCTCAGTCGGTACCAAGCCCAAAAGAACATTTTGGTTTTAATATTGGTGATAATTATCAGTTGGCAACATTTACCCAAACTGAAGTTTATTTTAAAAAATTAGCAGCGGCATCAGGCCGGGCCGTAATGAATATTATTGGTAAAACTGAAGAGGGCAGGGATCAATTTATGCTTATTGTTACGTCGCCCCAAAATCTCAAATTACTTGCACGATATAAAACAATTTCGCAAAAATTAGGCAATGCGTCCGGTATCACCCTGGAGGAAGCCAGACAATTAGCCAACGAAGGAAAAGCTGTTGTTTGGATAGATGGAGGACTGCATGCCACAGAAACTGCAGGGATTCATCAATTAATTGAAACTGCCTACCAATTGGTAAGTAGAAATGATGATGAAACAAAAAGGATCCTGGATGATGTAATTATTTTGATGACGCACGCCAATCCCGATGGACAGGAATTGGTCAGCAACTGGTATATGAGAGAACCGATTCCGGAAAAGAGATCAACATCCGGATTGCCAAGACTGTACCAAAAATACGTTGGCCATGATAACAACCGTGATTTTTTTATGTTGAATATGAAGGAAACGCAGAATATCGGGCGACAATTATTCATTGAATGGATTCCTCAAATCATGTACAATCATCACCAAAGTGGCCCGGCCGGTTCCATTGTTGCCGGAGCTCCTTACCGTGATCCCTTTAATTATGTTTTTGACCCGTTGATCATCACCGGGCTTGATGCGCTTGGTGCGGCCATGCAAAACCGATTAAATGCCGAAGGGAAGCCAGGCTATACCAGTAAAGCAGGATCTGTTTTTTCTACCTGGTACAATGGCGGACTGAGAACGACCACCTATTTTCATAACATGCTGGGATTGCTCACCGAAATTGTAGGAAGTCCTAACCCCTCTACAATTCCATTGGTAACCTCCAGATTGATTCCAAATGCGGCTACGCCTAACCCGATAGTTCCTCAAAAATGGCTGTTCCGGCAAACGATTGACTATTCAGTTTCGCTTAATTATGCTGTGCTTAATTATGCATCGAGGCATAGAGACGAATTGTTGATGAACATTTTCCTGATGGGAAAAAATGCTATTGACAAAGGAAATAAAGATACCTGGTCGTTATCTCCATCAAAGATTGACGAAATAAACAGGTTGTATCAGGATTCCCTTAAAAAAATAAAGCAAGGGACTGAATCAACAAGACAAACATTTAGCAGTGTTCCTTTAAAGTATTACGACAGCGTTATGAATAATATTAAATACAAAGACCCGTATGGTTATATTATTCCCGCCGATCAACCAGACCTTGCTACTGCTGTGGTTTTTTTAAATGCACTTATAAAAACCGGCGTGTCAGTTCAAACAGCTACAAATGATTTTACAATAGCAGGGAAAAAATATCCGGCCAATTCTTATATCGTTAAAACCAGCCAGGCTTTCAGAGCACATATTCTGGACATGTTTGAGCCGCAGGATCATCCCAACGATTTTCAATATCCGGGAGGCCCGCCGGTGCCGCCTTATGACGCTGCCGGATGGACATTAGCTTTTCAGATGGGTGTTCAGTTTGACCGGGTAATGGAAAACTTTAATGGCCCCTTTGCTCAAAATCCATTAGGGGATCTGCTTGTGTTAAAAGCCGGAGTTGTAAATAATTCCACTGCAGGATATATAATTGATGCCCGGGCAAATCAATCTTTTAATGCGGCTAATCTTTTGTTGAAAGAAGGCGTTGAGGTATTCAGAATAACTGAGCAGCCTTCAAATTCAGAGTATAGTTCAGGGTCATTTTATATTTCTCCTTCGGTAAAAAACAAAACTGTTATTGACAGGATCGCATCGGAACAGCATATTCGCTTTATCGCTGCAAAGCAAAAACCATCAAAGCTTATACAAATTAAAAAAGCCAGGATTGGCTTATGGGACAGCTATGGTGGTTCCATGTCGTCAGGCTGGGTGAGGTGGATAATGGAACAGTACAACTACTCATTTGACCTTGTTTATGCAAACGAAATTGACGCCGGTAACCTCAGATCAAAATATGATGTATTGGTTTTTGTTGACGGAGCGATACCAGGTATTAATTCCCGCAGGATAACAAGGGGAGAACCCGATGAAAGTAAAGTACCTGAAGAATTTAAAAAGATGATAGGCCGAATTACAACTGATAAATCTATTCCTGAATTGAATGCTTTTTTGCAGGAAGGAGGTCAGGTTGTAACCATTGGCAGCAGCACCGATCTTGCTTTTCATCTAAAACTTCCGATAGCAAATGCGATGGTTGAAATTGTGAATGGTGAGGAAAAACCGTTAGGCAGAGATAAATATTTTACCCCCGGAAGTATTTTGCAAATGACCGTTGACAAAACCCATATGGGCAACTCGGGTTTAAATGGATTAACTGATATATATTTTGATAACAGCCCGGTATTCAAAATGAATCCTGATGCAGCAAACTCAGGAATTATTAAGCCGCTGGGCTGGTTTGGCGAAGAGAAGGTTTTAAGAAGTGGCTGGAGTTGGGGAGAAGTATATTTAAAAAATGGTATTACTGCCTTTGAAGCAACCGTTGGAAAAGGGAAATTATATGCGTTTGGCCCCGAGATAACTTTCAGAGCACAGGCGCAGGGCACCTTTAAACTTCTCTTTAATCAATTATATAAATTTTAAAAGAAGATAAAGGATAAAATTGCGTTCGGAAACTTGCTGTGAGGTTCGGCCCTTTATTTTACCTTAAAATAAACACCAAAATCTGACAATAAAATTGTAATTTCCTCATTCACCAAAGGTTGATCATAATGTTTTCGATTATGAAACAGGATTGCAGTTCTTTGGTGATTTATTAATTAATCATTTAAACAAATTTTTATGAGCAATGAAATGATATATATCACAGCGGGTGTTGTCTTATTTTTTGCATTAGGCGTCAAGATCGTGCGGCCAACACAAAGAGCGCTGATTGAGCGACTTGGAAAATACCGCTCATTTGCGAATCCGGGCTTTCACTGGATCATTCCTTTTATCGATAAAATGTACATGGTAAATGTAACTGAGCAAATGGTAGACGCACAGGCACAGGAAATTATTACCAACGATAACCTGAATGCATCTGTAGATGCCCAGGTGTATTTCAGGGTGATCTCTGATGAAGACAGTGTAAAGGCTTCGCAGTACAATGTAAACAAGTACGAGTGGCAGATTGTTAATCTGGCCCGTACCACACTTCGTAATATTATTGGTACACTTACTTTAAAGTCGGCGAATAGCGAAAGAGGTAAGATCAATTCAGAATTGCACAGAACTCTTTTGGAAGAAACCAGAACCTGGGGAATTGATATTATAAGAACAGAATTAAAGCAGATTGACCCACCAAGTGATGTGCAGGAAACTATGAATAAAGTAGTAAAAGCGGAAAATGAGAAGATTGCCGCAATTGACTACGCCACTGCGAGGGAAACAGTTGCCGATGGTGAGAAAAGAGCCCGGATCAAGGAAGCTGAGGGTTCTAAACAGGCACAGATATTAAAAGCTGAAGGTGAGGCTGAGGCGATAAAAATGGTAAATGAGGCAGCTGAAGAATATTTTATTGGTAATGCCCAGGTATTACGCAAGTTAGAAGCGGTGGAAAAAGCAATGAGTGACAATACCAAATTTGTGGTACCGGCGGGCTCTGACCTTGTGAATGTAATAAGTGAAATGGCAGGTATAGTGCCGTTAAAAAATAAAACGTCGTAACACTGTAAACAATAGATTATCAAATTGATAGGAAAGCTGATTAAAATTATTTAATCAGCTTTTTTAAGTTCACAACCCAGAATTAAATGGGTATTAGTTTGGTATTCCGGACAAAATAACGTATAATAGGGTTAATTGCGGTAAGTCCGCCTATTTTTCACTAAACTCTATAAATATATGATGAACGTAATGAATTATCAGGAGTATGATGTAATCCAAGAACTATTTGATGCAATTGAAAAAGAAAACTTAGTGGAAGCCCAGGACTGCCTGGCCGGTAATTTTTCGTCGGTTATCTTAAAAAAATCAGTAAAAGGAGAGGAGTTTATCGAAGTGTATCGTCGTATTAAGGAAGGTATGCCCGATGCCAGGTTCAGAATTGAGAATTTAACTACAGACGGTGAGTCGTTCAAGGCTAATGTGAAGATCACTGGTACCCATTCTAAAACCATCCCTTCTTTAAGAAAAGGCTGGCGGTCGATGAAGCCTACCCGTAAAAAAATAAATACGGTGGTTACTTCGGTTGAGATCATACTTAGAGGTAAGCAGATCATGGAAATAAAGAATATTGACGAGGAGAAAGGTGTGATACATAATTTACTTGATCAATTAAAATTATTACCTAAAAGCTATTCCAAAAATTAAATTCCGTGCCTGCGATAAAAGAATACCCGGACAATTGTTCCGGGTTTTTTTATAACCTTATTTAGGTATGGGCTTATTTAGCGACATTCCATACTATCTGGAACTGCTGTTTTTTCTAAATTTTCCAATTGCTTACAGCTAGTTTTTTTATTTTTTCAATAACGTACCTTGTGGGCTATTATATTATTTTATGATCGATATCATTGCCCAACTACTTGGTTACTTTGCTTTTATTTTTCTGGCCGTTTCACTTTGGTTGACCAACGACATAAAATTCAGGTGGATAAACAGTTTGGGCTGCCTTGCTTTCATTTTGTACGGCATTTTAATCAACGCCTTCCCAATAGTTTTAACCAATGCGGCCTTACTGGCAATCAACATTTATTTTTTGTATAAAATATATAACAGGCAGGAAAAATTTGAACTGGTTGAATTCACAAAAGACTCAGTATTAGTTCCCAAGTTCCTTTCATTTTACAAAAAGGATATCCAGGAATATTTTCCTGAATTTAGCTTAACTGGTTCTGACAATGATTTAAAGTTTGTTGTATTAAGAGATATTGTAATAGCGAATATTTTTGTATTAAAAACCGATGGGGATGGAAATGCGTTTGTAAACATCAATTATACAGTGCCAAAATACCGGGATTACAAAGTTGGGCGTTTCCTGTTTGAGGAAGGAAGGGATTATATGAAAAATAAGGGGATAAGAAAAATCATCTATACTTACGTCCACAATAAAAAACATGAACGATTTCTTCGCATAATAGGATTTAAACATGAGAAGGTTGGTGATCGCATTTGTTTAGTCAAAGACCTGTAGCTTACTTGTTAACTCAACCTGAGTTGTTGATAACATTCTCTATATAATATAATAATCAGTTCAATTATACGTTCAAAGAAAGTTCCACACCTCAAAATATAATCAGTATGAAGACGAAGAAATTCCTGACCAATACATTTAAGTTATTTACTGTAGGCCTATGTTGCATAACAATTGCAGCAAGTGCACAAAATAGGGGCATTTTACCGTTGACAGGAATGAAGTATTTTTCTGATGGCCTTTTAGCCAGGGAAATCGATGTAAAAATTGACGGATCTCAGTTATTGAGCAACAGAATACCACTTAATAAGGAAATAATTGTTGAATTGAAACAACTGACCGGACTTATTGCTGAAAGTCAGCGGGTATTTGTTGACGCAGATGTCTCATTAATATCTCCAAAAGGGGAGTTGTTATCATCCCAAACAAATGTTTTAGCTCAGTTCAAACAAACCGGTCTAACGCTCAAAGATTTATCGGTACTTCAGGTAAAGTTTTCAATATCTGCTGCATCAACCAAGACATATTTTAACGGGTATGTCAAAATCAGATTATATGACCTGAAAGGTAAAAATCAAATGCGGTTTGAAATGCCGGTTACATTCGCCAGGCCCGGAGAGCGGCTACAGGTTTCCAATGCTGCAAAAGCTATAAAATCTGCCAGTCCCTTGAACGGTGTTGTATGTGGTTTGCAAACAGGAAATGTAAAAGTTATGGTAGACACTTCAATAAAAGTAGCTCCCAAAATGGCTTACACAAGCCTGAATTTTCCAAACCTGAAGGGATCCAGTATCACAGGGATATTTGAGGGCAAGGAAAATTTTTGGGTGTATGACGATGAGCTGAATGAAGTTAAAATACCAGAAATACTTTTAAAACAGGTTAAAGGTGCCTTGGAAAATAATAGTGTAGACTACACTTTAAAAATACCATACCGTCTAAAAACAATGCTTGCTAAATACACGGTAAGGTTCAGATGGGAGAGCCCTGATAAAAGCCAGGTTATAGATGTGGTGGTTTCAATATAAATATACGTTCCAACATAAAAAATGCCTTTTGAATTTCAAAAGGCATTTCTGTTTTTAGCAAAATGTTTATTCAACTCTAAACGATACGTTGCAGATAACTTCTCTGCTTATTTTGTTATCTTTTACAAGTGCTTTAATATCCTTTACATATACCGAATCAATATTTCTGACAGTTTTAGAACATTCTGTTACCGTGGTTTGCATAGCATCTTCAATACCAGTGACTGATGAAGCCATTATTTCAACTACTTTTACAATTGGTAGAATTTTATATGATTTTTTATTAATGAATAGCTTTGATAACAGTAATTAAAGCACCGTAACTTTTACTGTTTATATCCAAAAACCAATCAATTTTGAGGGAATTGTATCGGAATCGTAAGTGCATCCTCCACCATCCTGTTGGTTGGCGCACCCTAACACAACTAAATTCATAAGTAACGTTATCAGGCAAGGAATCTATTCATTATTCGCTATTTACACCTGTTGATAAAATCTATAATGGCGGTTACAGAAAGCTTTTTAGCATCCTGATAATTATGATATTGCTCGGCAACAATATCAACGGCGCAGTCGCAATATTTAGCCGCATTATCTTTTCCAACAATAAAAGCGGTCTTATCCTCGCAATTTGATACAAACTCCTTAATCTCCCGGTTCAACCAATATTTTGCCGCTATCCGCCCCACGGTTTTACATGATATAATCGTCACTACGGTCAACGAAACAATGACCAGCAAGATTCTTCCTTTTTCCATTTTATCAATTTTAAATTCAAGCTAATTATTTTTTTTATACTGAAAATCTATTTTGGGGCAATTTTTCCAGGAAAAAATAGTTTTTAATTAGAAGAATGAAGGTTATAAAGGTATTTATACCTGGTGTATTAACCCGATTTTAATTACTTATCAACAATGCGTACCTGTTGGTATGTTATTTGCTTTTTTTCAGGGACTAAAAATTCAATTTTATGAGATCCATTGCGTACCTGGCTGTTAGTTGCCTTACCCTCCTGTTTGTTGCTTTAATCCTGGTAGTTGTTCTTTTTGTAAAAAGTTAACCTGCTGCTTAAAAAGTACAATGTTGGGGACGAAATCCCTTGATTTCAAATGGGAAGGAGCATATTTGGCAGTGTAGAAGCAAATATTTTCTGTATTTCATAATAAGTTTTCCGGAAATACGTTTAAGATCAAAACCCTACCCAATGAAACAATCACTACTCACCAAGGCTGCCCTGTGCAGTTTTGTACTCCTTTTTAGTTGCTTTGTTTTTGTTAACCACGTTGCAGCTCAGCCTAAAGCTGATATAAGTCCATCAGAAGAAAATAATAAGAATTGTTTTGTTAAGTTAAAGGACGGAAGCATTCGGGAATATGTTACATTAAAACTTGTAACAGGCGTTTTGGTATCTCCACATTTGTTAGCCAACGATAAAATTGTTATTAAAGCAAGTGATATATCGGCTTATCAGAGTGATAAACATTTTGCAGTTTCCTATTCCTCGTTAATTACTCCCAGGACAGCCATGGTTTCAGTAGAAACCTTACCTGGTTTTGCAGTAAGAGTAGTAACTGGCAAGATGAATGTGTATGCCCGAAAATACTATAACGGCGGCAATGCGGTAAACGAATATTTTTTACAGCATGGCACCGACGGAGAAATAGTTTCCTATTCATCAGAAATGATGAGGAGCTTTTTAAAAGACAATGCAAAAGCGCTGGACTATTACAATAGCAAGGTGAAATTTTCACCACGGGCAAAAAAATTGCTGGCTACGGCCCAGATTTATAATACCGGCGGTGAGCTTTTCTCAAAAAACTAAAAGCGTTTTAATAATCTTATACCTTAATCCTTAATCTGATTATTGACTGATCAGGTTAAGGAATTTTTGTATGAGGCAATAACATACATTATTGACGTCCTACAATTATAGGCTATCAATATATCTAATTGAGCGATGGATTAGCACCAGCGGAACTAAAATCAACATCGCTGTAATCTTTCACCACGTTATACAAGGTATCCCGTTCAACAGGTTTCCTGTTAACCTGTTTGATCAGGTTTACAAGTTCCTCTGTGCTCATAGCCGGCGTTTGTTCTTCGCTGCCAGCCATGCTGTAAATTTTTGTAGAGTCATCGATTGTTCCGTCAATATCATTTACGCCAAATGCCAGGCTTAATTGTGCGTTTTCACGGCCAAGCATAGGCCAATAGGCTTTCAGGTGTGGGAAATTATCAAGATAAATTCTGGCTATCGCATAGAGGCGCATATCTTCTGTTGTAACCGATTCGGGCACATGGCTCATGGCATTGTCCATATTGCGGAATTTAAGCGGAATAAACGTATTAAAACCACCGGTCTTATCCTGCAATTCTCTCAATCTCCTCATATGATCTATACGGTGTTCATATTTTTCGATATGGCCATACAACATAGTAGCATTGCTGTGCAGACCCAAATTATGAGCAGCTTCATGTATGGCCAGCCAGCCATCTGCATCAACTTTATCATCGCAGATCTGTTTTCTGATATCAGGGTGAAATATTTCCGCTCCACCACCGGGTAAGCTGTCCAGTCCGGCTTCATGTAATTGCTTCATTCCTTCTTCAACCGTAAGCTTTGCTTTGCGGAACATGTAATCCAATTCAACAGCCGTAAATGCTTTTACGTGTAATGCAGGGCGATGGGCCTTTATCTTTTGCATCAACTCAACAAAATATGCCATATTCATTTTTGGGTGAACACCTCCCACAATATGAACTTCAGTGATTGGCTTGCCATCGTATGTTTTTACAATGTCCAGCATCTGATCAATACTTAATTCCCAGCCATCTTCTTTATGAGCATATAGACGGGAATAAGAACAAAATTCACAACTGAAAACACAAACATTGGTGGGTTCAATATGAAAATTGCGGTTGAAATAAGTTTTGTCGCCGTGCAATCTTTCCCTGATAAAATTGGCCAATGCACCAACAAAAGAAAGGCTTCCTTTTTCAAAAAGTGTAAGGCATTCTTCGTCAGTTATTCTTTCGCTGTTTTTTACTTTGTTGGCAACGGTTTTAAGTCCATCATCCGCCGCGGTTTCAATTAAAATATCTATCGAATCTGTCATCATAAAAATTTCCACAAATTTACGAGGATATAAAGTGTTCTAAAGCTAAATTTTTGTTTAAAATGAGGAGGCAAAATTTAGTTCAGGTAGTACTGTGTGTTTAATAAATGTATATCTTCCACATCTGAAATTAAACAAAGCTATATGAGTATTAAGTTTCGTCTTACGTTGATGAGTTTTTTACAGTTTTTTGTTTGGGGTGCATGG
>JAHEBJ010000069.1 GCA_024642285.1 Sphingobacteriales bacterium
AAACTGACGTGCAAGGCATCCCTGCTATTAGTATGGGGAAGATCAGTTTTCCAGATTAATGCGATTCGGCGTATTCCTTCAAACTATTCAGTGCGTCTTCATAGCCCTGGCCCGATATCTTTTCAATAAAAATTCCATAGAATTTTTCCCAGGGATACCATCTTAATTTTATCAAAATATTCCATTCAACCTGTACCTGTGCTGAGTCTGACAAAGGAAGAATTCCAATTGTATAATAAGTATCAGGTTCCCCTGGCCGGGTCAGGGAAGCTAAAACGGCGTTATCCTTTCGCTGCGTAATTTCCAAACTGTTCGTCTCTCCCTTACTGTCCCATTCAGCTTTATCCGCATTCTTTTCGAATCTGATATTGGCCGAATCTGCTTTAAACACCGGCTGCCAGTTGGTCCAGTTTTGGAGAACACTGATTTCCGGATATAATTTCGCGGCAGATGTATTTATGACCACTGCTCTTGTTATCCTTACTTTGGAAGGAATCAATAATGACATGAGCGTTATAAAAATGAACAGTCCTGCTGAAACAATTATAAAACTTTTAAATATCCGCATAATTTATTCCCATTTAAAAACTTTGATAGCTACAATATAAACAGCCACCGACCATAATAATAAGATTCCTATTTCCATTCTCACATCCCATAAATTCTGTCCTTCAAAAGCCACATTACGCATGGCAGTATTAAGGTGAGTCAGTGGCAAAGCATTTGAAATGGGTTGCAACCATTTTGGAAAAACTTCAACAGAGAAAAACGTACCGCCCAGCAGAAATTGCGGAAGCGTTATCAGGTTTGCAAATGGCGGAATACTGCTGTCGTTCTTTGCCAGTCCGCTAACTACAAAGCCAAACCCCATAAACACAATCAAACCAATAAAACTTAATACCAGCATTTCCATCAGGGTTTGAAACCCGTTGATCAAAGTAAATCCAAACAAATAACGGCCCACTAAAATAATAACAATGGCAGTCAGCATCTGAAAGAGCACCCTGCTCAAGGCCTCACCCAAAACAATATAAGTGCGACTCACCGGTGTTGCGAAAAATCTTTTTAAGACAAGCGTGTTCCTCAAATTAAAAAAGAGAAAAGCAACACCAAAGACGCCGGAGCTTAACAATGAAAATCCCAGCTGACCGGGTAAAATAAAATCTATCGTTTTATATTCCCTTACCTCTTCGATATCACGTGCATAATCAAAATCAGCTACTGCGTAAGTAGGTCGGTTGCTGTATTTGCTGTTACTTATTTTATTAGCAATGGCTTCCAGCACAGGTAAAAGTTGGGGCCATTTATCACTGCTGGCATTTGAACTCTTGATCGAATAAACATACTCAGGTACTTCATTACCGGTTTTTGTAATAGTAAGAATTCCAGCTATACGACCCTTTACAATACTTTCCTCCAGCTCGCTTTCATTTTTAAATTGTACGATCTTAATTCTGCTGCTTTGCTTTATCGAATCATAAAAAGTATTGCTGGTATCGCAGTTCTTATCAATTACAATTTTGTAAACCGCCACTGAACCACTGTTGCCGATAAAACCAAAAACCAAAATAAATACAAATGGGAACACAAAACTGAAAACGACAGCCGAAGGACTCCTGAAAATAGCTTTCAAACTTGCTTTGGTAATTGCCAGCATGGCCCTAACCTGGCTGTATTTCTGCATTTGTGTTTAAATTGAAGGGTAAAGCTATCTGTAAAAGAGGAATCAAAAAAATTTGGATGATTGCGACATGTGTCGTACATTCGAATGACAAATGACGGGCAATGAAAAAGAAAGAAAAAAATACTCCAGCAGCAAAAGCAGAAGAACTAATGCCCGTATACCGCAGTGCAAAAGCAGTTCCGAAGGTAAAAGACTTTACCTACAACGAATTTAAAAAAATTGCAGATAAAACGCCTTTTACTCAGGCTGAGTGGGCTTCTATACTTCATGTTAGCGAACGTACTTTACAGCGTTATGCAAAAAGCAATAGTAGTTTTGCTCCTATTAATGCCGAGCGTGCTTTACAAATTGATAACGTTTTAAAAGAAGGTGAATTTACTTTCGGTAAAATTGAAAATTTTTATAACTGGATAAAGCGAAACCCTTACATGCTTGGCGGTAATCTTTCATTTGAATCGCTAACTTCGGCCCATGGAATTGAACGGGTATTAACCCAATTACACAGAATTCAACATGGACTATTTGCATGATTGTATACAGGATCACCAACTCACATTACAAGGATGATATATCGGGCACCGGCGCAAAACTTAAAGGAGCAAGGTGGAATATGCCCGGCAGCAGTATGTTATATACCGCTGAGCATATTTCACTAAGTGCGTTGGAATTATTGGTGCATGTTGGATTTGAAGACATACAGAAATTTTACCACCTGCTTAGTATTTTTATACCCGATGATGCAGCTATGAGGGAAATTAATGCAGATAAACTAAAGAAAGACTGGTACGAGGATGAGGATTATTCAGCTTTTATGGGTACCGAATTCATCAATAACAATTTAAACCTCGTTCTTAAAGTGCCTTCTGCCATAATTCCCGAGGAACATAATTTTCTGATTAACCCCCAGCACAAAGATTTTAAGAAAATAAAGATCAAAAAGTCTAATCCATTTATATTTGACGAAAGACTTTACAGGTTCAAATGAACAAAATTTACCTTCTTCTTGGCAGCAACATGGGCAACAGTAAAACACAGTTGGCTAAAGCTATTCGCAATATCGAAAAGCGGATTGGTGTTGCAACGCGAAGATCAGCTATTTATACCACAGCAGCATGGGGCAATATCAATCAGCCAGATTTTTTAAATCAGGTTTTAATTGTTGATACAAAATTGAATGCTGAACAGACCATGCAGACCATCTTATCAATCGAAAAAAAAATGGGACGGATAAGAACAGTAAAAAATGCACCACGCATTATCGACATTGATATTCTTTTTTTCAACAAAGAAATAATTCTAAATAAAAATCTGGTTATACCTCATCCCCAAATTCAAAACAGGAGATTTGTCATGGTACCATTAAATGAACTTTCGCCAAACTTCAGGCATCCTGTTATTAAAAAATCAATTCACAATCTTTTTATACACTGCCCTGATACTCTAAATGTGAAAAAGTTTTAACGGTGTAAAAGTGGTTTCCCCTTATTTTGCAGTCCTCTTTAGCAAATCTGCATGAAATACAATTTTGTTACTATAGAAGGGAATATTGGAGCAGGTAAAACCACGCTGGCTCATTTACTCAGTAAGCATTTTAACGCAAGGCTGATATTGGAAGAGTTTGCTGACAATCCCTTCCTTCCTAAATTTTACGAAAACCCCGGCCAGTATGCTTTTCCGCTGGAGTTATTTTTTATGGCTGAGCGTTATAAACAGTTGAAAGAATTGCTCCAGACAAAGGACATGTTTCAAAACGTTACCATCTCTGACTACCTCTTTACTAAATGCCTGTTGTTTGCAAAGGTGAATTTGCCTGAAGAAGAATTCAGGTTGTACCAAAAATTATTTGACATTATTAATCCGCAGATCGTACAACCTGATCTGGTCATCTATCTGCATACACCAGTAAAAAAATTACAAGAGAATATAAGGAAACGCAACAGGGAATACGAACAATCCATTCCAAATGATTATCTTTTTACACTACAGGAAACCTATACTCAGTACATCAAACAGCATAACATTAAAACGCTGTATGTGGATGCCGGAAATGCTGATTTTCTTGGCAACGAAGAACATCTGAAAATTATCATCAATGCATTAGACAAGGAATATGAGGACGGGCAACATTATATAACTTTGCCCTAATCTTTAAAAATGATCAGCAAAACGCTCCCCACTGAATTCAGGCATTTTATTTACGCCCGTTTATTTTTTGTTCTGGGGTTACGTATGATCACTACGATTGTTATTTACCAGGTTTTTCACCTCGCCAACACCTACATGGTAGGTTTTGCCGGACTGGCTGAATTTGTTCCGGCAGTTATTGCCGCATTATTCGCCGGCCATTATATCGATCGCCACAATAAAAAAAATATCCTGGTTTGGTCTTACGCATTCTACATGCTATGTGGTTTCACTCTAGCCTGCATCAGTCTACCTTATTTTCAGTTTACAAATACTGCAAAGCTCTCTGTAATTTTTTCTGTAGTTTTTTGCACGGGTATCATCAGATCTTTTGCCGGACCTGCTGCCAACAGCATGATAGCGGCCATCGTTCCCCGTCAAGAATTGCAAAAAGCTATATCATATAATTCTTCCACATGGCTGATTTCTTCTATCGGAGGACATGCAATTGGAGGATTACTGATAGCGGCTATTGGAATATCCGGCGCCTACTTTGTAACGGCTTCTTTAATTTTAACGGCGGTCATTTTTGCATTGCAATTATATCCTAAACCCCCGGTGAATGCCCAATTAAAGGAACCAATGCTTGCGTCAATTAAAAAAGGATTTGCATTTGTTTACAACAATAAAAATTTACTTGGTGTACTTTCCCTGGATCTTTTTGCTGTACTTTTTGGTGGTGCTGTTGCTTTCATACCCGAAGTGGCCAGCACAATTTTGCATGCCGGCCCAATTGGTTATGGGTTTTTAAACGCCGCAATGGATATTGGCAGCTTAATCAGTATCGGCATATTGGTAAAGTATCCCATGAGAAGCAGGCAGGGCTTAAAGATGCTGCTGGCTGTAGCAGGTTTTGGTATTTGTATCATAGTTTTTGGCTTATCCAAAGTTTACTGGCTGAGTTTTATGGCTTTACTTGTTGCCGGGCTCTTTGACGCCGTTAGCGTGGTGGTGCGTGGTACCATCATGCAGTTGTTTACCCCTGATGAATTGCGTGGACGGGTAGCATCCATCAATTTAATTTTCATCAACTCAAGTAATGAACTTGGACAGTTTGAAAGCGGTGTAACATCCCGTCTGTTTGGAACTTTACCGGCTATTATGTTCGGCGGAGCCATGTCGGTTTTAGTTGTGGCCGGCACCTGGCTTAAATTTCCAAAATTGAGAAAACTGGAATACTAGTACTTGCGCTAGAATAAAATTTCACTCCACTTTCGCAATCAACTTTATAGATTAGTATATTTATATTCAAACAATAAAAATGAACATCAATACTGCAAAACAATACTGTTACATATTTATTTTAGTTTTCTCCACGGCACTCGCCGGCTGCAATTCATCTCACAATTTAAAACCAGGAGAAGGTTATATTAACGTGAAAGGCGGAAAAATCTGGTATCGTATTTTGGGTGAAGGAAAAGGTATTCCAATTTTAATGTTGCACGGTGGTCCGGGCGGTACGAGCCGGTCATTTTATCAATTCGCTTCACTGGGTAACGACAGGCCAATTATTATTTTTGATCAGCTTGGTAGTGGTCGCTCCGATCATCACACAGACACAACATTACTAAAGATTGAAAATTTTGTTGCACAAATAGAGGCGTTGAAAACAGCTTTGAATTTAAAAGAGTTTTATTTACATGGACATTCCTGGGGAACAGCTCTGGCATTGGAATATTACCTGAAACATCCGGCCGGTGTTAAAGGTATCATTTTTAACAGCCCGTATTTTAGCACAGCATTATGGAAACGGGATGCTGATACGTTGATCAGCAGATTGGCAGATACCATTCAACTGGCAATCAGAAATGGCGAAAATAGTCATGATTTCGAATCTCCGGAATACAAAAATGCCAATGAAGTTTTTGCAAAAAATTATGGTGTGAGAAAAACTAGGCTGACAAGTGAACTCGATACCGTCATTGCAAAAAGCAACAAATTTATCTACAACTATATGTGGGGACCAACTGAATTTACTGCAACAGGAACGCTTATTAATTATGACATAGTGCAAAATTTAAAAACAATAAAAGTCCCTACCCTGTTTATTACCGGAGAATTCGACGAAGCTCGGCCTGAAACGGTAAAGTATTTTCAGGAACTGGTTCCTTATGCCCAGTTTCGTTTAATTGAAGGTGCAGGCCATGGCACTATGCATGATAACAAGGAAAAAAATATAAATGTGATAAAAAATTTCCTGGACAGCGTAGAACTGAATTATTAGACAATCAAATTGTAACTTGTAAGACATTTGACTTTCAGTAAAAAACATTGATCAACTTAATATCAGGTTTATGCAACGCAGATCATTCCTCCGCAATACAGGCCTTAGTTTAGCGAGCCTTGCTCTATTAAACAAAAAAAGCCTTGCTGCTTTTTTAGCCGATCCGGCCTGGAACATAAAAATGCTGACAGATGATATCGGCATCTTCACCGAAAAAGGTGGCACTATTGTTTTTTACCTTTCCAATGAGGGGATGGTTGTTATAGATACCCAGTTTCCCGATTCAGCTCAGCACCTGATTGATGAATTGAAAAAGAAAAGCGAAAAACCATTCAGGCTCGTTATCAATACCCATCACCATGGCGATCATAGCTCGGGCAATATTGCTTTTAAAGATTTAGTACCACATGTGCTGGCTCATGCCAATAGTAAAATAAATCAGCAAAATGTGGCCATCAAACAAAAAACAGAAGATAAACAATTATATCCCGATCAAACCTATATCGATACCTGGTGTGAAAAGATAGGTAAGGAAGAGATTTGCATGCACTATTTTGGCGCAGCGCATACAAATGGCGATAGCTTTGTGCATTTTAAAAAAGCCAATATTGTTCATCTTGGCGACCTGGTTTTTAATCGTCGTCACCCTTATATTGATAAGACCGCCGGAGCAGATATTGGCAGCTGGATAAAAGTATTGAGCAAAGCAACTTCAACTTTTAATAAAAAAACACAGTATGTATGCGGTCATGCAGGCGATGGTTATAACACCATCATAAAAGCAGATGACCTGAAATCATTTGGAAATTACCTGGAGAATGTCTTAAAATTCACCGAGTCGGAAATAAAGGCCGGTAAAACAAAAGAAGAAATCTTAAAAGCTACTGAAATTCCAGGATCACCGGAATGGAAGGGAACTGGAATAGAGAGACCACTGACAGCAGCATTTGCAGAACTATCGACAAAATAAATCCCTGATTATTTTACTGCCATTAATTTCTCCAGCACATAATACACAATAGGGCAAAAACTGCTGTTCTTTAATGTTAGCGGCTGCCTTTTCAGCAACACATCTTCATCCGTATATGGAAAGCGATGGCAATCAGAAGGCCGCACTTCATAAATACTACAGTAGTTATCGGCACCTAAAAAAGGGCAAGGTTTGGATCTTAAGACATAGTCGCCTTCGCCATCAACATATAAATAAGTGTTGATGAGGTCTCCTTCTTTAATTTTCAGAAATCTGGCTATTCGTTTGATATCAGGTGTTTTAAACCTTGGCGAATAGTTCCTGCAGCAGTTGGCGCATTGCAGGCAGTCGATCTGCTCCACTGCTTCTTCATGCAGGACAGGCAGGGCTTTCAACACTTTATTCTTATTAGCACGGTGCAAATATTGCTTATATTGCTTCTGATGATCAGCAGATTTTTTCTCCCAGTTATGTAAAAGTTCTTCTCCCATTTGTACAAATTTTTGACCTGGTATATCCCCCAATTTTCCACAGATCAAAAGTACCAAAACTATTAGCATTAAATCTTATTGCGTTGTCGTAAATTTGCAGCACTATAATCTTCAAATTGAAACTCCCTTTGTATATGAATTTATTTGACGAACAGCAGTACGAATTTGCAGGCCGCCACATTGGCCCTAATAATGATGAAACTAAAGAAATGCTTGAGACCATCGGCGCCAACAGTGTTGACGAGTTAATAGACAAAACACTGCCGGATCCGATCCGCTTAAAAAAGGAATTAAAGTTGCCTGTTGCGCAAACTGAATTTGAATACCTGAGCGAATTGAAAAAGATTGCTTCAAAAAATAAAATTTATGATAATTATATCGGGCAGGGGTATTACAATACCATTACACCCAGTGTGATCTTACGCAACGTATTTGAGAACCCGGGATGGTACACTCAATATACACCCTACCAGGCTGAAATTTCGCAAGGTCGCCTGGAGAGCTTACTCAACTACCAAACCATGGTTTGTGATCTCACCGGTTTAGAACTAGCCAATGCCAGTTTACTTGATGAAGCAACCGCAGCAGCTGAAGCCATGGCAATGGTTTTTCATCATAAAAACAAGGGCGATGAAATTACCTCTCCAAAATTTTTTGTTGACAATAACACATTCGCCCAAACTGTTGATGTACTGGTAACAAGAGCAACGCCCATAGGTATTGAATTGGTTATTGGCGATTACAAAAACGCATCGCTTGATGAAAGTTATTTTGGCGCCATAGTTCAATATCCCAACAGCGTTGGCTCGCTAGAGGATTACCGGAGTTTTATTGAAAAGGTACACGCAGTAAACGGATATGTGGTAATGGCTGCGGATCTGCTTGCACTAACCTTGCTGACTCCACCCGGAGAACTGGGTGCAGATGTTGCCGTTGGATCTTCGCAACGCTTTGGTGTTCCCTTAGGTTATGGGGGCCCGCATGCTGCATTCTTTGCAACTAAAGACGAATTCAAGAGGGGCATTCCGGGTCGCATTATCGGTGTGAGTATTGATGCTCAAAACAACCGGGCTCTTCGCATGGCATTGCAAACAAGAGAGCAACATATCAAAAGAGAAAAAGCAACATCAAACATCTGCACAGCACAAGCTTTATTGGCCAATATGGCGGCCATGTATGCTGTTTACCACGGCCCTGTTGGATTGAAGAAAATTGCCTTACGCATTCATGTATTAACAGCAGCAATTGCAGCAGGTTTGCAGCAGAGCGGTGTTAAACTTTTGAATGATATGTTCTTTGATACTATAACTTTTGAAGTAGATGACATCATAGCATTCAAAAAAGCAGCAGAAAAAAATAAAGCCAATTTTCATTACCACACTAATGGCTCTATAAGTCTGTCTGTTGATGAAGTAACCAGTAATTATATCGGTGAAACAGAAAAAAATCTGGCTGCAATTTTTAAAGCTGCAACAGGAAACGACTTCAAATTACAGTTTGATGAAGCAGATGCCTTATTTGGTAACAGAACTTCGGCATTTTTAACGCACAGCGTTTTTAATTCGCATCATAACGAAAGTGAAATGATGCGTTATATAAAATCACTGGAGAATAAAGATCTTAGTTTAAATACATCGATGATCAGTTTGGGAAGCTGTACCATGAAGCTTAACGCAGCTACTGAATTAATACCGGTAAGCTGGCCCGAATTTAGTTCCATTCATCCATTTGCTCCGGCGTCGCAAACAAAGGGATATCAATACATGATAAAGAAACTGGAAGACTATTTAAGCAAGATAACAGGTTTTTCAGCCTGTTCCTTGCAGCCTAATAGTGGTGCTCAGGGCGAATACACAGGATTACTTACTATCCGGGCTTATCATGCAGATAGAAATGAAACCCATAGGAACATTGTGTTGATACCGATCTCTGCACACGGCACAAACCCCGCCAGCGCAATAATGGCGGGCATGAAAGTAGTTGTGGTAAAAAGCGATGACAAAGGATATATTGATGTTGATGACTTAAAATTAAAAGCCGAAGAACACAAAAACAACCTGGCGGCTTTTATGGTTACTTACCCAAGTACCTACGGTGTTTTTGAATTGGGTATTAAAAAGATCTGCAAACTTATTCACGATAATGGAGGCCTTGTTTATATGGATGGTGCAAACATGAATGCCCAGGTTGGATTAACCAGTCCGGGATTAATTGGTGCTGATGTTTGTCATTTGAACCTACACAAAACTTTTGCCATCCCTCATGGCGGTGGAGGTCCGGGTGTTGGTCCTATTTGTGTAAACAATAAACTAAAACCATATTTACCGGGGCATATTGTAAGAGATACATTAAAATCAACCGGCCATTCAATTCCTGCTGTAAGTGCAGCGCCTTACGGCAGCGCAAGTATCCTGCTTATCAGCTACGCTTACATTAAAATGCTGGGAGCAAAAGGTGTAAAGCAATCTACTCAGTATGCAATCTTGAATGCCAATTATATGAAATCGAAATTGGAAAAACATTATCCGATTTTGTACACCGGGCATAATGGATTTTGTGCACATGAATTTATTGTGGACCTGAGGCCATTTAAAACTACGGCCGGTATTGAAGCCGAAGACGTGGCCAAAAGGCTGATGGATTATGGCTTCCATGCACCAACTATGAGTTTCCCAGTTCCGGGAACCATTATGATTGAGCCCACAGAGAGCGAAGACAAAGATGAGCTGGATCGTTTTTGTGAAGCGCTCATCAGTATTCATGGTGAAATAAAAGCAATAGAAGACGCCGTAGCCGACAGGGTTGATAACACTTTAAAAAATGCACCACATACCCAACAGGTAATTTGTGCCGATGAATGGAATCATTCGTATAGCAGACAAGACGCCGCTTTCCCACTGGCTTATATCGCTAAAAATAAATTCTGGCCTTCAATCGGCCGGATCAACAATACTTTTGGCGACAGGAATCTAATTTGTACCTGCGAGCCCATGGAGAGTTATCTGGACGAACCTGTTTCAAACTAACTTCAACTAGTCATTTGATAGTCCAGCCAGAAAAGGTTGGGCTATTTTTATAGGCTTACCTGGATGCAACTTAAGAAAGTTGCTTTATATACGCCAGGTGAGGAATTTATGTGTCAAAATTCGAACTACCGATCAAATAAATAGATTGGATTCTATTTTTTAAAAGCGTAAATTAAGTTTTTAAAAAAACTAATTACAATGAGAAAACATTTGCTTCTACTGTTTATCTGCAGTATCTCCTTCAGTTTACTTTTTGCACAAGATGATGCAACATCAAAGATCAGAAAAGAAGGCCTTGAAAATTCGAAAGTAATGGATATTGCTTTTCACTTGACCGATGTTAGCGGTCCGAGGCTTACCAATTCACCCGGTTTTTTCAGAGCTGCCAGCTGGGCAAAAAACGAACTCACAAAAATGGGATTGGTAAATGCCGCCATTGAACCATGGGGCGATTTTGGAACCGGTTGGGAACAAACCCGCTGCTATGTAGCCATGACAGCTCCCTATTATACGCCTATGATTGCCATACCAAGAGCATGGACAGGTGGAACACCGGGTAATAATATTATCAGCAGAAATGTGATTCTGATAAAAGCTAAAGACTCTGCTGAGCTATATCAAAACTATAGCGGAAAGATAAAGGATCAGATAGTGATGACTTATAGCTCCGATGTTCTTAAACCCTCTTTTGAAGCTGATGCGAACAGACATACAGCTGAGGAATTAGAAAAAATGGCAAATTCAAAACCGGATAAAGAACCCAGGCAAAGAAGAAATATGACACCTGAACAGCTTGCTGCATTTCAGCAACAGCGTGCACTGGCTAGGCAGATGGGAGATTTTTATAAAAAAGAAAAGCCTGCTATGGTTCTCAGTATGAGTGGCCGGGGAAACGACGGAACCTTATTTGTACAAAACGGTGGCTCGGTTGATAAAGATAAAATTACCGATAATAATTATGCATGGGTTATGCTGTCAAGCGACGACTATTTACGGGTGCAACGCCTTGTTGATGCGGGTGAAAAAGTACAGATGGAAACTGACGTAAAAACAAAATTCTATGATAAGGATATTAAAGGATATAATGTAGTTGCAGAAATTCCAGGAACTGATCCGGTATTGAAGGATGAAATTGTTATGTTGGGAGGGCATCTCGACAGCTGGCAAGGTGCTACCGGCGCAACCGATAACGCTGCAGGATGTGCAGTGATGATGGAAGCAGTAAGAATACTAAAAACTATTGGCCTGCAACCTAAAAGAACGATACGGATTGCTTTATGGAGCGGAGAAGAACAAGGACTGCATGGATCACGCAATTATGTAAAAAACCATTTTGCAGACCCGGCAACGATGGAATTAAAACCAGAACATAAAATGGTTTCTGCGTACTACAATTTAGACAACGGCACCGGAAAATTGCGTGGTATATATTTGCAGGGCAATGAAGCCGCAGGAGCAATTTTTTCTAAATGGCTGGAGCCATTTTACGACCTTGATGCCAAAACTGTAACGATTGATAACACAGGAGGAACCGATCATCTGGCATTTGACGCAATTGGAATTCCTGGATTCCAGTTTATTCAGGATGAGATTGAATACAATACCCGAACACATCATACAAATATGGATACTTACGATCACCTGATACCGGAGGACCTGAAGCAGGCATCCGCTATTATTGCTTCCTTTGTTTATAATACAGCTCAAATGGCTGAAAAGATTCCCAGGAAAGAATTACCAAAAGCAAGAACCGGTGGCAGATGATTTTAAAAATCCTTATACTAAAAAAGGACACATTTTACAATGTGTCCTTTTTTATACTATCTAAAATCGATTAACTTTCTTTTTTCTCTTTCGCTACGGTAATCCTCGTAAATTCTGACCCACTAAAAATCCTTGCCAACTTATTATCATTTGTTTTTTTCCATTCAGGAATATTTGTTTCTGAAACAATTCGCCAGAAATTTTTTGCTTTCAAATCTTCATAGTCAGGCGAGTTAATAAATATCCCAACAATTGTATTTCGCTTTTTAAATTCAATTTTTACCGCAGTCTTTGCCAGATGAGTTGGCTCCAAAAACTTCGAGATCATTTCGTTTACCATATACTAATTTTCTGCAAATGTAGGCTAAATAAGGCTTCTAACCATATATATTTATGTAACCAAGGTCTAAAACTGCAATGTTACTGTGCATCACACAAAATCAAAAAACAAGCTTTACATGCGGTAACAAACTGCATTAATATTCATTCCTGCCCCAACGGAAGCAAAAAGTATTACATCGCCTATGTTCAATTTATGCTCAGGCATTATACCTTTTTGCACCATGTCGAACAATGTTGGTACAGTGGCAACAGAACTGTTGCCCAGGTTGTGAATACTCATTGGCATTATGTTGTCGGGAGCAGAAGACTGGCCGTATAATTTGTACAGTTCCTTGACAATAGCCTCGTCCATTTTCTCATTAGCCTGGTGTAAAAATATTTTTTTCAACTCGCTGATATCAATTCCACTTTCGTCGAGACATATTTTCATAGCAATAGGCACATACGTCATAGCATATTCATACACTTTTCTGCCTTTCATTTTTATATACCTT
>JAHEBJ010000143.1 GCA_024642285.1 Sphingobacteriales bacterium
GTATTTTTATCCTTAACGAATAATTTTATCTGTTCTTCCCTTATCACCAGGTCTGCATCTTTACGCATCGAATCGGGAATGGTGAGGGCTGAGTATATGTTTAATTGGGCGCAGCATGTGGTAACAACTCCAAAAAAGTAAAGTGTTGAAATTATTTTTTCCATATGAATTAGGTAAAGGCCCAATTGGGAAATTAATATTTTTATTAATTAGAACAGTAAAATTACAGCAAGGAAACAAAAAAGGCCATCCACATAAAGTGAATGGCCTTAATAAGTTTTTGGTAAAGATTACCAGGCTTTTTTAGCCACGCCGTTTTTAACGGCCTCCAATGCTGTTGCTTCGCTTAGCATGGTGGTCATCTTATTTCCTTTTCCATCATTTCCCTGGGCCATATAGCCTCCACGGGAAGTTTTAGTTATTACTGCATCCTGCATCGGAACGTTTTTTTCCTTTGTTTTCATGCAATAGGCTGTTAACATTTTTGACATTTTAATGAATTTATGGTTAGTAAATATGGGCTGAAGTGCTAAACTTCATAGTACAATCTACTTAAAATATTGGTTTTGGCAAAAATCCTCCGTTGAGTTCAGCTTGAAAACAGCTTGAGTTACCCACATTGGGAAGCCAGGATTTATACTGGTTTTATACGTAAAATAGAAGGTTTTAAGTTGCTATTGAGAAGTATAACAGGCTAAGTGTTGGTCGCAAACCCTTTACCTATATGGTTTTATACTGAAATCTTGGTTTTTTGCACTTAAATCAGGTCAAACCGTTGAAATAAAAAAATCCGGGTGCTTTTATCCCGGATCTAGTGTTAATATATAATACTAAAATATTTTGAAAAATCTTGATTTTAACTTGAAATTGACCCTTTTTATACGTCGATCTTAGCGTATTTAGCATGGGTTTCTATAAATTCTCTACGTGGCGGAACCTCATCTCCCATCAGCATACTGAATACTCTATCTGCTTCGGCTGAGCTTTCGATACTAACTTGTTTCAACGTACGTGTTGCCGGATTCATGGTTGTTTCCCATAGCTGTTCAGCGTTCATCTCTCCCAAACCTTTATATCGTTGCGTGTTTACACTGTCGTCCTTACCCTGTCCAAATTGCTTGATCAGTACTTTTCGTTCTTCATCGTTCCAGGCATAAGCCTGATCTTTTCCTTTTTTAACAAGATATAACGGTGGCTGTGCAATGTAAACATAACCTTGCTCAACCAGCTCTTTCATATAACGGAAGATGAAGGTTAATATCAGAGTTGCGATATGGCTACCATCCACGTCGGCATCCGTCATAATGATCAACTTATGATAACGAAGTTTTGATAAGTCAAGTGCTTTAGGATCTTCAGGGGTGCCAATCTTTACACCTAATGCAGTGAACATATTGCGGATCTCCTCGTTATCGTAGATCTTATGCTCCATGGCTTTCTCTACGTTCAATATCTTACCACGCAAAGGAAGTATGGCTTGATATGATCTGTCTCTACCTTGCTTGGCTGTTCCTCCTGCCGAGTCACCCTCCACCAGGTATAACTCGCAGCGGTTTGGATCCTTATCGCTGCAATCGGCCAGTTTACCTGGCAATCCGCCACCGGTTAGTACACTTTTGCGTTGCACCATTTCACGGGCCTTTTTAGCCGCTGCCCTTGCCTGTGCGGCAAGTATTACTTTTTGAATGATGGTCTTTGCATCTTTTGGATTCTCTTCCAGGAAAGCAGTTAAAACTCTGCTTAAGGTAGAATCAACCACACCCATTACTTCGTTATTACCCAGCTTGGTTTTTGTCTGACCTTCAAACTGAGGCTCCGGAACTTTTACAGAAATGATAGCACTTAATCCTTCACGGAAATCATCGCCTTCAATTTCTACCTTGGCTTTTTCAAACATGCCTTCTTTTTCGCCGTAGCTTTTAAACACACGGGTAATAGAACGGCGAAAGCCCGATACATGCGTTCCCCCTTCAATGGTATTGATATTGTTTACATAGCTGAACAAATGCTCCTGGTAACCAGTGTTGTAAACCATTGCTACTTCCACCATCACATTGCTTGCTTCATCGTGTCCATCGCAATAAATAACTGTTGGTAAAAGCGGATTACGGTTTGCGTTCTTGTCCAGCATCTCTACAAACTCAACGATACCACCTTCGCTGTAAAATGTTTTAGTGTAAGTAGAACCGTCCTCTTCTTTCTCTCTTAAGTCATGAATGTGGATGGTAATTTTTTTATTGAGGAAAGAAAGCTCACGTAAACGGGCTTCTAAAATTTCTCTGTTGTAAGTGCTTGTAATAAAAATTGATGTATCGGGCCAGAATTGAACCTTGGTGCCGTGTGTATCTGACTTACCAATTTCCCTTACCGCGTATTTTGGAATACCGATACTATATTCCTGTTCGAATTTTTTACCCTCACGGCAAACTTCTACATGCAATTTGCTGCTTAATGCATTAACACAACTTACACCCACACCATGTAAACCACCTGATACTTTGTAAGAATCTTTATCAAATTTACCTCCGGCGTGTAAGACTGTCATTACCACTTCCAGGGCGCTGCGGTTTTCTTTGGTATGCATACCAGTAGGAATACCACGGCCATCATCTTCAACAGTGATGGAATTATCTTCGTTAATGGTTACACTGATGTTTTGGCAATGGCCTGCAAGAGCCTCATCAATAGAGTTATCTACTACCTCATAAACCAGGTGATGCAAACCCTTAACACCCACATCGCCAATGTACATGGCAGGGCGTTTACGAACCGCTTCTAAACCTTCTAAAACCTGGATACTGTCGGCGCCATAACTCTTGTTGGCGGGGGTAGGAACTACTGCTTCTTCTGTACTCATATTGTGGTGCTAAATCACTGTTTAATTTGTAAAATTCTTATTCGGGCAAATGTACGAAAATAAAGGCGTTTGAGGCAAAAATCGGGGGTTTATTTTGGGATGATTTTATACACGGATATCCACATGATTTTTTGCGCACAGAAACAGCTTTTAGTTACCTGTTTCACTAACTAGACAACTGCGCCTTAAAGCACTTAATCAAACGTTAAACAAATTACGATGTTTAAACGTTAGATTGAATAGTTGTATCTTCGTTACACTTTGTTTTAAATGGATCAATTAACTGACATATTAGCAATAGCCCATCGCCAGCCTCTTTTAAACGAGGATCTGGATGTTTTGCTGCATGTTGACCGCACCGTACCCGGCTCGGTAAAATATTCTATTAAACGCTACCGCAAGCTGCCGCAATGGAGTATTGATGACACCGGTATATTGATCTATCATATTGAAAAGAACAACCCTGACGCTAATCACCTTGAACTGAAATTTTGTGTGAGCGGTAACGTGTATTGCCGCCAAAAACAAACGGAATGCGATTACTGTAAATTTAATACCAGTAA
>JAHEBJ010000003.1 GCA_024642285.1 Sphingobacteriales bacterium
GAAGGCTGGCCGCATTTTAAACAGTTAAAACCGCTGCCGGGTTTTATAATGATTGAGCAGGAGAATTTTTTAAAAGACCATATCTTACTCTATTTTAAAAATCAAAATTTTATTGACTAGAATGAAAACATTAATTACGCTTGCCTTTATTTCTCTGGCTTCATTAACACTACAGGCACAAACCAAACCAACCGTTAAACCGGCCACTAAACCCGCAATTAAACCTGCTGCCATTACAAAACCAGCAGCCAAAATCCCATCGGGGCCCGTGGCAGTTAAACCTGCTCCTGTACCTTCTGCAAAAACGAAAATCCCGGGAACAAGAGTAAAGGTTACTACCGATTCTGGTGTGATAATCATCAGGCTCTATGATAAAACTCCTCTCCATAGGGATAATTTTATCAAACTGGTCAATCAAAAATTTTTCGATAGTCTTTTATTTCACAGGGTAATAAATACATTTATGATACAGGGCGGCGATCCCAACAGTAAATATGCTCCGCCGGGCCAACAATTGGGCATGGGTGATGTTGGCTATACCATTCCATCGGAATTTGATTCATCCTTGTATCATAAAAAAGGAGCGTTAGCAGCAGCCCGTCAGCCAGATAATGTTAACCCAACGAAAGCCAGCAGCGGTTGCCAGTTCTATATCGTACAGGGCAAGACATGGAGCAACGAAGAACTGAACATGCATGAAATGCGAAAAGGCTCTAAATATACCCCCCAACAGAGAGCCCACTACCAAACTGTTGGCGGAACCGCCCAGCTTGACGGGAATTACACAGTGTTTGGTGAGGTAGAGAGCGGATTTGAGGTAATCGATAAAATTGCTACTGTGGGCAGAGACGGAAGCAACAGGCCATTCGGCGATATTAGAATGTATATTGAGTTACTAAAATAGACTGCGACGAATGCCCATCGGGCTAAATTGCTTATTTTGCACCCGATTCAAATAACTACAAAACTTATAAAATGAATTTTCCCGAAAATCTTCGATACACAAAAGACCATGAGTGGGTATCTATTGACGGTAATGTTGCAACTATTGGTGTTACCGATTTTGCCCAACGTGAATTAGGTGACATAGTTTACATCGATATCAGCGCAAAAGGAAAAGCGCTTGCAGCGGAAGAAATATTCGGTACTGTAGAAGCCGTTAAGACAGTAAGTGACCTTTTCTTACCGGTTGCGGGTACCATCACCGAAATAAACAGCAAACTGGACTCGGCTCCAGAACTGGTAAACAGCGATCCCTATGGTGATGGCTGGATGGTGAAAATGACCGTTGATAACCCCGCCGACGTTGAATCGCTGATGGACTCTGCGGCTTACGCAGCTTCAGTGGGATAGAAAAATCAGAATGAATAACCGATCGGCTATAAAAAAATTTATGCCAGGCATTGCCTGGTTTTTTCTTGTATTGGTATTGATTTGTTTACCAGGCAGAGACTTACCGGAAGTAGATTCCTGGCTCACTGCCATCTTTTTTGATAAATGGGTACATGCCGGACTGTTTGCAATACTCACTTTTTTATTTATCTACCCGGTAACAAAAATGAGTTTTTCGGGCGCAATCAAAAAAAAAACAGCGTTTAAAATAGCCATTGCTGCATGTGTATGGGGATTAACTACTGAGTTTATTCAAAAGTATTTTGTACCCGACCGTGAATTTGACATTTTTGACTGGCTGGCCGACAGTTTTGGCATCTTAACCGCCTATATATTTTGTTACAAAAAATATTAAACTAAAAAATCGCTATAAACAGGCCTGTTTTGTTTTTCCACTTGACAAATGAACCGGTTTAGCTTACCTTTGCTTATGCTTAATACAGAGAACATGGAGTACAATACTACCAGGAATTTTTTGATCATGAGAGAATATGGCAGACATATTCAGAAAATGGTTGAATACCTGTTAACTATTGAAGACAAAGAAGAAAGACAGCGTAATGCTTACGCTGTAATTGAACTGATGGGTTTTTTAAACCCACACTTAAAAAATGTAGAAGACTTCCGTCACAAGTTGTGGGATCATCTTTTCCTCATCAGCGATTTTACGCTGGATGTTGAAAGCCCCTATCCCATTCCTACCAGGGAAACATTAAAAGCCAGGCCGGAGCGTTTACGGTACCCAAAAAAATATCCAAAATACAACCACCTTGGAAAAAATATTGAAGTGGTGATTGATAAAGCACTGAAGGAAGAAAATCCCGAAAAGAAACAAGGATTTGCAAACGCAGTGGCTTACTACATGAAACTCACTTACAGCAACTGGCATAAGGAACTGGTGCATGATGATAATATCCAGTCGGAGTTATCGAGCATTACAAATGGAGAACTGGAGTTTAACAACCGTCCGTTTGTGAAACACCGTACCGATGATCGTGAAGAATATGGTAAACGAACCAGTGGTAGTAACTACCGTAAGGGCTATGGTGGCCGCAGTAATAGTGGCGGCGGACGTGATAACCGCGGAGGCAGTAATAATAGAGGCGGAGGCAGGGATAACCGTGGCGGAAATGATAACAGAAGCGGAAACAGGAATTATAAAAAAAGGTATTGATCCCGGATATTGATCCAATAATGAATTACCCTGATTTAGTTCAGGGTTTTTTATTTTTTTAAATAAGAATAACTTTACAGCATGCAATCATTTGAAGTAAGAGGTGGGAAAAAACTTTTTGGAGAAATTACTCCCCAAGGTGCCAAGAACGAAGCGTTGCAAATTATCTCTGCAGTTTTATTGACTGCCGAAAAAATTACCATTTCTAATATTCCCGATATTATAGATGTAAATCTGTTGATAGAATTGTTGGGAGAGATGAAAGTGAAAGTCAACAGAACAAGTCGTGATACCTGTATTTTCCAGGCCGATGATGTTGATGTGGATTACCTGCACAGCGAAACCTTTCACAAAAAAAGTGGAAAACTGCGAGGCTCTGTAATGCTTGCCGGTCCTATGCTGGCAAGGTTTAAGAAAGCTTATATTCCAAAACCTGGTGGCGACAAAATCGGTAGAAGAAGGTTAGACACACATATTATTGGTTTTGAAAAATTAGGGGCTCAATTTTCGTATCATGCCGAAGATGGATTTTTTCATTTAAATGCTGAACAGTTAAAAGGTGCCAGCATTTTACTGGACGAACCCAGTGTAACAGGCACCGCAAATATTTTAATGGCCTCTTCTATGGCCAGTGGAACCACAACTATCTACAATTCAGCTTGCGAACCCTATGTGCAGCAGCTTTGCCGCATGCTCAATAAAATGGGTGCAAAGATCAGCGGTGTTGGCAGCAATATGCTTACCATAACCGGAGTGGATCAATTGGGTGGCACCGAACACAGCATGCTGCCCGATATGATAGAAGTGGGATCTTTCATTGGCCTGGCCGCTATGACCCAAAGTGATATTACTATTAAAAATGCTGGTATTGAACATCTGGGCGTTATCCCTGAAAGATTTCAGCAACTTGGAATTGAAATGAATTTTAAAGGTGATGATATTCATATCCCTACCCAGGAAATTTATGAGATAGAAAAATATATGGATGGTGGTGTGCTTACTATGTACGATCATCCATGGCCGGGCTTTACGCCAGATCTTTTAAGCATAATTTTAGTTACCGCCACACAGGCAAGAGGCAGTGTACTTATTCACCAAAAAATGTTTGAGAGCCGTTTGTTTTTTGTAGATAAACTGATTGATATGGGTGCACAGGTCATCCTCTGCGATCCGCACAGGGCTGTAGTGATAGGATTAGAACGTGAACAAAAATTGCGTGGCATAACCATGAGTAGTCCTGATATACGTGCCGGAGTAGCGTTGCTGATTGCCGCTTTGAGTGCCCAGGGAAAGAGTACAATTCAAAATATAGAACAGATAGATAGGGGTTATCAGAATATAGATACGAGGTTGCTGGCGCTTGGCGCTGATATAAAAAGAATATAAATGAAAAAAGTTTTATTCTTCATTATATTAATTACAAGTTTTGCTTTTGTATCCTGCCGTAATAAAACTGTTGTATTACTTACTAAAAAATGGGATTGTGTACAAGTAGAAAATATTCTTCCACCCAATGGAAAGTATGCATCATTTGAAGATTCGGTGAACACTACGTTGATACATTCAGCGCTTCAATCCTTAAACTGGACCTTTAAAAATAATATGGGTTATGAATGTTCTTTAGGAAGTCGAGTAGTGTTGCAGGGTAAATATCAACTTATGGATGACGATAAAGTCATAATTCTTACACCTGAATCAAGTAGTTCCGGCAACAGGTATGTAATTAATTCGCTTACCGAATACGAACTTGTACTGAGCGGTAGAGCCGAAAATAAAAATCTGGTTTTGCACTTTAGGTCATCTGATTAAATAAAAATTAAATAGTTTCTTTGCACATGGGTAAGGCAAATCAAAAAATTATTATCATCACTGCTCCTTCGGGCGCCGGCAAAACTTCCATTACCAGGTACCTGATGAAAACCTTTCCCCAACTGGCTTTTTCAGTTTCGGCAGCTACCCGTAAACCAAGAGGCGAAGAAAAAAATGGCGTTGACTATCATTTCATGAGTACCGAGGCATTTAAAGAAAAAATTAAACAGGATGAATTTGTGGAATGGGAAATGGTGTATGAAGGAAAATATTACGGTACGCTCAAATCAGAAATGGAACGCATCTGGAAAGAAAATAAAATTCCGGTACTGGACATTGATGTAAAGGGTGCTATTCATGTGCAGCAGCAATACCCCGATTCATCGCTAAGCATTTTTATTCAAGCGCCCTCTATTGATGAGCTAAAGAAAAGACTGGAAAGCCGCGGTACAGAAACAGCTGAGTCATTAGCAGCAAGGATCAATAAAGCATCTTACGAACTTTCCTTTAAAGATCATTTTAATAAAACAATTACCAACGATGAATTACAGCGTGCCTGCAGTCAGGCTGCGGCGATTGTTGCGGATTTTATCCGTAACTAAAACCGTTTAAAAACTCTTTCTTATTTTTAACTATGGATTGGATAGCCCTGATTGCCATTATTGTTTCACTGCTGCTTATCGGTTTCTTTGCCGGTATTGAAATCGCATTCATATCAGCCAATAAACTATCGATTGAATTAAACCGCAAGCAGGGTACTAAAAGTGGAAAGATCTGGGGATTTTTTGCAGACCGGCCGGCGAAATTTATTGGCACAACACTGGTAGGTATCAATCTTGTATTTGTGGTGTATGGTTTACTGGTGGTTGATATGTTGTTTCCCATCTGGCATTGGATCGAGTTAAAACTACCGTCTTCACTTGTTGAATCGGTTAAGTACATCAAGCTTTTTGTTGAAACCGTTTTGTCAACATTTATTGTTTTGTTTGTTGAATTTTTCTTTAAAGCGTTTTTCAGGGCACGCAACAGCGGCATTCTCAGTTCGGGCATCATCAGCAGCGTAGTGCAGTTCTTTTATTGGATGTTTGCCTCTATCGGTTCTTACCTGGTAAATTTTGCTGAGTGGATCTTAAAAAGATTGCTTGATGTAAAGATCAACTCGAAAAAAGATATTTTCACAAAAGTTGACCTGGAGCATTTCATGCAGCAGAATAAACACCACGAAGAAGAAACCAACAGTGAAGTAAATAAAGAACTTTTTGAAAATGCTCTGTCACTCAGCGAAACTAAACTCAGAGAATGCCTTATACCCCGGAAAGAAATTGAGGGAGTAAATATCAATTCGTCAATTGCAGACGTAAAAGCTAAATTCATAGAAACCCATTTAAGCAAATTAGTGGTTTATGAAGAAAACATCGATAATATAAATGGGTACATTCACCAGCTCGACTTGTTTAAACAACCGGCAACAGTAAAAGAAATTTTACTGCCCATTCCCACTGTCCCTGAAAGCATGAGTGCTACCGACCTGATGAACAAATTCAGCAAAGACAGAAAATCAATAGCCTGGGTGGTTGATGAGTTTGGCGGCACGGCAGGTATTGTAACCATGGAAGACCTGCTGGAAGAGATATTTGGCGAAATAAAAGACGAATACGATACGGAAGAATTTGTTGACAAGCAGCTGGCCAGCAACGAATACATTTTTAGCGGCAGGGTTGAACTTGATTTCATTACCGAAAAATACAAACTCAGTTTTCCGGATGACGAGGAAACAGAAACTTTATCGGGCTACATCATCAAAAAAAATGAAGAAATACCGAAGTTGAAAGATCATATCATAATTGGCAATTACGAAATTGATATTTTGAATGTTAGCGACACCCGGATTGAAATGGTAAAGCTGAAAGTGCTGAAATAGAACGGGGTTTTAACCTTCTCTTATTTTTATTTACATGATCATTGCTGTTAACACAAGATTACAAGAAAAGCAACAGCCTGAGGTATACAAATCATTTTTGTTTACCTGCCTCAATGGGCTAACAATAAAATATCCGCAGCACCAGTTCATTTTTATTTTTGATAAAGTTTATGACGAGCAACCTTCATTTGCCAAAAATGTGACGCTGGTAGTTACCGGTCCGCAAACCACAAACACGTTAAGGCTGCAATACTGGTTCAATTTTAAAATACCTAAGGTATTAAGACAGTATAAAGCTGATGTTTTTTTAAGCATGGAAGGAATAGGCTCTTTACGTACAAAAAAACCTCAATGCCTTTTTATTGCCGATCTGGGTTTTGTTCATCGGCCCCAACTGCAAAAAAAATGGCTGGCCGGATTTTATAAAAAATATATTGCCTCTTTTCTTGCAAAAGCCGCTACAGTTGCTGTAGTATCGGAGGCAGCAGAATTAACAGTTCACGAAAATTTTAAAATTGAAAAGTCGATGATCCAGGTGATCCCGCCAGGTATTGATAAAATATTCAAGCCACTCGGATGGGAAGAAAAAGAAAAGGTCAGAGAAAAATACTCCGATGGAAAAGCATATTTTTTATTCAGCGGAAATACAGATCAACGAAGCAATATGCTTACCCTTTTAAAGGCTTTTTCGTTATTTAAACGCAGGCAAAAAAGCAATATGCTTTTGGTAATTGCCGGTAATGCAGATGAACAACTTAGAGTGGACCTGAAAACTTACAAATTTCGTAATGAAGTCAGATTAATGGAAAATTTATCTAAAGATGAACAGGCAGAAATAACTGCTGCTGCTTATGCAATGTTGTATCCTGTTTTATACTGCGATCTTGCTTTACCTGCATTACAATCTATGAAATGCCAGGTTCCCGTACTTGTATCCAACGCCGGAGCATTGCCACAAATTTGTGGCAATGCAGCCCTTTATTGCCATGCAGAAAACCAAAATGACATCGCTGAAAAAATGATGTTGCTGTTTAAAGATGAAGACATGGCCAACAGGTTAGTTGAAGCAGGTAAAAAAATTATTCAAAAGCATGATGCCGAAAAATCCGCTGAACTATTGATGCAATCCATTCAAAAAGCCTTCAATAGCTGATATCCTGCACATTGAGGGTTCTTTTTCAATTTAAATCCTGCTTAAAATAAAGAACTTGTTAATATATCAGGGTTTTAACCGGTATCAGTTAAATTTGCAGCCTAATAAATAATCAAGGAAGAAATAAAAAATATGAATCAGTCAACAATTAAAATAGATGTACTACTTGACCCCAATAAAGTACCCGAGCAAATAAGTTGGGTGGCCAGCGACAGTACAGCCAATATGGTTCAAAAAGCCAAGGCAATGAGTGTGGCTTTTTGGGATGGCGCCGACAAATCTGCATTACGCATCGATCTTTGGACAAAAGATATGATGGTTGATGAGATGGCTGATTTTTATTACCAGATGCTGATGAGTATGGCTGATACATTTAAACGGGCTACTCAACAAGAGGAAATGAGTGAAGACATGAAAAAATTTGCAAAAGAGTTTTTTGAAAAATTCAGGGCGATACAGATGAAAGAGCAGAAATAGGAATTAGGAGAAAAAGCGAATTAAAAACTAAAAAAATCAACATGAGTTTAGAACAACAGATAATGGCCGAAATGAAAGAAGCCATGAAAAGTAAGAATGAGGGCGTTTTACGTGCCCTGCGTGCCATAAAAGCCGAGATCATAAAAGCAAAAACCGACCCTGGTGCAGGTGGAGCAATTGACGAAGCAACCGAACAAAAGTTTTTACAAAAAATGATGAAGCAGCGGAGAGATTCGCTGGAAATTTTTGAAAAGCAGGGACGTGAAGAACTGGCCACCAAAGAAAAAGAAGAAATGGCTGTAATTGAAAAGTTTCTGCCAAAACAGCTTTCTGATTCAGAATTGACCGAGATCCTGAAAACAATAATTACAGAAACAGGAGCAGCATCTCCCGGCGACATGGGCAAAGTAATGGGAGTTGCCAGTAAACAACTGGCAGGCAAGGCCGATGGCAAAACCATCAGCAACAAAGTGAAGGACCTGCTGGCTGGGTAGTTCTTGGTATCTTGACAAGGCAAATCGAATTATGTTTATAGATCTCATTTTTGCAATATTCATGTTCATCGCCATTTTTAAAGGATCTCAAAAAGGGCTGATCATTGCCTTATTTTCCATCATTGCATTTATTTTAGGACTGGCGGCTGCTTTAAAACTTTCAACAGCTGTAGCAGGTTATTTAAAGGAATCGGTAAATGTGTCTGACAAATGGCTGCCTTTTATTGCCTTTGCCCTGGTATTTTTCGTAGTTGTCCTTTTGGTAAGGCTGGGCGGAAAACTGGTGGAAAAAACTTTCCAGATTGCGCTATTAGGATGGATTAACCGCCTGGGTGGAATTTTGTTATACGTAGCACTATACACAATAATACTTAGCATATTTATTTTTTATGCAGAGAAGTTACAATGGCTCAAACCGGAAACTATTGAAAACTCTTATACATATGAATTCGTACGGCCATGGGGGCCAATTGTAATGGATAGTTTTGGAAAACTGATACCACTGTTTAAGGACATGTTTAATGAACTTGGCGATTTTTTCAGCAGCCTGTCAAACAAAATTCAGCATTAATTTCAGCCATTATCTTATTTAACGTAATTTTAGCCCTCATACCGGTTTCATAACTTTAAGAATGAGTATGCGGTTTATATTAAACAATTTGTATTAACGGATGAGTTACGAAATAAAACAAGACGGGAAATTCAGATTTATTGAAGAAGGCGATGGTGAACCACTTATGTTGTTGCATGGATTATTTGGAGCACTGAGCAATTTTCAGTTTTTAATTGAGCACTTTCGTAAAACCAATAAGGTTATTGTACCCCTTTTGCCCTTACTGGAACTCGACCTGTTACATACCTCAGTTGGCGGCCTGCAAAAATTTGTTCAGCGTTTTATTGAGCACCGTGATTACAACAATATTCATCTGTTGGGTAATTCGCTTGGCGGCCATGTGGCACTTGTACATGTATTGAAAAATCCCGAACGAATCAAATCTATCATTTTAACCGGTAGCTCTGGTTTATTTGAAAATGGAATGGGTGATACTTATCCCAAACGTGGCGATAAAGAATACATTCGTAAAAAAACCGAACTCACTTTTTATGACCCGGCCATGGCAACTGATGAATTGGTTAATGAGGTTTTTGAGATAACGAATAACAGGATGAAAGTGATCAAGATCATTGCACTTGCAAAAAGTGCCATCCGCAATAATTTAGGCGAAGAACTCAACCAGATCAAACAACCCGCTTGTTTGATCTGGGGAAATAATGATACCATTACGCCGCCTTTTGTGGCTAAAGAATTTCACCGGCTGATGCCAACCAGCGAATTACATTTTGTAGATAAATGCGGCCATGCGCCCATGATGGAAGTGCCTGAAGAGTTTAATAAATTGCTCGATACATTTTTAACAAAATTAAAAACACCTGCTGCAACGGTTCAGTAGTTTGAGTTGTCATAATAGTGGTGCACGGATCAACCTGTCAGCTGGTAAATTAAAAACATCCGTTTGCAATTCGAAATACTTTTATCAAACTATAATACGTTATTACGATAACTGTCGCTAACCTAAACCAGTTATATGTTAACCATCGATCTAATAAATAGCAATATCCCCCGGTTGCAACTCAAAGACTCGGTAAGTAAAGCATTGCAGCTCATCACCGACTTCAGGGTTACCCATTTACCGGTGGTCGAAAATGAAAAATTTCTTGGATTGGTAAGCGAAGACGATCTCCTTGATCAGGAAGAACTAAAAATGCCAATCGAACTAATGCAGGAATCTTTCATCCTTGATAAAGTACACGACAACGAACATTTTTTAAATGCTGTAACCTGCAGCAACCGTATCGACAGTACTGTTGTACCTGTAATTAATGATGAAAATGAACTGATGGGTGTTATCACCACCGATATATTATTACACACATTGGGCAATTTTGCCGGTACTAACGAAATTGGCGGCATCATTGTTTTAGAAATGGAACGCAGCCAGTTTGCCATTTCAGAAATAAGCAGGATCGTGGAAAGTAACGACGCTACAATCCTTCACTTAAATACAACGGTGCATGCAGAAACCGGAATGCTCACTGTAACACTGCACATCAATAAAAAAGAGATTTCTGCCATAGTAGCAACTTTTGAACGGTACGAATTTGACGTGATTTATTTCTTTGGCAACGAAAAATTTGAAAATGAAATTCACAGCAACTATCGCCACCTGATGAATTACCTGGATATCTGATTACAATTTTTTCTTCCCCGGTATAATACTGATTTATTGCTGCAAAGCATATCCTGATGAATGAATGTAAAAAAATAATTTGTTGCCTTCTTATACTTTTCTGCTGCGGACAGCTATATGCTCAAAAATCAGTTACTCCTAATCTTAGTTTTATTGATACAGCGCTGCTTTCTTCAAATACTCATAAAAAAGTTCGTATCCAGGATATAGAAGTCGTCGGCACTAAAAAAACCAAGATATATATTGTATATCGTGAGATCCATTTTAAGAAAGGAGATTCTCTTGCTGTAAAAGATCTGTATAAAGAAATGGAGCAGGCCAGGTTCCAGGTATATAATACCACGCTTTTTAATGAAGTAAAATTTGAACTGGTTGCAGTTGATGCTTACAATATAAAGATTACAGTACGTTTGCAGGAACGATGGTACCTCTATCCCGTTCCCCAATTTCAACTGGTTGACCGAAATTTTAATGAATGGTGGAAAACCTACAATCACAGTCTCAACCGCGTTAACTACGGCATAAAACTGGTTCACTACAACCTCAGTGGCCGAAGGGACCAGTTGCGTGTTTACTTAATAAACGGATATACCCGAAATATTTCTGTAAGCTATAATGCACCGTACAGCAATAATGCACTCACTAAAGGATTTACAATTGGCGCAGGATACAACCAAAAAAGAGAGTTACCCTATAAAACCTCTTACCGTGATTCACTGCTTTTTTATCCCGTTGACTCGGCTACCATAGCGAAGTCGGAGTTCATTTATAAAAGCTGGCATGTATCTGCCGGATATTCCATAAGACGGGGATTGTTTAAAAAACATCAATTCAATGCAAGCTACAGTAGGATTTCGGTACCAGATGAGGTTATCGATAAAAAATATAATCCCAATTATTTTAAAGACTCTGTTACTTCAAAAGGAATTTTTGACATAAATTATGTTCAAACCTACTCCAATGTAAACAACAGTTCATACCCATTAACCGGCGAAACCTGGTTTTTGGGAATTCAGAAAAGAGGGCTTGGTTTTACTGGAGGTGTAAATATGCTTTTGCTGGAAGCAGGGTATAACAAATATATCGATATGGGTAAAAACTGGTACAGCACTATCCAGATCAACGGAAAATTAAAACTGCCTTTCGACCAGGCCTATATAAACCAGCGTGGGCTGGGTTATGGCGATAATTACCTCCGCGGGCTTGAGTATTATGTAATTGATGGTGTAGGAACCGCTTTGGCAAAATATACACTCAGGAAAAAACTGATTTCCTTCAACATACCATTTCCGTTCATTCCAAAACTTTTAAACAAGATTCCAATCACAGTCTTTGCAAAAACTTATGGCGATGTTGGCTATGCTTATACCAAACAGAAATACATTACACTTTTAAATAACCGACTTTTGTATTCGGGTGGATTTGGCATAGATATACTTACCTTGTATGATATAAACCTGCGGTTCGAATACAGTTTTAACCAATTAGGCCAAAACGGTTTATTTTTACATAATCAATCAGGATTTTAAAACCTTAAAACATTTTATTCCGTTTTTTGGGATAAGGTATGAAAATAGCAATATACAGCAGGGGAATTGAAAATAATCAGCACCAGGATATTATCCGTTTACTGGACGAGCTTGCATTAAGCGGTATAGAACTGGTATTTTACCAGGATTTTTTCAACCAGTTTTATTCTGCCATCAATTCAAAAGCTAAATACTCAACGTTCAACTCATCAGAGGATCTGGACGAGTCAATTGATTTTATAATCAGCCTCGGTGGTGATGGAACTTTGCTGGATACCGTTGTAATGGTGAAAGACAAAGGCATTCCTGTTGCAGGTATAAATTACGGGAGATTGGGATTTTTAGCAAATATTGGTAAAGAAGACTTGCACGGTGCGGTTGAAGCATTGTTGAACCGAACTTACGTGCTTGATAAAAGAACACTCATTCATTTAGACTCTGATCTGCCTTTGTTTGGTGGTGAAAACTATGCGTTAAACGAGTTTACCCTGCATAAAAAAGATTCGTCACCAATGATCAAGATACATACTTATCTCAATGGCGAATTCTTAAATACATATTGGGCTGATGGTTTGATAGTGGCTACACCAACCGGCTCTACCGGCTATTCTTTAAGTTGTAATGGCCCCGTTGTTTTTCCCGAAAGCGGCAGTTTTGTAATTACGCCTGTATCTCCCCATAATTTAAACATTCGCCCTATTGTTGTGCCCGATAACAATATTATTTCATTTGAAGTAGAAGGACGCACCGATGGTTTCCTTTGCACATTAGACAGCCGCCGTGAAATTGTTTCAAAAGATATTCAACTGGCGGTAAAAAAAGAAAGTTTCAATATCAACCTGATTCGCCTCAACGAAAATAATTTTTTACAAACACTGCGTAATAAATTGAGTTGGGGATTGGATAAGCGTAATTAAGTCACATCTGTAATTAATTTTTGTTTTGTACGTCCTACCTTTGTCGAACACAGGTTATGCCCAACAAAACAAAAAAACTCCGCTCCATATTTTTTCTTTACTGGTTTCTGCTGGCTTATATTCTTGTGGCCCTCATATGGTGGTTTATTGCCCTTACCCGGCAAAACCAACAAATGGCGAACTACGAACTGGAACAACTGCAGCAGACAGATACCCTATACCAGGCTAAATACCAGGAGATAAAATCAGTGGAAAAAAGAAAGACAGCGCAGTATTTTGGCGAAGGCGTTACTTTTTTCCTGTTGATAGTTGCCGGAGCTGTTTTTGTTTTTCGTGCAGTACGGCGTGAACTGAAAATTAGTGAGCAACAGCAAAATTTCATGATCGCCATTACGCATGAATTGAAAACCCCTATTTCGGTTGCGATGCTGAATCTGGAGACCATGCAAAAGCGAAAGCTGGATGAACAGCAACAACAACGGCTTTTGCAAAACACATTGGAAGAAACCAACAGGATGAATGCACTGTGTAACAATATGCTGCTCTCATCGCAGATAGAAGCCGGTGGCTACCGGCTTACAATGGAAGAAACCAATATCAGTGAACTGGTCATCAAATGTGTACATGATTTTGAAAACAGGTATCCGCAGCAAAATATTAAAATGGATATAACACCTGATATTTTTACTGATGGCGACAGGTTGTTGTTACAAATGCTGGTGAACAATCTGGTTGATAATGCCATTAAATACAGTCAGAGAGAATTACCGATATCGGTGCTATTATCGGAAAAAAACAACCAGATATTTTTACGGGTTAAAGATGAAGGAAAAGGAATAGCCGAAGAAGAAAGAACAAGAATATTTACAAAATTTTACCGTATCGGTAATGCGGCCACCAAGGCAGCCAAAGGCACCGGTCTTGGTCTGTACCTTTCAAAAAAAATAGCCGCTCAACACAATGCAAACATTACTGTGACAGATAATACCCCGTCTGGCAGTATTTTTACAGTTGTTTTAAATTCATCTGTCGAAAAATCATAGCTTTAAATATGTTCGCTAAAAAATTTTCAATATTACTGGTAGAAGATGAAGAGAATTTACAGGAAGCCTTAAAACTTAACCTTGAACTGGAAGGTTATGAAATTACCAGCGCTTATGATGGGGCCGAGGCATTACAAGCGGTACAAAAAGAATTTTTCAATCTGATCATTCTCGATATCATGCTGCCTGAAGTGGATGGCATTACCGTTTGTGAAACCATCAGGTTGAGCAATGCAGACATTCCCATTCTTATCCTCAGTGCAAAAAACAGCAGTGCCGATCGTGTGCTTGGCTTAAAAAAAGGCGCCGATGATTATCTTACCAAACCTTTTAACCTGGAGGAATTATTAATAAGAGTAAACAACCTGATTAAAAAAAGTGAACGACTCAGTACCAAACAACCAGTACCCGAGATCTATAGTTTCGGAAAAAATAAAATTGATTTTAAAGCGTCGGAAGCAATTTCCAGAAAAGGCGAAAAAGTAACACTCACCAAAAAAGAGATCATGTTACTAAAGCTGCTGATCGAAAATAAAAATGAGGTAGTAACACGTGAGAAAATATTGCAGGTAGTTTGGGGCTACAATGTTTACCCAACCACCCGTACCATTGATAATTTCATACTAAACTTCCGTAAATATTTTGAGGCCGACAGCCGTGACCCGGAATATTTTCATGCGGTACGTGGTGTGGGCTATAAATTTACTGCTGTATAGTACGGTAGGTATTCAATAACTGAACCAGGTCGTTTGCCCGGTCGTACATTTCTTTCATCTTTTCTTTTTCGGCAAAAGGCGTGTAGAGTTGAAATTCTATACCATCAATTAATTCCTGCATTTGCACCGAAGTTTCATTGCTGATACCTGCCGCATCGGCCTGCTCAGTAATGTTCTTTTTATTGAAAGCTTCGGGATGAATAGAAAGTTTTTTTGCCAGGAAGTTTTTCAACCCGTCGTTCAATGCCATATAAAAAGCGGGGCCATCTTCATTATAAAGAAATTCTTCGGCTTTCTCCAGCGGATTTACCCGTGTTTCCAAAAGCTCATCAATCTTTTCAGCTTCTGCCTTATCGTCGTCCGGCTGCGCTATGGATTCCTTATTTCGTTTTTCATACCGCACATCTCTTTTCAGCCAAATTATCAGCCCGATGATGATTAAGACTGCTATTACACTTACAACACGCAGGCGATTGCTGAAAAATTTCGCAAGGAAATTCTTCTCAGGTTTTGAGTCTGTTTCCGCAATAATTTTTTTAGGCCTTCCTGTTCCTTTTGTAACAGTTATTTCAATTGACTGTGTGCTGGTTGCTTTATAAACGCCTGCTGCATTATCAAAATAACTAAAACTCAATGCCGGAATAGTGTACCTGCCCGGCTTTGACATAGTAAACGGAAACTCAAATATTTTTCTTCCGCTTACAGGTACGGTTCCTTTAAATAGATCGTCGCTGGCTTGTGAATCGAATCCCTCTATGCCATCGGGCCATTTTATCTCCGGCGCATTTACCATTTGCAGGTTACCCGATCCGCTGATGATGATTGCCAGTTTTCCGGCATCATCGGTACTGAAATTATTTTTTTCAACCTTTGCCTGAATTTCAAAACTTCCCACAGCGCCTTTAAAATTTTCGGGCTTACTTATTTCGGGTAATGGATTTACGGTAACAAACACTGGTTTATTGTACAAGCTTACCTTATGGAATTCCATTCCCTCGGGCGGAATCGTTGCATCGGTAAAATCCCTGAACAGATCATTATACAATGAGCGTTGCTGATCAATATAGGCCGCCTTAATAAATTGAACATTGTTTTCAATTTCGGCGATACCAAGGTCGAGTTTGCCGGGCAATAGCGGATACAGTTGTGCCCTGCGGATCGTATATACATTGTATTCCCTGCCTTCATACTCCTCTACCCGGTAACTCATATCATTAGGCTGTTGCAGATCAATAACTGAAAATCCATTGAAGGAAGGATTTTTGATCATGTTGCTTTCACTCTTCAACCTTGTGTATAGTTTAAAAGTGGCAACAACCGGTTCACCTACGTAGCAGGAGTTTTTATCAACCCATCCACGTACAAACATATTTTTGTTGATCTTATCAACAGCATTTTCGCCTTTGCGTAAAATGAAATCTTTGTAAGATGACCGTGGTGCAGGCTCTGCAAACGGATCAGTACTGCTGAATGGAGAATTGACCGGCCCGCTGGTGCTGCCACTACTATTTGCAGTTACTTTTACTTTAACCGGGTTGCTTTTCAGATCTATACCATCAGCTTTTGCCAGAGCCGGAGGAATAGTAAAATTGCCAACAGCCTTTGGTTTCAATAAAAAATTCAAAGCAATATATCTTTTTACTGCACCGTTAATCATTGTCATGCCGCTCTCCTGATTGGGACCGCTGACGATAATAAAATTTTTCAGGCTGGGCGGAACAATCTGCTGAACTTCGGTAGCATTTTCAACCATCAGTTTAAGCTGGGTAAATTCATCTTTACCAATTTGTGAGGGAGATACTGTTGCGTTAAACTTTAACTGTGCATTTGCATCACCAGCAGCAAACAGTAAAATCAATAAAATTATTTTTTGTAGAGTTGAACGCATAATCAGGATAACAAAAATAACGGATTACAGACAGTCTCAAATCCCTGAAAAGTATAAACGGGTTAAATGATTTGTTAAACTAGCTGTTTTACAAATCGCCCAATTGTGGACGAATAACAATTTCCTCCACACAGGCCTGTAAAGAAAGGTGTGCAGCCGCATAAACCATTTTGGCTATATCGGCAGTTTCCATAATTCGTTTGGGATCTATTCCGCTGCCGCTCCAGCTATCTGTAAAAGCTGCGCCCGGTAAAACATGGGTTACTTTAATGCCGTGGGGCATCATTTCCTTGCGAAGGTTTTTGCTGAAACCGTATAGTGCATATTTTGAAATGCTGTAAGATCCGCCATTGTCATAGGCATCTAAAGCGGCTATGGAACAAATATTGAAAATGTGACCACTACGGGCTTCTACCATCCCTGGCAACAATAAACGGGTTAAATTATAAGCACCATAAAGATTTACGTCGATCGTTTTCTCCAGCATACCTTCTTCTTCGTTATGAACACTACCAGGGATGAATGTACCGGCGTTGTTTACCAGAATATCTACCTTATCGGTTTGGCGCAATATCCATTTGGCAAATTCACGTACAGCAATCTTATCGCCAACATCGCAGGTTTTAGTATACATATTTACCCGTGGGAAACGGCCTTGCAATTCTTTGCCGGCCATTTCAAGTTCTACCTGATTACGGGCACAAAGAAAAAAGCTATGCCCCTGCTTGTCATGGGCAAATATTTCTGCAATGGCTTTGCCTAATCCTTTTGATGCCCCGGTAATTACTATGTTCATCTTTTTTTGTTAATTCGTTATCTTGCAATGATGTGTAAAGTTAGTGATCTATTCATTTAAATACATTACAACCAATTAATGCCGAAATACAAACATCTTTTCTTTGATCTGGACCATACCCTTTGGGACTTTGATGCCAATGCGAAAGAAACCCTTGCTGAATTGTACTCCATTTTCGGTCTGAATGAAAGAATTGGAATTGCGTTCGAGAATTTTTATCCTAAATATCTTTTTCATAACGAAATCCTTTGGGACCGCTATCACAAAGGACAAATAAGCTCTGAGGAGTTAAAATGGAAACGGATGTGGCGCACCATGCTGGATTTTAAAATTGCCGATGAACCGTTGGCAAGGGATATGAGCAGCAAATTCCTGGAGATACTGCCCACAAAAAAATTACTCTTTCCGCATACAATTGAGATTCTGGAATATCTTACCGAAAAAAATTATATGCTGCATTTAATTACCAATGGATTTGAAAAAACCCAATGGAGCAAATTAAATAACAGCGGACTGAATGGATATTTTAAAGAAGTGATCACATCGGAAGGCAGCAACAGCCTTAAACCCAAAAAAGAAATTTTTGATTTTGCTTTATTAAAAGCCATGGCTACTTTACCTGAAAGTATCATGATTGGCGATAACCAGCATGCCGATATACAGGGAGCTATTGATGCCGGGTTGGACACCGTATTTGTAAACCACATCAACGCAATGCCCGAAACAAAACCAACCTACACGATCACTCATTTGAAAGAACTGGAACAGATATTTTAAACGATTGGGCAAAAAAAAATCATTCCGGTTTGGAATAGTTTTCAAAATAATTTTAAGACAAACTACATAGAAACTGTTTTTGCCTTGTCTTTGCAACAGGCTTTAGCAGCACTTGCATCTTTGTCGGTTTTTGCACAACCTTCTTTGCCGGCTGTTTTAGTGCAGCAGGCTTTTCCTTTAGCGCACTTCTTTTTCTTTTTTCCTTTATCACCGGTGTGGGCAAATGCAGCACCTGCAACAAACAAGCAAGCTGTAGCAAATAAAAATACTTTTTTCATGATTATAATTTTAATTGATTTTCAAACGTAAAAATAGGGTACAAATTGCATAGTGCCAACAACAAACCTGTTAAATATTACAGGGTTGCAATTACTGTCACCCCTCCTTTTACAGCCTGGTTCAGCTCTACATTAACTTTGGTTCCAACCGGCAAAAGCAAATCAACACGGCTGCCAAATTTAATAAAGCCCATTTCCTCTGTTTGCTTTACTTTTTGGCCTAACTGCAAATAATTTACAATACGTTTTGCCAATGCACCTGCAATTTGCTTAACAAGCACTTCGGTATTACCTTTTTTTATAACAACTGAATGTCGCTCATTGTCGGTAGATGATTTGGGATGCCACGCTACAAGGTACTTACCTTTGTGATATTGGTTATACACCACTTCTCCATCCAGGGGGTTGCGGTTAACATGCACATTGGCCGGACTCATAAAAATAGAAACCTGCAATCGTCTGTCTTTAAAATATTCCACATCGGTGGTTTCCTCTATAACAACCACTTTCCCATCCGCAGGTGCTACAATTGCATTTTCCGAAATGGTAAGTACCCGGTTGGGTATCCTGAAAAAAGAAATAAGAAAAAGTAGTAAGCCAAAGGTTAGAAAAAAGATGAACAGACAAAGCCACATCAACGAAGCGCTGAAAAAATAAAACACAGATATGTTTATTGCTCCAAATATTAATGTAGCGATAGCAATACTTTTATATCCCTCACGGTGTATGGTCATTTTTTTAGATTGAGTTGCAAATATAACCAGTTATAGTTTATCAGTTTTAAGTTATGAGTTGGACTCAATTAGTTTAAAATCGGAATCGCAGTTTATTGAAGGAATATATAAACAAACAACCAAACAGCGGGTACAGCGAACAGCAAAGAATCAAACCGATCCAGAAACCCACCATGGCCGGGCATAAAATTGCCACTATCTTTTACATTGGCCATGCGTTTCAATTTGCTTTCGAAAAGGTCGCCGAGGGTTCCGAAAATGGCACAAAGACCAGCAATGGTCATACAAATAATCGTTACATTGTTATTTCCATAAAGTAAATGAATTGTCAGACCTATTATTCCAATACACAAAACAACACCACCTAAAGTGCCTTCAATTGTTTTTTTGGGTGAAATCTTTGAAAGCGGAGTTTTTCCAATAAACGATCCAACCATATAAGCCATGGTATCATTAATCCAAATACTGCAAATTATAAGTAAGGGGATTGATCCTTTTGCTATAACAATAAACGTATCATGGATAAGTATTTCATTTGACTGACCATATAAATACAGAATCAATAAAAATGGAATTGTGATATATACTATCCCCAATAAACAATGTTTCAAAAAATTCTCCGCATAGATCGTCTTCATCAGTTTTACAAACTCATACCAGCAGCCAAAATGTATTATTGTAAACAAAACTAAAAAGCTCCAGAAATTCCAAAGCAAACCCATGAGCATTACAATTACAAAAAGCAATGCGGTTAAAGCCCTGGTTTTAAAAACCTGAATGTTTAATGCCAATATTATCCGTTTTTATTATCGGGTAAAGAATGTAAAATGTCTTTGTGTTCCATCAGGTCCTGTTCCTCAAAAGCAATCTGCTTGCGGTTTTTATCAGATACTTTTTCGAACAGTATAAACAATCCGTATGCAATCCCAAGCGCTATTAACCCACCCCAGAGCGGCACTTCCGGATCCAGTTTATCCACTTCAATCTTTGTTTGGTGTTTCGACAACCAGAATAACTGAATGACCGCAACAGTGTTATTCAAAAAATGAGCGATAATATTTACCCAAAGATTTTTGCTCCGCTGATACATCAATCCTAACACGAATCCAAGTAATGCACGGCTTAAAAATAAATACACCGACATATGTATCAAACTAAAAACCAGCGATGTGATCAGTATCGCCAGTAAAGGTTTTCTCCACCACCGCTCCAGCAGGTTTTGAACAGCGCCTCTGAAAAATACTTCTTCAAACAATGCCGGGAAAAAAGCCATGATGACTGTCGCCATGAAAAATTCGCCCCAGCTTGTTAAATTGCTCAATGCCGTAACCTGTTCTGTATAGGCTTGCTCCATACGCATGCCCATCGCATTCAGATCAGGAAAATTGGCAACAAGTGTTTTACTTATTTCGGCTAATGGATTGGCCATTATATTAGCTAAGAAAATAAGAAAGAAACCAAGAATAATCTGCCGGGAATTAATGTGTTTATTGAAGCCGAGCCAGAATTTATTCTTTCCATGACAAACGATCATATACAAAACGGCTGGAATAAAAAACAAAAAGAAAGTACCCAAAACCTGACTAAGCCGGGCCCATCCAACATGCTCGGGGTTCAACAACGTTTTCATCATTTCGTCACCCATCTTGTCAACTGGCACACCAGCCGGTATTAATTGCATCAAAATCACCAATTGAACGCCTGCCGCCACTATAAATCCAGCTCCTAAAAAAATCAATATAATCCCAAGCTGCCCCCACCCCGTAAAGCCTTTTACGCTCCTGTATTCCATAACTAAACCTATTTGATGTAAATTTGCACCGCAATATACAATGTGTAGCAGGTTTAAAAAATAAAATGCCCGATATAGGTCACATACAATTACCCGATTTCCCGCTGTTATTGGCGCCCATGGAAGACGTGAGCGATCCGCCTTTTCGTGCCGTTTGTAAGGACCATGGTGCCGACCTGATGTACACCGAATTCATCAGCAGTGAAGGATTGATACGTGATGCTATAAAAAGCCGGCAAAAGCTAGACATATTTGATTACGAGAAACCTGTAGGCATCCAGATATTTGGCGGCGATGAAGAGAGCCTTGCTCTTGCAGCTAAAATTGTAGATGTCACCAATCCCGATCTTTTGGATATAAACTTTGGTTGCCCTGTAAAAAAAGTTGCGCTTAAAGGTGCAGGTGCCGGAGTATTGAAAGATATTGACCTGATGGTGCGGCTGACAAGCGCTGTTGTAAAATCCACTTCGCTACCGGTAACCGTAAAAACACGTTTGGGCTGGGACAATGATTCTCTGAATATTGAGGAAGTTGCGGAAAGATTGCAGGATGTTGGTATAAAAGCATTGGCCATTCATGGAAGAACAAGATGCCAGATGTATAAAGGTGTGGCCGATTGGGAACTGATTGGTAAGGTAAAAAATAACCCCAGGATTCAGATTCCGATTTTTGGAAATGGAGATATTGACAGCCCGGAAAAAGCAAGAGAATATAAGAATAAATATGGAGTAGATGGTATTATGATTGGCCGTGCTGCAATTGGCTACCCCTGGATTTTTAATGAGATAAAACATTTTTTAAAAACCGGCGAACATCTGCCGTCGCCTTCAATAGAAGGTCGTGTAGCTGTTTGCAAAAAACATCTTCACAAATCTTTTGAATGGAAAGGCCCTAAGGTTGGCATTTATGAAATGCGCCGCCATTACACCAATTATTTAAAAGGGTTACCCGGTATAAAAGAGTTTCGTCTTAAACTGGTCACTCTTGAAACTGTTGAAGAAATTGTAGAAGTGTTAGACGAGATCAATACGAAATATGCTGGCTACGAGTTTGAAAAAACGCCGATAGAGTTAATTAATTATCATGAGAAGTGCCCGGTGTAAATATGACTATTCAGATACCAGTTTTCTGATCTGTTCAGTATAAACCCCTCCCCTTTTCTCTGCAAAATAATCTGCGCCCAACAAGATAGCTCCCTGTATTGCCAATGTAATTCCAAAACCATACCAAAAAATGCGATCAGGATTTAATCTGAAAAGAAAGATCAAAACAATGCCGATGATGACGAAAACAATTTCAACCCAGCGGTAAACCACAAAATTCTTCATCACTTTTTCCATGCGAGGCAGTTCGGTATGTTTTGTATAAGATGTGGGCTCCATACCTATATTATATGCCACGTCATTTTTTTGCTTATCACTACGGGTGAAAACTGTATATCCAACAACGGTTTGAATTAGTCCAATGACCAATAGAGGAACAGCCAGACCCTTAAAAAGGGTCGGGTTACTTTTGAGGAAAAAATAAAAAATGAATGCCAAAAGAACCGCAACAATACCAACTATCAAAAACAACAAGCTTTCCTGCTTTTCGGCAATGAAGTATTTGTGAATAAAACTAAGGTCGCGTTGCTCGAACATAATTATAGTTTAATGATTAACGGCTTCTTCAATTTCTTTGCCCAATGGTTCTGTAGCGGCATTAAAATAATTGGTGAGTTTGCCTTCTTCGTTCACAATATACTTACAAAAATTCCACGAAGGTTGCTTATCGCTCCATCCATTAAGTCTTGCATCAGTAAGCCATTCAAAAACTTTATTCTGGCCGGTTCCTTTTATCACACTGCTTTTTTTCATCAGCGGAAAAGTTACACCGAAGTTGATTTTGCAAAAAGCTGCTATCTCTTCGTCATTTCCTTTTTCCTGTTCTTTAAAATCATTTGCAGGAAAACCAATAACCACAAGTTTGCCTTTATATTGTTCACTCAGCTTCTGCAGGTCATCGTACTGACCCGTGTAGCCACAGTTAGAGGCCGTATTTACCAGCATCACTTTCTTTCCCCTCAGTGATTCGAAATCAAATACCGTCCCGTCGTTGGCAGAATCTTTTAAAGAATAAAAGGAAACCGGAGGTGAAATCGTATAATGAGCAACCGGCGAAGACTTCCCTTTGCTCTTTCCACTGAACCACATTAATAATGGATAGACAGCTTTCGAAATTTTTTGTCTGGTTGTCATATTTACAGAATTTCTATTTACAATTTCCACATAGGCTCCAAAACCGATTATCAGTAGCAAAATTACGATGGTAAATTTTCGAAGCTTTATATATTTATTTTTCTTTCGCACTTATCTGAGGTTTTATAACACTACCTGATCAACATTTTAAATAATTTCAATTTGCCTTTTAAAGGTGGATATTTAATTGCCGGATCGAACCATGTAGGTGTTTTCATCACTGCTTTTTTATGGCTGAATTTGTCAAACGAATACTTGCCATGGTAATGCCCGTTCCCGCTTGCCCCCCGGCCTCCAAACGGTAAATTATAGTTTGCAAGATGCCAACTTGAATTATTAACACAGCCTCCACCAAAAGCCACATTATTCAACCAAAATTTTTCATTTTTTTTTGAGGAAGTAAATACATAAAATGCTAAGGGATTTTTATTCAATGCAATTATGCTTAGTGCCTCTTCTCTTGTATTGAACGTAACTACCGGAAGTATAGGCCCGAAAATCTCATCCTTCATAATGTCCGATTCCAGACTTACATCATCTACCAAAGTGGGCTCAATAAAAAGTTTTTCTTTATCATGTCTGCCACCCAGTAATATTCTTCCATGCTGCAAATAAGTAACCACCTTGTCAAAATGATTCTCATTCACCATCTTTCCATAGTGGTAACAGTCCTCAGCTTTATCACTATAAAACTGCAACATAACTTTCTTCAACTCATCGATTAATGCGTTTTTTTTAAGTTCCGAGACCAGAATATAATCAGGGGCCACGCAAGTTTGGCCTGCATTAAGAAATTTGGTAAGCACAATTCTCTTCGCTGCAACCTTAATATTTGCATCCTCCTCCACAATGCATGGACTTTTACCACCTAATTCCAGAGTTACCGGCACCAGCCTCTCGGCTGCCATTTTATAAATCAGTTTACCTGTTTTCGGACCTCCTGTAAAAAACACATGATCAAAAGTAAAGTTGTTCATCATTGCAGGAATAACAGTTGCTCCGTCGCCTTCCACTACACAAATAAAATCCTTGTCGAAGTTTTCTTCAATTATTTTTTTCACAACAGTCGATGTTGCCGCAACAGACTCCGATGGTTTAATAATAGCGCAATTACCGGCAGCAATGGATCCTACTAGTGGCGTAAGTAAAAGAAGAAAGGGATAATTCCAAGGTGCGATAATCATCACAACACCGAGAGGCTCCTGCATCACAAAACTTTTTGAAGGCAGATTTACCAAGTTCGTAGACACATTTTCGGGTTGCATCCAGTTCTTTAAATGTTTTAAAGCATATCTGATCTCCGCCAATATAAGCCCCGTTTCAGAAGCCCAAGACTCCTCCGGATTTTTCTTCAGATCAATATCTAAGGCTTTATGTATTTCCTTCTCATGTTTTTTAACCGCATCTCTTAGTTTGATCAATTGTGCTTTTCGATATGCATATGGTTTGGTAACTCCGCTCTCAAAAAAGCGGCGCATCTGCATTAAGTGTTCCATTACAATTAAATTTGCCGAAAGGTACTACTTCGCTTATTAATTTAAAGAGCTTTATAAGGCTTTAGCTTCGTAGTATAAATAATAAATTGCAGCCTATGACAGATGAACAATATATGCTACAGGCGTTAATTGAAGCCCAAAAGGCATTCGACAATGAAGAAGTTCCTGTTGGTGCAATTATAGTAATGAATAACCGCATTATTGCCCGCGCCTATAACCAGGTAGAGCTACTGAACGACAGCACAGCACATGCTGAAATACTGGCCATTACAACAGCCTATAATTTTTTAGGCAGCAAATATTTGCCTGAAGCCACGCTATATGTTACGCTGGAACCCTGCCTCATGTGCAGCGGCGCTTTGTACTGGAGTAAGATTGGCAAAATTGTGTACGGAGCTGATGACGAGAAAAACGGTTATCGTAAATCTTGTGGCAGCAACATTCCTTATCATCCAAAAACTGAATTGGTGGGTGGTGTATTAAAAGACGAATGTGCCAGACTGATGAAAGATTTTTTTAAAGCACGCAGATAGGTTCATTGAATGACAATCTGGCTTTTTAAAACCGTTGCATGTTGCCTAACTAACAATAGATATAAACCCGGTTTTTGCGAAAACATAAATACGATTACTTCATCACCGCTTAATACCAGTCTTTTATCATTTAGCAGAATATTCCCAGAATTATCCAGTAATTGCACCTGCACATTACCAACATCAAAGTTCTTTATCTCAATGCTGATCTTATGTTTTGCAGGATTGGGAAAGAATCGCATGGAGGTTTTTTTTACAACGACACCTGAATCGCTGTTAGCAGCAAGATCCCGTGCATTCAGGGTATAAATTCCCGAAAACGTAAAAAAAAGAAGTACGATTTTCATTATATTATATCTGATAAGGAAAACTATAACGTAAATTTGTTCTCCATCATTCACAATAATTTCATAAAAAATAAAACAAACAGATTATGGCATTTACATTACCGGCTTTACCATACGCACACGACGCACTGGAGCCACATATCGATACTACAACTATGCAGATCCATCATGGCAAACACCATAATGCATACGTAGATAATTTAAACAAGGCCATTGCCGGCACGAATAACGAAAATAAAACTATTGAAGAACTGGTAGCAGCTGCTGGAAGCATAAGCCCAGCTGTACGCAATAATGGGGGTGGCCATTGGAACCATAGTTTCTTCTGGGAAAGCCTGGCGCCTAACGCTGGTGGTGCTCCATCAGGCAAACTTGCCGATGCAATAAATTCCGCTTTTGGATCTTTTGATGCATTTAAAGAAAAATTTGCTGCTGCGGGTATGACGAGATTTGGAAGCGGCTGGGCATGGCTGATCGTTAAAGACGGCAAACTGGAAGTTTCTTCCACACCAAACCAGGACAATCCATTGATGGATGTTGCAGATGTAAAGGGAACGCCGCTTTTAGGATGCGATGTGTGGGAACACGCATATTACCTACATTACCAAAATCGCAGAGCTGATTATTTAGCTGCTTTTTGGAATGTTGTAAACTGGGATAAGGTGGCAGAACGATTCTAAACACTATTCGTAAATAAAAAAGAAGTCAGGTTTAAAAACCTGACTTCTTTTTTATGGAACAGGATCATACCCGTGCCCTCCCCACGGATGGCATTTACTCATTCTTTTTATAGTTAAACATAAACCTTTTATTGGTCCGTATTTTTTTAATGCTTCCAGTCCGTATTGTGAACAGGTAGGAATATAACGGCATTTGGGGCCAAGCCATGGAGAGATTATCCATTGGTAAAGCTTTATTAAAGCAATAAAAGGAAAACTGAATATCTGCTTAAATGTTTTCATTCACAATTTTTATGAGCCTTCGTATCACTTTTCCTGTCTTTTCAAAGATAAAATCGTAGGCAGGTAATTCGTTACCCAAATAAATAAAAAACGCGGCCACCTTTTTATTGTTTTGTTTAAGCTGAAAATTCAGATCATTTTTTTGCAGCCGGAAGGCTTCCCTCATCAATCGTTTGATGCGATTTCTGTCCACCGCTTTTTTAAAATTTTTACTGCTTACTGCAAAACCCGTTTGAATTGGTTCGTTTGAATTATCATTGTACATCCACAATATCCTGAAAGGGAAATTTGAAAATGAATTTCCTTTTGCAAACAATTGTTCAATTGCCTTACGGCTTTTAAGTTTTTCCTTGCTTTTATAAGTATATCGTTGTTTACTTTCCAATAGTCTAAATTAAAAAAGTCCCCCGACAAATCGGGGGACTCAGTTATTTTAAACGGATTTTCATCTTGCTAATCCGTTAATCTTATTTTTTATCACCGTGCTCGTGGGAAACTGTCAGTTTATGACGTCCTTTTTTTCTGCGGCTGGCCAATACCTTACGGCCATTAGCTGTTTGCATACGTTGACGGAAACCGTGAACAGATTTTCTGCGACGTTTGTGCGGTTGATAAGTTCTTTTTTTACCTGGCATTGTTAATTATTTTTCCTTTTACAAATTAATTTTATGAATTCTGTTTTGTTACACTCAACAAGGCACCATCCCTGTTGTTTGTGAAAGGACGGCAAAAGTAGGGTAAAATTTTTGATTTTAAGTTGCAGATTGTAGATTATTTGAACCTTAAAGGCTTAAATGCATTGATTTTACCGACTTTCCGTAAAAAATGGCTGCATGGCTGTCAAAATCCTCCGCTGAATCGGTAGTGTAAAAGCTGATATCGCCCTGTTTACTGCATTTTACATCCATTTCGAGATGATTTTGTAAATACTTGGCCAGACTGTTGGCAACAATTTCTCCCTGCGATAATACAGTTACGTTATCAGGAAGTTGCTTCTTTATCTTCTCCATTAATAACGGATAATGAGTGCATGCCAACAAGATAGTATCAATTTTATCTGACTGCTGCAACAGGTGATTGATATTTTTGCCGATAAAATAATCGGCGCCGGGACTGTTGTATTCATTATTTTCTACCAATGGAACCCACATGGGGCATGCTTCCTGGAAAACCTGCACAGCAGGATAGAATTTTTTTATTTCGATGGGATATGACCCGGATATAACTGTTCCGTTTGTAGCCAATACGCCCACCTGATTGGTTTTGGTATAGCGGCCAATCATTTCGGTTGTAGGCCTTATTACCCCCAAAACCCTTTTTGAAGAGTCGATTTTTGCTAAATCGTTTTGTTGAATGGAACGAAGTGCTTTTGCTGAAGCTGTATTACAGGCCAAAATTACCAGGCTGCAGCCCTGACTAAAAAACCATTTAACGCACTGCAAGGTATATTCATACACCGTTTCAAAACTACGGGTACCATATGGTGCCCTGGCATTATCGCCAAGGTAAATATAATCGTACTGCGGAAGCCGGGCTGTTATTTCCTTTAAAACGGTTAAACCACCGTAACCGCTGTCGAATACACCAATGGGCTGTTGCTTCATTTGTCAAAAATAACAAAGCCTCCCTGTATAAGGAGGCATTGTTAAAAATTATATTATTATTTATTTACCGGCAGGTGCTGGTGCAGGATCTTTAATACCCAATTTTGCTTTAACTGCAGGCAGCATATTATCACCCGGAGGCATTACTAACAATGCGCCCTGAGCATCATCAAATACATACGAATAGCCTTTTTCTTTAGCTATTGTAGTAATAGCGTCCAATGCCTTTTGACGAACAGGGGCTATTTTAGACTGAGCATATTCATTGGTCTTTTGTTGAGCTTCCTGATCATAATTCTGTAAACGGGTGTAAAGTTTCACTAATTCTTCTCTAACAATCTCTTTCTTGCTGTTTGAAAATGATGCTGAATCTTTAAAGTATTGATCTCTCTTGCCGTCAGCTTCCTGCTGTAACGTTATGGCTTGTTGCTGCAACGTTGTTTGATATTCATTTAACTCTGCCTGAATTTTTGCAGCTTCCGGCATCATGCTCATCAATTCTTCCGTATTGATATAACCAAATTTTGTTTGAGCAGAGGCAGTTAACATTCCAAACGCCATCACAGCTCCTAAAAATAATTTTTTCATCGTTGTTTTAATATTTATTTATATAGTTGTTTAATAAGATGTATTTATTTCCAAAAAGTTGCACAGAAATTTTCAATTATCATTTATTTAACACCCAGATTACGCAGTACATCTGCACTTCTGTCAAGTTTTGGGTCGGCAAAGATAACGGTAATTCCCTCACTTTTATCCAAAATAAAATCATATTGTTTTTCAGATGCAAGCTTTTGCACCGCGTTGTAAACCCTGTCCTGAATGGGTTTTATCAGTTCCTGCCTTTTTTTAAACAGGTCGCCTTCAAAACCAAAACGTTTTTTCTGCAGATCCCGTAATTCTTTTTCTTTATTATATAATTCATCTTCTCTTTTCTTTTTTAATACGTCGCTCAACATTACCTGTTCAGCCTCATAATCTTTGTACATCTTATCCATCAAAGCTTGTTTTTGATCAACTTCCTGTTGCCATTGTTCGCTGAACTGGTCAAGCGTTTTTTGAGCTTCGGCATATTCCGGCATCTTATCTAAAATATATTTAGAGTCGATAACGGCGTAACGCTGGGCTTGTACCGTAAAAGCAATCAGCATCGAACTTATTGCTATCAGTAATATTTTTTTCATTTTAATTAATTTTTAAAAAATAAAAAATCAACCGTTATTATTCAGGCTCCTGGCCTAACATAAACGTAAATTTGGCGGCTCCTTTTAAGCCACTGGTATTATTGTACCTGTCGAATCCAATACCATAGTCAAAACCTAACAATCCAAACATGGGCAGGAAGAATCGTAAACCAACACCTGCCGACCTGCGAAGTTTAAACGGATTATACGACTTGAAATCGTACCAGCCGTTTGCTGCTTCAAAGAATGCAAGTCCATAAATAGTACTTCCGGCACTGGTACTGAAAGGATATCTCAACTCCATGGTGTACTTATTAAATATAGTAAAAAACTCAGTAGGTGTAATTCCCTCAGGATTTATCTTAGGATTTGAACTACTATAAATAGGATATCCCCTATGAGAGATAATGTCGTACCCTAATAGGGCAAAATTGTTGCTTAACCCCGCATCACCCAATTGAAAACGTTCAAATGGTGAAATTTCAAGATTTTTATTATATCGGCCAATAAACCCATACTTAGCAGCTATTTTAAGTATAAATTGTTTGTTTTTATCTTCTCCTTTTGCCATTCCGATAGGAATAAACCATTCAGCATTCATACGCCATTTATGAAATTCTGGATGTTCATATTCATTAGATGCATCGGAAGATATACCTAATAACGAATATGGAAGTGTGAACTGTCCGCTCAACAAAAAGTTGGACCCACTGGTTGGAAAAATTGGATTAGGTCCGGCGGAATTACGAACTAAAGCAAGCTTTAAACTGATATTAGTTGAATTACCGTTAGAGAGACCCTTGAAAACATTGGGGTAGTTTCTTAGTTTGTAGCGTTGAAAATTAAGAGAATAGATCAAGTTAAAATAGTCGTCGGGCCACTTTAATTGCTTCCCCAAAGAAACAATAATATTGGAAGTATTTACGTATGAGGTATCACCGCAACGCCTGCAATATTGTCCGGTATTCGGGTCGTACGCATTTGCATACTTGGTATTAGAGTAACCAACAGTAAACGAATTTCGCTTTTTACCACCCAGCCAGGGTTCTGTAAATGAGACATTATAAGACCTGAAAGCTTTTCCGTTAGACTGTATCCTGGCGCTGAATTTCTGCCCGTCACCAGACGGTAATGGATCCCATGTGGAGCGTTTCGTAATGTTCTTTATGGAAAAATTATTAAAAACAACACCCAATGTTCCGGTTAACCCAATACCTCCGCCAAAACCTGCAGATAGTTCAAGCTGATCTCCGGATTTTTCTTCAATACCCCAATTAATATCGACGGTACCGTTCTCGGCATTAGGTACTACCTGAGGATTAATTTTCTCTGCATCAATAAATCCAAGTTGACCTAACTCACGTTGCGTACGTATGATATCCTGCCTGCTGAATTTTTCTCCCGGAATGGTTCTCAACTCCCTGCGAATAACATAATCTTTGGTTTTTTGATTTCCGGAAATTGTAATGTTGCCATAGGTTGCCTGTGGACCTTCCTGCATCCTTATCTCAAAATCGATGGTATCATTATAAACGGCCGTTTCAACCGGATCTACCCTGAAGAAAAGATACCCATCATCCATGTATAAGCTTCCAATATCGGCGCCTTCGGCAGAAAGTTGTTTGCCCAACCGCTTATTCAGGATATCGAGGTTATAAATATCGCCTTTCTTAATTCCTAAGATAGAGTTCAACACAGAGTCGGCATATTTGGAGTTTCCCCGCCAAACGATATCACCAAAATAATACTGTTTACCTTCATTAACCTGTATAAACAGGTTGAGGTTATTGCGGGCATCTAAAATGGGCGTATCGTTTACAATTACCGCATCTCTGTATCCTCTCGAGTTATAATAATCAAGCAGACTTTCCTTGTCTTCTAAATATTTTTCTTCGTTATATTTTGCTCCACTGAATCCTCTTATCCTGAAATAAGGATCTATATAATCCCTTGTTTTTGTAATTGACATAAACCCTACGTCGTCAATATAGCTTTTAAATGAAGGCCTGGTAACCGTATCGCCAAATGGATTTTTTACCACCATCGGGAATAGTGTGATCCTGTTCATCTCCTTGGTGCCCTTCATTTGCTTTCTTAGTTTTTGCGCATCAAGGCTTTCGTTTCCGCTGAAGTTTATAGAATTAACTTTTACTTTTCTTCCCTTATCGATGATGAAAGTTAAGATCACGGCATTACTCATATTCGGATCAAGCTCCTCCTTCAGTTCGATTTCAACATTCCTGAACGCTTTGCCGTAATAAAATTTTCGGATTGCTTCAACAGCACTCAGTTTCATATTCTCCGTAACAACTCTGTCCTTGGTCAGTGCTACTTTTGGTTCAAGGTCATCCTTTTCGCCTTTTTTAATTCCTATAAATTTATAACTGGATAACCTTGGTCTTTCAGTTATAACAAATTCAAGATAAATATTGGAGCCATCTAACCGGGTGATATAAATTTCAACATCCGAAATCAGATTTTGTCGCCATAGTTTAGCGATAGCTTTTCCGAACATATCAGTGCCGGGAATAACAACTTTATCACCTACGGCAAGTCCAGAAATAGAAATGATAAGATTAGCGTCAAATGCTTTTGAACCGGAAACTGCAATATCAGCAATCGTATATTCTTTGGGTATTTTAGATTCGAAAATGGCTATTAACGCTGGATCTACAGATACTGGCGGAGGGTCAACCTGTGCCAGAACAAACAGGCTGGAGCATAATAGGGTGGTAACAATAAAAATTCCTTTGTAAATCCTCTGCATCAATTTGGTTTTTACGTGCGGCAAATTAAGCCCATTAATTAAAACTATTTGTTAACCTCATCCTAAATCACACTGTTATTCCGAAAAGGTTTTTTGCTGATTTTTACAGATTTAGATATTCAATTAGCCAGCTTGATCTTTATTTTTTACCTGCTCACCAGTTTTACCAAACCTTCGTTCCCGGCTTTGATAATCCAGGATAGCCTCAAATAAATTTTCTTTCCTGAAATCGGGCCAAAGTGTGTTGGTGAAATAAAACTCTGCATAAGCCAGTTGATATAACAGAAAATTGCTGATCCTGAACTCTCCACTGGTTCTAATCATCAATTCCGGATCGGGAAACGATTTCGTGGTAAGATATTGCTTTATAGTATCCTGATCAATATCATCAACTACCAACGAGCCTTTTTTTGCATCCGTCGCAATTTGTTTAGCAGCTTCTGTAATTTCCCACCTGCTGCTGTAACTAAGTGCCATGATCAAATTAAGTCCGGTATTTTTTGAGGTTTCTTTTATAGCCTCTGTTAGCTCATGCTTTGCGGCATCGGGTAACATATCTGTATCGCCTATCACATGAAGTTTAATATTGTTTTTGTTCAGCGTTGGTACTTCATTTTTAATTGTATCAACCAATAACTCCATTAGACCCGACACTTCATTTTTCGGCCGGTCCCAGTTTTCGGTACTAAACGCATACAATGTTAAATACTTGATCCCTATTTCGGCTGCACCCTCAACGATGTTACGAACACTTTCAACGCCATGCAAATGACCATAAAGACGGTCTTCGCCCTTCTCCTTTGCCCATCTGCCATTACCATCCATAATGATAGCAATATGGTTGGGCAATCTTGATATATCAATATTCTCTTTAAGGCTCATAAAACACGTAAAACGAGTAGTCAGGCGCAGGGCCTGACTTTGGGGTGCAAAAGTAACAAATTTTGGTTGTATTACCGTTTTTAGATCAAATCTTACAGCTTTACCAGTTTTCCGGTATACTCATTGCCTTTTAATACTATTTTATACCAATAAATACCACTGCTTATTACGCTAATATTAAATCTATTCGTGTTCTTAAAATCTGCAATCATTAGCCCCTGCGAATTTGAAATGTATATCAGGTCTGCTACCAAATCTTTTCCATCGCTCATACAATAAAAAATTCCGGAAGAAGGGTTAGGATAAACTAATGGTTTTACTGCAACTTCCGGCAAAGGCGCTCCTGTTGCACATCCTTCAAAAGCCTTTAAAAACTGGCTGTCTTCTTTCAGTTTTTTAGTTACACTGCAACCGGCACCATTTGTCAATGTTACTACTGCGTTTGGTGAAATGTTATAGGGCAAATCAACAACCTTTTCATTTGCGTAGTTATAGGATTTTTCTGCATCGTCAACCTCCCATGTAAAACTGCCATTATTATCAACTGCTGTTAATCGTGTTACACACCTGCCGTTTTTATTTAGTACCGAAATAATAAAATTAGCGCTGGCACAAGGAGTGGGCTTGGGTTGAGCATACCATAAATAATTACTTATGTTGGAAAACAATAACTGGTAATTTGATTTTCTGGTAAACCGGTAAAATTTGCCGGTGCTGGCAGCTGGTATTTCTATATAAAACAAAGCTGAATCGATGGGGGTTACGAATCGGGCTTTAACTGCTTTTCCATTGTTATCCAATATAGCAAATTCATTATTGATTTGGGAGTCGGTTGCAAACCCTGCGCCAGCAGGATTGCTATTGTTGATACTGAAATATATTTTAGTAAGATTGGCCGGTACGTAAAAATAGCCCGGCATTGCGGAAGCATCGGCATAAACTTCTGTTGTTTTGCCAAAGAACGAACCTGCCTTATAAAATGTATTCTTATTTGTGTTGATCACAAGACTAACTGTAGATTTATATTTGGATGCAACCGTCAGTTTATAATTACCGGCCGATGGTAATTTGATGATCAACTGCCCTGCACCTGCGTTTCTATTTAGTGTATAATCTTCAATTATTTCCAAAACTCTTTCGGTTGATTCAACCAGAAAGTTAATGTACCCCTTATCTGGTATATTAAAAGCAGGTGTATATTCAATTGTAAAACTTCCTGCTTTTGGAGCGGCAATAAAAAATTCAGCCTTGTTATAATAATCCAAGCCATTGGTATATTTTAATTCAACCGATATTTTTTGTTGAGACATTAATCCGCCGTCGCTTAGTTTTTCTTTTATAAGGGTTGATGATTCAAATTGGAAATCACTTATGCTATTACTGTACTTCGCCAGGTCAGACCGATAATCATTTTCAATTTCTGATGCTGTTATCAACGGCAGATCGCCGTTTTGATAAGCCGTACCATTTACAATATTATATTGTTGGTAAAAAGCACTGGTGGAAACATAGCGTGACGTGATAGTAGGGATCATAAAGTAACTGTTAACCAGTTGCATTCGATTGGTCTTAGCCAGATAAATGCAAATTGCAGCGGCTTTTTCCTGTTTTGCATCATTCGATCGCTGATCGGCAACCCAATCAAAATACAAGATCATATAATGCAGGTAGGCTTTTAACTCCAGCAATCTTTCTCTTACTACTGCCGGTGCATCCTTAGTTTCCAGTTCAGCTCTTTCCAATAATCGCAGGTATTGTGGAATCTTATATTTATTCGATTTTCCTCCGGCTAAAACTTTGCTATCTGTCCAGATTTGCAATAACTGAAAAATGGTTCCAGCGGCTGCATCAAACATCTGGTTGCAAAAATCCTGTAGCGTTTTATCAATCGGAATACTCCTAACCAAATTATTACTTGCTGCCAGCAAGTAAGGTAAGCTGGCAAATTTGGCCGGCGAGGCTTCCCAAACCAATCCCTGACTATTTTTTTCTTTTGCAATTTGCACCGTCGTCTTAAACTCATCCAAGTAAAAATCGGGTGTTTCGCCACTCCAAGCTGAAAGGTTCAGGTAATTATATTCCGAAATATTTTTCGTTCTGTTGTACCATCTGTTCCTTAGGCCGTTTGTACTGGTTATGTTTTGGTACACATCGGGGATCAACTGAACATCAATATTACTGTTAATGGCGATAGAAGGTGATGGTACATCAGCATGGGTAGAATAAGCATACAACTGAAACCTTGAATCGGGATAAACTGCAATTAATTTTTGGGCCGTGAAATTAGAGAGAACAAATTGTTGATCGCTTTCACTTGGGTATGGCGTATTGTTACAGCCAAGGTTGTCGGTACTGTTTCCCCATTTAGCGCCATCCGGTACTTCAATGCCGATATTCTTATAATTGTATTTGAAATTACGGAACTGATTTACATACAAACTGGTATTGTTATGGATATTATTTTTATACTGAGTATATTTTTGTTCAATAGCCGACGACCACAAACCCATAGCAGCAGCATTGTTAATATCCGGTACTGACCGGTTGTTTGCTTGCCTTGAGCCATTATAATTTGCAACATAGCATGGATTATTTTGCAATGCATCCATATATGCGCCAGTCATCAAATCTCCACGATGCCCAACAAAACGGGAAGCACCGGTCATTCCGTTACGACGTTGATATAACGCCCAGTTATGGCCATTTTCGCCATAGTAGGTATCCCAGCTATAATCTGTACTCTTATCCATCACCCATCTATTACAACCACCACTTACAAACCAGGTGTTGTATTCAAATCCGGAGGTAAAAATGCTGTCGGTTGTTTTATAGATGGAATTTAGTTTTGGTATGACCTCCCAGATGGTACCCGGCTGATAGAACCTGAAACCGAGCATATTCAAATATTGATAAAATCCAAAACAAAGTCCATTATCTTCCGCGGCTGTAAATTTAATGAAGCCTGTTCCATCGCTCTCCACCTTGCAGGCCTGGTTATCAACCATACTGTTATCATAAACAAATATCATTCCGCTTTGCGGGGTATTACTATATTCCATTGTATTAAACTGACTACCGGGTATAGCTCTACCTAGTAGCTCAGCCGCATCAACAGCTGTCGATTTCAGCTTTTGAGAAGAAAGCGTTGGATAACTAATTGTTTGTGCTTTACAAATTAATAAACAAACCATCATTACCGCAGTAACAAAGCAGTTGCGAATGATCGCCATAGTTCAGTTTGAATGTGCTGATAAAAACTATGGTCTCATCACAGAATGATAAGGATTTATACTTTGTTTTTCTTTGGTCAGGAAACGAACAGATAATATATCTGCTTTAAATGGGGGAATTGTAAAAATAGGAGTATTTACTTAAAAACAAAAAACTAAACTGTATTTTTTTTCAAATTAATTTGTACTGGGACAACGATATGTACTCAGGTTATAAGTAAACCCAATCTCCGCAATTATATATTGATCTCTTTGTTTGCTCCATCCACGCTGCCTTCCTTCAACGCCTAATGGATTTAATGGTTGAATTTCTGTTGACCTGTCCTGCAAAATTGCCGCGGTTGATAAAGGTGTAAATTTATTTGCTCCTATGTATGTTGTACTAACATCATCCAGGTAGTCGGTTCCGGTAAACCGATGCGCTAATTCAAAAGAAAAATTAATCTTATCGCTCAGATTATATTTAACTCCAACACCTAGTGGAATACAAAGTGCAAGTGTGTTGTAAGGTTTTCTGCCTTCATACGCTATAAGCTGTCCTTCGGTTCCCAAAGGGCGTAAAAATTCTTTTTGTCCATTTGTGAATGCATAAGGGTCGTAAGTAAAAACGCCTACGCCCAAAGTAACATAAGGTGTAAAGCTGAAATCGGGATCGCCGGGGATGAATTTGAAAAAATTAAAATCTCCTTGCAAAGCTATTTCCCAAACATTGGTATTAAAACTTAAATTTCTTAATTGTTGATACTGATTTTTACTATACGTGTCGCTATATCCTAATTGAGCATAATGGGCACTTAAACGAACGCCAACATAATTGCCAAATTGTTTGCGAAAAAAAGCGCCTAATGCAGGTTTTGGGCGATTAATAGCTGCCCTTGTATTCAAATCACCAAAATAGTGGGCCATTCCCAATGTGATTCCAAATTCTCCTTTTTGAACGTATTCGTTATGTTGAGACTGAGCATTAACAGCTACGGATGATATCAGGAAGAAAGCCAATAATTTCATTTTCATAATATGCAAAATAAAGAAATGTTTTCTAAATAACGGGCTGCAGTAAAAATACCGTTAAAGACTTTGTTAAACTTATCGGGGATCACGCTTTTCGATACGTATTCCGGCGCTCATTACGTTTAACAATGGATCGTCTCTCATTATCTGCGATATTGTAAACCTGTATTCTCCAGGTTTTTTGAACCTGCGTGGCTCGCCATTCAATAGTTTTCGCAATTCCCAAATATCATTCATACCTGTTCCTTCCCATCCATTGGCGTCGTCGCCTAATTGAATATCCACTTTCTGATTACTTAAACTGTCGCCGGGAGGTTGCAATCCAATATTAAGCCATATGTTATTATACTTATACGCATCGGTATGCCTTAATACAAGGTAAATACTATAAGGTGAAAGAGTATCTTTAATGATAAATGATCCGGAAACACTAAAGTCAGACTTCCATTCATAACCTGGTATCACGGTATTCTTTTCAAAAACATCAATTTGTTTACAAGATGACATGAAGAGCATTACACCGGTTATTATCGCTAATCTAAGGATAGTATTTTTTCTGCCCATGATCATTTTTACAAACTTCATTTTATTTAATTTATTAACCTGCTAAAGCACATTAAGGACCTGTTCCTTTGCCTTCTCCAATTCGTTCTTCATTTTTACCACACATTTTTGAATATCGGCATCGTAGGCTTTGCTGCCGGTGGTATTAATTTCCCTTCCTATCTCCTGTAAAATAAAAGACAATTTTTTTCCCTTTCCTTCTTCGGGTTCTCCAATAATTGACTGGAAATACTCGCAGTGCTGCCGAAGCCGAATTTGTTCTTCATGGATGTCTATCTTTTCCATATAATAAATAAGTTCCTGCTCCATACGGTTATTGTCAATATTTTCCTTACCTACATGTTTTTCCAAAAGCTGGTTGATTTCATCTTTGATCCTTACCCGTCGATTTGGCTCCAATTTTAAAATGGCTTCCTCCTGTTCATTTATATTATTAATGCGTCTGATCAGGTCGTTTTGCAAAACAGCTCCTTCGTCGGCTCTGTGTTGGTTTAAGTTATTAAGTGCTTCCAAAAGCACTTTATTAAATTCAGCAAAATCTGATTCACTCAATACATCGTTTGTTGGTGTGACAACTTCTGGCAACCTAAGTAAGGCACTAAGTACTGAATTGGTGTCAATATTTAACTCACCAGCCAGGGTTTCAATTTGTTTGTAGTACGCTTTTATTAAATCGGTATTGATGTTTACAGGTTTTGAAGCGCCGTTTTGTTTAATGATGATCATACAATCTATCGTTCCTCTTACAAGATGCTCCTGCAGCGTATTGCGTATTTCAAATTCATATGGCCTCAACAAAGGTGGCACTCTCAATTGCAGCTCAAATTGTTTTCCATTGAGTGCTTTAATTTCCACCAGAAAAGTTTTATCATTTTCTGTTTGCTCAGCTCTTCCAAATCCCGTCATTGATTTTAACATGAAATATAATTTAGTCTGCAAGTTAAGGATATAGTACTTCAATCAAATATTCAAAAGTAAAAACCAATAGGAAAATTTGATTAACATCGAAACTAAAATTTTTCATATTGTTGCTCTGGTGAAAAAATCTTTTTAAAAAAGAAAGCCCGACTTTTTGGAGTCGAGCTTTGTTATATAGATGGGTTAGTAAGTACCGGGAACCAAATTCCCTTCACAATATTAAAAAGAATTTTCGCTAACCAAAAAATATTCCTGAACTATTTTATACACATTTGATTTATTGTTGTGGATAAGGCTCGCTGTATTTTGCCGAAAATTCTCAGGTTTCAAAACAGGAATGCATCGACAAAAATCAATTCAATAAAAAAAGAATGAAAAACCTGCGGCTGAAAGTATTGTGTTTACAAGCATTACAGCTACTCACTTTTTTAACTTTATCTTCCCGGCGGTAAATTGCAGAATTAATTTTGCAAAAAAATTGAGTCATATTTTTCTGCAAAAGCAACAATTAACTACCAAAAAAATATCGAAAAATAAATCTGAAATCCGCCGGATATTTACCGTTTTTGTCGCTTTTAGTGCCTTCGTTAAATAAAACCAAAGCAGTGTACCTTTGCTAAAATTTTTTATTATGCAATTTCCTTCTCCTGTTTCTTTACCATGGATTGCCGAATTCATTGGTGCAAAACTGGTTGGCAGCAGTTCGTCTGCGGCAACCGGCATTAACGAAATTCACAAAGTTGAAAAAGGCGATCTGGTGTTTGTAGACCATCCAAAATATTACGACAAGTGCATCAACAGCGCTGCAAGTTTCATCATCATCAATAAAGAAACAAATGTGCCTGATGGAAAAGCATTGTTGATCGTCGACAATCCTTTTGAAGCCTATTGTAAAATTGCAAATCATTTTCGGCCATTTGAAAAAGCAGAAAAAATGATCAGCGATTCTGCAGTTATTGGCGAAGGAAGTTTTATTTATCCCGGAGCTTTTATCGGAAACCATGTGAGCATCGGAAAAAATACCATTATATATCCCAACACAAGTATCATGGATCATTGTATTGTTGGCGATAACGTGGTAATTCAGGCGGGCACAGTTGTTGGCAGCGATGCATTTTATTACAATACAAAAAAAGATCGTGAGCTTTGGTACAAAAGAATGCCAAGCTGTGGACGGGTGATCATTGAAGACAATGTGGAAATTGGTTCTGGTTGTACTATTGATAAAGGTGTAAGTAATGATACCCGAATTGGTAAGGGTACCAAATTCGATAATTTAATTCATATAGGGCATGATACAGTTATTGGTAAGAACTGCCTTTTTGCAGCCAATGTAGTTATTGCCGGCGCGGTAACAATTGAAGACGGTGTTACTTTATGGGGACAGGTTATAGTTAACAAAACACTTACTATTGGGGCCAACGCAGTTTTGTTAGCAAGAACAGGAGTAGGTGGCGATCTAGAAGGCGGCAAAACTTATTGGGGTGCCCCTGCACAGGATGCAGGCGCAGCCCGGAGGGAGCTTGTATGGATAAAAAGAATACCCGAACTCTGGGAAAAAGTAATGGGTAAATAAATTCCCCATTACCTGAATACTTTTTATTGAACCGTCCTGGTTTCTGTGGCCATAAGATTTACCCCATTAACGCTTTGCAGTCGTGTATATCTTAATTGGGAATTACTAAGCTGAATATTTTCGAGGGTAACAATAAGCGGACTTGGATACTGTATTACAATCTGCATTTTTGTTTTTGCTTCATCGGTGTAGTTCCATGTAAAATTATAATCCTGTCCGTTAAATGTATACACACCATTATTATCTGCGTTAAACTTATACAGGTCATTATCGAAGTTGATCGTATTCTCCTCGCCACCTCTTTTGTAAAACTGCATTTTATTCCCATCGATAATCCTGCTTTCTTCCATTCTCCAAACAGAGTTAATCAGCATTTCATTTGAACCAGGAGCTGCAGTTTTTATTGCAGGAGTCACCACGTCAGGCACAGTTGGTTTAACTGTTTCTTTTTCTTTTACAACGACCGGTTCTGTTTCTATTGCGTAATTAAAATCGTAGGGCAACATATCGGCAACCTTTTCCCATGCCCAATATCCGGTAATGGTGATATCCGTTTGTTCAAAATAAAAACCGTTGCGTTCAATTTCTAGTGTTTCGTCCGGCAAAAAACTCAATACCGAAAGTTGGAATGTAGAAGGTGCATCAGGATTTTTTTCCTGGTACAACCTCGATGTTTCTTCATCCTTATAAATTACAGCTACTTCTTTTTGTTTAGGACTTATCTCCACCGTTGCATCTGCAACATCTAAAGAATAGTTTACTGCGTTATAAAAATTCTTTAGCGGCAGCGCCTTTTCTTTTTCATTCTCCTTTATCAAAAACTGAATTTCAAATCCTTCTTCTTTCAGCTTTCTTTTGTACAGACTCCTCATAAAATGAAGTATCGATCCATTGTATGCAATCTTACGTGCGGCATTCCATTTTTCAAGATCAGCAATGCTGCTGCTCCGCATTTCCTGAAACAATGGATAACCGGTGTACAATGTAACCTGCGTACTGTAATCGTGTACAAAAGAATCCAGCGTGTATTTAATATAGTATCCCAATGCATCGTTTACAATCTCAACGGGCTCTTCAGCCATTATCTTCAGCAGGTTTTTCCTCTTGTAATAAAAAAACTTTATCGCATCCTTATTGTTAATTACACATTGCTGGGCATTGGCGGTTTTACCTATAAAATTATCAAGAAAGAAATCGCCATATTTTTCCCAGCCGTCTTTTACTTCGTAAGTTGCTTTAATCACCAAATCTTCCATTTCCTTCTCCCTGGCTTTTATCTCAATAACAATCTCGTTGTTTGTCTGATCGCCGGTAGTTATTCTTTTTGTTTCGGTTTGATAGCCGGTGTAAGTTATAACAATGCTATACCCTCCGTTTGGAAGTTTTAAATTAAAAACGCCATTGCTGTTTGTTGCAGTACCAATTGTGGTATTCTCGGCAAATACCGATGCACCCTGCAAAGGCAATTTTGAAACAGCGTCGATAACTTTACCACTGATCGTGTAATTAGCCTGGGCAAAAACAAAAAGTGAGCTTAAACTAAACAGCAAAGAAGTAGTAATTTTTTTCATCTGATATTTTATAATAACGTTGTAAAAACGATTTTTGGACGGCCCGAAAATACACTAATTGCTGTTAAGTTTTTGTTGTAATAATGAACAGGTATCTCTCACAGAGTCCTCAATAGTAATATACTTAAAATCGGGAAGGAATTTATTTAGTTTACTGTTGTCGAATTTTACTTTGGCCATCGCCGTTGCCGCTGTTTCCTTTGTGAGCAAAGGATCTTTTCGTGTAAAAAAACTTTTTATTGCTTCCAACCTCCAGACAATATCTGAAAGCAGTGGTGTAACTTTTCTGTACGGTGGTTTTTTTCCGAAAGATTTTGCGATCAAAGTAAACACATCAGCATAGGTACGATTTTCGGCGCTGATAATAAACCGTTCAGCTGATACAGAACTGTTCATCAATTGAATCATAGCTTTGACCACATCCCGTACATCTACAAATCCGGTTGAACCTTCTGCATACCAGGGAAATTCATTGTAAACTGATTTAAAAATTTGTGACGAACCACCGTTCCAGTCTCCTCCGCCTAATATAATAACCGGATTTACAATCACTGCATCCAGTCCTTCGCCAATACCACGCCATACCTGCATTTCTGAAAGGTATTTACTTTGTCCATAGCGACTGTTGCTGGTCTCTTCACTCCAGTTCATTGTTTCGTTTATCAATACATCTTTTCTTATCCTTCCCAAGGCAGAAACCGAACTTACATGAACCATTTTTTTTACCCCGGCATCCAACGCAGTATTAACAATATTAGCTGTGCCTTCTATATTTATCCTGAACATCTCATCACGACGCTTTGGATTAAATGTAACAATGGCGGCACAGTGATAAATCTGCTCTATTCCGATCATGGCTTCTTCCAATCCCAATACATCTAAAATATTACACTGGTATTGTTCAAGATCAGCCGATTGAAAATTTTGTAATGCAGTTTTATTATAAATGGCCCTTACTTTTTTACCATCGGCAAGTAATTGCGTTATTAATTCATTGCCAACCAAACCGGCACCTCCTGTAACCAAAATCATATTGAAAGTATTTCCGGTAAAGATAAAATATATGCTGAATCCTTAACTGCATAAAGCAATAATTGCTTTCGTACCCATATAGGACATCGCCAGCACAACCAGCCAACCTGCAATGGATAACCAATTAGGATGTTTATAGCCTGGGTTGATCTGCTTTTTGTAGGTTGCAAACAGGATCAATGCCAGGGCGATCGGCAATATCAGTCCATTGATGGCGCCAGCAGCAATCAATAATTTTACCGGTTGGCCAACCAGTAGAAAGATAATTGTTGAAAAAACGATGAATACTATAATGATCTGGCGGAAATTTTTGCTAACAAAGGGATGCAAAAGTATGGCAAACGTTACCGACGTAAAAGCAGAACCGATAACAGAGGTTATTGCAGCACTCCATAATACCAGGCCAAAAATTTTATAACCAATCTGCCCGGCAGCAGATTCAAATACTGTAGCAGCGGGATTTTGCGGATTTAGTGCTATGCCCTGCCAAACAATTCCCAAAGCAGCAATAAATAAAATCATCCGCATCAGCGAAGCAATTAAAATGGCCGACACTGCACTTTTTGAAACCTGTTTGAGGTGTTCCCTGCCTCCAATTCCTGCGTCGAGCAGGCGATGTGCTCCTGCGAAACTTATGTATCCACCAACGGTGCCGCCTACTATGGTAAGTATTATGGTTTCATTCACTACATCCGGAACAATTGTTTTTATAAATACCTCCCCTATCGGCGGGTTTGATTGGAAGGCAACATACAGGGTTAATGCTATCATCACCAGGCCGAGCAACTTTGTAAAATTATCCATAATGGCGCCGACAGTTTTAAACAAAAAAATGCCTGCTGCAAAAATGCAGCTGATTAATGCACCGATTTTTACATCAATTCCAAAAAGAACATTAAGGCCCATGCCGGCACCGGCAATATTGCCAATGTTAAAAGCAAGGCCGCCCAAAATGATCAACACTGATAAAAAATAACCTGAGCCGGGCAATACTTTATTGGCAAGGTCCTGAGCATACATTTTACTTACACTTACAACACGCCAGATATTTAATTGAGCACCGATATCCATCAAAACAGAAATGAGTATGACAAAACCAAAGCTCGCTTTTAGGTCGGCGGTGAATCTGGTGGTTTGTGTTATAAAACCCGGACCGATGGCCGAAGTAGCCATTAAAAAAGCTGCGCCAACCAGTGGCCCCGAAAAAAGCAGTTTATATTTCATGTAGTTTTTGATAAATGGATTTTGCAAATTCAACGGCATGCAATCCGTCGCCATGAATGCATACCGTATCTGCCTTAACATTAATTTCTGCTCCGCTTACTGATATCACTTTATTTTCTTTCACAAATTTAATAACCTGTTTTACAGCTTCATCAGTATTAGTAAGCAATGCATTGGGTAATGCTCTTGAAGTAAGTGAACCATCGGGCTGGTAAGTACGGTCCGCAAAAACTTCGCTGGCTGTTTGCAAACCTTCTTCACTGGCCATTGCAATCAATTTTGAGCCCGAAAGTCCGTAAAGAATTAATGAAGGATCAAAAGATTTTACCGCCTTTGCAATGGCGTGTGCCATACCCGTATTTTTTGCTGCCATATTGTATAACGCTCCGTGCGGTTTAACATGATGCAGTTTTGCTCCGGATCTTTTAATGAGTTCATTCAATATTTCCAGTTGTTCGGTAACAAGATTGTGAATCTGAGACAATGATAAATCCATTTCTGTTCTTCCGAAATTTTCTCTGTCTAAAAAAGAAGGATGGGCACCAATGTTCACATTGTATTGAAGGCAAAGATCAATTACCTGTTGCATAGTGGATGCATTGCCTGCATGGTAACCGCAGGCAATATTTGCTGAATTAATGAACGGCATCAGTAATGTCTCGTTGCCGCAGCCTTCACCCATATCGCAGTTAATATCAATCAATATTGAAATGTTTTTTAAAATTGAAATGACATCCGTATTTTATTTCGTTGAGTAAACACCTCATTGAAATTAACGCTTCCTCGGCAGCCTGCATTTCTAACAATTGAAAACTTACCAGCTGACCCGGTTTTAATTGTGAAAATTTAGGCAGATCAGCTTTTATAACTGATGCAATCCTTGGGTAACCGCCGGTGGTTTGATGATCGGCCATTAACACAATCACATTTCCATCCGGCAATAACTGAATAGTTCCTGCATCTACCGGCGAGGAAATCAATTCAATGGTGTCACTCAGATTTAATTTTTCACCGTTTAACCTGTAACCCATCCTATCGCTCTGGTTGCTGACGGTAAACTGCAGTTGGGAAAAATTATTTTTTGATGTTGCATCCATCAACTCCCATTCAACAGATCTTATGCATCTGATAATATTTGCCGGTTTATAAATTTTATCAAGTTCAAATTGAGAAATATTCCAGGATGGTTGCCTGTTCATCGGTAATGAAGTGGCTTCGAACTGCAGTTCATCTCCTTTGCACAAGGACCTGCCCAAATAACCGCCGGCTTTTACATGCAAATTGGTGCTGCTGCTTCCGAGCCAGTTTTCGGCGGGCCACCCACCAGCTACGGCCAGGTAAACTTTTGAACCTGCAGCAGGTTTCTTAAATTTTAATACCGAATCCTTCCTTATGATGAACGGAGACCACAAAGGCATTGGCTTATCATCAACTAAGGCCGTAAAATCTGCACCAGCTAAACTAACCAGCCCATCTTTTTCAAATAATATTTCTGCTGCAGGATAATTTATTTCTATTACAGTATTTGAATCATCATTGCCCGCCAGGTAATTTGATACCGATGCTGCAAATAAATCCATAGCACCACCGGTTCCAACGCCAATTGCCCTGAACCCGTTACGGCCAAGATCCTGCAGGGTGGTTAACACGCCTTGTTTTATAATTTTAATACTCATTGATCTTTTTAAACACTGTTTTGCTTATCGAAACAAATTTCACACGGTCGCCGGGCTTAAATAAACAGGGTTCGCTTTTTTTTACATCGAAAATTTTTATTGGTGTTTGCCCGATCAGTTTCCAACCGCCCGGCGATGCAAATGGATAAATACCTGTCTGACTTCCTGCAATGCCAACACTTCCCGCCGGTACTTTAGAGCGGGGAGATGCAAGCCTTGGCGTGGCAATTCTTTTGTCCACTTCACCCATATAAGCAAAGCCGGGCTGAAAGCCAATCATAAAAACCAGGTATATTTTTTCAGTATGGATGTTTACAAGTTCTGCTGTAGTAATGCCATTCGACGCCGCTACTGCACCAAGGTCATCTCCGTTATAATAAACCGGAACAGAAATTATGCATTCGTCATTTTGAATCATCACATCATCCATGCCTGATATAACCTGCTCAGTAAATGCTTTCACAAAACCAAATACGGATTTTATTTTGGGATTATTCTTCTTTATGACATCAGTATCATAGAATACCGCCAGCGATGAATAAGCCGGTACTGTTTCAATCAACCCCGGAAAAAAACGCTTTGCAAATGCCTGATGCAATGCAATTACTTTTTCATTAATTGTTTTGTCAATAATATTATCAAAACTAACCAACAAGGCTGTTTCGTTGAGCGGCGATATTATATAAGCAAGCGAAGGAATAAATCTTATTTTTAACGATCAAAAATAAACAAGATGGTGCGTAAAAAAATTTTCTTTCTGCTTTTTGGCCTTGGTGTTGTTTTTTTATGCAAAGCTCAGGAGTTGCATTATGTAAAAAAGGATGGGCAAATAGAACTTACTGCAACTGGTGCATCTCACTTTGCAAAATTGCCGTTGCGATGTGCCGAAAAGGAGTTTCCTTATAAAACGGGTATAACATTCGGCGATTCTTCGTTGATCATTTCCCCTAAAAATTACCATCCTGCATTTTTTGGATGCTTCGACTGGCACAGCAGTGTACACGGCCATTGGATGCTGTTGAAGTTGCTCAAATTATTCCCAAATATTCCAGCAGAAGTAGAAATTCGTGAACTCTTCAACAAACACTTCACTGCTGAAAATATTAATAAGGAGATAATCATGTTCAAATCGAAAGACAATAAGAGTTTTGAGCGTACCTATGGATGGGCATGGCTGCTTCAATTGCAAAATGAATTACTGAACTGGGGTGATGCCGATGCAACGAAATGGGCGGCTGCACTGCAACCGCTTGCTACTGAACTTTCAAAACTAACCATTAGTTATTTAGAAAAACTTGCTTACCCGATCCGGGGTGGAGAGCATCCGAATCTTGCTTTTGGGTTAAGTATGATGTATGATTATGCTATTGACCGCGAAGATATTGATCTGTCAACAGCGATAAAAAATGCCGCTTTGCGTTTTTATATTAATGACAACAATTGCCCTTTTAGCTGGGAACCGAGCGGCAGCGATTTTTTAAGCCCATGCCTGGAAGAAGCTGATCTGATGCGAAAGGTTTTACCTAAAACGGAATATGTAAACTGGCTAAAAAAATTTATGCCCCAACTCTTTGAGAAGAATTTAAAGATTGAAACAGGAAAAGTAAAGGACCGTACTGATGGAAAACTTGTTCACCTGGATGGCCTGAACCTGAGCAGGGCCTGGTGCCTGAAGGGAATTTCAGCTAGTATAAATAACAAACATCTTCTTGAACTGGCAAATGAACATCTAGAAGCGGCATTACCACAGGTTGCCAGTGGCAATTATGAAGGAGAGCATTGGCTTGCGTCTTTTGCTGTGTATGCATTAACAGTAGAATAGATCCATCAGCCATAGTTATAAAATCCTTTGCCTGTTTTTTTACCTAACTCACCGTTGGTTACTTTTTCTATTTGTATTGTTGATGGCTTAAAGCGTTCCGCTTTGTTGCAGGTATCGTATAAAGATTGGGAAACGGCCAGGTTCACATCCATGCCGATGAGGTCCATCAAACGGAAAGGACCCATTTTAAAACCTGAAGCTTCCAGTATGTCATCAACATTTTCAAAAGCTGCAACACCCGTTTCCACCAGTTTCATCGCCTCGAGATAATAATGACGTGCAACACGGTTTACAATAAAACCGGGAGCATCTTTACACATCACCGGAGTTTTTTTCAATTGCAGGCAAAGATCATAAACAGTTTGTGCAACTGCATCGTCCGTTTCAACACCTTTAACTACTTCCACCAGTTTCATAACCTGCGCCGGGTTAAAGAAGTGCATGCCAACAACCCTTTGTGGATTTTGAACCTTTGATTGTATTTCGGAAATAGATAATGAAGATGTATTAGAAGCAAAGATCACTTCGCTATGATTCAACTCCGCAAGTTGGTTGAAGATGCCCACTTTTGCTTCTACTTTTTCTACAATAGCTTCAATCACGATATCGGCGAGGCAATCGTTGGTATCAGTAACAAATTTTATACGCTGGAAGATAGTTGCTTTTTCTTCGGCTGTTATTTTTTCCTTATTGACTAAATAATCCAGACTTTTTTGAATTGCTGTTTTCGCTTTTTCTAAAACTTCGGTATTAATATCAAACAAAAGAGTATAAAAACCATTTTGTGCAGCTGCCTGCGCAATTCCGCTGCCCATTGTACCTGCGCCAATAACGCAAATTGTATTGATGGATTGTGACATGAATTTTATTTACTGAGAAAATTATTACACCGCACCCGTAAACTGCTTCAAAAACCTCACATCGTTTTCGCTGAAAAGCCGTAGGTCTTTTATCTGGTATTTTAGCATGGTAATTCTTTCGATCCCCATACCAAAGGCAAAACCGGTGTATTTATTACTGTCGATGCCGCAGTTATCTAAAACGTTTGGATGCACCATTCCGCAACCTAATATTTCAACCCAGCCTGTTTTCTTACAAACGCTGCAACCCTCACCTCCGCATATCAGGCAACTGATATCCATCTCTGCACTGGGTTCGGTAAAGGGGAAATAACTGGGACGGAAACGCACTTTCACATCCTTACCGAACATTTCCTGCACAAAAAAGTAAAGGGTTTGTTTAAGATCAGCAAAAGAAACATTCTCAGCAATATATAATCCTTCTACCTGATGAAAAAAGCAATGTGCCCTTGCACTGATAGTTTCGTTCCTGTACACTCGACCCGGACAAATGATGCGGATGGGCAGATTTCCTTTCTGCATTTCACGTACCTGAACACTTGAGGTGTGAGTACGTAAAAGCCAATCGGGATTTTGAGAAATATAAAACGTGTCCTGCATGTCTCTGGCAGGATGATTCTCGGGCAAATTGAGTGCTGTGAAATTATGGAAGTCGTCTTCAATCTCCGGCCCTTCGGCAACTGCAAATCCCAATCTTTGAAAAATAGAAATGATCCTGTTCTTTACTAAACTTATAGGATGACGACTTCCTAAAGGCAATGGATCGGCGGGTAAACTAAGATCAATATTGCTGCCGGTTTCTTTTTTGCCATTATTCGAACTTGATTTTAGTTCGTCGTACTTTGCTTCTGTAAATAATTTAAATTCATTCAGCAACTGACCGGCCTGCTTTTTATTTTCAGCAGCTACATTTTTCATTTCGCCCATGATGGCTTTTACCAGACCTTTAGTGCCAAGGTATTTAATACGGAATGTCTCTGCATCGCCTTCATTAAATGCAGCAATCTCCAGTTTAAATTTCTCAATCTCTTTTAACAACTTTTCCATGGCGCAAAGATAAGGAACTTAGGTTCTGCCGGAATATTCAGAAATCACCAGAAAATAACTATTTTTTTACTGGATTATTCTTTATTTTTAAACCCTAAATTCCAAAATGATGGATCTATTTAAATCAGGCAATCCAGCCTTATCGGAGAAAAGATTTAAGGGCAATGTATTGGATCAAGTTGTGAGTCCCGACAATGCGATGACTGTTACCGGCACACTTCAGAAATTTGGTTTTCTATTTTTAATGGTGATGGGCACGGCTTTTTACTCCTGGAAGGAATTTGCACAGGGTGGAAATGTACAACCACTCATATATATAGGTGCTTTTGGCAGTTTGGGAGTAGCCGTTGTACTCATGTTTAAAAAAGAATGGGCTCCTTTTTTGGCGCCTGCTTTTGCGTTGCTTGAAGGTTTATTTGTAGGGGCCATTTCAGCCTTCTACAATTTTGCATTTGCTGAGGTTGCTCCCGGCATTGTAATCAATGCTGTTGGGTTAACTTTTGGAACTGCAATTGCTATGTACCTGTTGTATAGTTTTAAAATAATTAAAGCCACAGCTAAATTCAAGGCAATTATATTTACCGCTACAGCCGGTATTGCTATCTTTTATGTGATTGCATTGGTGCTGGGTATGTTTGGTATTTCAATTCCGTTTTTACACGAAGGAAGTGCGTTGGGAATTGGATTCTCTGTATTCGTTGTGGCTCTTGCTGCTTTAAATTTGATCATTGATTTCGATATGATTGAAAGAGGATCGGAAATGGGTGCTCCCAAATATATGGAGTGGTATGGCGCTTTTGGATTGCTGGTAACAATTGTATGGTTGTATCTTGAAATATTAAGGCTGCTATCTAAGATCAGCAAACGATAAGTTTTTCAACACTTTTTAAAAAATGCCAGGAGTTAAAAACCTGGCATTTTTCTATGTTAGATCTTTTATCAGACTTGCTATTTTCTCTTTGATAAGATCCCTTACTTTATTAAACGCTTCGGGCTCCAGATTTTTTGGGTCGGGTATTTCCCAGTCTACAAATTTTTTAGCGGGCATCCATGGGCAGGCATCGCCGCAACCCATGGTTACAACGGCATCAAACGGGGCAAAGACTTTTACTTCATCAAGACTTTTGCTGTCGTGCTTGCTCAAATCGTAACCCAACTCTTTCATAGCAGCAATTGCTTTGGGATTAACAATGCCACTGGGTTTGCTGCCGGCGCTGTAGGCCTCAACATTTCCTGCGCCCAATATTTTCGCAAATGCCTGGCTCATTTGGGAGCGGTTGCTGTTTTCAATACAAACAAAAAGCAGTTTCAGTTTCTTCATCTTTTTTATTTTATAAAAAAGGAGCCTGGTTTTATTTAACCCGCCCCCTTTTTGTTTTTTAGCAGCAACCCCAATTGGTCAGGCCGCAGCATCCGCTATCTGTTGTACAACACATCGGATCTTTTTGATTTGTGTTCATGGCTTTATTTTTTATGATGATAAAATAATATTAGCAGCAACCACTTCCGGGTTCGCAATTTCTATCGTCTTTTGCAGGTTTATCGGCATAAACCGTAATACTTGTGATTTTGGTTCCACCTTTTTTATAAACAGCAATCTCCTCTTCCGACAAATAATTCTTTAAAATATCATCGGGAATTTTTATTTCCTTTTCTTTTTGCAGGATGATGTTAGTGAATCCTGCTGCAGCAATCATTTCGAGATAGACTTCTCTTTGAACAGCTCCACTTACACAACCGGCATATAATTCTGCCACTTCTTTCCATTTTAAAGGCAGGTTGCCTTCCAGTACTATATCTGAAATTGAAAAATGAGCGCCCGGTTTTAATACTCTGTAAATTTCGCTGATCACCTTATGTTTGTTGGGTACCAGATTTAATACGCAATTGCTTACAATAACATCGGCGTAGTTTGATGTTACCGGCATGTTGTCAATATCACCCAATCTGAACTCTACATTATTAAAGTAGAGGCTTTCGGCATTGATACGTGCTTTATTAATCATGGCTTCGGTAAAATCAATGCCTAAAATTTTACCGTTTTCTCCTACGATCTTACGGGCAATAAATGCATCGTTACCGGCACCACTGCCGAGGTCTATGACCGTGTCGCCTTCTTTGATCTTTGCAAATTCGGTTGGCAGTCCGCAACCAAGGCCCAGATCTGCATCGGGATTATATCCCTCCATCTTTGTATAATCATCACTCATGATGTTATACACTTCATCGCCGCAACAGGATGATGTGGCTCCACAGCAGGAAGCTAAATTTTGGTCCAGCGATTGCTCTGCAATGGCTGCATACTTTTCTTTTACCAGTTCTTTAATTTGTGTTTCGTTGTTCATGGCTATATTTTTTATTGTTTAAATTATTTTTTTTAGCAACAGGCTTTTTCATTCTGCACTTTCAGTTTGTTAAACAGAAAACTGAATTCACCCATAAATTTTTCAAAGGCTTTCCAGTTGATGCAATAACAACTGCGTGGACCATCAATGCTTCCATCAATTAATCCTGCTGTCTTCAATTCTTTCAAGTGCTGACTAACGGTACTCTGGGCAAGTGGTAATATATCTACTATCTCTCCGCAAATACATTCATTGCGTTGCGCCAGTACTTTTAAAATGGCTATGCGTGCCGGGTGTGCCATTGCCTTGGCAAATGCGGCCAGATCCTGTTCCTTTTGTGTGAATGCTTCTTTTTTGTGAATTGCCATCTATTATTTATTTTATATCGCAAATATACGATTAGAGGATTTAAAGCGCCAAATTTTTTTTATAAAAAAGTCAGGTTACTGACCTGACTTTTTCTAAAACGCTGAAAATTAAATATTAAACCAACAAAATTATTTATTAAAAATCACTCCCTTCCATCCAGCAGATTACCCAAACCGCCAAGGATGCTGCCTTCTTCCTTACGTTTATAAGTACCGTACTGCATAATGCGTCCGGCAAGGCGGCTGATAGGAAGTGATTGTAACCAAACTTTTCCGGGTCCGGTCATCTTCGCAAAGAATAATCCTTCACCGCCAAACATCCAGTTTTTAATTCCCTTTACAAATTCAATATCAAAATCAACACCTGAAGTGTAAGCAACAACACAACCAGTATCTACCTTTAAAATTTCACCGGGTTGCAACGTTTTTTCAATCACGTAACCACCTGCATGGGCAAAAGCCATCCCATCGCCTTCCAGTTTTTCCATGATGAAACCTTCGCCACCAAAAATACCAGTGCCCAGCTTACGCTGAAACTCGATACCGATGCTTACGCCTTTGGCTGCACAGAGAAATGCATCTTTTTGTGCAATGATCTTTCCGCCCAGCTGCGACAAATCAAAAGGAATTATTTTTCCGGTATAGGGAGCTGCAAAACTAACCCGCTTTTTTCCCTGGCCCGTATTTGTGAATGCTGTCATAAACAAACTTTCACCCACCAGCAATCGTTTGCCGGCACTGAAAAGCTTACCTAAAATACTGTTGTCTTGCTGGTGACTTCCGTCGCCAAAAATGGTGTTCATTTCAATACCATTATCCATCATCATAAAGGCGCCGCTTTCGGCAATGGCAGTTTCGTTGGGGTCTAGTTCAATTTCTACAAGCTGGAGTTCTTCTCCGTAAATTTTATAATCAATTTCGTGATTTGTTATCATGGCTAATAATTTTGAGTGAAGTTAATATCTATCGGAAAAAGGAAATCACAAAATTATGATGAATGGTTTTTCTTTTATTATTGATCGCAAAAAAAATGCCGCTCAACTGGTGAGCAGCATTTCAATAAGTATTGGTAATTTATACTTCGTAATTTGGTAACAGATCATCATCGGCATCATCACTATTCCTGGTTTCTTTTAACTGCCCATTCCATACTTTTTTACCCTGAATAGCTTTTACGAGGTACATAATACCCACGAAGATGAAGAAGAACGGACCGGCAAACCCAAGTATGGCCACGTATCTTGTTCCATAAAATCTTTCCATTGGCCTGCGTAACCGTTCAGCAATTATATACATACTGGGCACCATGATCAATGTGAGGAAGAAAGCGAAAATCAATCCAAATATAATTGTCCAGCTTAACGGGCCCCAGAATACTACACTATCACCACCAAAGAAAATATGCGGATTTAAATTCTGGAAGAAGGTAACGAAATTGATATTAAAACCTACTGCCAACGGCAATAACCCCAGCATAGTTGCCAATGCTGTTAACAATACGGGAATGATCCGGATCTTGCCTGCCTGAATAGCCGCTTCTCTTGTTTTAACGCCTCTCCCACGCAGTTCATCAGTAAATTCAATCAACAGAATTCCATTTTTTATTACAATACCTGCAAGGCCTATTACACCTACCAGTAACATAATGGTAGCGATTGTCATACCCGTAAATGCATATCCCAGCAGCACCCCAATCACTGAGAAGAAAATTTCAGTTAATACGATAAATGGTTTACTCATAGAGTTGAACTGTAATACCAGGATCAAAAATATCAAACCAAGGGCCAGAAAAAATGCCTTCACTAAAAAGCTGTTTGTCTCTGCTTCCTGCTCACCTTGCCCGGTTTGTTTAATGGTTACATCCGCAGGGATCCTGTTCTTTGATTTGAAGTCAGCGATCTTTTCGGCAAGCTCAGTATTTACTTTGCCGGTCAATGTGGGATCAAGCACATTCGATTGCAACTGGATGGTGCGCTTTACATTTTTACGGGCAATTGCACCGGAGGTATTGGTGTAATCAATAGAAGCAACTGCACTCACCGGGATCGATTTTACCATCATGGTATTCATATCCATGAATGTGATACGCATGTTCATTACATCGGTGATATTTTTCCGCTGAAGGTCGGCATAACGCAACTGAATTTTATATTCATCCTCTCCTTCTTTAAGTTTACTTACTTCTTTCCCAAAAACAGCGGTACGTATTTCTGATCCGATCTGCCCGGTACTCAATCCTTCCATCATGGCCCTTTCACGGTCCACATTCACTGTTATTTCCGGACTGTTAAGATCAACATCCATCCGTAAATTCTCAATACCATATACCTGGTTAGTATCCAGATAATTCTGCAGGTTACTGGCAACCGTGGCGATCTCTTCAAACTTATCACCAATCACTTCTATGTTTACCGGAGGATCGGTAGGAGGCCCGCCATCTTCCTGTGCCACTTCTATACTGGCACCCGGAATACCTACCATCTGATTTCTGATTTCGTTAAGATAGGGCTTGGTATGCTTACCATTCCGCTTTTCATACTCAACAAATGAAACCTGTATTCTCCCTAAATTCGATTGAATGCTTCTGTTATTACTTCGTGGATTATTAGCACTGTTGGCTACATTGGCAATAATACTTTCCACAATACTTCCTTCGGTACCGGGTTTTTCCTGTTCTAATACTTTGTATACTTTTTTCTCCAGTAAATGAGTTACACTATCTGTTGTTTTTACATCGGTACCTACAGGCATTTTTAAATAAACATAAATAAAATTAGGATCTCCGCTGGGGAAAAAGGTCTGATCGTTACCCCTCAAAACCAATAAGCCTGCTGCTACCGGGAATAAAATAAACAAACTAACCAACATCCAAACGGGCCTGCGGCCGTGCAATACCCAGCGTAATAATGTTTCGTAACGGCGCATTAAGCCAGGTAATACCCTGTTTTGAAAATAATGAATAATATCACGGAATACATAGCGGTTTAAAATAGACAGCAATACCATAAACCAAAGGAAATTAGCCACCCCATGCCAGCCAAACAGGTGCATCAATGCACCAAAAATAATGGCTGCCCAGAAAAACGGCTTTTTAAATATGGTATTTTTTGGCTCGTCAAATTCCTTGCCCTCTGGTTTCATAAAACTAACTGCAAAAACCGGGTTAAAGATAAACGCAACGATCAATGAGGCTGCCAAAGTGAGGATCAGCATGGTTGGCAGGTAAATCATAAACTTGCCGATAATTCCTTTCCAGAAAAGCAACGGGAAGAAGGGCGCCAATGTTGTTGCCGTTCCTGCAAGCACCGGGATAAAAATTTCTCCGGCCGCTTCTTTAGCACTTCGTATAATCGGGACCTTGCCGTTATTATAAATCCGGTGTGTGTTTTCTATCACTACAATCGCATCATCCACTATAATACCCAGCCCAAATAACAGGGCAAATAATACAATGAAGTTTAGGGTAACCGGTGTTCCGATGATGGTATCGCCGATAGGTAAAAACAAAAACGCTACAAACACACTTAACGGAACACTCAGTGCCACAAAGAATGCATTGGTAACACCCATAAAGAACATCAGCACCAGTAATACCAAAATAAAGCCGATAATAATGGTATTAACCAGATCTTTAAAAGATGTTTCTGTTGCCTTACTCTGATCGCCGGTAATAACCACTTTCAAATCTCTGGGCAATACTTCATCATCCTGCATGTCTTTTACAATGTCTTTTATTTTTCCAGCTGCGCTGATGAGGTTTTCGCCTGCACGTTTTACAATATTGATGGTAATCACATTCTTACCGTCAAGCCTTGCATAGCTGTCTTTCTCTTTGATTGTATCTTTTAATTCAGCGATATCTTTCAGGTAAACAGATGCACCTCTTGCACTACTCCTTACTACTATATCCTGCAAGTTTAATGAACTGGTGAACTGGCCTTTGATCTTAATTGTACGGCGCATATTTCCAACCTCCAACAGGCCACCGGTAATATCCCTGTTCTCACGGCTGATGGCATTTTCAACATCCATAAAACTTACACGGGCCGCCTGCATCTTATATGGATCTACATTTACCTGTATTTCTCTTTCAGGAGCACCCACAATTTCTGCCCTTGAAATTTCAGTTAATTCTTCAAACCTGTCCTGCATCTTGTCGGCATATTCTTTCAGTTTAATGCCATCAAAATCGCCGCTCACATTTACAAACATGATGGGCATTTCACTAAAAGCAAATTCCTGGGCGTTGGGCTGAGAGGTAAGATCATTGGGCAGATCGGTTGTAGCTTTATCTATGGCATCTTTTACTTTCTGTTTCGCCACTTCCGTTTTTACATCGGTATCAAACTCAACCACTATAAGGCTGAAATCTGTTTGAGATGTGCTGGTTATTTTTTTAACCTTGGCACCACTGATGCCTTTCAGCTGCTTTTCAATAGGCCGGGTAACGAGGTTCTCAATGTCCTTAGGCGAGTTACCAACATATACTGTAGTAATGCTGATGGTTGGCACCACAATGTCTGGAAATTGTTCCTTCGGCATTGTGTTGAACTTGAAAAGGCCATACACCGAAACCAGGATGGCAATAATATAAATTGCTGTACGGTTATCTATTGACCAGCTGGTAGGTTTATACTCTTTAAATTTTCTGCTGACTCCTTCTATAAAGCTCATAAAAATATTTTTGGTGCCGTCTTAAAGGCGCTGTTCCATAAGTTAGTTTGCTATGCTGGTGCTGATCAACTGACCATCATAAATATTCTGATAACCTTCTGTTATTAATTGATCTCCTGCTTTTAACCCGGCTTTAATCTCAACATTGTTACCATACACTTCACCAATTACAACAGTTTGTTTTTTTGCTACAGATTTTCCATTACCTAGTTTGGTAAGCAGGTAAACATATTTGCTCGATTCATCACTTTGTACAGTATTAATTGGAATTACCACTGCGTTATTAGCTGCATAATCCATTATTTGTACAATAGCTGATTGGTTCGGTTTTAAAGCCGGATCAACCGGGATTTTTGCTTCGGCAATAAAGCCCATTTTAGTAGGGTCTATCGACTGACTTATCAATGAAATTTTTGAGGTCAGTTTTTTATTTGCATCCGGAATATTGATTTCAATAGTTGAACCTTTGCTTATTCTTGTTAAATAATTTTCAGGAATATTGGTAACAACTTTTAAATTACTGGTGTTTACAATTTTTATCTGAGGCCCCATTGCTGTCATTCCCTGAAAAGTTTCACCAACTCTTACGGCAACTATATCTGCAATGCCATTTACATCGCTGTACACATTGGCTGTTTTTGATTGCTCAATAGCCAGGTTAACCTGCTCGCCGGCAGCTTTTAACTGGTTCTCCAAACTCTCAACATTTGTTTTAGATGTGATCAATTGTACTTCGGTACCAATGCCGGCATCCCAAAGATTTTTCTGCCGGTTGTACAGATTTTTAGCAAAGCTCAGCTGCGTTTTTATTCCTTCCAGTTGTTGCCTGGCCGCTGTTACCTGTTGCTGCATAATGGCATCATCCAGCTTTAATAAAAGCTGTCCTTTTTTTACAAACTGCCCTTGCTGTACAAATAAAGCTTTAACCTGGCCGGGCATTCCACGTGGCGATATGTAGGAGATATTCTCCGCATCAACATGTCCCTGCAGATCGATATAATGTTTAAAATCCTGTACCGTTACCGCAGTTACTGCAACCAGTTTAACCTTTGCTGAATTAGCTGAGTTGCTGTCATTCTTTGCCAGTTCTGCTTCCAGCTTTTTGATCTCTTCATCGGTTGCAGTTCTTTGCATCTTTAATTTTTCAATGGCCGCTTTCGTATCATTAATTATAGCAGCATCGTCTTTTTTACTGCTGCCGCAGGATGCTATGACAACTGTAGCAAATGTTGCCATCAGGATTTGAGTTATTCTTTTCATTGTTTTATGGTTAGTCTGTTTAATTATAATTTTCCGGTTGCCTTTAAGAAATCAACTTTAGCAATGATGGCATCGTACAAAGCACTGATATAATTGGTTTGTGCTGTTTTAAGGTCAATCTGCGCAGTATTAATTTCTGTTGATGATCCCGTACCTATTTCGTATTTCTTTTTAGTTTGATCGTACACTTTTTCAGCCAGTGACATATTCTTTTTCTGAAAATCCATAGTAGCAATGGCCGCAATAAAATTGTTTTTAGCATTTTCAACCTCAGCATCAATATTGATCTTTAGTGCCTCAGTTTGATTAACCGTCTTTTGTAATTGTAGTCTTGCTTGTTGCTTTTTTGCCTGCAATGCAAATCCATTAAATATGGGTACTTTCATCTGAAGGCCTACATAGGAACTGGTAAACCAATCTCCTTTACCAAAAACGTCAAATCTGGTACGTTGCGCCTGTTTGCTATAGCCGCCAAGCAATGCAAACGTAGGTATCTGGCTTAGTTTGTATCTGCGGATGTTTAAACCGTTGAGTTCATTTGTCACGGCCATGATCTGAAAATCTTTTCTGTCGCTGTATTTGTACTCACTGGCTTCAAGCACACCGGCTTTAACCTCTTCATCATCCAGTTTATCAATTAACACCAGGCTGTCTTTGATGGGCATCCCCATCAATAATTTCAAACCTGAGTAACCGTTTGCAAGCCTGTTATTGGCCTTTAATTTTTCTGTTTGCAGATTTGTTAGCTGTACCGATAGTTTATCAATATCCACTCTTTCGGTAAAGCCGTTATCATACATTATCTGCACATCACGTTTTAATTTTTCAAGCCGGTCGATATTTGCATCGAGCAATTCAAGTTGGCTTTTTCCAACTACCAATTGGTAGTACACTTTGTATATATTGGCTTTTATGTTCTCTTCAGTCAGCTCAGCAATTCGCTCCTGAAGTTCGATAGTACCGTTACGGGCTTTTAATGCAATGAATACCTGGCCATCAAATACAATCTGGCTCATTGTTACCCCTGCACTGGCATTCCATGGGTTTCCCAACGGGAACAACAGGTCACTAAAACCAGCAGAAGGAAAATCAATTGGCTGACCATTGCCATCTTTGACGCCCTCATCGATAAGTACCTGATAGGTTGCAGGGCTGATAAAATCGGGTATTGGTTGCACCGGAATATTCAGATTCCGGGTGATGCCCGCACTACCATTTATCTGCGGTAAAGCTATTGAAGTTATATCCCTGTTCACCTGCTTCTGAATCAGAACATCCAGCAGGGCATTTTTTACCTGTACCGAATTTTGACTTGCGTAGTCTACGGCTTGCTTCAGTGAAAAGGAATGAATTTCCTGAGCTTTGGTAACCGCCGTTAATAGTACTAAACTACAGATGAGCAGTCTATGCTTCCCGATTTTTTTCATCGCTGTTGTTTTATTCTGTTTAATTTTTAATTGTTTCTTTTTGTTCCTTATACTTCATGATCAGCTTATAGCCTTTCAGAGATACCAATCCAAAAAGAAAATGTACTATTATCTCCTCTTCTATCTTAGCCAGGTCGTGTTTTAAACTTCTCTGGAATTCTGGATTAAAAGGAATAAACATAGTTTCCACCCTGTACCTGCATAAAATATCAACTGCTATTTCGGGCCGGTACAATTCCTCGGCTACGCCACGTTCCAGGTTTTGGGTACATACATTAAAGAGGAACTCATTTTTGTGTTTCATGAATTTTCTGAATGCAGCCGGATGATACTTCTGCATATCAAACAGGATGGAAGGGTTCATGGTCTTGAACATTTCCGCCATCATATCCATCACCAGGAAAATTTCATGTACTGCATTATCTGCCTTGTCTCTGTCCGCATTGCATTCATATTGGTTGGTTGCTATTACATCATCTACAACAGCTTCTACCAACTCGTCTTTATCTTTAAAATACTGGTAAATTGTTTTTTTACTCATACCCAGGTTAGCGGCAATATCATCCATACTAACACTGCGTATGCCATATTGCATAACCAGATCGTTGGCTGCTTTCTGAATCCGCTGTTTTGTATCTATTTCTGTCATAATGGGGGGCAAAACTACAGAAACTTTTAATGTAACCAAAGTTTCCATCACTTTTTTTTGCCACTTATACCATTTTATTGCCGCATTGTACCTGAGGGCCGAAACCAACCTCAACGCAGCAAGAGGAGATCCAATCTGCTATCTTTGTTATGTAAAACAAAAAACCATGAAGAAGCATTTCAACTATAAAAAATTATTACAGTATTTCCTACAGGGCCTGCTAATACTCGGGCCGGTAACCATTACTGTTTATTTTATTTATTGGGCGGTCTCTTCTATCGACAGCCTGATCCCTATTTTTACCTATACCGATGCCCAGGGCATAGTCAGGGTACAGAATTATGGGATAGGTTTTGTTATCATCATAGCCGTACTCATCATTATTGGGTATTTCAGTTCCTTCTTTATTACCAGCCGGTTTTTAAGTTTTTTTAATAAGCTCCTTGAAAAAACGCCTGGCATAAAACATATTTACAGTACCACCCGTGATTTTTTTGAAGCCTTTGCAGGCGACAATAAAAAATTTACTAAACATGTATTGGCAAATATTGATGACAATGATGTTTGGCGCTTTGGTTTTATAACCCGTGATGATATGCAGGATTTTGGGTTGAATGAATATGTAACTGTTTATGTGCCCATGGCTTACTCTGTGGCAGGCAATGTATATGTAATACCCAAAAAAAGGGTACGGCTAATTGACAATATATCGGCAGCACAAACCATGAAGTTTGCTGTTAGCGGCGGCGTTACGGATATTGATGAAGACGAATCGAAAAAAACATCAACATAAAAATTGTATTTTTTGGTCAACTATAATTTGAATGATGAAAAAAGTCTTTCGTTTTTTACTGCCTTTTATACTGCTGCTCATTACTAATTACAATGTGTATTGCTGGGGATTTTATGCCCATCAGAAAACAAATTACTACGCAGTTTTTTTATTGCCGCCCGAAATGATGGTCTTATATAAACCCAGTATTGCCTTCATAAGTGAGCATGCCATTGATCCCGATAAAAGGCGATATGCTGTACCTGATGAAGGACCCAGGCACTATATTGATATTGATCAGTACGGAAAATATCCGTACGATGCACTGCCTCGAAAATGGAGCGATGCCGTTGCTAAATTTACTGAAGATACATTGAAGCAACACGGGATTGTGCCCTGGCATGTACAAACCATGCTGAACCGGTTGACCAATGCATTTAAAGAAAAAAATTTCAGCCTCATTATGAAATACAGTGCCGAGATTGGTCACTATATTTCCGATGCTCATGTACCGCTGCATGCCAGCAGTAATCATAACGGGCAATACACAAACCAAAAAGGGATACATGGTTTTTGGGAAAGCCGTGTACCGGAATTACTGGCCGAAAAAGAATGGGATTTTTTTGTTGGTAAGGCCGACTACATAAAATATCCCGGCGATTTTATTTGGGCAAGGGTATTGGAAAGTGCTCAGGCTGCCGATACGGTTTTGTTGTACGAACGTGAGCTTACCAAGCAATTTGATGACGATAAAAAATATTCTTTTGAAGAGCGAAACGGAAAAACAATCCGCCAATATTCATCCGCCTTTACCATTGCATACAATAAAAAACTTGATGGCATGATTGAGCGCCGCATGCGCCAATCCATTTATGCAATTGCTTCATTCTGGTACACTGCCTGGGTTAACGCCGGCCAACCCGACCTGAAATCGTTGATTGCGCAAAAATTCAGCGAAGCAGATATTAAGGAGTTTGAAAACCTGAATAAACAGTGGAGTTCAGCAGGGAAGATGATTGGAAGAGAGGAGCAGTGATACTAATTAAATTCATTTAGGTATTTTTGCACACTAACAAATTTTATCAGTTAACCTTACAGCAGTGGTTCATAATTTCAATGCCGGCCCTTCTATTTTACCCAAAGTTGTTTTTGAAGAAGCTTCGCAGGCGGTACTTAATTATAATAATACCGGTTTGTCCATTTTGGAAATTGGTCATCGTACTTCTTTATTTCAGGATGTGATGGATGAAGCCAGGGCATTGGTAAGAGAACTGATGAAGCTGGATGATGACCGTGAAGTTTTGTTTTTGCATGGTGGCGCCACCACACAGTTTATGCAGCTGCCGATGAACCTGCTGGACGATAAGGAAACAGCGGCCTATACTGATACAGGCGTATGGAGTACCAAGGCCATCAAGGAAGCAAAACTGTTTGGTAAAGTAGAAACCGTTTGCAGTAGTAAGGAAACCAATTTCAATTATATACCCAAGGATTTTGCTGTGCCTAATGATGCAAAATATCTGCACATCACCACCAACAACACCATTTACGGAACGCAGTGGCAAACAATTCCACATACCAGTAACAGTTTGGTGGCCGATATGAGCAGCGATGTTTTCAGCCGGGTGTTGGATTTTAATGCGTTCGATCTTATTTATGCCGGCGCACAAAAAAATATGGGACCGGCTGGTGTTAACCTGGTTGTGGTAAATAAAAATATTCTGGGGAAAGTAAAACGCAATATTCCTACTATACTCGATTACCGCAATCACATTAAAGAAGGATCTATGCTTAACACACCACCGGTTTTTGCTGTGTATGTGTGCATGCTCACTTTAAGATGGCTTAAGGCCAATGGAGGCATTGCTGCCATCGAAAAACTGAACAATGAAAAAGCCGCTGCATTATATGCGGCCATTGATGAAAGTACGTTATTTACCGGTACAGCCAATATAAATGACAGAAGTAAGATGAATGTTTGTTTTGTGATGAACGATCCATCTCTGGAAGAAACATTTTTAAATTTTACCAAAGAAAACCAGATCGTCGGTATTAAGGGGCACAGACTGGTCGGCGGTTTTAGAGCTTCATTGTATAACGCACTTCCATTGAGTAGCGTAGAGGTTTTGGTGCAGCTGATGAAAGCGTTCACCAAAAAATATGCTTAAAACTAATTCGATACTTTTACAATACTTAAAACAACAGCATGGTTACGATATCTCCTTTTAAAGCACTACGGCCAGCAGCAGACCTGGCAAAACAATTGGCATCACGTCCCTACGATGTGCTTAACAGCAAGGAAGCAAAGACAGAAGCAGAAGGAAACAACGTGAGTTTTTTACACATCACCAAAAGCGAAATTGATTTACCCGATAAAACCGACAGTCATTCGCAGGCTGTGTATGATAAAGCCAAAGAAAACCTGGATGCATTCATCAGCCGCAAGGTTCTGTTCAGGGAAAGCAAAGCCTGTTATTATATATATGAGTTAACCATGAATGGAAAAAGCCAGACGGGTTTGGTTTGCGGCAGTTCGGTTGATGATTATGAGAATGGACTGATAAAAAAACATGAATTCACCAGACCTGAGAAAGAGCAGGATCGCATAAATCACATAAAAACCAGCGGCGCTCAAACGGGTAATGTTTTTTTGGCTTACCGCAACCTCGCAGAAATTGATGCAATCATCAACAAATGGAAGGAAAAAAGTCCCGTGTATAATTTTACCGCCGATGATGGTATTCAACATAGTATCTGGATCGTAAATGATGACAACACTATTGAACAGATATCATCTATGTTTAAAGAAAAAGTTCTCTGTACTTATATCGCCGATGGTCACCACCGAGCTGCTTCGGCGGCAAAAGTAAGAGCTGCACTCGGCGATAAGGCAACAACCGGAGCCGATATTTTTCTTACTACTTTATTTCCTTCCGATCAATTGCACATCATGGACTACAACAGGGTGGTTACCGATCTGAATGGATTATCAGAAAGTGATTTTTTATCTGCCATAAAAAATAATTTTTCAGTTGAAAAAGCTGACAAGGCATTTTCGCCGGATAAGTTGCATGAGATTGGCATGTACCTGAACAAACAATGGTACCGCCTTACGGCTAATGAAGGCAGTTATAGCAACGACCCGATTGGCATTTTGGATATCAGCATCCTTTCAAATAATTTACTTGATCCCATTCTGAATATAAAAGACCAGCGTACTGATAAGCGAATAGATTTTGTTGGTGGTATAAGAGGATTGAATGAATTGGAAAAAAGAGTGAACAGCGGCGACATGGTTGTTGCGTTCAGTCTGTACCCTGTAACTATTCAGCAACTATTTGATATTGCCGACAGCGGAAATGTAATGCCACCCAAGAGCACATGGTTTGAACCCAAGCTTAGAGATGGTTTGCTTACGCACCTGATCAACAATATTGACGATGATCAGAACTGATAAATTCTTGCGGGTAAAATTCTTATCTTGCCAATAACAGTAATTTTAACGAGATGAAAAAAATAATTTTCCTTTTTATTGCATTTGCTTTTCATAGTTCATTGTTTGCGCAGGATGCAAAACAGTTGTATGAGAATGCAAGAAATTTTATGCATAAGGGAGATTATGCCAATGCCATTTTGGTGCTCAACCGTGCTTTGGCGCTAGAGCCAAATAACCTGGAAGTAGCAAAAAACCTCGGACTTAACTATTATTACGCTAACGAATTTAAAAAGTCAATTGCTGCCTTAACGCCGTTGTTCGACAGGAATGATGTAGATGATCAGTGCTTTCAGATTGCCGGAGATGCTTACTGGGCGCTGGAAGATGCTAAAGAAGCAGAAAACACCTACCGGAAAGGCATAAAAAAATTACCTAACAGCGGCGCACTTTATAACGAGTTGGGAAAAGTACTCTGGACTAAAAATGATTTCTCTGCCATTAAACAGTGGGAAAAAGGAATTGAAAATGATCCCGGCTTTGCCGGCAATTATTATAATGCCAGCAAGTACTATTATTTTACTACTGATAAGGTTTGGAGTTTGCTCTATGGCGAAATATTTATAAATATCGATCCAAGAAACGCCTACTGCCCCGAAATAAAAAACATATTGCTGGAAGGTTATAAAAAGTTATTTGCAGATGCCGACCTTGAAAAAAACTACAAAGAGAAAAACAGTTTTGCACTCGCTTTTTTAAAATCGATGAACAAACAAAGTTCATTGGCTTCGGGTGGCATAAGTGCTGAAACATTGACAATGATACGTACCCGTTTTATCTTCGACTGGTATGCAGGCGGATCGGCAGAAAAATTTCCTTTTAAATTATTTGAATTGCAACAGCAATATATTCAGGAAGGACTTTTTGATGCTTACAACCAATGGGTTTTTGCAACGGCTCAAAATTTACCCGCTTATCAAAACTGGACCAGTGAACACAGCAAGGAATATGCTGAACTAAATCGTTTCCTGCAGGACAGGATGTTTAAAATTCCTACGGGGCAATACTACCATTAATAATTTCTTTGCCCGATTTACTTTATACACTTCTGTAGGGGTGAATGACTATTTTTTATTAACTTGTCTGTCAAACAAATTTACTATGGCCGAACAACGCGATGAAAAATTATGGCAGATTGCCAAAAAACGGGCTGGTTTTCAAAACAGCCTCATAAGTTTTGCAGTAATAGTAGGTATCTGTTGGGTAATCTGGTACTTAACCGCCGGCCGCAGGGGTATAAATACCGATACTCCCTGGCCGCTTTGGGTAATGCTTGGTTTGGGTATAGGCCTGTTCTTTAAATTTCTTAAAGCTTATAAAACAGACAAGGATACCATGGCCGAACAGGAATATGATAAGCTAAAAAACAAAAAACAATAACTCCCCGTTTAAACCATCCATTGCTTATGAATGAACATTCAAGAATATTTGATTATATCGACTTTCAGTTGAACAAATTTCCAAAGGCAGTCATGTTTTCGGGAAAAGAAAACGGACTGTGGAAAAATTACAGCACTGTTGAAGTAAAAGAAACGATCGATAAATTAAGTGCGGGATTAGTTAAATTGGGCATAAGTGGTAACGACATGACCATCGAAAACCAGGATAAGATTGCCCTGATCTCTAAAAACCGTCCCGAATGGCTGATGTTAGACATGGCCTGTCAACAGATTGGTGCAGCCATTTGTCCTATTTATCCTACAACCAATGTTAAGGAACTTGAATTTATTTTTAATGATGCAACAGTAAAACATGTATTTGTTAGTGGCGATGAAATTTTGGGTAAAGTGCTGGCTGTAAAAAATGCGGTGCCTTCCTTACAAAATGTTTACAGTTTTGATGAGTTACCCGATTCAATAAACTGGAGAACGCTTCTGGAAGATATCAGTGCTGCAGATCTGGAAAAAATGGAAGCCATTAAGGCAACAATAAAGGCTGAGCACTGTGCAACTATTATTTATACTTCGGGCACAACAGGCACGCCAAAAGGCGTAATGCTTAGTCATAGGAATATCGTAAGCAATGTTACGCATTCAAAAAACAGTTTTCCTTTTGATGATGACGTGAATGGCAGAGCCTTAAGTTTTTTGCCGCTCAACCATATCTTCGAACGAATGGTTTCTTTGATCTATATCAGTAGCGGTACATCTATTTATTATGCCGAAAATTTGGATACTATTGCTGAAAACCTGAAAGAAGTAAAACCGACTCTGTTTTCAACTGTACCCAGGCTGCTTGAAAAAACCTATGAAAAAATTATGGCCAAAGGCGGCGAGTTGACAGGAATAAAAAGAAAATTATTTTTCTGGAGTGTTGCTCTGGCCAACGACTATGATAATCAAAAAACACAAAGCATTTGGTACAAGCTACAGCTTGCTATAGCCAATAAATTAATTTTCAGTAAATGGCGTGAAGCATTGGGTGGCAATATAAAACTTATCGTTACTGGCGGCGCTGCCTGCCAGATCAGGTTGATCAGGATTTTTACAGCTGCGCAAATACCCATTTACGAAGGTTACGGGCCAACGGAGAACAGTCCTGTTATCAGTGTTAACTGTCGGACCAAAGGTGGAACTAAATTTGGCACTGTTGGTTTGGTAATTGAAGGGCAGGAAGTAAAAATTGAAGCCGATGGAGAGATTTGTGTAAAAGGACCAAGTGTAATGATGGGTTACTATAAAAGACCTGACCTTACCGCCGAAACCATTATCGATGGCTGGTTACACACAGGTGATATTGGCGTTTTTGAAGACGGTAAATATTTAAAGATAACCGACCGCAAAAAAGAATTGTTTAAAACCAGTGGCGGTAAATATGTTGCTCCGCAGCCTATTGAAAATAAAATGAAAGAATCGCCATTTATTGAGCAGATGATGGTGGTTGGTGCCGAGCAAAAATTTGTTGGTGCTTTGATCGTTCCATCTATACAAAATATTAAGGAATGGATGCAGCACAAAGGCATAACTTTTACTACTGCCGAAGATGCTATTCATAACCCTAAGGTTTTAGATCTGTATAAAGAACTGATAGACTCATTTAACGAATCCTTTAATCATGTGGAGCAGGTAAAAAAGTTTGAACTGTTGCCACATGAATGGACCATTGACAGTGGTGAACTTACTCCTACACTGAAATTGAAAAGGAAAGTGATCATGGAAAAATACAAAGGCGCTTATGACCGTATTTACAATTAATTGGTAACCCAAAAATCCAGCAATTTCTGGTTGCTGAATTTTAGAGTTTTTACCTCATGCCTGCAAACTTTTTTATACTATCGGGTTGCCTGCCTTATTTAAATGACAGCTTCTATTTCGGCAAACTGTTGAATCTGTATTTCAACAACTCCAACCCTTTTTTGCATTTGACTATCCATCAATGCTATTAATGGTCAAACGCCGGGAGCAATTTTATTTCACTTCGATATAAAATAATTTTTTTATTATTTTCCAGTTGCTTTAATAATCGGGAAATAACTACTCTTGATGTAGCCAGTTCATCGGCAATCATACTATGAGATACCTTGATAACAGCTGAGCCTGTAATTCGTTGTTTTTCTTTAAGATATTCAATCAGCCTTTCGTCGAGTTTATGAAATGCTATACTTTCTATTGATTTTAATAATTCTATAAAGCGCTCATTAAAACTACGCATAATGTAATTTTTCCAGCCTGGATATTTACATAACCATTCGTCCAGTTTTTCATGCGGTATAGCTATCAGTTCCACATCATCTTCTGCAATGGCTTTTACTTCGCTTTTTTTGGCTTCAATACAACAACTGTAAGCCATGCTGCAGCTTTCGCTGCTGGTTAAATAGTATAATAAAATCTCATTTCCATTATCATCCAGTCTTGATACTTTTATCGTTCCTTTTAAAATTACCGGCATCATACGGATGTACTTTCCGTAATCCATAATAATATCCCCTTCTTTAAAATGCTGTATTATTCCCGATTCTTCTATTTCTTCAAGTAAGGCTGGTTCAAAAACAGCTGCTAAATTCTGTATCGCCGACATAAGTTTTAGAAATGATAATTAATTACAAAATTGTATTGAGTCATGTTTACCTTATTAAAACTGTAGCGTTTATTATTGTATAATTCGCCGTTATTTATTTTTCCGGCAATCAGCAATTGTGCTTCCATGCCTTTCAAAAATCCGGCAAACGAATAACGTACGTCAGCGTTAATCTGATAGTATGAAGGTAAACCATACTTATTTAACTTGTAATTTTTTACATCGGGCAAATTAAAATAGCCTGCCGCTAAAGCTGTTTTTATACGTCCGGCGGCCAGGTTATAATTAAGTTTGATAACTAAAGCATGCACGTCTCCAAATCCTTCATTGCGTTCCCGGGGCAAAAAAGTAAAGAATGGATCTCTACCCCATTCACGTGGCATAAGGTATCTGCCAGCTTTGGTAATTCGGTTATAATTCAGGCTGGCCTGCAGGTTTTTATTTTTCCATCCGGCTTTTGCGCCAAAACTGAATGCATGTTTTCCTTTTTCGAAATAGGTTTTTTCGGGATCTGCATTACCGCCATTGTTTACTGCATCCTGCCGTATGGCCTGTACCGCTCCAAATAAATTGCTCTTGTTTTTCAGCGGCATTGAAATATCTGCCTGTAACATAGCCGTGTTAAAAATATTTTCAGTCAGTACATTCCAGCCTTGTAGTTTTATTTTTTTACTGAGTTGATGGTTAATACCAACCATAAACACACCGGTACTTCTCATATGGCCGGCATAACCGGCTTTGGTTCCGTCAATGTTCAATCCCGCCGGATAAATACCCATTGACTCATCAATATCATACCATCGGGTAGTGCTGCGGGGAGAGATGGCATACAACCAGCCTGCTTCAATTTTAGTTTTCTTTATTTCATTTACTTCCACCCAAACTCCTTCTACGCCGGTGGGGCGCATTCTTCCATCCTGCAGGTTGATGAAGGGTGTATTAATGATCTGCCGGCCAAAAACAATATGCGAATTTTTAAATTGATAACTCAGGTTCAATTCTTCCAAACGGTCAATATTTGTTTTGTTTGCCGGATCCTGAATGTCAAACAAACCAATTTCGTAACGGTTGTACTGTCCGGTTGTGGTATCGGGTTTTGTAAAGTCGGATGAGCCAATGTTGAAAATATAAAACCCACTCAATGCAAACTGAAAGCCATGAAAATTCGCGGTTTCGTATCGTAAACCGCCGCCTGCTGCATTGGCGTAATAATCGGTGAGTCCTTTTTCATTTTGCGTACTCATAAAAAAATATCGGAAATGACCATTTATCTGTCCCCGCTTAAATGCAGATAACAATGAAGTAGTATCGGTTGCTGCTACTTTTTTCCCCCGGTACATTTCAGGCTTCTCCGAAATTTCCTGGTGTTGTGCTTTAACATTGAGGGTATATACTAAACTTAAAATAATTATTGGTGCTATACGCTTCATCTTCCTTTCTGCTTCTATTCTTTTTAAAACCCGATTTTCAAATAACTCCAGCCTTGTTCCTCTTTCAATATAATTTCGCCAATTCCCATGGGGACGGTACCTGCTTCGGCAACCAGCGATTCACGGGGGATTTTCTTTTCTCTCAGGGTGTTTTCGCAGCCCATGAAAACAATACCCATTTCTTTGTATTTGGTAATCAATTTTTGCTGGGTTGTTTTTGCCGCTATCAACATTTCTATTCCAGGGCCATGTGTCACCACTTCAATATTAACGCTATCGCCCCAGCCAGCTTTCAGGTTTTTAATATTATTCATCAGACTTTTCCAAACCAAAGTGTCGCTACTTGTCATATGCAGCACAACACGATGTTTGGCTGGCTCGGCAGTTTTATTCGTTTGCTGTTGTGCAAAACTGCCAAGCATTGTCATTACAAATAGTGCTGCAAGAAATAATTTTTTCATAACCTTAATTTTAATTTTATCAGCGAAACTGGTAATCCACACCATACACCTGGGTTAACAAACTTTGCGGACCATCTAAAATTTTAGCGGCTAGTGGCAGTGTTGGTGTTACCGGCGAATTGGCTGCCAGGTAATCCATCATTACAGAATGTAAAGTATGTTCGGTATTTTTTGTATTGACAACATTTTTCATTCTGCATAGCATGTCTGCCGGATCACCTTCCCGTTCGCAGGCGCAAATGTTGTAATTCTTATTTATATCCAGCGGCTGGCCGCCAATGCTTACTTCCTGCACCCGTTTTCCTTTTTGGGCAAATGCATTGAAAGATATTTTCATTCCCTTAAACTTGATCACCCATCCACCAAATCGCTCGGCAGCTTCTTTTGCAAAAACATTATTCAACTCTTTTTCCAGCCAATCCTGTATTTGTTTACCGGTTACAGTTCCTGTACGTACCAGACTGTTAACAGGCAACATATCATAGATGTACCCTTCAGTAATGGGAATATTACCCGTTTGATCAGGTGTTGTGCGTGGAGGGCAAAACCGGAATCCGTTTGACAAAACAATATCTACATCTTTAATTTTCCATTTTAATGCGTCCAATATAAGTGTGTCAATTGTGTTTTCTACCACAAAATACCGGTATAAAGGAATTGTACTGTAACCTGCAATTTTATAAATCTCGTCTTCAAACGGTTTTTCATTGGACTTTATCATTGCAGCCATTTCTTTTGAGGGTGCATATTTATCAGCAGTAACTTCCACCAATTCATACTCATCTTTTATTACTTTACCGTTTTGTATGGTCAGGTTAAGTTTACCAACAAATGAGCCAAATGCACCCGGTTCCACTACTTTAGCATATTTGCATTGAATGGGTTTACGAACACGTTCATGTGTATCTCCTCCTAAAATATAATCAACCCCTGCACACTCCGGTAAATTGGCCAGATGAATCTGTTGCGATAAACCGAGGTGGGCCACAATCAATACATAAGCACATTGCTCCTGGTTGCGCAACACATCAACATAATGCGCCAGATTTTCTTCGGGCTTTGTATAAATAATGCCCTTGCTGTAATTTGGCGATTGACGAATTGGAACCAGTGGATCGGTATAACCAACAAAACCAATTTTAACCCCCTTAACATTCCAGATATAATAAGGTGGAAAAATTAATTCTCCTTTTTTACCTTCTCCCAAATCGTGATACATATTTGCACAAACTTTTGGCGCATGTAACGACCCCAGTAAAGTTTGCATTGCTTTTTTATAATAAATCACTTCCCAATTACCGGGTAAATACAAATCGTAGCCAAGTTCGTTTAATAAAGGCACCATGGCGGTTCCTGTTGTTTTAACCGAAAGCTCACTGCCCTGAAACATATCGCCGGTATCAATTAAAAAACTATCCTGATTTTTCTTTCTTTCTTTTTTCAGATAAGTAGCCAGATGAGCATAACCGCCGGTTTTACGGAAAACAGCTTTGTCGTTTTCCCAAAATAATTCATCATGTGGATGCACCTGGCAATGCACATCGGTAGTTTGTAAAATGGAAACAGTAAAAGGCTTATCAGCCGGATGAGCGGCCTCCTCTTCACTTTTTTCTATAGATTCAGCCATTGCCATTACAGGCGTAGCTGCTAAAAATCCGGCGCCGCCAATGCTGCTTATTTTTTTAATAAAATCTCTTCTTTCGTTCATGTTAAGCCATTTATTTTTTTACCAACGTTTTTTTTTCAGCCGCCTCATTTTTCTTTTGTGCTTCAAGGATAGGTTTAAACGGACCATATTTATGTTGCGCTTCAGAAAACTTATCGGTATAAGGACCAGAGGGATGATCAACCGGTTTCTTCGAAATATCGGGCCAGTCGTTTGGTACGTTAATGTGTGGCCGCTTTTGCGAAACCACATAGGCTGCCACATCCCAGGCTTCTTCGTCGGTAAGCAAAGGCTCTTTATAGGTAGTGCCCAGCGGCATATTGTATTTTACATATTTTGCAAAATTACTCAGCCGGTATAAACCGGCGCCATCATTAAAACTGCTTTTACCCCACAAGGCCGAATATGTATATTCGTTTTTATCGATACTGAGCAGGCCTTCTCCGTTTTGCTGGTGACAGCTCTGGCATTTTGCTTTATATACTTCAATTCCCTTAACCGGATCGGCAGCCCGGTCCATAAAAGCGATATCTTTAAATCCGGAACCGGTAGCTTTTTCTCCTTTTTTTACATTTGACCCTAAAAAATTAATATACGAAACAATCGCCTGCATTTCAACACCGGCGGTATCAAGCGCATTGCCATTTAAACTTCTTTCAAAACAATCATTTACCCGTTTATAAATATTTTCGCTTGTGCCGCTTCTTGCCCTGAATTTTGGATAGAGCGAAGCAACCGAACCATAATTATTTCCGAAGATGGCAGTACCGGCTTGTAAATGACAGTTCTGACAATTTAATCCATTACTGATTTGTAAAACCGAACCTTTGGGGCCAAGATACTTTGCTGTATGTGCAATTAATTCTTTACCATACTCCACTTGTTTTTTCTTAACTGTATCGGCGATGGTATTTATATCGGGAGCTATCCAATACGCAACCGTATCTTCAGTATTAACAATTACAGCTTTTGCTTTTTCTTTTTGCGAATTTTCGATATACCGCAACGCAAATGGCATGGCAATGATGCCGGCTAAAAGCACTACAATAATCAAAATCAGTTTACTGATGATGGCAGTGAGTCCCTGAATAATGCTGTCCTGATCTTGCCCGTTGTTATACATTGGAGATTATTTAAAAAATCAGTTTGGTAATTTTTCTCTGAAATACCCATATACCCAGGTACCGGCAACAGCACTCAAAATTGTAATTGCAATAACAGTTGCACCCGTTCCTAATTGAGCATATAATGGGCCGGGGCATGCACCGGTAATGGCCCAACCAAATCCAAATATCAGTCCGCCGTAGATCTGTCCTTTGTTAAATGTTTTTTTACCGAAGGTTATTGCTTCGCCGGAAATAGTTTTAATGTTGAATTTTTTGATCAGCCAAACCGAGATAATACCCACCACTATAGCGCTGCCAATAACTCCATACATATGAAAGCTTTGCAGTCGGAACATTTCCTGAATGCGGAACCAGCTGATAATCTCTGCTTTTACGAAAACAATTCCAAAAGCAAGGCCTACAATAAGGTATTTTAAATTGCTATACCACTTTGTTTCTACTTCGCTGCTGTTTACACACATTGCATCAAGTGAGCGAACTTCAAAATCGGTATTTGTATCTGTATTATTTTGCATACTATTTTTTTAAAGCGATAAGATAAACGGAAGAATAAGATTGGCCATTATAAAACCACCCGACATAAAACAACAGGTAGCAATTAAGGATGGCATTTGTAAAGTAGATATACCCATAATGGCATGGCCGCTGGTACAACCACCGGCATAGCGGGTTCCAAAACCTACCAGGAAACCACCAACTACTATCATTATAAAACCTCTCAGCGTTAATAATGCAGGCCAGTTAAATAAATCGTTTGGAACTAAGCCTGTAAGGTCGGTAATACCATAGCCGGCTAAATCAGCCGCCAGCTTGGGATGTATAACAACCGGATAAGGGTTCTCCAGAAAATTGACAGTGATCACTGCCCCGAAAAAAATACCCACCACAAAAAACATGTTCCAGATTTCTTTTTTCCAGTCATATTTAAAGAATGGGATATTGGCGGGCACACAGGCTGCACATACGTGGCGCAGCGACGAGCTGATACCAAATGACTTATTTCCTAATATTAACAATGTTGGCACTGTTAAACCAATTAACGGCCCTGCAACATACCAGGGCCAGGGTTGTTTGATCCACTCGAGTATACTCATATTTAATGTTTGACTTTTTTATAAAAATAGTGCCAACCCGTTTAAGGTTGGCTATTATTAATGCCAGCTTTATTATTTTACAAACTGATTTACATAATCCCAGGCACCGCCGTTAATTACATCAATAATTCCGTTTTGCTGCAAAATGCTTTTTGCCTGTCCGCTACGGGCACCGCTGCGGCACATTACAATAATGTTCTTTTTGTTTTTGAATTTTGAAATTTGCGTTCCCATTGAATCCAAAGGAATATTAACCGATCCCTTTACATGTCCGCCTGCAAATTCACCCGGTGATCTAACGTCCACCAGAAAAGCACCCTCTTCAATTATTGATTTCAAATCGACGGTAGGTGCCCCGCCGAAAAGTTTTTGTAATAAACTCATTTTTTTTGTTTTATTGATTAATTAAAAATTTTTTAAACACCCCAAGTAAACCAGATTTATTTACCACCCCGCTCTGTCTCCACAATTGCTTACCATTTTTAAATAGTATTAAGGTTGGTACACCCTGCACCTGATAATGTTGTGCCGCCTGCGGACTTTGGTCCACATCCACTTTAATTATGGTAACCGCATCGCCAATTTCTTTTTTTACCTCTTTAAGAATGGGTGCCATCATTTTGCAGGGGCCACACCACTCGGCCGAAAAATCAACCAGCACCGGTTTGTCAGATTGTATGATATCGTTAAACTTCATTGCAACCTTCTTTTTTGATAATTTCCTCTTTCTTATCTTTTTTAAACATTCCAAAAAGGAGTGAACCCATTAAAGTACCGTATAATGTACTGTTAACCGGTTTTGATGTAATCATACAGGTACCAGAAACACATCCTACCTGTTGCCAGTAAATATATCCCGCTATGGCCCCAACCAGCCCCCCAACGAGATAAAACATATTTTGTTTAAACCACTTCTTCATAGTTCACATCTTTAATTGTGTCTGATTTTTTTTGTGGCGGAACGTAGCATCCGCTGGTACCGCAACAACCAACATTAAATAGTGGCATGGCAGTAAACAGAATTCCTAAAAATGCAAACATTACATCCCGGGCTAAAACGGCCTGAACCAGAATAGCTATTCCTATTCCTAATCTAAGAAACCGCATTAAATTCCAGTTTGTAAAAATTGTTTGTTTCATGTTATTAATTTCTGATGCAAACTTAATCCATATACACTGGCTATTAGGTAACAAAGGTTACAAATGCCATGTGCTCAATAAGCAGTTACTATTTTGCACATATATTTAAGCAATTATTGTAATCTGTTTAAATAAAAAGTAAAAAATGCACTATAATTTCTACATTAATTTGTCAATTATTTTTCTATTTTTATTTTTTGACTGGATGAAGTATGCCGGATTTTAAGACTAACCCAAAAAATATCACCAGGCTTCATACCCTTGATTGTATTTGCAACAGAATGCACCCCGGGTTTCAGACTTTTCAAAGTTTTCTTTTTTAGGATTTCCCCATTGTAGTCCGCAATGGCAATTTCTACAGTTGTATTTTCGGCGAGTGTAAAATTTATCAAAAATGTTTTTTCGTTGACATCCGGAAAAACCTGTAATTGAAGTCCATTATTACTTTGAATATTTAGTTTATCTGAAACACCATCTGTATTTTTTATTAAATACACTTTAAATAATTTGTTGCTTGCATTACTCTCCTCGCCTGTATTTATAAAAAATATATTAGGCAATGAGCTAGCTATCCCCCCGTAAATATGTCCTACAAGCGTTGTATCGGTATTAAGCTCATCCAATTTTACAACTTTATTCGGATAGTGCGGAACAACGGGCAATAAAATAAACTCTGAGCCGGCACCCAACAAAGCGGGCATTTCAACAGGTAATTTATATTCTGCCAATTTCCCTTCCCTGTTTCTGGTTACTCTTGATATGGTTTTTACAAAAGGAACCTCGTCACTCTGAACAAGAACATTGGCACTATCGTAATATTGAGCAATGCCGCCGAAAACAATGTTGTGCATATCGCTTTTACTACTGCTGAAAACGGGCAACACTGCACTGTGATAGTGATTATAATACTGGGCAAACGAATGATCGACCGAGTATGATTTATTGGAGATGGTTACACTATTTAAAAAAGGTATTCTGGCATTTGTTTGAAATACACCTGAAAAAACCGACAATGCCTCTTCTCCGCTATTTATTATCTGAGGTACAACGTTATAATCTCTTCTGTGAAATGCATCTGCGTCTGTAATCGTTTCATAATTACCGATACTGATATTTTTACCATCGTCGGCAATCGTAAATTTTCTTACCTGATCTGTGTATTGCTGAAAAAATCCGGGTCCATGATCGGGCCCCATCGGGTTATATCTGCCCATAAATTTTTGTCCGCCTACCAGGTAATACGTATCTCCCATTTTCTTCAAATGGCCACCAGTAACTGCAAAAGCAGTATCTGCAATTTGTCTGAAATACGGCTGAAGTGAGGAATTATTTAAAACTGCATTTATAATTTCAGGAACATCAACAGCCGTTAATTTATCGTAAGTAATAAATTTCCCTGAGCTTTCGCTAAACCCATATCCTCCAACCAGGTAAAGGATTTTCCCGTTTTGAAAAAACTGCATATTTGTTGAACTCAACTGGTCTTTTAAATCATTATTAAGTGCTGTTATTGTAGATTCCCATTTTTTCTGATTTACCGGATCAATTACAGTAAGTACAGTATTTTTTCCAGCGGGCCTGAATGCCCCAAATGGCTGCCGCATATGCAGGCCGTCTGTTCTGCCGCCAATAATTAACCACATACCATCAGCTTGCCCATATGCATATGACTGAACTCCTTTTAGTCCCGGTATATCAACAGACTTTATTACAATTTGAAACGGCGCCGTCTGAGCATAGATTGTTATCGCTGATGATAAAGAAATCAGCAGCAAAATAAAATATTTCATAGCTATTAATTTTTAAGAAAAGCAGAATACATCCATACTGATTTTTCCTGTGCCCTTATGTAATCACTCATCAGTGCATTGGTGCCTTCATCATTAGCATCTGCCGAAAGGTTCAGCAATTCACGCTGTAAAGAAATAACAGTTTTAAACGAGGCCAGTATTTGCTCCACTGCTTTTACGCCATCAGAAACTTTAGTACTTTCTTTAATAGCAGATATTTTATTGTACGTAGAATAATTATGTTCCGGAGCGTAACCCAGGGTTAATATCCGTTCAGCCACTTCATCAACTTTCAGTAAAAGATCATTAAATAATTCTTCAAATTTGAGATGTAATTCAAAAAATTTCTCTCCTTTTATATTCCAGTGAAACCCCCTTGTGTTCTGATAAAAAACAGAATAATTTGCCAAAAGATTATTCAACTTTTTTGCCAATTTCTCCGACTTGTCTTTATCAAGCCCTATAGCGTTTGTGCTTTTCATAATTTATTATTTATACTTAAATTTATTTTAACAAGGAGAACATCGAAATGGTTTATTAACAAACCATTTACCATTCAACAGCACGACAATGAAATAACTGAATTCTGTTTTATAAAATAATTACAATTCTGTTACCAATATTGCAGTTAATTATCCTTCCCTTAAAGCAATTTGTTTATAAGCATATATTTGGATGAACCCGCTTATAAAATATTAACCCATTGATTCAGACGCCAGCCTGAATCATTTTTTTGCCGTGAAGGAATTCAATCCTACAAGTGTATATAAAGGGCAAAAGCTCACAAAACTGGTTAATACAAAAACAGCACCTAATACCAACAGCACTATACCTGCTACGCCGGTAACGGTGCTTGTAAAATACAAAACGCCAAAAACAACGGCCAATAATAAACGGATAATCCGATCTGTGTTTCCTATATTTTTTTTCATAGCACTATTTATTTTTAATTAAACAAAAAAATTATTGACTAAATATTGAAACCACCGGGTATACCAACAACAAGCATAATATACAAATGATTAAAAACTTCAACCAACGACGTAGTTTCTTCATTATTCAATTATGCTGTACCCTTCAAGATTTTATGCCAATACAGCCAGGGCAATACTTTTGTCTTCAGCATCCACATGGTCCATCTTGGTTTTGCCTGGTTGAATGGGAATGTCATTTTTGGGGTATTGCTGTAATCAAATTCTGCAAGCATCAGTTTGCCATATTTAGTAGGTATTGGGCATGCACTGTATCCTTCATATTTTGCTGTAATTGGTTTATTGTTGAGAAAGGCCAGCACATTTTCTGTTACTACAGGTGCCTGTTTACGAATAGCTGCACCGGTTTTACTGGCTGGTGCACTGCTGCTGTCACCAAGTGAAAACACATTGGAGTAACGGGTATGTTGCAACGTATGCATATCAACCTCTACATAACCATAAGGATTTTTAGGATCGGCCAACTGGCTTTTCTTTATAAAATCAGGAGCCGATTGCGGTGGAACCGCATGGCAGATATCAAAATGAAGTTCTTTTCGTTCTGCTTGTCCTGATTCATTCTTTTGTTCGTAAAATACTTTTTTATTGGCTGCGTCAATTTCTACTACATCAGCTTTATAAATTGGTTGAATATTATCTTCAGCAATTACTTTTTTCAAAGTCTCGGCGTATTCAGGAATACCAAAAATTACCCCACCGCCAGAAATATAATAGACATTGGTTTTATCCAGTATGCCTTGCTTGCGCCAGTAATCACAGGCCAGATACATAATCTTATGCGGTGCGCCGCCGCACTTTATTGGTGTTGATGGATTAGTGAAAACTGCATTACCACCTTTAAAATTTTTAATCATCTGCCAGGTATAGGGAGCAAACTCATGCGAATAATTTGAGCTTACATTGTTTTTACCCAATGTTTCTTTAAGGCCTTTAATCTTTTGCCAGTCTAATTGAATACCGGGGCAAATAATAAGTACATCATAAGTATACGATGTTCCCTTTTGTGTTACCAGCTTGTTTGCATCCGGAATAAATTCCATCACTGCATCCCTTACCCATGTAGTTCCTTTTGGAATATAATCTGCTTCTTTTTTTATGGTATCGTTCACATCATAAATACCAGCCCCTACCAGAGTCCAGGCGGGTTGATAATAATGTGTTTCAGAAGGATCGAATATGGTTATTTGCAGACTTTTATCTTTTATTAAAAGCTTAGAAGCTACAGAAAGACCTGCATTTCCTCCACCAACTATAGCTATTTTTTTTGCTGACATGATAAACTGTTTTTATGTATTGTAAATCTACAATAAACAATTCCGCCTGTTGGTGACTTTTGTTACGTTATCTTCAATATTCACATGATTGTAATCATAGCAAGAGTAGCTACTGATCAGCTGCCTGATTGATCTTTTACCAAATAAAATTTTCGCCTTGGTTTTATAGCCGCTTGAATTCTACCATGTCAACTGATATTATGTCTTAATTCCTATAAATCTGACAACTTCAGCATTTCCATCATGATGCCTGCCCTCTTTGAGTTCAATCTGTTTTTTTTCCAGCAACTTTATATCCAATTCTTCAAAATCGGTTCTAAGCATTTCCGTAGTATATAACATTGTTATATCCTGCGGTCCGCCACTTAAATTTCCAAGTTGGTTGGGATTAAACGCTTCTAACAGCATTATGCCGCCTGGTTTTAACCATTTTATTGCTTTTTGGTGAATGGCAGTTCTGATTTCCGGAGGAAAATGAGCAAAAATAAAAGCAACTATATCTGCCCCATTTTCAGGATAAGCTGCATGCATTGCGTCTGAAATGTCGTAATTTATAGATGCCACTTTTTTATTTGCTAAGGCGACAGCCTTTGTTTTTCCCGCAGTACTGTTGTCAAAAGCATGTACTTTCCATCCCAAGACTGCAGCGTAAACTGCATTTCTTCCTTCACCCTCGCAGGGCAGAATAATTTTTCCGGGATTCAAATTACTTAACTTTTCAGCAAAGAAAACATTGGGGTCTTCACCATAAACATATTCTTCGCCACCAAAACGTTCATCCCAATAATTACTCATTTTTTATATTTTAAAAGCAAACATAATAATTGATTCGGGTTCTGTTTTATTGCATTATCTAATCAAATAAACAAAAGTTGCCTTTCGGCAACTTTTGTTTATTTGATTGTGAAAAAGAATCCTCATGCTTGAACAAAAAATTAAGCCTTCATCAATTTACTCTGGCATACAAAATCAGTTTTAAGAACTGCAGTTTCACTTATAGCCTTAAAGCCTCCGGCTATTTCGGTAAAATTCCGGTATCCCCGTGCCTGCAAAATAGATGCTGCAATCATGCTGCGGTAGCCACCTGCACAGTGAATAAAGAAATGTTCTTCGGGATTGATATCCTTTACCCACTCATTTATCATTGCCAGAGGTTTGTTAAATGCTTCGTCCACATGCTCGGCTGCATACTCGGTATCTTTACGTACATCAATTACTAAATCTTCTTTAACATTTACCTTCGCTGCAAATTCATCGGCCGTAATCCTGTCAACAGTATCGGGTTCTTTACCGGCTGCAAGCCATGCTTCAAATCCGCCTTTCAAATGTCCCATCACATTATCAAAACCTACACGGCTTAACCGGGTTACTGCTTCTTCTTCTTTTCCGAGGTCGGTAACCAGCAGTATCGGCTGTTTAACATCAACGATCATCGAGCCCACCCATGGTGCAAAATCGCCGTTCAATCCGATGTTGACGGATTGTGGTATAAATCCTTTGTAAAAATCTTTATTGTCTCTTGTATCCAAAATCAGGGCCTCGGTACTTTCTGCGGCCGTTTCAAATTCATCAGGCGTTAAAGCCCGCATACCATTATTTAAAATGGTTTCAAAACTTTCAATCCCTTTTTTATTCATCGCTACATTCATTCCAAAATAACCGGGAGGCGGTTGCAAACCATCGGTAACTGCTTTTACAAAAGCTTCTTTGTTTGGCTGGTTCAATGCATAATTCATCTTCTTTTGGTTGCCCAATGTATCCACGGTTTCCTTCATCATATTTTTTCCACAGGCACTACCTGCGCCATGTGCAGGATAAACAATTACATCATCGGCCAGTGGCATAATTTTATTATTGAGACTATCATATAAAATTCCAGCCAGGTCTTCCATCGTCATACTTGCAGCCTTTTGTGCCAGGTCGGGCCGTCCAACATCACCCAGAAACAATGTATCACCGCTGAAGATGCAATGGTCTTTACCCTTTTCATCTTTCAACAAATAGGTGGTACTTTCCATTGTATGGCCAGGTGTATGCAACACTTTTATTGTTAGTTCGCCTATTTTGAATTCTTCTCCATCTTTAGCAGAAATAAATTCAAACTCAGGGTTTGCATTTGGTCCATAAACGATGGAAGCACCGGTTTTTCTTGCCAGATCTACATGACCCGATACAAAATCGGCATGGAAATGGGTTTCGAAAATATATTTCAGTGTGACGCCATCTTTTTGCAGCCTGTCTAAATAGGGTTGCGTTTCACGAAGCGGATCAATAATTGCTGCTTCGCCCTTACTCGTAATGTAATAAGCACCTTGTGCCAAACATCCGGTATAAATCTGTTCAATATTCATAATCTGTAAAATTTTATTTTTGTTATGCAAATATCAGATCATAATCCAATAGTTTTAGTAACAAATGTTGCATTTCGTAAAATCAGAAGCTTTTTTATTTGGGCCTATCTATTAAAAAACAAAAACCTGCCCCCGGAAAATTGTTCCGGGGTCAGGTTATGCTTTTTTGAAAATATTATAACATGGTGGTGGGGCAAACATACTCCGACCGTGGTACATCCGTTGTTGCTATTTCCTTAAACCCGCCAATCACATCTGTAAAATTATCCCAACCCCGTTGTTTAAGAATAGAAGCGGCAATCATACTGCGATAGCCACCAGCACAATGCAGGATAAATGGTTTGTTTTTTGGAAATTCAGCCAGGTGGTTATTGATTTCATTTAATGGAATGTTCACAGCATCAACTATATGTTCTGAATCGTATTCACTTTTCTTCCTTACATCAATCGTTAATTGTTTTGAAGCAATATGTATTCTGGCATATTCGGCAGCAGTAATTCTTTTTATACTATCGAGTCCTTTTCCGGCCCTTTTCCAGCTATCTATGCCGCCATTGAGATAACCAATAGTGCCATCGTAACCAACTCTCGACAAACGTATCATAGCTTCTTCTTCCTTTTCAGGATAACAAACCAATAAAATATGCTGTTTAATATCGGGAATCATTTCGCCAACCCATTGTGCAAAATTTCCTTCCAACCCAATGTTAATACTATTTGGAATAAATCCTGAAGCAAAATCAGATGCATCACGTGTATCCAGTACCAATGCCTCTGTTTCATTGGCAACTGCTTCAAATGCTTCGGCAGTTAATCCTTTGTGCCCCCGCTCCAAAACGGTATCCAGACTTTCGTAACCCTGTATATTCATCAATACATTCTTAGGAAAGTAGCCCGGGGGTGGGGTTAAACCCGTGAGGATTGCTTTTTTAAATTCTTCTTTAGTTAATGCGGGGTTCAACGCATAATTCACTTCTTTCTGATGACCTAGTGTATCAGTTGTTTCTTTGCTCATATTTTTTCCGCAGGCACTGCCGGCACCATGATTGGGATAAACGATCAGATCGTCACTGAGGGGCATAATTTTATTTCGCAGGGAATCATAAAGGTGTCCTGCCAGTTTATCTTCGGTAAGATCTTCTACCACATGTTGTGCAAGATCTGGCCTGCCCACATCACCAATAAATAAAGTATCGCCAGTTATGATGCCATGTTGTTTCCCTATTTCATCTGTCAATAAATACGTTGTGCTCTCCATAGTATGGCCGGGTGTATGTATCACTTTCACTTTATAATTTCCCACTTCAAATACCTGGTTGTCAGATGCCTTGATAATTTCGTACGCAGGGTTTGCTGTAGGGCCATACACAATTTTTGCACCGGTCTTTTTTGCCAGATCCAAATGACCGCTTACAAAATCTGCGTGGAAATGGGTAAGAAAAACATACTTGATTTTTGCCTTATCCTTTACAGCTTTATCTATGTAAGGCTGCACTTCCCTGAGCGGATCAAAAATGGCCGCTTCGCCGTTGTTCTCAATATAATATGCTGCATGAGCAATACATCCCGTATAAATTTGTTCTACTTTCATGATGCAAGATTTTGTAATTTTAAAAATATAAATCGATTATTTTTTTCTTTGTAAAAAAAGAAAAAATAACCCTTTAAATGAGTTACAATTGTTACAATATAAAATGATTCTGATCAGTATATCACCTGATGCCGATCAGGTATTATCTCCAAAAGGCGGGTAATGAAAAGGCATGATTTTCTATAATTCATTAACAAAATCATTAAAAGGAGACTTGTTTTATTATGTGAAAGACGAAAGCCGAATTACTTTTTCCGGAGATTTATAAACAGCTCAGTACCCTTTCGTTTTATAAACGAATTGTGGCAAAGTTCAAATACTGAAGATTGAAACCATTGATTAAATAAAGGTTCGTACTGACATTTGCATCCTCCAAAAGGAGGCCCTTTGTGCTCAAATTCACGGTCGAACAATACGCCAACGAGTTTACCCCCCGGTGCAAGTAACTTATTCATCTTTGCTGCATAGTCTTTTCGCAAAGGCGGATTGATGGCACAAAAAAAAGTTTGTTCAAGTATCAGATCATACTCCCCTTCATGCTCAAAAAAATCACCCAGAATAATATTAATACCTTGATTACCAGCAAATTTTTCTTTAAGCTGCTTGACTAATATCGGTGCAATATCAATTATCGTGATATTTGAAAATCCGTTTTGCAAAAGATATTCAGCTTCGTATGTATTTCCACAACCCGGAATTAATATACGCAGATTTTTATCAGTAAGCTGATCGATATATGCTTTTATAGGAGGAGAAACTTCTCCCAGATCCCAACCAGTGGAATTTGCCTCGTATTGATTGTTCCAGTATGTTTCGCCCAGCGGTAGATCGCAGGTTACTAAACAACATTTTTCCGATTCTTTTATTTCTTCATGCATCTGCAGTAATAATCTGATTATTTCAAAAATAGTTCTTTAATAATTATATAGATTCCCATTATCAGCACAAACCAGCCAAAGCCCTTTTTCAGATGATTGCCATGAATTTTTTTAGATAATAAAATGCCAATAAATATACCAGCTACGGCAAAGCCTGTAAAAACACCTAATAGTTTCCAGTCAATTACTTCACTTCCCTGTATATCACCTATAAATCCTATCAGCGATTTAACGGCTATTATAAATAACGAAGTACCCACCGCTAATTTCATTGGCATACGTGCCAATAAAACCAAAGCCGGAATAATTAAAAAGCCGCCGCCTGCACCAACAAGCCCGGTTAATACGCCTACCACAGCCCCCTCCAGTAAAATCATCGGATAATTATAAGTGATTTTTTCATGCTCTTCCACCGCTTTATTTTTTGATGGCTTAATCATACTATATGAAGCCAGAATCATTACAATGGCAAATAAAATCATTAATGCAATGGGCTTTGTAAATACAAAAGATCCGGTACTAAATATTACATCTGGGATTACCGGAACCAACCAAAGTCTTGTTGCATAAACAGCCGCAATAGACGGTATTCCAAATATCAACACTGTTTTAAAATCTACTTTTTTTTGCAGGGCACTTTGCACACCTCCAACAAGCGCTGTAGAACCAACAATAAATAAAGAATAGGCCGTTGCCAATACCGGATTAACGCCCATTACGTAAACCAGGATAGGTACTGTTAAGATCGAGCCTCCACTTCCAATTAACCCAAGCGAAACGCCAACTAACATTGCCAATAAATAACCTAGAATCTCCATAATAAAAAAATTTAAGTGTGTGCAAAGATGAGCTTATAAATATAAAGACTGTGTGACAATAGTTACAGTAGCAGTAACACCCTATTTTTGCGACCTGCCTTTATAGCGGTTATATATCCCGATTGCATAAGCCAGCATTAATGGTATAGTAAGGAAAACAGAGATTAGGGTTAAAAACATCAAAACAGTATACGCTTCATCATGAACATTAGGTTCGCTGAAACCGCCCATAATATTAAAAACAACACGATGCAGATTCAGTGCCGTGAGACTGGCAATGATCAGGCAAATTGGCATCAGTGTTATGGTTAAAATATTGGGCAACCCTAATTTGGTAAAATGCTTCAGAAAATAATACAGCAAGCAAAGTCGCCAGCTTGCAACTATTATAAGAAACCACATATTCATAGTTGTTGCAGTAGCAATATTTACAAATTTCTCAACAGGTATTGCATATAAAATTGCCGGAAAAGAAGTTAAGCTGATAAAAGTGACGACAGTAAAATAGTTCCAGTTTTCAACAAAGAACGGTTTTACAATCAGCCATATGAAAGCGGCCAATACAAATATGTAAATGACAGAGCCCAAGCCGAGATGCTGCAGCAGGCTTGCACCTTCATCATCCCAATAACGCCCCATGCCAACTATCCAGGTACCGATAAATCCGGCGATGAAATGTTTTAGCCCGAACTGAAGCATTTCATCCCGGGTTAACTTAAAGCTCAAGAGCCTGATTATGGATTTAAAGAGACTCATAACTGGTGTAAGTTATTATTTATCTTAAATAAAAAGCTCCTTAAAATATTAAGGAGCTTATACGTTTATTTTTTGTGGCCTCGCCAAGAATCGAACTTGGATCTGGAGCTTCGGAAACTCTTATACTATCCATTGTACTACGAGGCCATTTATTTTATGTTCCCAAATGCGAAAAATTACTACCGAATATTTTTACTGCAATGGCCAGCAATATTACACCAAAAAATTTTCTGATAACGGTCATGCCGTTCGGGCCCAAAACCTTTTCTATCCACTTCAATGATTTCAACACTAAAAATATAACGATACAGTTGATGAGGATTCCGATGAATATATTTATATCAAAATAGTTTGCTTTTAAACTCATTACTGTTGTAAGCGTACCGGATCCGGCAATCAGCGGAAATGCAATCGGTACCACACTTCCGCTTTTCGGGTTTCCATCAGATTTAAAAAATTCATGCCCCAAAACCATTTCCAGCCCTATGATGAATATCACGATACTTCCTGCCACTGCAAATGATTGCACATCCAAACCAAGTATTTTCAAGAACTGCTGGCCAATCAGTAAAAACAAGATCATTAATGCCCCGGATGCCAGGGTTGCCTGCTGTGAACGAATCTCCCCGCCCATTTTTTCCCGTAGCGATGCCAATACAGGAACATTACCCACCATATCAATCACGGCAAACAAGGTAAAAGTCACTGTAAGTATTTCATTAAATGAAATATTGCCAAATGTCATTGCTTTCGGTTTTAGTTTGCAAAGATAATCAGCTAAGAATAAAGTTGCCGGCAGAGTTTACACATAAATCTGCTTTTCTTTAAAAACAACATATTGCTTTTGCAGAGCCCTCAGACAATTTATACATAGGCAGTCTTCGTGTTTTGATTCTATATAAACCCTTTCTTCAACTGTTAGCTTAATGGCGCTGCACTGGCATTGGCCGATGCTGCCTGACTTGCATTCAAATGCAGCGCCGCAACGTGGACAATATTTTTGTTCGTGTTTGTTCATCGTAGCGAATACAAATTTTCGCCGGGAAGGCGAAAACAGATTTTTTTATTCAACCGTCTTCCCGGCAAAATAAAATTAAAAATTCAAATTTATACCTGCCATAAAATTAAAACGACGGCTGTTGTAACCATTAACTTCCGAATATTTCTCATCGGTTATGTTCTTCAAGTCGACAAATGCTTTTATGTTTTTACTGATGATATAAGTGCTGTATAAATTCCAGACAAAGTATGCCGGCATCTCAACAGGCGCTGCATTATACTGTCCTTCATAACGTTTGCTGATGCTTTGTACACCAAAATTCATGTTCCAGTTTTTGCAAAGGTCAATACCCACATTCAGGTTGATGGTTTGCCGCGGCCTGCGATACAGGTTAAAGAAGGCTGTATCTTTTGTACCTGTTTTAGTTTCAATTTTTCCATCAAGGTTTGTGTAGTTAGCATTCAGTTGTACTTTACCAAAGTCAACACTGGCTTCAAACTCCAGCCCTTTGTCTTTTTGCTTATCTGCATTTGCATAGTAGCCATAAGGTGCTGTATTCGTATTCACAAAAACAATATTGTCTTTTAGATTTCTGCTGAAATAAACGGCCCGCAGGTTTAATTTTTTTGTGCGGTACTGAACACCTCCTTCAATACTCATAGATTTTTCAGGACTGAGTTCTCCTGCAGGTATCCGGTATTCGGAATACACCTGGTAAAGTGAAGGTGCTTTAAAACCAGTACTGATGTTTCCAAATATTTTGATGTTGCTTTTAAAAACATAAGAAGGGTTGAAAGAAAAAGTAAACATATCGCCATACTTATTAAAATTATTGTAGCGGCCACCAAGCTCAACATTAAAACCATTGACATTTTTCACAACTAATGATGCAAAGGCTCCAAACTGATTTACTTTGGTACTGTCATCATTTAAAGTTGGCGAAGCATAAGGACCAAAGGCACTCACAGAAAAATATTCCTGGTCGGTAAGCTGGTTGCGGTAATCGGCTCCAACAAGTACATCAATATTCTTTGTGATGGCAATATTGCTGTAGAGTTCGGCAAAATGTGATTTGCCGGTGTAATTTCCTTCACTGTAGTAGGAAAAATTATTCTTAGTGGTTGAATCATCTAAATAAAACCTGTTTGTTGTATTGTAATTGTAATTAAAATGCAGGGCAGTTTTTCCAATGCTATAATCTGCACCAAGACCAACCAGGCTGTTTTTCGATTTTACATAATAATCTACATCATCCCTAAAAGGTCCAGCATCGGCATCAGTTTTATAATTGCTGAACTGGCTGTTTAAGCGTAGTGAAAGTTTAGTATTTATTTTTTGGCTGATATTGGCACGGAAAACATTTTCATCCATTCCATCCTTATCAAAATTTCCGTTGCCGGTTTGATCGTGTGCAGCAGAAAACCCTTTACTGTACAATTTTGTGTATTGAATATTGTAGTTGGTATTTTTAATTGTTCCGTTTAAACCAACTGAGCCTTTATAGGTATTATAACTGCCTGCAGCAAGATTAGCATTTGCATTTATTTTTTTTGATCCTCCTTTTTTGCAGATGATATTGATAACACCTGCAATGGCATCGCTGCCATATAAAGTTGACTGGCTGCCTTTTAAAATTTCAACCCGTTCCACCTGATCGGCGTTGATCAAATTCAAATCAAAAGCCCCGCTGATGCCGGATGCATCGTAAACAGGAATGCCATCAAGCATAATCAAAGTTTTGCCAGCTGCGGCTCCACGCAGATACACATCCTGGTTGGTGCCTAAAATATTACTGCTGCCGTTGATGATTAAACCGGCATGTGTGTTCAATACTTCTGTCAGCGATTTACCGCTGTTTCTTTCCAGTTGCTCCCGGTTAATTACCGTAACCACCTTGCCGGTAAGCGATTGTTTGATCGGAAATTTGGTAGCCGTAACTACCACCTCATCTAAGTTTTTTGTACTGTCTGGTTGCGCAAGTAACGGACTGCTGAATAACACAGCAGCCGCAATAAAAATTTTCTTTTTCATTTTTGAAAAGATTTTTGTTGTGACTGCTTTCTGGAAAATGCGGTTGGTGAGCCACCAACCACGGCGTGTAGAGATATAAAAGCTGTTAGCCATTACATTTCCTGCCTTTCACCCGAAAGCTTTAAATGATTGTTGATGAATTTGGCAGGTCTTCTGGCTTACAATACATTTCAAAAAACCTTCCCGTTTTTACACAGTGGTTATGAAGTTTGAAATGTTGCCCAAAAGTGCGCCGGATGGCGGATTTGGGGTATTGCTTACAGCTACGGGGATAGCGCCGGATTTTGACCGGCTTCCCTTTTAATTCCGATTTGAAATCGAAAACCAAATTCGCTGCAAATGTAGGGAGTTTAAAAGTTGAATACCGAAAAATAATGTCTTGTGATTTCAACACAGAAATTATATCTATCTTTTCCAAATGAATAAAGTAACCCAGAAACTCAACCTGTTCTCCCTAACCATGATCGTGATTGGTTTTGTGATTGGAATGGGTATTTTCAGAACAGCGGCCACCAGTGCCAAAGATGCTATTGACCCATCGGTTTATTTCAGTGCATGGGCTATTGGCGGTATTGTTGCCCTTTGTGGTGCACTCACCTATGCTGAGATTGGCAGTCGCTTTCCAGTAACCGGTGGCTATTACCGCGTTTTTGCCAAAGCTTATCATCCCAGTATTGCCTTTGCTATTAACTGTATCATATTGGTAAGTAATGCCGCAAGCATAAGCGGTGTTGCGTTAATCGGCAGCGGTTATTTATTAAAATTATTTCCTGGCAACTGGACTGATATTGATAAAGCATTGGTAAGCTCAGCCGCCATCTTCGTTTTTTACCTGGTTAATTTAAAAGGATTAAGAACCAGTTCTACGGCGCAGAATATTTTGATGATGATCAAAATTACCATGGTGGTTATTTTAATATCTGCATTATTTTTTCCTGATAAATATGCAGTTGGAGATGCTGCAAAAGCTGTTGCTGCTCCTGAACAGGCATTTATCTGGATTGACTGGGTGAAAAGTTTGGGTGTGAGTTTGATTGCTGTATCCTTTACCTATGGCGGTTATCAGCAAACCATCAATTTTGGCAATGATGTGCAAAATCCTTCAAAAAATATTCCCCGGGCGGTCTTCATCGGCATCTTAATAATTATCGGACTGTATATGCTGGTTAACCTGAGTTATTTTAATGTCGTTGGCTTTAATCAGATGAAAGGCGAAAAAGAAATTGCCTATGTGGTTATTGACCGGATTTTTGGAAATGGAGGTGCTGCTGCTTTTTCTGCATTACTGTTTCTGGGCGTACTTGCCTATGTAAATGGATCATTACTGAGCAACCCACGGGTTATGTTTGCCATGGGTGAGGATGGAAGTCTGCCGAAAATTTTTGCTACCCACAATAAAAAATCTAACGTCATCAGTTTTTCTTTGACTGTTTTCGCTGCGCTTTGTATCATCATTCTTTATTTTTCGCAGGAGTTTGAAAAGCTTTTGACATTCACGATTTTCCTTGACAGTTTTGGAATGATTTTGAGTGCGGCCACTATTTTCTGGTTTCGCAAAAAAACAAAGCACCTGGACGGTACAGGAATTTATAAGATGAAACTGTTTCCGTTGATGCCGGTGATATTTATTGCGGCCTACTTATTTGTTGCAGGAAGTATAACCATTGCCGATCCTAAAGCTGCATTGACAGGGGTTGCAGTTTTAGCTGCATTTATCATCATTTATTTCCTGTTTCATAAAAAGAAAATAAACAGTTCATCATCTGGAAATTAAACGGTGACGTTCACACTCATAAACTGAACGTTGATGCGAAAGAAAGTCTGACTCTTACAAAGTCCGGGAAATCGAAATACCCTGTTAATGATATGAGCCTGGCTTTTAAAGCGCTAAAATGAGCAGCTTACCGCTTGTATAATTGATATATGTGTATTAAATACAGATGAATTATTTTTGCTCTATGCGTTATCAATTTTTAATTATTATTACTCTTTTGGCGTTTGGTACGACCGTACAGGGTCAGGAAAAATGGAGTCTGGTGAAATGTGTTGAATATGCTTTAACCAATAATATAAGTATAAAACAAACCGAGCTGCAGACCAATACTACTGCGCTGCAATTAAAGCAAAGCAAAATGAGTCGGTTGCCCAATCTTAATTTCAACAGTGGCCCCAGTTTTAGTAACGGATATAATCAGGATCCAACAACATTTAGTTTGATAACTCAAAGTTATTTATCTACCAGTTTTCAGCTGCAGAGCAGTGCTGAAATATTTAACTGGTTTAGTAAACGTAATACTATTGCAGCCAATGATTGGGAAGTACAGGCTGCCAAAGCAAACGTAGATAAATTAAAAAACGACATAGCTTTATCAGTTGCCAATTCTTACTTGCAGATTTTGTTAGCTATGGAGCAGGAAAAAATAGTAAACGTACAGCTTCAACAATCGCAGGCTCAACTGTACAATACCCGTAAGTTGGTTGATGCCGGGTCGCTTCCCGAACTGAATGCAGCTGAACTGGAAGCCCAGGTTGCCAGGGACAGTTCAACAGTAATCAATTCAAAAGGAATGCTTGCACAGAACATACTTAATTTAAAAGCGTTAATGGCGCTTGATGCTTCCACTCCATTTGAGGTTGAAATAGCCCCTGTTGATAAAATACCGGTTGATAAAATAGCTGATCTGCAACCAGAATCTGTTTACGCATTGGCCATTGCCAATATGCCACAACAAAAGTTTAATGAGTTCAAAATTAAGGCAGCTCAAAAAAGTATGGCTGCCGCCAAAGGACAATTATATCCTACTATTTCCGTTTTCGGCGGATTAGGATCAAGGTATAACAACAGGTCACAGGAGATTATAGGTTCCAGCTTTATCACCCCCCCGATTGGAAAAGTAACCGTAAATTCGGTTGACTATAATGTTTACCCTTTAACTCCCTATACGGTTTACACCTACGGCAAACAGCCTTTCTTTTCTCAGCTGAACCAAAATTTTAATCAATCGATAGGGTTAAGTATCAATGTACCGATTTTTAACGGGTATTCTGCCAGATCTAATTTTGAACGAAGCAAGGTCAACATAAGAAATCAGCAACTTCAAAAAGATCTCGATAATCAAAGTTTAAAACAAAATATTTATCAGGCATACAATGCGGCAATGGTTGCATTGGAAACATATAATGCCGGAATAAAAAGTATGGAAACAGCTGATCGTACTTTTAATTTTGCGCAGAAAAGATACGAAGTAGGTATGATGAGTACGTTTGAACTGATCACAAATCAAAATAACCTGTTCAGGGCTAAATTACAAAATGCACTGAACCATTTTGACTATGTTTTTAAAATGAAAGTTTTGGAGTTTTATAAGGGGCAGGGAATAAAATTATAAACGTTACCGCCCAGTTGACAATTAATGTATTCCGATAACTATCGGGATGCGACGCAGACTTGCCTGCCCTCCGGCAGGTGAAATTGAACAAAAATTTGGCGACGGGCACAAAAAAAACAGAACGCAATGAGTAAATCAATGAAGTGGATATTAATTGGCCTGGCAATCTTAGTTGTTCTTCTGGTAGTACTTTCCAAAACAGGTGTTTTTGGAAAAGATGAAGGTATAAAAGTTACCGCTGAAAAAGTAGAGAAGCGCACGATTACAGAGATAGTTAATGCCAGTGGGAAAATTTATCCGGAAATTGAAGTAAAAATAAGTCCTGATATCTCAGGTGAAATTACTGAATTGACTGTTCAGGAAGGAGATACCGTGAAGAAAGGGCAACTGCTTGCCCGTATTTATGCCGATGTATATAATATACAACGCAACCAGGCTGCAAGCGGTGTGGCACAAAGCCAGGCGCAGGTTGCCAACTCGCAGGCAGCTATTGATGCGTTAAAGGCACAGCTTGAGCAGGCACAGCGCACATACGACATGCAAAAGAAATTATTTGATGACAAAGTGATCAGCCGCAACGAGTTTAATATTGCCGATGCCAATTTAAAAAGCGCAAAAGCAAATTACAATGCGGCGTTGCAGGGAATTAAAGGAGGACAAGCCAGTGTACAAAGTGCAAGAGAAAATCTGGCAAAGGCAAATACCGACTTGGGACGGACACAGATTGTTGCACCTATGGACGGCGTAGTGAGTTTATTAAGTGTTAAGAAAGGTGAGAAAGTTGCCGGCAACAGTTTTAATGTGGGTACAGAAATGTTACGCATAGCAGACATGGATAAAATTGAACTTAGGGTTGATGTGGGTGAGAATGATATTCCCAAAGTAAAACTTGGTGATAGTGCTTTGATTGAAGTGGATGCATATAGCGACCGGAAATTTAAAGGAATAGTTACGCAGATTGCCAGCAGTAATAATGGTGCGGCGTCTGCAAGTGCGTTATCCAATACGTCAACTGATGTAACGCAATACAAAGTGTACATCCGCATTTTGAAAGAAAGTTATTTGGATTTGATAGGGAAAGGTTCGTTTCCTTTCCGCCCGGGTATGAGCGCAAGTGCAGATATTCAAACCAAAACTCATTTTAATGTGCTGAGCGTTCCCATCAATGCTGTTACTACACGTGATAAAAATGACAGTACGAAAACAGACCTCACCAAGAAAGAAGATGAAAATGCAAAACCATCCGTTTCTTTAATTGATGACCTTGAGGTGGTATCATTTGTAATTGATAAAGATGGGAAAGTGAGCAAAGTGATAGTTAAAACCGATATTCAGGATATAAACAACATTGAAATTACAGAAGGGCTAAAAGAAGGTGATATGGTAGTTACCGGACCCTATGATGTTGTTAGTAAAACTTTGAAAGTGGGTAAAAAAGTAAAGGTGGTTGATAAAAAAGACCTCTTTGATAAAAAATAAAAAAACAAATAAAAAAAAGCTCCGGTCATAGGAGCTTTTTTATGGGAATAATTTTTCTGCAATGGCAACACTTTCAGGCTTACCAACATCAACAAGTTTATCTCCGCTATGATCATATCCGTAAACTGGATGGTTGACAGCCAGACTGAGGTAGGTATCAACTAAAGAGAATTTACCACGCTGAGGAATCAGGTCAAATATTTCTGGCTGAAAAACCACCACGCAGCTGTAAGCCATTTCCATTAAATTGTTTTTAGCAATGGATATTCTTTCTTCCCCCGTATTATTGTTTCTCCAGCCACAAAGACGGTTATCTTCATCAAATAAAAAATTACGGGATGTTTTTCTCTTGGTTATACCAAAAGAGATCAGCGCATTATTCTTTTTATGAAATGCCAGGAGATCATTAATATTAAGGTTAGTTAAAAAATCGGCATTGAGTGTAATAAAGGGTTCATCACTTTGTAAAAGATCTTTTGCTTTTAATAAGCCACCGCCGGTTTCCAACAGTTCGTTTGTTTCATCACTAATGAGAACATTGCTTCCCCAGCCTTTATTTTTTTCTACTGCGTCAATTACCTGATCAGAGAAATGATGAACATTTACAACAACATCTTTAATGCCGTAAAGCTGCAAGTATTCAATATTTCTCTGTAACAATGATTTGCCATTAACCAACGCCAAAGCTTTGGGATGCTTATCCGTCCAGGGTTTAAATCTGGTACCCAGTCCTGCTGCAAAGATCATTGCTTTCATCGTACCCAGTTTTCCTTGTTTAGGTGATTTACTTCAATCTTAACTCCGAATTTATTTTTCAAATGTCTGGCAAGAGCATCGGCAGCATATACACTTCTATGCTGGCCTCCAGTACATCCAAAATTTATCATCAGACTTTCAAAACCTCTATTAATATAATCTTCAACCGAGATGTCTATAATATTATACACGTTGATCAAAAATTCCGGCATCTTGGTTTGCTGTTCTAAATAATCTTTCACAGGCTTATCCTGCCCCGATTGTGTTTTATGCTCTTCCACCCTTCCCGGATTTAAAATGCCACGACAATCGAAAACATAGCCTCCACCGTTTTTGGTTTCATCTTTTGGATACCCATTCTTTAAATAGGAGAAGCTTTGAATTTTTACCGTTAATGGTGTTGCTGATGTTGCCCTAACCGGAGTAAATTCTTTGATCACTTCCTCGCTGATGCATATATCGAGTACTTTTTTAAACTCGGGAATTGAAATTCCTACATTCTGATTATTTACAAACCATTTCAGATTTTGAAGGGCCAGCGGAATGCTTGTTAAGAAATGCGCTTTGCGTTCAAATAATCCACGAAAGCCATACGCACCCAACACCTGTAATAAGCGTATTAATATATATCCGTTGTACTGACTCCTGAAAGCAGCTTTGTCGATTGAAGTGCCAATAATCTTTTCAAAAGCCTGCATGTAATCTTCCAACAGTCTTTGTTTCCAGTCATCAGGTAAATTAGCCCTTGCCTGCCATAATAATGAAGCTACATCATACTGCGGAGCTCCCTGCATACCTCCCTGGTAGTCGATAAAATGAACAGCGTTGCTTTTATCAACCATGATATTGCGACTTTGAAAATCACGGAACATAAAAAACTGGTACTCGGAATGTGACAAGTAATTACTCAGCGCTTCAAAATCATCTATCAACTTTTGTTTGTCGTATGGCCGGCGCAAAGCATCCAAAAAATAATATTTAAAATACAACAGATCGGCCATGATGGCCTGTTTTCCAAAACTTGCATTGGTGAGGCATTTGCTGTAATCCAGTTCTTCGTGGCCCTTTATCTGCAGCCTTGCAACCTGTTCGAGACTTTCTTTATACAATCCGTAAACTTCATCAGTAAACCCTTTTTCTTCCAGCTTGTCGAGCAGTGAGACGTTTCCACAATCTTCCTGTAAATAAATATTTTTTCCGGCGTTGATGCAGAATATTTCGGGCACCGACAATTTTTTTGTCTTGAAATGATTGGAGAAATAAATAAAAGTTTCATTCTCTTTCAGATTGGTACCGTAGGTAGCAATAAAAGTTTTCTCTGGCGTGTGAATGCGGTAATAATGCCGCTCACTTCCTGCCTGCGGCAGTTTATCAATGCCTGTAATTTCTGCTTTAGTGAAAGAAGAGAAGAGTTCTTTTATTTTTTCAATATTTAAAGGCATTCTGTTTTTTTATTCGGGTAAAAATAGAATTTTTTTATCAGAGCGCTGGTGAGGTTGACTAAACAAAAAACTCCGGCAAGAATACCGGAGTTGTCCATTTTCAAAGGGATTTGTCTACCACTTAACTTCGTCTAATTCCACAACCCCATACTGGTTATCCAAATCAAATATTTTTACCTGCATTTCCATATTGTCCTTCTGGAAGTTTTTGAAAGTTATTACCCTGACATACATAGGTATTTGCGAAGCATATGAATTGAGATTATGAGCATCTACTTTTATCCTGTATCTACCCGCCACAGCATTTCTGATACTATACTCGTTCAGCACATAATTGTAATTGTAGCTTCTGTAATAATCACTACTTGTGTATCGTCCGCCGTTTGTTGTAAACGGGTTCATACTGTTACATTTGCTGTTGCCGGGTTCAATAAACTGGGTGTTACCGGTGTAACTGTAATTACTTTCAAGTGTAATACGAAGATCAACCGGCATTACCCTTACCAGGTTATGATTGATATACGAAATGTCCAAATCATTCTTATGCATCGCAATGATCGCATTCATCTCGGCAAGTGCATTGTCTTTCAAGCCGCTATTGTAGCTGTCGTTTGATGTAGCTGAGATAATTGAATAATAGGTTTTAACTGCAGCCTCAATATCTTTATTTTGAAAATAGGCCAGTGCAAGATTTCTTTTTGCCGACAGGTTATTTTCATCCTTATCAAGGATCTCCTTATAAACTTCGATGGCTTTAACGAACCAATGCCAGCTTTCATACATATAAGCCGCAAGAGTCAATCCATCGGTACTGCCACCGCAAAGTTCGATGGCATTGTAAATAATTTCCTGTGCCTTTTCAATTTTGTTTTTCTCAAAAAAGAAATTTGCCATTTCGAAATAAAAGCCAACATCCAACTGGTATTTGTTCTCAAGTTTTTGATAGGTAGATAACATTTTATTCTCCGTCGTATTTTTTATCTGCTCCAGGTATACTTCATCTAAGCAGCCGCTCAATTTGTATTCAGTCCATGCGTAAAATTGCCGTGGATAACCTTTTTGTGCACGTTTGGTTGTCATAACAATAGCACCATTGGCACCATCGGGGCCAAACAAAGCTGCGGCTGCCGGACCCTGTAAGACAGAATAGTCTTCAATATCATCCGGATTAATAGCCGACGCATCAGGCATAATAGTTCCATCAAGTACATATAATGCACCAATACCTGCACCCAGTCCGTTTTCTCCACGCAGGCGCACTATCGTTTCAGCTCCAAGTTTTGCAGATGACTGACTTCTCACCTGGGTACCTGCAACTTTCCCTGCCAATGCATTATTAATATTTGTCTGGCGGATTGTATTCACCTGATCTGCGGTTAAATTCTGCACATTTGATGCATTACTTCTTGCCGTACGCTTAATTCCAAAAGCGCTGGTTACCACAACTTCCTTTAAGTCGCCGCTTGTTCCTCTTGAAACTGTCTCTGCAAAATTGTTGTCGCTGTTTACCGGGGATTTTGCTACTGTTCTGTTACCGGCTGATTCTACATTTTTACTACGCGGCTCAAGATTGTTCAAATCAATCAAGGCTGCATTTTTGTCCCACCAGTATATACGGGCATTGTATTTATTTATAACATTTGCCAAAGCATCCTGTTCGGTAAATGTTTTCATTGCCCTGATCTTATTTTCAGATCTATAAACATAATTTCTCTCGGCACAGGCTTCCTCAAGCTCTTTGGGAGGTGCTATTTTGTAATTGATATAGTCCTCAATCCGTTCCAAAACAAGGTAGGATGTTTGCGGAGTCACTACTTTCTCTGTCAGGCCAAATACGATAATATGCTGCCAGTTGTAATATCGTCTGCCTTCGTCATACATCAGCGAATCATAAATTTTCAACATCCGCATTTTCCTGTAAGAATCGATGTCGCAAATTTCACCGGGTGACAAAAAATAATTCTCCGATTTGGCCAGGCTTGTGTTATTTCCATATATCAACTCGAGGTTATCAGGTTGATTGATGGTGCCGCTCAGCAAAATATTTTTACCCAACCTGATTGGGAAAGTTTCATTTAACATGATATGACTTGTGTTAAATTTATACAAGAAGTTTTCGGCGCTATCCGTTCTTTTAACTGCATCGATGACATTCGTATTGTTCAGGATGATAAGCGAACCGCCGGAATTACCAATCACTTTTTTTACACATTCATAATTATAATTCCAGGTAGATATGATACAGTTAACCGGCACCGCTCCTGCCATAGGTTGCCCCATACCCGAAGAATTAACACAATCTGAAAAAAGAAGAATCCTGTCTGCCATCACATTTCTGAAATTAAGATTATCCAGATTAGTTGCTCCTGTATATTTGTGTCCAATTAGAAAATTACGAACGGCTTTAAAATCGTTGTCTACCCTATTGTAAACAATTGTTCCCTGCAACTGATGGTTGAACAGAATAATAGTGGTTCTATCAATTTCATTTTCGTTGATGTACATTTCCAGATAGTCAAGTTCCTTCATTAAATTCCGCTCTTTGCCCGATAGAGAAACATCCCAGTAAACATTGATGGCTTTGGGAGTGGATTTGTAAAATGCCGGTACATCAGGAAACAACCTCATCATAAAATGGGTTTCACCATTTTGCTTACTGATACAAATTTGCGGTTCATTCGTAAACTGGTTAATGGAAAAAGAAACAGGTTTGTTAAGCGTTATATTATTTGATTGCAACGAGAACGAGGCTGAACGATTACGCATTTCAAAAAAATGATTCTCTAAAATACCTTTGTTTGCATATGGTATTGATGCTGGATTTTTAATTTTGATTTCAAGATTAAATAAAGATGTATTACCTGAAAAATTCAGCGGAAGATCATAAATGAGTTTTGAGCCTTCGGCTTTCATCATTTGAGTAATGATAAATTTTATTTTACGGCTGCTTTTGGCTGACACCGGATAAATATTAAGACTGTATTGATCTTGGCCATTCATTTGTAACAAGGCAGGGTCAATCCTCTTACCAACAATGCTGTTATAGGCCTGATTTGCTTTCCAGCGTTCTTCAATACTGCCTTCACGATACTTACCATGCAGGTCCAGGTAAAAATCGGTTATCACCTGTCCGCGGTTTAAATTAAACAGCTGACGGGCTTCTACTTCCTGATCTTTTGGATTATAGAATTCCATTTCAATAACTGTTGTAGCAATAAAAGAATTTGCTTCAATAGAAATTTTGCATGTTTTCAATTGCACAGCCTGGTCAAATAATCTTTGACGGGAATTAGTTTCTCTAAATTCAAATTGTCGGCGCTGTGCGGTGCTTTCTGTAAATAATAAAAAAACAAAAAGAAGGGGTAGGAATATTTTCTGCATAACCAATATTTTTTACAGGATGCAGAAAGAATTTTTATTACACAAAAGATCAAAACAATTTTCCCTGCTGCCCCGGCCGCCTGAAAATTTTTGTATTCAAACTCCACTCCTCCGCATTCATCTTATACAAATTCCCATATTTTTTATATTGTTGCGCCACTATATCAGCGATATTTCCTTCGCCACGCATGCGTAAACCCGGGCGGCTGTCATTTACTTTTCCGTTGTGACTTTGTTCAATCAGGCTCCACACTTTTTCTGCCCGGTCAGGTAAATTTTTATACAGCCAGTCATGAAATAAAATTTTCAAAGCGCCATTCAAACGGATAAAAGTATAGGCTGTAAATGTTGCACCGGCATCTGCCGCCCCTTTCATAATACGCTGCATTTCATGTTCATTCAATCCGGGTATCATTGGGCCCATCATGACTCCCATTCTTACTCCTGCGTTGCTCAGTTCTTCAATCACTTTTAATTTTTGTTTGGCGGTGGTTGTGCGTGGTTCCATTATTCTTCTCAGGTCTTCATTAAATGTTGTAACCGAAACCATGGCGGAAACTATTCCTTTTCCGGCCATCTCCTGCAAAATATCCTTGTCTTTCAATATCCAGGAATTTTTGGTGAGTATGCCAACCGGTTGATTAAACTGGTTGCAGACTTCAAGCAGCTGCCGGGTCAATCTGAATTTTTGTTCGGCCGGTTGGTAGCAATCTGTATTTCCGCTGAGCATAATGGGTGTGGCATCCCATTTGGTATGCATCAAAAATTTACGCAGCAGTTTTGGGGCATTTTTTTTAACAATGATCTTTTGTTCAAAGTCTATGCCGGCGCTGTAACCCCAGTATTCATGCACATTACGGGCATAGCAGTAAATACAACCATGTTCGCAACCGGCGTAAGGATTCATACTGTACATCATGCCAACATCGGCACTTTCAATTTTGTTTACAATGGATTTTGCATCGCTGACGATGTATTTCGTAACTGCATTGGTCTCTTCCCAGTCATCAATGGCCTCCACATCTTTTTTTGAAGTAAAGGTTTTCAGAAATTTATTTGGCGTATTTATTTGGGCGCCACGGCCATGAATATATTGGCCCGATTCATTTTGAATTACTGCCTTTATAACAACCGCATCCTGTTTTAATTTATTTGCCATATTTTTATTACATGTGTTTTCATTATGCCTTAACAAAAGAGAAAGCCGAAATTGAGATTCAATTGGGTGTGCAATGGGACGACGAATGGACACCAGTTTTTCATGCCAGTGGTTTTAGTTTTTTGCAGATGCCTGTCATCACCCAGAAAAAACCTGATCAGATTCAACTTTTTAATTGGGGATTAATTCCACACTGGGTAAAAACCAAAGCCGATGCTGATAAACTTAAAACACAAACCCTCAATGCACGTTCCGAAACCATTTTCGAAAGGCCATCATTCCGTTCCTATATCCCAAACAACCGATGCCTCATCATTGCCGATGGTTTTTTTGAATGGATGGACTTTCAGAAAAAAAAATATCCACATTTCATTCAAATAAAAAATGGCGAATTGTTTTGCTTTGCCGGAATTTATGCTGCCTGGGTTGATAAAACCACCGGCGAGCTCATCAATAGTTTTTCAATCCTCACCACCGATGCTAACCCGATGATGGAAAAAATTCACAACCTCAAAAAAAGAATGCCTGTTATCATCGCTCCCAATCGTTACAAAAAATGGTTGAGCCCTGATTTAACTAAAGAAGAAATTCAATCATTTTTTTCTCCTTTTCCTGAAGGCAGGATGCAGAATCATACCATCAGCAAACGAATCACCTCCCGAACCGAAAACAGCAACGTACCCCAAACGATTGAACCGTTGACCTATCCCGAATTGGCACTGTCAAAATAAAACCCCTTGGGCTGCATTAACAGGCAGGCATTGAAATTCGAATCGCTTTACGATCTGGTAACGCCTTTCATTCGTTGCCCTTCGCAGCAACAAAAAAGCATCTGCGATAAATTTTCCTGTAAATTTTCTATGCAGGTATTCTTTCATGATCTCGAGGTATTTTTCTTTGGGCAGTCTACCGGCCAAAGCAATCTGCGGGTCCTGCAAAAAATGCGGGTCTTCTCCACCCGATTTCATCAACCGCCTCGCCTGCTTCAGGTTCTTTATTAATTGCAAAACCCGGGGCTGGTTGCCTATCCCGATAAAGATCGCATGCATTGGATAGCTTCCATAATCCTTCAATTCAACAACAAAAGGCTTCTCTGCCATAGCAATCCAATTCAGGCGGTCAATAATTTTTTGCTCCGTCATTTTCAAAGCTGTAAATCTTGCCAACGATACGTGTGGCCTTCCAGCCTGTGGCTGCTGAACACAGTATTTTTGTGTAAGCTGCAACCGTCTTTTTTCAATTTTATGCCGCAACTCTTCGTGAGGATCTATCACCAGCAGGTATTCATAAATCTGATGACCAGGTAAGTTCAATGGCATTTTCATAACGGTTCAATTTTGAAATGAAAAATTTGTTTCCCAAATTATTTAGTATAAATTTACTAATTAAATTAGTTTTTACAAAACAAATCTTCCCGTTATTCGGGTGAAATAAAAAAATTCAGGTTATGGAATTAGAAGATTTTTACAGCGCCGGGTATCGTGGCAGCAAGGAGTTTACCCAAAAGGAAGTTGTTACTGCCAACGCCACCGGCTTTGGCGCTGCCGCCGATGATTATATGGAACGGGGAATTGATCTGAACGAACAGCTCATCGGCAACAAACCAGCCACCTATTTCATGCGGGTGAGCGGTAACAGTATGATTAACGCCAGCATACACGATGGCGATATTGTAATCGTTGATCGCAGCATTAAACCGCAGAACGGCAAAATTGTAATCGCCGTTATTGATGGCGAAATGTTAATACGCCGCTATGAGAAAACGGTGAACCGCCTGCGCCTGATTCCCGAAACGCCAAAACTTTCGCCCATTGAAGCAACCGAGTTTAGCAACCTGGTGATTTGGGGTGTTGTTACCTATACTATTAAGAGTATGTGATGAAAGCCATTGTAGATTGTAATTGTTTTTACGCTGCCTGCGAACGGCTCTTCCAGCCTTCGTTACATGGCAAACCCGTTGTTGTACTCAGCAATAATGATGGTTGCATTGTATCCCGATCTGATGAGGCAAAAGCTTTGGGAATAAAAATGGCGGGGCCCTATTATCAGCATAAAAAAGAAATTGAAGAAAATAATATCGCCGTTTTTTCAAGTAATTATTATTTGTATGGCGATATGAGTTGGCGGGTGATGGAAACCCTGCGACGGCATTCGCCGCATGTGGAAGTGTACTCGGTTGATGAGTCCTTTTTAGACCTTACGGGAATTGCAGAGAATAAACTGCTTGAGTATTCTTTTTTTTTAAAACAAACAACAGAAATGTGGACCGGTATTCCGGTTTCCATCGGCGTGGCGCCAACAAAGGTACTCTCAAAAGTTGCCAACAAACTCGCCAAAAAAGATAAAGCCGGCACAAAAGGAGTGATGATTCTGCACACGCCGGAGCAGCAAAAAAAGGCCCTGCAGAATATTGCGATAGAAGAAATTTGGGGAGTGGGAAGTGCCAGTGCGAAAAAACTACGGATGCATAATATCAATACAGGCTGGGACCTTCGCAACATGGGCGCAGGCTGGGCCCGAAAAAACCTGGGCGGTGTTGTTGGTGTGAGGCTGATAAAGGAACTGCGTGGCGAGTCTTGCATTGAAATGAAAACTGCGTTGGAAACAAAAAAAATAATTGGCACCAGTCGCATGTTTGGGAAACCCGTTTATGAATTGAAGGAAATAAAGGAAGCCGTGGCTACCTATGTAACAAGGGTAGCCGAAAAGCTGCGTAGGCAAAAATCTGCCGCTACAACCATAACCGTGTTCCTGGTAACCAATAATTATAGCAACGCATACGAATACAAACCTGCCAGAAGTTCATTGTATTCAATTTTACTTTTTGCCACTTCAGCAACAAATTTGTTGATTGCTCATGCCATGCCGCTGGTGGAGGGTCTCTACAAAGAAGGAAACAAATATATAAAGGCCGGTGTTATAGTAAACGATATTGTGCCGGAAGATGCGATACAGTTTAATTTATTTGCAAAGGTTGTTCACTCCAACGAAAAAGTACTGATGGAAACTATCGACAACATCAACTTCGGCATACGAAATGATCTGTTAAAATTCGCCAGCCTGGGCACCAAAACCGGCTGGAACATGCGCCAGGATAAGAAAAGCCAGCTGTACACTACACGGTGGGAGGAATTAGTTAATGTGAGATAACCAGGCCTTGACAACCAGCAAATAATAAAACACTGACATTTACCGTTTAAGGAATAATAAATCCAAAACAATAAAAAAATAAATAATGAACCATTTCACATCACAAGTGCCCGACGAACTGAAGACAATAGCTAAAAAGCCAACTTACATTTACACTGAAGAGGATCTGGGAGAAGGGATTCTGGACGCAGGCATCAGCGCCTGAATTCGCCAACATTTGATTGATTCTGCAGCATCTCCTGTTGCAACGAAAGGGAATTTGCTCTACTTCTTTAAAAAACTGTTTTCAATAAAATGAAAAGCCGAAATCAACTAATTTTGCCGCAAGCAAGATTATGATTACAGAAAATAATAAAACCTGTGCGGTGATTGGCGCAGGCGTATCAGGATTAGGTGCTGCCATCCGCATGCGAAATAAAGGTCACAAAGTAACCGTTTTTGAAGCCAACCCGTTCCCCGGTGGTAAATGCTCTTCAGAAAGCAAGGATGGTTACCGGTTTGATATGGGCCCATCGGTATTTACGATGCCTCAATACGTTGATGAACTGTTTTTGCTTTCTGGTCAAAATCCACGTGATCATTTTAATTATATCCCGCTTGACCCGGTTTATAAATATTTTTTTGAAGACGGAACTGCTTTAGATGCCTATCATGGTAAAGAAAAATTTGCAGAACAGCTTGCTCAAAAAACAAAAGATAAAAAAGAGGATATCATCAAATATCTGGACAAGGCCGAAACGATATATAATCTTACTGATGAAGTCTTCTTAAAAAATTCCCTGCATCGCCTTAAAAACTTTTTTTCGTGGCCCGTGGCAAAAGGTATTTTAAATTTTGGGAAAATAGGAGCATTTGATACCATGGCCGGGGCCAACCAAAAAGCATTTAAGGATTCAAGACTGGTGCAGATTTTTAACCGCTATGCAACGTATAATGGCTCCAGTCCGTATTTATCCCCTGCTACTTTAAATGTGATTGCACACGTTGAAATTGTAAAAGGTGCTTTTTACCCCGAGGGTGGTATGTTCAGCATTACATCTTCTTTAGTAAAGCTTGCAAAAGATATTGGGGTTGAATTTAAATTCTCTACGCCAGTGAAAGAAATCCTGATCGAGAACAAAAAAATAAAAGGTTTAAGAACAGATTCAGGTGTCACAAATTTTGATACCGTCATCAGCAATATGGATGTTTACAACAGCTATAAAAAACTGATGCCAGCTATAAAACGGCCGGCAAAAACTTTAGATCAACCAAAATCAAGTTCCGGCATTATATTTTATTGGGGAATTAAGAAAGAATTTAAAGAACTGGGTTTGCATAATATTCTCTTCAGCGAAAATTATGAAGAAGAGTTTAATACCATCTTCGCCAAAAAATCAATTTATCACGATCCTACCATTTACTTAAATATCACCAGCAAACATACTCCGTCAGATGCTCCACCAGGTTGTGAAAACTGGTTCTCCTTTATCAATGTGCCCAACAACCAGGGACAGGATTGGGATATGTTTATCACGGAAGCCCGTGAAAATATGATCCAGAAAATAAACCGTGTTTTAAGAACCGATATCAGGCCGCTGATTGAAAGCGAAATGGTATTTGATCCAAGAGTCATTGAAAGCAGAACCTCAAGTGCGTTCGGTGCTATCTATGGGAACAGTTCCAATAATAAGTTTGCAGCATTTTTGCGCCATGCTAATTTTTCAAAAGATATAAAGAATTTATATTTCTGCGGAGGCAGTGTGCATCCAGGGCCCAGCATTCCGCTTTGCCTTTTATCTGCCAAAATAACAACCGATTTAATTAAATAAAAGCGGGCTGGGCGGCTTATTTGCTTTAAATTTGCACGATAAAATTTTTAACCAGACTAACTGCTTTTTTTTACTGCAACAGCATTCCGGTTTACCTTTTATATGAGCAATTCGGCTATTATAAAAATAGAAAATTTAACCAAGACATTTAAACATGCCGATGAACCGGCAGTGAATGGAGTTTCGTTTACTATAAACCGGGATGAGATTTTTGGGTTGCTTGGCCCAAATGGAGCAGGTAAAACAACTACTATATCTATTCTTTGTGGATTATTTCCGGCAACCAGCGGACAGGTGACGATTGATGGCAAAAGTTTGGGCACACAGCTCAACACGATAAAGCCCATAATTGGTATTGTTCCGCAGGATATTGCGCTGTATCCAACTTTAACGGCCCGTGAAAATTTAACCTTTTACGGGAGCATGTATGGTTTGTATGGAAAAGACCTGAAAGATAAAATTGAAATCTGGCTGGAAAAACTGGGATTGAAAGATTCTGCCAAAAGGCAGGTATCAACTTATTCGGGTGGAATGAAAAGAAGAGTTAATTTGATTGCAGGTGTTTTACATAATCCCAAAATTTTATTTTTAGATGAACCAACCGTTGGTGTGGATGTACAAAGCCGCAATGTAATCATTGAACATTTAAAAGAGATTAATGCAGCAGGTACCACAATCATATATACTTCTCATCACATGGAAGAAGCAGAGCATTTTTGTACAAGGGTTTCTATTATTGACCATGGAAAAATATTAACACAAGGAACGCCATCAGAATTAATAGAAAACAACAACGGTGCTGTTACTTTAGAAAATGTGTTTTTAAACTTAACCAACCGAAAACTGAGAGACTGATGTTGAACAAATTGCTGGCTACGGTTAAAAAAGAGATCCTGCTTTTGTTGAGAGACAAAGTAGGACTTTCTGTTTTATTCATTATGCCGGTTGCGTTAATATTAGTGATGACATTGATACAGGATTCAGCTTTTAAAACCATCAATGAAAAAGGTATTCCTATTGTTTTTGTAAATGACGATAATGATTCGCTGGGTTATCAGATAAGAGAAGGCTTGTTATCAAACGAACTTTGTTATCTCAGCGACAGTATCGACGGAAAGCCTGCTACTGCAGTACTTGCGCAGAAAGCCGTAAGTGAAGGAAAGTTTTTAGTAGGTATTGTTATTCCGAAAGGAGCTACGGCTTCCATTCGCAAAAATGTATCAACGCTGGTTGATGAAACATTAAATGGTGCCGACAGCTTGCACAAACAACAGGACTCCGTAGAGATCACTATTCTTATTGATCCTGTTGCGAAAAAATCTTTTTTAAATGCCGTTACCAGTAACCTGCGTGAATTTATTTCGGAAGTAAAAACAAAAATCATGTTCCAGGCCTTTTCGGAACAGATTGCCGAAGTAATTCCAGATAAAGAAAATCCGCCAAAGAATTCGTACCAGAAATCGCAGATCATCCGGTACAAAGAGATTTATGCATCTACAGCAACAGATCAGATCGTTCCGAATGCGGTGCAACATAATGTACCCGCCTGGACTATTTTTGCGATGTTCTTTATTGCCATTCCTTTGTCGAACAGTATTCTAAAAGAGAAAACCGAAGGCAGTGTTTTCAGATTGCATACTATGCCAACACCCTATTTGCTGTTGGTGAATGGGAAGATCATTGTATACCTGATGGTTTGTCTGATCCAGTTTATGATGATGCTTGCAGTTGGCAAATACCTGCTCCCAACAATGGGTTTACCTGCATTGGTTTTAGGCAACAGCATGATGGGTATTTTTATTTTAACATTGGCTACTTCATTTGCGGCTACTGGTTTTGGTGTTATGGTTGGCACATTAGCTACAACCGATCACCAGGCTGCTATAATGGGCTCTTTGTCCATCTTATTACTGTCGGCGCTTGGCGGTATCTGGGTACCCAGTTATGTAATGCCAGAGGTTATGCGTAATATCAGTTCCTTCTCGCCACTAAATTGGTCGCTGGAGGGTTTTTATAAATTATTTTTACGAGGTGGCGGCGTTGCAGATATCTTGACAGATGCATCAAAGCTAATGGGATTCTTTTTTCTCATGATGGCAATATCCTACCTGGTCAACCATAAAAAAAGAAACATTTAATTTATGAATGCAGATATGATCATAGCAGAAATAAAAAACTATATTGAAAAAAATATCCTGGATAAGTCTGTTCATATTGATGCGGCCACTAATTTAAAAAAGGCCGGTATTGATTCTTTTTCAACTGTAGAAATAATCCTTTTCATCGAACGCAAATTTGGCGTAGCTATACCCGATGAAAAATTAATACCAGATAACTTCAATACCCTGCAATCATTATCCGCAACTGTGCTGGAGCTTATGCCTGATACGAATTAACGATAATTGATATGCTATCTTTTAATAAAGCTGATCTTCCTGAAAAAGTAACTCTAAGCGGTGCCGACTGTTTTCATCTTGTACTGGATAAGCATGCAAAAAAACATGGCGCCGGTGGCAATGTTATGCGGAAGATTTTCTATTTCAGTAATGCATTGGAGTTTACACGAATAGAATCCTTATTAAAAAGTTCGGCTATTATTTATTGGCTTTGTAATATCAAACTTAAATATGGAACTCCGGTTAGTCCGCCATTTTGGAAATACATTGATGAAGGAAGAGAAATTATTTTGCTGGAGCATCAGGTAATAAATGAAAGTGAAATTCCCGAAAATATTTTAAACAGAAATATTACTGTTACGTCAGAAAGATTTATTGAAGCCGACTTGATTTATTATCCATCCGGTGCCTGTGCGTTTGTATTGTCGTGGAATCATATACTGTTGGATGCAAAAGGAACTTCTTTACTTTTTGAACACTTAAATCAGCTTTCAGAAAATAAAGCACAAAGCTTTGATATACTTTTTCCTGACATAGAAAAAAAACATAGTATCGTTGCGCATATCAGAAATATGTACAAGATTAAAAAATTTGTAAGGATTTCTGCAACGGCGCCAGTAAGTTCTGTTGCATATTCTGCCACAAAAGCGGGTGATGGAAAAACAAGTACAAAAGTCATTTCATTCAACGCTGATGAAACTAAGCAAATACATGAAAATGCGCTGAAAAGCGGTTCACGTTTTGGGCCTACATTATATTTAGTTGCCTGTTGTTCGCATGTAATACACAAACTTAATCAGCAAAGAAACAAAGCAGGTGATCTGTGGATACCAGTTCCTTATGACGGGAGGTTGAGAGGAGCTGCCGGGCCGGTCATATCTAACTCGGTTTCATTTTTATTTTATCGTATTCCACAATCTGAACTAAGTACTGTGTTGCAAACGGTAACATGTTTGAGTAAACAAATGACTGAACAGATAAAAAATGAGATTCCAAGGAAATACAGCATGTTTCTTAAAATGATGCGTCATGCTCCACTCTGGTTGTATTACTTTTTAATTTACAATACCAACAGAGGTGTTTTTGCCAGTTTCTTATATACTTCAACCGGCGATAATTTTAATGACCTTAAATCTTTATTTGGCGAAACAATAAAAAATATCAACATGATTCCGGCGCTTACTTATCCACCGGGACTGACTTTCGTTTTCTTAAAGCATGATGAACTACTGAATTTGAATATTGCGTATTCGCCTGAAATTATCAACAATAATGAGTTAGTTTTAATTGAAGAAAAAATAAAAAAAGTTTTACTTGCCAATCATTAATGGAATCCAATTTACATACCGATGTTGTTGTGCTGGGTGGAGGCTCTGCCGGTATTGCAGCTGCCATAGCAGTGGTTCGTAAAGGGTTGCGTGTCGTTTTGATAGAACGTAATGCCTACCCCGGCGGCAAAGCAACCGCTGCAGAAGTAGGTACAGTTTGCGGATTGCATAAATTCAATAAAAAAGAAAATGCAGAATATCTTGTAAGAGGTTTTGCCAGAGAATTTGCAGAATTGCTGCAAATAAAATCAAACACAAGCCCGCTATATAATGCGGATGGGCTGCATTATTTACCCTACGATATTGAAGCATTTAAAAATGTTTCTATTGATCTGTTGAATAAAAACAACGTGACAAACTATTTCAATTCAGTATTAAAAACTGTTCAAACTGTAAATGATAAAATTGTTTCAGTATCTGTTATTGCAGCAGGCAATCCAATTAACATTCAGGTAAAAGCTATTATTGATTGCTCTGGTGGCAGTAGTATCAGCAGAGCTGCCGGTTTGCCTTTAATTGAAAGCGAAGTTTATCAGGCAGCGGCACAAATATTTACCATGACAGGTATCGATGAAACGAATGAAGGCAGACTAGGCATGATTGTGATGAAGGCGGTAAGACTGGCTATTGACAGGGAAGAACTGGCAGGGTTTTACGACAGGGTATATATTGTTCCGGGTTCGCTAAAAAATAATACCGTGAGTTTTAAAGTGGGCATACCACTCGTCGTTACTTATGCGCCAGGAAATATTCCAGAGCTAAAAACCGTTGCCCGCAGTTTTGTAGAAAACCTTTCGCAGTTTCTGATATCGCATGTCGAGGTTTTTAAAAACGCTGTTGTAAAAAGTATAGCTCCCGACGTTGGGACCCGTATCGGCCAGCGCAGCACAGGAAAATATATTCTTACCGAAGAAGATGTGCTGCAGTGCAAAAAATTTGATGATGCCATTGCTAACGCTTCATGGCCCATTGAGGAATGGGGGCAAAATCGGAGAGTGAGTATGCGTTTTATTGATGTTGATGATTTTTACCAGATACCTGCCCGTTGTCTTCAATCAAAAAATATTGATAATTTATTTTTTGCTGGACGGAATATTTCCGCAACCGATGCCGCTATTGCCAGTGCCAGGGTAATGGGTATTTGTTTGCAAACCGGCTATGCGGCTGGCTGTTTAGCCGCAGCCGCAGCAACTGATATTTCAATGGCTGATGCAGTTGCACAAATTCAAACCGATCAAATATGAGTATTTTTGCCAGATGAACGATTTGCCGGTTTATGAAATACTGAAAGAAGCTGCAGAAAAATGGCCAACGAATCCTGCTGTGCATGATGAGCAGGGAACGATAAATTTTCTTCAAGTATTTACCGAATCAGAAAAATTACGAATTGAATTAATTCGCCTGGGAATAAAAAGTGGAATGGGTATAGGTGTGATGGCAGGCAATGGAAGGCAGTTCATCATTGGAATTTTTGGAGCTATTGGAACGGGTGCGGCAGTAATGCCTCTGTCTCCGCAACTGAAGAAAGCCGAAATTGATGATATTTTGGAGCAGGCGAAATTGCACGCTATTATTGATGATCGCTCAGGAATTCAGCCGCTGGACAGCATTGAAACGTTGTTACCTCTACAGCAAGGTGCTTTCCGCTTTGCATTTACCCATGTTCCTGAAAGCGTCGCGTTTGCTCCATTTGTTCTTCAACCTGCATTTATACGGTTTACTTCGGGCACCACCGGAAAATCGAAGGGTGTTATTATTTCCCATCAATCCGTTTTAGAAAGAATCGTTGCTGCCAATAACGGATTGCAACTTGGGCCATTGGATACCGTTATATGGGTGTTGCCAATGGCTTACCACTTTATTGTATCCATCATTCTATATATGAAGTTTGGCGCAGCTATTGCAGTAGCCAAAGATTTCCTGGCTAAAAATATTATTGAAATTACAAACCGGCATAAAGGAACTTTACTATATGCGTCGCCGGTACAGATAAGATTACTGGCCAACGATGCAGGGAATGAACAGATGCCTTCAATAAAAAAAGTGATCTCTACTTCGGCCGCCATTGCGGCTGATACATGTATAAGTTTTAAGGAAAGATTTAAACTGAATGTGAGCCAGGCTTATGGCATTATTGAAATCGGTTTACCGATTTTAAACTATACAAAATCGGCCGAACATCCCGAAGCCGTTGGGTATGCACAACCGGGGTATACCGTGGATGTTTTAGATGAAAATAATCAGCCCTTACCCAATGGTAGCATAGGTAACTTAGGAATAAAAGGGCCGGGCATGTTTGATGCCTACCTTGTACCGCCCATCTTACAAAAAGAGGTTTTACAAAACGGATATTTTTTAACTGCCGATTATGCGTCTAAAACTGATGATGGCTTAATTAAAATTGAAGGCCGGTTAAAATCTGTAATCAATATTTCCGGCATGAAGGTTTTTCCGGAAGAAGTAGAAGCGGTTTTGGAAATGATACCGGAAATTAAGCAGGCACGTATCAGCAGCAGTCCGCACAAACTGCTGGGACAAATTATTGAAGGCGAAATTGTTTTACATGACGGTTCAACTGTTGATGTAGAAGACATAATTACTTACTGTAAAAAAAGGCTTTCAGCTTTTAAAGCGCCGCAGCGGCTAACGATTGTAGATTCGTTGCCGATGACGAATACAGGCAAACTTCAAAGACATTAACTTTTAGGTTTTAATTTCTACTTTTTAGTTTTTCATAGAAAGCAATATTCATCAAAATCAACAGCATCCCATAAAAGGCATCTTCAAAAGGAATGGTGTAAATTCTAATGCCCAGGTTTTCTGCATCATTATATTGCACTACAGGAATTGCAGTAAGAAATCCGTTTACAATTAAAAAAGGAATTAGGCAGATTGCGTAGGAAACTACAAAAGAAATCGCATCAAAGGTTTTAAAAAAGGGTCGGAACATATAAATAAGCAGAATGAATCCACCGGTAAAAATAAAAGTCCAGCCGGTATAATATTTATCGAAATAAATAATTCCAGTTATCAGCAGTGCTGTAGCTAATATCTTCAAAAGCCAATCCGAACTTTTTTTATTTACAAGATTTGGAAAATAGGCTCTGATACAGGCATAGATAAATACACAGCAGTAGGGTACTACAAAAAAGAAAAGCATTTCCTCAAACGGAAGGCCGTAGAGCTTAACACCTGTAATATAGTTTTCATTAAAACTCCACACACCAAGCCGCGTAAAATACAAATCCCAGATAATGTACACCAACGCAGGAATAATCATCGCAGGAAAAACATATTTCCAGAGTTTATAAAATCCTACTTTTTTATCAAAACTTAGTGCTAGCGGACCAGCAAGTGATGCCGCAAGAATAAGAAAATATGTGTACTGAAGATTCAAAGCTGCAAATAAGCCAAACGGCTTTCAAAATATTTAAGTGAAGAAAATTAAACAGAAACCGCTTCGGCACTATCAAGCTGTTTGGCAATTCGCTTTTTGTCGGCCCTTACTTTATTCCAATATTTTTTATGCACCCAAAGCATCCCAAAACTTTCTCCCTCTTCTTTTTCAAGGTGTTTGTGATGCATTTTATGTGCCCAGCGAATTGCCCTCACATAGGTATTGTTACTGCGGCTGAACCATTTTAAACGCTGATGAATGATGACTTCATGCACAATAAAATAGGCTATTCCATATAAAGTGAAACCAGAGCCGATGCAGATCATCCAGTATTGCTGATAAATAACACCGAACATAATGAGCAGCCAGCTGGGAATGGCAAAAATCAAAAAGAATGCATCGTTTTTTTCAAAAATACCCGGATTTTTCTGGTGGTGATCTTTATGCAGGTACCAGCCAAAACCATGCATTACATAGCGGTGCAGACACCAGGTAAAGCCTTCCATTAAAACGAAAGTGCCCAAAGTGATTGCTATGTAAATAATCCAATTCATTAAAAAAGATTAATTCAAAAATGTTCGCAGTAATAAAAAGAACATAAGTTGAATAAGTAACAAATTTACAGCGAATTTGTTTTGTTTACTAAATTTTGCAAAATGAAATTTGGTTAGCAGTAGCAGACTTATTACGAACCAACAGATATAATTAAAGAATGGAATGGATCCGTCGCCATTCCAAACCCAATAGCTAAGCTTTACGGCAACAGGTTCCATCAGCCAGTCGAAAAACACAGCCAGCGTTGCTCCATCTACAATTACTGAAAGTGCTTTTAGCACTGTAGGTGGCTTTCCGCTATCAGACGATATGCGGTTGATGGCCTTCATCAGCAAAGTGTGAATACTGATACCACTGCAGTAAATAATGATAAACCAATTGATGCCAATCAGCAACGGTACATTTTGAAACTTAAAACCCAGAACATCTCCGTATGTATAATCGCCAAAAAGCACGCCTGTGTTGATACCGACAATTTCTACGGCAACACCAACTAAAAAACAGGCAATAAAAAAAACAATAAAATGCAAATTTTTCTCCTGCTGAGTCCATATCAACAGGGCAAACGAGAGCATCAGATTGAAAGGTGTTGCTGCCAGAAAAAATGTCTTATCAAAATACAATAAGCCTACCAGGCCAATGGTATGAAACAAAACAGCAATGGCTGTTGCAATCTGAAATTTGGTAAAGCTGTTTAACACGTATTGTTTTTCTGCTCAATAATTAGTTCCCCGATTGCTTTTGAAGATACGCTTCCATCTTTGGAAAAGCAATTTTAAACCACTCGGTATATTTCTGCGGATGTGAATTGATGGAGCTATTTATTTCCTCTGTTGATTTAAAACAATAGTCACTCACTTCTTCCATATTGGGACTAATCTCTCCATCGTAGGTTCCAATAAAAACATGATCGAATTCATGTTCTGTCAACCCATTATCAAATGGTGCTTTGTAAACAAAATCAAACGCCTTCTTAAGCGGTACATGAAAACCCATTTCTTCCTGTAAACGTGCCTCAGCAGCTACCAATGTTTCTTCACCTGGCTTGGGATGGCTGCAGCAGGCATTGGTCCATAAACCGCCGCTATGATATTTTCTATCGGCTCTCCGATGTAAAAGCATTTCTCCTTTCTCATTAAATATAAAAACGCTGAAAGCCCTGTGGAGCAGGGCTTTTTGATGAACTTCCATTTTTTCCATGGTACCCGTTTGCACATCCTGTTCATCTACCAAAATAACATCCATAACTGTGATACGGTTAGTATAAGTTTAATTGCCTTCTTAATCCAGCTTTAGCTACAATATAGGCTTTGCCATAATTGGGTATACGAATGCGCTGCTCCATAATATTTGCCGGTGCAGTACGCTTAATTTTTTTAAACAACGATAAATAATATTTGTATGCTACATAAACACCAAATCTTGCCTTCGTGGGCAGATTCAAAATTCCTTGGTAAGCGTTTTCAAAATCGGCTGCTATGTCTTCTTCAATCTGCTTTTTCATACTCGGTGTAAAGTTGTTAAAATCAACTTCGGGGAAGTATGTCCTGTTCAGTAATTCGTAATCAGCTTTCAGATCCCGTAAAAAATTCACTTTTTGAAAGGCTGCGCCCAATGCCTGCGCCGATGGCTTAAGATCGGTGTACATATTCTTATCGCCTTCGCAAAAAACATAAAGGCACATCAGGCCCACCACTTCGGCACTGCCGTATATATAATCTTTATAGCCATTGCTGTTATATTCCGTGTTGCTCAAATCCATTTCCATACTGTTGAAAAAAGATTCAATCAGATCGGGACAGATATTATAATCCCTTACAGTTATCTGGAAACTATGCAGAATTGGGTTTAAACTGATGCCTCTGTCAACTGCGGCATAGGTATCTTTCTTAAACTCAGTAAGTAGTTCTTCTTTCTTGTACTGATGAAAAGTATCAACAATCTCATCGGCAAAGCGAACAAATCCATAAATGTTATAGATAGGGACACGCAAATCGGGATGCAGTAATTTAATTGCACTACTGAATGAGGTGCTGTATTTTTCAGTTACTGCTTTACTGCATTGTTGACTCACATCATGGAAAAGCTTTATCATTCCTTAGTACAAGTTTTTTTATTAATATTTTTAGCCATAATACTTTGTAGCTTCCCTGGCAACTACTTCCCCGCTTATCAGGCTGGGAGGTACTCCGGGCCCCGGTACAGTTAATTGGCCGGTGTAAAATAAGTTTTTTATCTTAATACTCCTGCATGCTGGCTTTAAATTCGCCGTTTGCATCAATGTATTTGCCAGTCCATACGCATTTCCTTTAAAAGAATTGTAATCATTTACAAAATTACTCACCGAATAGGATTTTTTGTAAATGATAGCTTCTTTTACAGACTGACCGGTATATTTTTCGATTCTTTCCAGAATTTTTTCAAAATACGCATCTCTCAGTTCTTCCGTATCACCTTGTAAACCCGCGGCAACCGGAATTAAAAAAAATAAATTTTCGTGGCCGGCAGGAGCAACGGTTTCATCTGTCACCGAAGGAGTACAAACATAAAACAGCGGATCAACAGGCCATTTTTTTGTTGTGTAAATTTCCTTCCCGTGTATTTCAAAGTCGCTGTCAAAAAAAAGTGAGTGGTGTAAAACCCCTTCCAGTTTTTTATTTAACCCAATATAATACAAAATGCAGCTGGGTGCCATTACCCTTTTCTCCCAGTATTCATTAGTATATACTCTGTATTTTTCAGGCAGTAATTTTGTTTCGATAAAATGATAGTCGGCTGCCCCTATTACAACATCCGCATCATATTCGATTTTAGACGTGCCTGCAACTACAGACTTCGCTTTGCCATTTGCGATTTTTATCTCAGAAACATTACTATTAAAAACAAATTTTACCCCAAGCTCTTCAGCCACCGAAAGCATTCCTTCAACAATTTTGTACATTCCTTCATGTGGATACCAGGTACCCAATTTTATATCAGCGTAGTTCATCAGGCTGTATAAAGCAGGAGTATTTTCAGGTAAAGCTCCTAAAAACAATACCGGAAACTCCAGCAACTGCTGCAGCTTAGGGTTTTTAAAATGTTTACTGATGTGTTTTTTCATGGATGTAAACACATCCAATTTAAAAACGCCTTTCACCAGGTCCCAGTCTAAAAATTCGCTGTACGATTGCCCGGGTTTATGCACCAGTTTATTAATACCCACTTCGTATTTATAAACCGCTTCCTGCATAAAGCTGTCCAGCTTGCTTCCGCTGCCAGATTCAATATTTTCAAATAACTTCTTAAGTTCGTCGTAATTGGCCGGAATATCGATTGGCCCATCTTTCCAGTAAACACGATAAGAAGGATCTAACCTATCCAGCTGGTAATAGTCTGAGACCTTTTTGCCAAAACAATGAAAAAACCGTTCAAAAACATCGGGCATCCAATACCAGCTTGGTCCCATGTCAAAAATAAATCCTGCCTCTTTCAGTTGCCTGGCTCTTCCGCCGGGAGTTGATTGCTTTTCTAAAACGGTAACATTCCAACCGGCCTTAGCCATGAAACATGCAGACGACAAACCTGCAAAACCACTCCCTATAATTACTGCTTTTTTCAAAGTGCGAAAATACGTTAACAGAAGCAACAGCAAGCAGTGTTGCCGGGTATAATTTTACTAAAACCTGTTTAGCTGCTCTTTCAGCAGTTTACGGGCAAAATGTATTCTGCTTTTTATTGTTCCCAACGGCTCCGAGAGAATATCAGCTATTTCGTGGTATTTATACCCTTCACAATAAAGTTGGAACGGGTTTTTGAATATTTCGGGAAGCATATAAACAGCTTCGTTAATTTCCTTTAATCCCAATGTAGTTTCAGCAGAATTTTCTGTAGAGACCTGGTTATAATCCAACAGGTAATCATTTGGAGTATTGTCGAAAACAGTTTTTTGCTTGGCAGTTCGACGGTAATTATTAATAAATATATTACGCATAATGGTGTACATCCATGCCTTAATATTAGTTCCGTCGTTGTATTTTTCACGATTTGCCAATGCCCTGTACAAAGTGTCCTGAATCAGGTCTTTTGCCTTTTCCATATCCCGTGTTAAAGTCATTGCAAATGGCTTTAAATACTCAGTATTACTGATAAGTGTTTGGTTAAATTCTACTGTTGACATGATTTATTGTTTAATGTTTATAACATAAAGTTAAACAATTTGTTTCGAATAATAATCATTTTTGTTTAATTTTTTTAAATAAAAATTAAACAAATTGATAGCCAGTAAGTTAGGTTGAATTAAGATTGAAGGGGCTATATAAAAAATCAGAAAGATGAAACAAAATCCATGATCTCAGCATAAGATCTTCTAAAAATTACAGACGAAGAGGCCTTTTTTTGATAAGATTGAGTCAATTGCCCGGATATTACAATTTTAGTATCGGGGAATCTTTTTCCTGCATCAAGAACAAACTTATTGAAGTTAAACTTAGGACCAGCAGAGGTTAAGTGAGTATACAAATAGTCTGGTTTTCTTAATTTAGCTACGTATTCTACATCATCCAATGAAGAGCTGCACCCAAGGTAATATACTGTAATACCTTTAGCTTTCAGAAGATAGTACATGAACAGAAGACCTAATTCGTGATATTCTCCTACAGGTAAAAAAAGTAATACCGACTTTTTTATTTCAACCGGATTATCCGCATTTTCAATGCCAAGAATTAGTTTTTGCCGGATGATATTTGATACCAGGTGTTCCTGTGCAGGATTAATATGATTGGTTAACCAAAGAATGCCGATTTTTTCCAGATAGGGGAAAATAATCTGTGAAATTGTTTTTTCAATTCCCCTGGACTCAATAAAACCATCCAGTGTTTTTTCAAAATTTTTAATATCCAGGTCAATCATATGTTGGATAAGCGAATTAATAATTCGATCCTGTTGGGCTTCATTTTGATTAAGCGACAGAATTTTCTCATTAATCTCTCCATCATTCAGCTTAGCTATGTGTGAAATCTTATACCCATACTTGTTCAGCAATGCAATATTCAGGATGGTTTTTAACTCTTCACTACTGTAAAACCTGATATTGGTTTGTGTACGGTTTGGCTTCAAAAACGAATACCGCTGCTCCCAAATACGTATAGTATGAGCTTTAATTCCCGATAAATTTTCCAGATCTTTAATAGTGAAAGAGTACATTCATTTTGATTTTCAGGTCCTAACAACCGGCAACCTTAAATTGTTTAGCAAAGTTAACTTAATTGCTTAAAAAGGGCGAACAGGAAGGTCTGTAAAAAATTTTGTTGTCAGCTTGTTTTTGGGGAACACAATTGACCATGCGGTAAGGAATACGATGATAATATCTGTATAAAGTGAAGCTTTTTTCTGGTACCAAAGTTCCAATGTTCCTTTATATGGGTAGATAGTAACATACATGGCTTTGGGGTCTTCCGCTTCTGAAACAATCTTTTCCTCATCCCTGAATATAAGTGAACCAATGCCTGTTATCCCAGGTTTGCAGTTGTAAATAACAGCCTGTACGTTTTCCGGATATAGTTTAAAACTAACTTCCATCAGTGGCCTTGGCCCCACGATGCTCATGTTGCCTGTGATAACATTAACGATCTGCGGCAGCTCATTTATTTTAGAAATGCGTAAGAACTTCCCAAATTTTGTAACCCTTGGATCGTTTCTTAAAGTTATTTCGCCGGTACCCATATTGGGACTATCCTTAACCATGGTGGCAAATTTCCAGATATTGAAAACTTTGTTTTTATAGCCGATCCTTTTTTGAAAATAAAACACTTCATGCTCGCCAGTAAATAACAGGATTATAATTGAGGGAATAAGTATGGGAGACAGAATTATTAATGCAAGCGATGCAATTAAAATATCCATCATCCGTTTGGCTAATTTATACATTTTCTTCGATGTTCGATGTTCGATGTTCGATGTTGTTGAATCGGCACAGCCGGCGATCAACAATAAATAAACATCGTACAACCTACTTTAAAATACTTCTTTTATTTTTTCGCAAACTCCCTTTAATTCAGTATCTGTAATATTTGTTGAACAGGGAATACTTAAGCAGCGTTGATAAACTAAGTTGGATTGGTTTGTTTTGTTATAAAAAATATTATCGGTGAACATCCTTAATTGATTCATAGGCACCCAAAAAGGACGGCTCTGCATTTTATTATCATTCAGTATTTCCAAAACTTCCCGTTGCTTCGCCGTCATAATGGTGGGTAACCAGTTATTAGGATTCACATCATCACTTACTTCCTGGAATTTTATATCGCCAACCCCTGCTAATTCCTTTTTATAAAACGCTGTTACCTCTGCCTTGCGCCTGATAAATCCAGGCAACTGCTCCATCTGCGCCACACCCATTGCCGCTGCAACATTTACCAGACGATAGTTATACCCAATTTCATCATGCACATATTCAAAAGGATCGCTCTTGGCCTGTGTGGTAAGATGCTTTGCTTTTTTTGCCAGCGCTTCATCATCGGTAACAATCATACCGCCGCCACCAGTTGTAATTATTTTGTTGCCGTTGTAACTGAAGGTCCCCATCAGTCCAAAACTACCTGCGTGTTTTCCTTTGTAATACGAACCCAAGGCCTCGGTGCTGTCTTCAATTACGGTTACGTTATTTTTATTGGCCAACGCCATCAGTCTGTCAATATCACAAATATTACCCAACACATGTACCGGCATTAAAACAGGAATTCTTCTTCCATCTTTTTTATAATAACAAACACCATTGCGTTGTTCGGTTTCTTCTTTAAAAAACTGTTCCAGCAGTTCAAGGTCCATCTGCCAGCTGCCGGGGTGCGTATCAATCAAGATTGGATCGGCGCCAGTATACTTTATAGAATTACAGGTGGCTATAAAAGTAATGTTTGGTGCAATCACATAATCATCTGCATTAACACCCATCATTACCAAACAAATATGTAAAGCAGTTGTGCCGCTGCTTGTAGCTATTGCATATTTAGTGCCGGCAAACTCAGCACTCATTTTTTCAAACTGATCTACATAAGCACCCACACTGCTTACCCAGCCTGTGTCGAGGCAGTCTTTCACATATTTCCATTCGTTGCCGGCCATATTTGGCCCACTGAGTAAAAGCATAATTAAACTGGTTTTGCTGTGCAAACCTAAATAAAAAAAATGCTCCTGCCTAAAGACAGGAGCTCATCTATGATTAATTTTTTATAGTGCAGCTCATCAAATATTTCTGAATTTTTGTGCGAACGAATCAGTAACAATTCCTGTTTTCAACAGTGTATATATTTCTTTTACACCGTCTGGCACCGTTTTAGTAATCGTAAAGCCCAGTTCATTTTTTATCTTATCGAAATTAACACGGTAATCACGTGGGTCTTCATTGCTTTCAACATAAATAACATTTACATCAGGTACTACTTTGCAAACTTCCTTAATAATCATTCCTTTATTATAATTCTCTTCGGTACTGCCCACATTAAACACATTGGCTTTTACTTTTTCTACCGGACTTTCTAAAACCAATACTACCGAACGGGCCAGGTCATCAACATGGCAGTAAGGCCGCCAGAACTGCTGTCCCCAAATTTCCTGTTCGCCATGAATGGCGGCATTGCGGGTGAATTCGTTAACGGTCAAATCAAATCTTATTCTTGGGGAAAAACCGTAAACAGTGCTGAACCGAAGCGATGTTGCACACATCGGGCTGCTGCTTTTTTCTTCCAGAATATACTTTTCGAATTTTACTTTCAGTTCGGCATAAAGTGAAACCGGATTAAGCTCTGATGTTTCTACTACAAAAGAATCGGGATCGGGCATTTTACCATAGTTGCTGCAGGTGCTGGCAAATACAAAACGTTTAACGCCTGCTGCTTCGGCCATATTGAACAATTGAACAGCTCCTCCCCAATTGGTTTCATTAGCTTCTTCGCTGTATTTTTTACATGCAGGATCTCCAACAATAGCTGCAAGGTGAGCAATTCCGTCAATACCTTTCAACGCCAACGCCACATCTTCTGGGTTACGCACATCGCCTTTCATAAATTCAAAATCGGGATTTAGCATAACATCATAAAGCGCATCGCCTCCAAACTTAAGAGAATCTAAAGCACGTACTTCGTATCCTTTATCTAATAACTGACGTACAAGTACCGAGCCTATATACCCGGCACCTCCTGTTACTAAAACCTTCATAGCAATTAATTTTTGTGTTGCAAAGGTAGGGAAAGCAACCCTGCAATTTGAGAGACTATAACGATAAACTATTTTTATTATTTTGCCGGTACCCCAACCACAGTAAGATTATCGGCCACATCCTTTACTACAACTGAGCCTGCACCAATCATTACATTGCTGCCAATTTTAATTCCCTGTTTTATAACCGCATTGGCACCTACAAAAGTACCTTCGCCAATTTTTACATTTCCACACAAAACTGCTCCCGGCCCAATATGGGCAAACTCACCAACCTCACATTCATGCTCAATAATACAGCCAGTATTACAAATGGCGCCTTTACCAATAACCGCAAGTGGGTTAATGGCAACAAGGGCAGCTATCATAACTCCATTATTTGCAATTTTAGCTGATGCGTCTATTACTGCTGTTACATGAACAGCATTTTCAGGCAGCAACCCTTTTTCTTCAAGTTCGATAAATACTTTCTTACGAATCTTATTATCGCCGACTGCAATAAAGAACCCGTCTTTTTGAAGGGCTGAGATTGCCGCTTCTGATGTTTCGCTTCCCAGATAGGTCAGGTTGAAAGGATTGTATTCTTTCGCTTCTCTGTCGCAATAACCGATTACTTCCCTGCCTGCTGATTGCAAAATGCCATACAGCACAAAAGCGTGGCCACTGTATCCAATTAAGATCATGTTCGTTTTATTATTCATCTAATTTACCAAGGTTTTATAAGCCCCCAGCATATTTTGCCAAATATTTTCCTGCCGGTAATTTTCGCTTATGTCAGTCCGAAGTTTTTCGGCCATACTATTCATGTGCTCCGGGTGTGAGAGAGCGTACAAAATAAGATTAAGTATTTGAGCTTCGTTTCCTTTCTCAAATATTAATCCTGTTTCATTATTCGTTACTATATCTAAATTGCCGGTGATATAACTGCATATGATTGGCAGATTCATTGCACCGGCCTGCAGCAGGACATTTGGAAAGCCTTCTCTATGTGAAGGGAAAACAAAAAAATGTGCAAGGTGCATATAGTACTCAACTTTACTGGTCCAGTTAATATGAATAATTGACGGGTTAATATTTATCTCCTGGAGTATCTCTGCAGGCAGCGGGTCAAGTTTCTCTTCATACTCACCAACAAGTATCAAAACCAGGTCACTGTTACTTTCCTGTAATTGAGTAAAAACATGAACCAGTTCTGCTATTCCCTTATCGGCCACCAGACGGCCGATACAAAGCATATATTTATTTGATTCTGAAAAATTGATCTCATCTTTCACCCGGTCAATTATTTGCTGGTCCAATGCTGTTTTACTAAACCTTTTTAAGTTGATCCCATTGGTGGAGCCCTTAGCGATGATTGAGAGTTTCCTGGGATTGCATAATCTCTTCTCCTCAATAAATTTTTTGAGCGACTGGCTGTTAGGCCAAACATTTTTAGCAGAACGGTATGTAAGCCATTCAATAAAAATAAGCAGCCTGTATTTAAATCCCTTCTCTGCCATAAGTGGCAAACCGGCAACAGTATGTATACGGGCTTTAACGCAGCAAATTTTCGCAGCCAGCATTCCTAACAAACCTGCTTTGGGAGTATGGGTATGAACAATATCGGGTTTCTCCTTTCTGAAAATTCTGATCAATTTTATCAAACACCTTAAATCCTGCAGCGGTGTTATCTTCCTCGTCATTGGAACAATTACATGACTGCACTGCTCCCTTTCAATAATTTCTGGTAATTCTTTTCCATCGGCGCTTATCATAAGCACATCGAATCCATTGTCTGCCATAAACTTCATTTGCCCTGGCAACAAATACCCGAGTGCCATGGGAACAGTAGTAATGCGAATGAGTTTTTTATGTTTGCTGTCTTTTGTCAATGAAATAACATTTCAATCTGAAATGATAACGAAGCTTTTTCAGGCTTCAAAAATAACTGCTTATTAATGAAAGATAAGTTAGAATTTTAAGATAAATTTGAGAAGCATTTTCAAATGCTGCTGTTTTTTCTTTAAAACAATTCCTGAAACGAAAACCAAATTGAACCAATGGGTTTTTTAGAATTTTTTTTATTCCCCATCTATGTAGCCCTGTTCTATTTCATTTTTAGTGCCCGAAGAAAAAATTACAACGACCCTGTCTTAAGATATTATCACAAACAAGGATTCTGGATACGGGTGTTAGCAGTGCTGGCCTTTACGTTTTTCAATACCGTTCTTTCGGTAGGTGATTCTTTTGTTTTGTATTATACCGAAGGTGCAAATATCTACCGTATGATACTGGGCGATGCATCGCATATCAAATGGCTGTATTTGCCTGGCCCCGATTTTGATCAGACTCTTTTGAAGAATCATATGAACAGGGGATATTTCAGAGCAGAAAACAACTACATGGTAGTAAGGTTTGTAACCGTTTTTTCGTTTTTTAGTTTTGGCAAATACCTGATCATTAACCTGTTTTTTTCAATGTTTGCTTATTCGGGGTTGTTCAGGCTGTATCGCTTTTTTTACGACCAATACAAACACCTGCACAAGCAAATTGCCATAGCGATCCTTTATTTACCTACGCTTGTTTTCTGGAGTTCAGGTATATTAAAAGATTCTATTTGCATTGGCGCTCTGGGCTGGATCACCTATGCTTTATATGAAGGATTTTATCTTAAAAAAGACCTGCTGAAAAACATAGTGATCGTATTTATTTTTGGTTACCTGCTCGCCGTTCTTAAAATTTATATTCTCATCTCATATGTTCCATTCTTTATCCTGTATCTCATATTAAAAAATGTAAGTACCGTAAAAAATAGTTTTTTAAAATGGATTTTGGGTTTGGCCTTAATTGCAGGGAGCATTTTTGCCGGGCAACAGGTGATGGCAAATTTGAGTGACGAGTTAGGATCATATTCGCCAGATACGATTACCGACCAAATGGATAAAAAAAGAGACAGTTACCGCGACCAGAGCGCACCCGGTGGAGGCGATTCAAATTTTTCGCTGGGTGTTGAAATTGATGGGTCCATGACCAGCCTCTTAAAAGTAGCTCCTGCAGCAGTTATTGCAACATTCTTCCGACCTTTTATCTGGGAGTCGAGAAAAATATCAACCTTACTTTCATCGCTGGAAAGTATGATGATCATGTTTTTTACATTGTTTGTTTTATTTAAAGCAGGTATAAAACAGTTCATACTGGCAATCAGAAAAGACCCCGTCATTTTATATTGTATTTTATTCTCGGTGCTATTCGGGCTTTTTGTTGGAGCAACAACACCCAATTTCGGGTCGCTGGTACGGTATAAAATCCCGTGCATGCCGTTTTACGTTATGGCGCTGTTCCTGATACTTGACAGGGTTAAAAAAATAAAAAGCAGCCAGGCTGTTGCCTGACTGCAAGATTTCAGAGGGATAATTTTTTATGCCAATCAGGCGTTTGCCGTCCTTTCTGTTCTGGTTGCTGAAAACAGTGCTAACACATTTGCCCAGGAATTTTTCAAGTAACTGTTTATTGAGTTTGACAATGAAAAGGTTTCGTCAGCTTTCAGCCTCGAAAGAATAGAAGGTGGAGTTGCATCAAAATTATTATTGAATGCATCAGCAACTGGCCACATAATAAAACTCAGTTTTTTTACTTTATCAGTTTTTTGAAATAGCAACACAACACCGGTAAAGGCAATGATAAAACAACAGTAATGCAACAATGCCATTAATTTGCTATTAAATTTCACCTGGTGAATATGAAAACGGTTGCGGATATAGAAATACATTTTCCAGCCAGAAGTATAGTCCCAGTCTTTCTTAATTGAAAACGCAGTAGAAGGATGGTAGTGTATGCTATTGGCTACGGTACGAACAGGAATTTCGTTTCGACGAACGATCCTGTAATAATATTCGGTTTCATCTCCCCATAAAAAATATTTAGGTTTTGGCACACCGGCACGTTCAACGATCTTACGATGCAGCATGGTTCCGTTAAACGGATGCCCAATACCTTCAATAATATTCCTATCTACTTGATCCAGGGTTTTATATTCACCTGTTTTCCAAACAAAAGACTTTTTATCTTCTTTATCAATTACGGCACAATTTAACAACCTCAGGCAACCATCATCAGCGGCAAGCAAATTTTCCAGTGCATCTTCTTTAGGGTATCCGTCATCATCCATGCACCAGATCCAGGCATAATTATTTTTGTAAGCCCATGTAATGCCGGCGCTAAAGCCTCCGCTTGAACCCACATTATTTTGATTGATATAAAACAGGTCGGTTTGTTGCCTTAACCAGCTTTCGGTGCCATCTGTACTTCCGTTATTTACAATAAGGATTGCATCTAAAGGGCGGGATTGTTTCCGTAATGCAGTTACGCATTCTGACAGCAGCGTCTGACGGTTGTATGTAACAACCACGGCGATAACCTTTTCCATAGGAATGAGGTTTGGTTTTAAATTAGAATATATTGGACCAAACTATAACGCAGTGTTAATTAGGATATTGTACAGCTAAATGAATTTATTGAACTATTGCTCAATATTGGGGAAAATGGGCGGGGTTTTGCCTGATTTGTCTGCTTCCAGAAAGGACTTGGCGAAATTGAGCGATTCACCAATTACATTATGCATATCCATGTACCGGTAAGTTGCCAGCCTACCCAGGAAAGAGACTTTTTGAAGTAATTCTGCATCATTCCTGTATTTTAACAGCAGGGTTTTGTCCTGTTGCAGTCTTTTTGGATAATAGGGTATATCGGTGGCTTCTGTTTCTTTGCTGTATTCTTTAAAACAAATGGTTTTATCGTGGTGCTCCCAATTGGTAAAATGCTTGTGCTCAGTAATACGTGTGTAAGGCACCTCTTCATCACAATAATTCATTTGGGTGGTTCCTTGAAAATCGCCATCGCCATAAAAAGTGTCGAATGTTACCGTGCGATAACCCAGCCTGCCGTATTTAAAATTGAACCACGCATCAATGGGGCCGGTAAAAAAAACATGGTCGTAGCCACTGATATCCATGCCGGACTCAAATTTTTTATTTAATGAAACCCTGATTTTTTCGTGCTCAAGCAGCTTTTCAATAATACCGGAATATCCATCAACCGGAATTCCTGTGAAAATATTATTATGATAATTATCATCGTAATTAAACCGTACCGGAATTCTCTTTAAAATTGATGCAGGCAATTCAGTTGGCTCACAGCCCCATTGCTTTTTGGTATACCCGTAAAAAAAAGCATAATACAGTTCCTTGCCGATGAAACGAAGTGCCTGTTCTTCAAAATTTTTTGGGTCGGTAATGGACTCGTCGGCCAGCGTTTCCAGAAAGACTTTTGCCTCTGCAGGTGTAAACGATTTACCAAATAGCTGGTTAATGGTGTGCAGGTTTACCGGAAGAGAATAAACCTTTCCGTTGCTCATTGCTTTTACCCTATGCACATAGGGTCTGAACTCCCCGATGCTGTTCACAAAATCCCATATCTCTTTTTTATCAGTATTAAAAATATGTGGCCCGTATTTATGCACCATTATTCCCGTCTGTTCATCTCTTTCAGTATGACAGTTACCGCCAATATGATCCCGTTCATCCCACAGATCAATAACACAATCTAAATTTTTTACCAACTGGTTGGCGAGTACCGAACCCGAAAAACCTGCACCTATAATCAAATATTTTTTTGCCATGCCTGCAATGTAAATTATTTATTGTTTAAAGATACTATTGTATATGCTGATGTATTTTGAAACCGCAGATTCAAGCGAATAGAATTCTTTTGCGCCTTGTCTGATATGATTGCTGTCAAACTGCTTTCCAGCGGAAATTTCAGCGACTGCATTTTTATAATTTTCCGCAGTAAATTCCTGGATTACAATTCCCGACTGGTATTTCTCAACGATGGACTGCACATCGCCAACACCGCTATTGGTGATTAGCGGAATACCCATGGCCATTATTTCACCATGCTTTGTAGGCGATGATGACTGCTTTGAATAGCAGGGTTTAATAAAAAAAATAGAATACTGACTTAATGAAAGCAAGAGCGGAACCTGCTGCCGGACTGCTTTTCTGATTAATATTTTCTCGGCGGCAATACCATACTTTGAGGCGGCGGCTCTTATCGCATCGTGGCGGTGCGGCGAGATAAACAATAACTTTACTGCGGGCATTTTTTCAATAAGCACTTTGCAGAATTGCATCATTTCATCAGTAAGGTACCAGCCACCAATTGATCCGAGGTAACTAACAATGAGATCAGTTGGCTGAATATTCAATTCATTCTCTATCGATGTTTTTTCTTCTATGTTAATATTTGTCGCATCAAAAAGCTGCAGGTCGGCACTGCAGGGAATTACTTCCAGCGGCGTACCCTTTTTAAACTCCTTCCAATTTTTTATGATATTCTCAGCGGCGTAGGTTAAACAAACTATTCCATCACTTTCCGCTACAGCCTGGTTTTCCTTTCTTTTAAAATAGTTATAGATACTTTTATAGAGCGGGTTTCCTGTATCCCACATTCCGCCTTCTACCCTGCTATCAGCATAAAATTCCCTGATATCATTTAAAAATTTTACGCCAAGTTTTCGCTTCATCCATAATCCTACTAACGCCGGCACACCCGGACGAGTATGCACAAGCTGAATATTATGCCGCATATGAATTTCCTTCGCTTTTCTAACAAGCCTCGAGATATCCAGCAACGTAGAAACTACTGGTGGTTTTTTGGTATAACTGATCGGAGTCCATGTGATATTCCCTGTGTTAAGGACTAGTTGAATATTATCTCTATTCTGTTCAAATACTTCCTTCTTTTCGCAACTCAATAAAAAAATGGAGTATCCTGCCTTGCTCAAACCAAGCAAATAGGGTATCACCTGGCTTTGACCCAAAGGATCAGTCATACCATCATAAGAAATAAATAAAACATTTTTAGGAGATTGATCGGTCATCAGTCTAGTTGTTGTTTATCCATTTATCGTACCACATTTGAAACATCAGTATATACCATATTTTTTCTGCTCTTTCTTTCTTCCCCTGGTAAAACGATTGTTTTATTTTTTGAACCTCATCATTATTAAATATGTTCTGTTTTATTACAAACTCAGGTTCAAAATAACAATCAACAAAAGCTTTCAGGTCGTTCTCCAGCCAGTTAGCAATAGGAATCCCAAAGCCCATCTTAGGGCGATCCATCATAGCTTCAGGAATATATTTATGTACAATTTCCTTGATTATAAATTTCTTATTGCCTTTGTTGTATTTATATTCCATTGGCAACTGAGCTGCCCACTCGATGATGCGATGATCCAAAAATGGTTCCCTTCCCTCCAAACTTACACTCATCCCCGCCCTGTCAACCTTTTGCAGAATATCATCCACTAAATAAGTTTGATAATCTATCGCCATCATGTAGGAAAGGGTGGAATAATTTTCAGACTTCAATTCAAGACTGTCAAAAGCCGAAGGCATTTCCTTTACCCGATTCCTGAACAATTTTGCAAGATGCTTATCATCGAGTTGTTGCGACATGGCTTTAAAAAATCTTCTCTCGGATGGATCTTTTAAAAGTGCTTTCAGTTTTTCATACCTGCTGTGAAATAAATATTTCCTGTTCATTACTGGTATAGAATCTGCATCTACAGCATTCATCAATGAAACAGCCGATTTGCGCATGAAACCCGGAACCCGCTGCAGTTTCTTACCGTATTTCAACATATAGTCGTAGCGGTTGTACCCGGCAAATATTTCGTCGCCAGCATCAGCCGAAAGCGCCACGGTAACTTTTTCTCTGGCAATACGGCTAACGAGTGTAGTAGGAATAGCACTGCTGTCGGCAAATGGTTCGTCGTAAAAAAAAGGAAGTTGTGGAACAATATCAAGCGCTTCTTTTTGCGTACAATAATATTCGGTATGATCGGTTCCTAAATGTGCGGCTATATCTTTAGCATAGGGTGCCTCATTCAATCCTGCATCGGGCACACCGATGGTAAAGGTTTTTATTTTTTCAGTATTATTTTTTTGCAGGATGGCAGTAACACAACTACTGTCGTATCCACCGCTTAAAAAAACGCCCACAGGCACATCACTTACCATACGGTATTGAAAAGCACTGGTGAGTAATTTTTCAGTTTCTGCAATGGCATCGGGCAGGCTGATGTCCAATACAGGCTTGTTGTACGCATCATACACATTCCAGTACTGTTGGGTTTTCAATTCTCTGTTCGTTAAATCAAGGGTAAGAAAATGACCCGGATTAAGTTTGTGTGTGTGATTGAAAATGCAACCGGGAGAAGGTATATATCCATATTGCAAAAATGCACCTACTGCATCGTTGTTAATTTCTTTTTTAAATTCGGGGTGCTGAATGATGGCTTTGAGTTCGGAAGCAAATAGAAATAGTCCATCTTTAAAATAGTAGAAAAATGGTTTAACACCGGCCCTGTCGCGGCAGGCAAATATTTTCTTTTCCGCCTCATCATAAATAACAATGGCAAACATGCCGATAAAATGCTGCAACGCATCGCTGCCCCATTCTTTGTAGGCATGAAGAATAACTTCAGTATCGCTCTGGCTGTTAAACTGATGCCCTTTTTCAACTAATTGTTTTTTTATTTCGGCATAGTTATAGATCTCGCCATTATACGTAACGTGCAAGTTTTCGAATGTTTTAGGTTGTTTACCTCCTTCTGAAAGATCGATGATACTTAAGCGCCGGTGACCAAGGCCTACTAGTGCTTCGGATGCATCATGCATTCCATAACCTTCTCCATCGGGACCACGATGCTGAAGCATACGGTTCATCTTCTCCAGGATGACCCTGTCTGTCCTTCGGTTGAAATCTGCAAATCCTGAGATGCCGCACATACTAGTATTAAATTTGATTATCGATAAAATTATGAAATATGGATTTATGCCTGTTCATTATTTCACCTGTACTTTTGATATAACTGCTTTAGTTGTCGTCCATAACTCTCCCGGGCTGCAATAGTCAACGCCCTTTCATGTGCTTTTTCTGTGTTTTGAGTCAAATCAATATCTCCATTAAATATTTTTTCAAGAACAGATGACAAGGATCGATCAGCCGAGTCGACAAAAAACCCCGCGTCAGCTACCACTTCCTTAAAAACCGGAATACTTGAAACAACCACGGGTAGCTTTGCTGCCATGGCTTCGAGTACAGCAATTCCAAAACCTTCGGTTGAAGAGCAGGCAATAAATACATCATAGTGTTGCATGGCATCGGCAATATTATGCGACGAGCCTTTAAATTCAACGTTGATCAATGAATTGTCGTTTTTATATTTTTTTAAATTGCCTTCTTCTGCCCCCAGGCCAAATATATCCAGGCTCACAGGTAATTGTTTTATCAAATTGAATTGTTCAAGAATATAACTGTAATTTTTTGCCGCTCTCAGGTTGCCCACCGCCATACACTGTAAAGGCGAGCCAGCCGTGTACTTCAATTGCCGATTCACTTTAAAGAATTGCTCACCGGCAAAATTATATAACACATCCGCTGTGCCACTGTTGGGAATATATTTTACATAGTCGTTAATGACAATATTGGAAACGCCAATTAAATGATGATACTTTTTTGCTGTAAATTTCTCCAGCATAATTATTAAACGGCTCTTTTTAAAATAGGCGGTGCTATATTCTGAATGTATCGAGTAAAATAAAGGAACCCGTGCAGGACAAGCCAGTTTTGTTATAATACCCGGAAAGAGCAGGTTAGCATGAACAATATCCGGCTTTTGTTTTTTAATAAGTCTGCGAACTTTCAAAGCAATAAAAGGAATGTTGAATTTTGTTTTCAGCGGAATTACAAAATGCGTAAATAGTTTTCTTAACTCCGGATCGAATGCATAATCATGCGACAGGCAAACTACAATGTGCTCATCATGGGGCAGTAATTGAATAGTATTTATCAGCAGTGTTTCTGCCCCACCTCTGCCTAATCCATCTATCACATGCACTATCTTCATAAGCTTGTTGATTTGGAAATTAAAAACTCTCCTTCTAAACAGCCAACTACTTTTTCACTCAATATTCCCGGATCAGTTCCCAAGCTAATATACTCATCTGCAAAGGACTTCAATTTTTGAGAAATAACAGATGCTTCTGCCTTGCAACCTTTTTTAATGCCTAAAATAAGCGCATGCATACGGGCTGAATGTACAAAGTCGGCAGTTTCGTAAAGTTTATTCAGATCATCCAGTGATTTGATATCTGCAACTTCTACATCGATACCTTCCCCGGAAAGAAACTGCTGAAACAAACCTGTTTCGCTTGCATCTGATTCAGTTGTATAAAATAAAATAACAGCAACAGCTTTCCTGCGAAAATCCTGAACGACTTCCTTCCAATGTGTGTAGTAAGAGTCACGTGATAGTGTAGCGTTCGACATTTTACCGGAATACTCCCTATAACTGTAAATACCTACTAACGCTGTATTTGATTTTTCAAATTGTTTTGGTGCTGCTGATTCGAAGAAGGCAATATCGGGCATTAAATTACTTTCTTTGCCAAAATGCTCCTTTAAACTTTTCTGCGAATAAGAATCTCTCACCCAAACAGTATTTACATTTCCAAGTGATTTTTTATAAAGATATTCTTCGAGGCTGTGAAATTCTCCTACGGAACCAACGCCAACGAGGTAAGATTGTAAACCCATTTTTTTTATCGCTCTGGTCCATTGATAAAGTGCAATGGCAAAAAAGCTGAGCCGTTGTTTTGGAGAAGAGTTAATGATCTGCCCGCCGCCAATCACCGCAAAATCGAAAATTTGATTTTTGAGGCTGGCCTTGATCTTCCGTCTTATCGAAAAAAAATATCTGCAATAAATAAGCGGACTTAAAATACGAGCCAGTTGTTTTTTGATCCTCATAAAAAGATACTCATCGCTTGTTTCAGATAACAGGTACTTGTATTCAGGTAATTTAGTTAATGAAGGATTGGTAAAATAGCTGAAGCTTGTTTGGTACCCAAAAGACTGAAAAAGCTGCTCCATGCTTTCTTTGATCGCCTGATCTCCTAAGTTGCTGCTGAATCCTTCGTTAATAATGAGTACCCTTTTTGTCAAAATAAAATTCGTTTTTTTCAAAAAATAAAATAAACAGCTATTAATTTTTATCGGCATTTCTTAACCGGCCAAACAAGGTACTTCGTTCAGCAATTTCCCAAAAGTCGGCAAGAGCCTGGGTTTTAGTGAACACCGCCAGCGCCAAATACATTGTGCCAAAAACAACACAGTTCAATATTATCTTTACAATTCCGTTTAATTGAAACAATTCCCAAACGTAATAGTCTAAGCCCCAGCAAATAGCCAGCACAAAAATACTTTTAATTATGATGGGGCTTATGTCTTTTATCTGTTCTTTCATTGAATACCCGATGAGTTTGCCGCTATAATAGGTATTCATATAAAAAAGAAAAAAGCCATAAAATACTTTAAACCATAATAAAGGGTAGATCCCCAAAAAAGCGGCTGCTATTGTTCCGGCAATACCTACTCCTTTTTTAACCATTTCTGTTTTCAGCAACAGGTCACTTCTACCCTTAACTTTTAAAATATTTATGTTGTACACCTGCAACGGATACATAATAGCATAGATACACAGAATTTGAAAAAACGGAACAGCCGGCAACCACTTTTCGGTAAGCACAAGATGAAACAATGGTTCGGCAATGATCATCAAAACCATCATCAACGGGCTTATCCAGAAAATGATCTGCTGCATGATCTTACTGTAAACCTTTTTCAGTTTTTCATCTTCATTTTGAATTTCGGCGAACGCAGGATAAGTAACTTTGTCCATGGCACCGCTTACCAGTTGCACAGGAAAAATGCTGAGTGTATTTGCCTGATTGTAAAATCCAAGGATGACCGGCGTAAACAATTTCCCGATAATAAGATCGTAGATATTATTGTAGAGTGTATTCAAAATTCCAATGAGAGTGAGTTTGTACCCAAATGAGAAATGAACTTTCAGCAATTTTTTGTCGATGAGGAAGCCCGGTTTCCAATCTGTAAATATCCAGTGCTGGATCATAAACACGGTGGTTCTTATCAAATTCATATACACAAGGCTCCATGCGCCGTATCCATTGTAGGCAAACCAAATACCTGATACGGCGCCAATTATGGTAGCCGGCAACTGCATAAAAAGTTGCAGTTTGAAATTCATTTCCTTGGTAAGTTTTGTGTTTTGTACACTTACCAGCGCCTGCAAAATAAACAGGATGCCGTATACCCGGCCAATATCAGTAAGT
>JAHEBJ010000070.1 GCA_024642285.1 Sphingobacteriales bacterium
CAAACACTTCCTCTTATATCAGAAGCATCGTAATCTTTTTTATAAAATTCACGAACAGTTTTTACCAGGCTCTCCCGGAAAGCTGCAAGATGGGTACCTCCTTGTGTGGTGAATTGCCCGTTCACAAAACTGTAATACTCTTCGCCGTAATCATTCTCATGAGTGAGAGCAACTTCTATATCCTCTCCTTTTAAATGAATAATTGGATAACGAATCTCGTCTTCGTTGGTTTTGCGTTGTAACAGATCGAGCAATCCATTTTTACTTACATACCTTTTATTGTTCAGGTTCATAACCAACCCTGCATTAAGGTAACAGTAATTCCAAAACTGGTTGTCGAGGTATTCCTGCACAAAATGAAAATTCTTGAAAATCTTTTCATCGGGCACAAAAGTTACAAGCGTGCCATTATCTTCCGCGGTTTTTACCTCTTTAAACTCCTGAGTCAATACTCCTCTTTCAAATTCGGCAGTCTTTTCTTTTCCATCACGGTAAGCCGTTACTTTAAAATAATTGCTCAACGCATTCACAGCTTTTGTACCTACTCCATTCAACCCCACACTTTTTTGAAAAGCCTTGCTGTCGTACTTAGCGCCGGTATTTATTTTACTCACCACGTCCACCACTTTTCCCAAAGGAATACCACGGCCGTAATCCCTTACTGTAATTGTTTTGTCTTTGATATTTACATCCACATGTTTGCCATAACCCATTGTGTGTTCATCAATGCAGTTGTCAATCACCTCTTTCATCAACACATAAATGCCATCATCGGGACTGCTGCCATCTCCCAATTTTCCAATATACATACCGGGGCGAAGGCGGATATGCTCCTTCCAGTCGAGGCTCCGTATGGATTCCTCGGTATATTCATTCTTTTCTATCTCTGCCATTTATTCGTTATTTCAGTGCTGCGAATATAACTGAATGACCCGATTTTTATCAGGGTGAATATCCACACTTTATCTGCAAATGTGAGCAAATTATGTGGCGGGGGTTTCATCAGTTTCAATATGACGAGAATTAGTTGAAATGATGTTAAATATCATACTGTGAAAACACTGATGCTGTTATTTTTATACAAAATGGAATCATGAAATGGAACACAGTAGCAGCGATTTTATTGGGAGTTGGTACATTGGCGGCCTGCAAGGCGACTAAGATTACCTCATCCTGGGTGGCTGATGATCATGTAATAAAACCCTACCACAATATTATGGTTTGGGGAATTTTACCCGAAGTTGACAGCAACCTCAGAAAACAAATGGAAACTCATTTGGTAAAGGATCTTGTAAGTAAAGGCTATCATGCCATTGCTTCGCTGGATGTTTATGAAGAGAAGGCCTATAAAAAACTTACCAATGCCGAAATTGTAAATGAATTCAAATCCACCGGGGTTGATGCTGTGATGACCGTTGTTTTACTTAGCAAAGAAAAAGAAGAAAAATATTATCCTGGAGGATATTTTAATCAACCGGTAAATAATTATGGGAATCTTGACAACTATTATTCAACCGTATTTGAGCGGGTTTTGATTCCTGGATATTATGTTTCCACAACTGATTATTATTGGCAAAGCAATTTGTTTGAAATTAAGAATGATAAAATGGTGTACTCCGTACAAACTAAGTCTTTTGATCCATATACAACGGAATTGCTTGCCCATGAAAACGGAATAATGATCATCAAAAATATGGTGAAGAAAAAAATCATTAAAAATCCACTGCCGCCCGACGAACAATGATTTTTATAGTAGCTTTATACAAATCATAAAAATGAATCTTGACTTGACGAATAAAACAGCTCTTGTATGTGGAAGCACACAAGGGCTTGGTTATGCCAGTGCTATTGAACTGGCGCTTTTGGGCTGCAATATTGTATTGTTGGCAAGAAATGAGGAGAAGCTTAAGGAAAAACTTGATACACTGGACAAATCGAAAGGGCAAAAACATCAATACCTTGTTGCCGATTTTTCAAATACCGCCATTGTAAAAACTACAATTGACGGATTTGTAAAAACAAATACCATACATATTTTAGTAAACAACACCGGTGGCCCACCCGGCGGTGCTGCTTTAAATGCGGAGCCGGAAGAATTTCTTACTGCCTTCAACAACCATCTAATAAATAACCACAATCTTGCGCAGGCTGTTGTACCCGGAATGAAGGCTGCTGGTTTTGGTCGCATAATTAATGTCATCTCCACCTCGGTGAAAAACCCAATCCCGGGATTAGGAGTCAGCAATACAATCAGGGCGGCTGTTGCCAATTGGGCAAAAACACTGGCATCTGAGTTGGGGCCGTTTGGTGTTACGGTAAATAACGTACTGCCCGGATTTACGCAAACTGTAAGGGCCGATTATGTTATCTCTTCTAAAGCTAAAGCCAACAATGTAACCGAAGATGAAATCATGAAACAACTTGTAGCTGAAATTCCCTTAGGTAGAATTGGCCGGCCCGAAGAGTTTGGAGCTACCGTTGCATTCCTTTGTTCACCCGCCGCTGCTTATATTAATGGTATAAACCTGCCGGTTGATGGCGGAAGACTAGGTTGCTTATAATTTAAAAAATAACTGATGAAAAGATTAAAACTGTTTATACTAGCAGGATTTGTATTTCAAATAAACGCGTCTGCACAATTCTTTAAAAAAGAGTCGGGTCTTGCACATACTTTTTCCATAGTTGCACGTGATGCGGTAACAGGTGAAATGGCCGTGGGCGTACAAAGCCACTGGTTCAGCGTTGGAACAGCAGTAAGCTGGGGTGAAGCTGGTGTTGGCGTTGTAGCTACCCAGTCTTTTGTTAATAAAAGTTACGGACCAAAGGGGATTGAGTTGATGAGAAAGGGAAAGACTGCACCACAGGCTTTAGCCGAATTACTGGCGGCAGACGAAGGTCGAGAAGTGAGACAAGTGGCTATGATTGATGCGAACGGAAATGTGAATGCATACACCGGTAAAAACTGTATCGACTTTGCCTCAAACATTGTTGGGAAAAATTATTCGGTACAAAGCAACATGATGCTTACGAACAATGTTTGTGAAGAAATGTCGAAAGCTTTTTTAGCAAGTGAAGGAAAACCCTTGGCAGAAAGAGTATTGATTGCCATGCAGGCAGCTCAAGCGGCAGGTGGAGATATTCGTGGAAAACAATCTGCAGCGATTTTAGTTGTTACCGGCAAAAGCACAGGGCAACCCTGGAACGAACGACTTATTGATTTGCGTGTTGATGATCATAAAACGCCGCTGGATGAATTGGACAGACTGTTAAGATTATACCGTGCGTATGGTCATATGGATAAAGGCGATCTGGCAATTGAAAAGAATGACATGAATCTGGCTATGGAAGAATATCGCGCTGCCATGAAAATGTTCCCGGAAAACCTGGAGATGCAGTATTGGACAGCCATCACATTGGCTAACAATAAAAATATAACTGAAGCTTCTAAATTGTTGCAGAATATCTACAAAAAAGATGCAAACTGGCGTGAATTAACAAAGAGATTGCCAAAAGTGAATTTATTAACAGTATCAGAAAACGACCTGAAAGAATTATTAAAGTAAATTTGTAAAAAAATATTCATGAAAATATTAAATAGCCTTGCTACTACCCTTTTGTTTTCAATTATTTTTCTATCATGCACAGCGCAAACTAAAACCAATTTAACTGCTGATGAATTTGAAAAAGAAATTACTGCTACAGACAACGTACAGGTCCTTGACGTAAGAACGCCTGGCGAGTTTTTCAGCGGCCACATAAAAAATGCGTTGATGGCCGATTGGAATGATAAGAAGGAATTTGAGCGCCGGATTGCGTTTATAGATAAAGCCAAACCGGTTTATGTATATTGTTTGGCAGGTGGAAGAAGCGCTGCTGCTGCCAAGAAGTTACGCAACATGGGTTATGAAAATGTATTTGAACTTGTGGGTGGTACCAACGCCTGGCGTGCCGCCAACAAGCCTTTGGAAGGCATAAGTACCGAAAAGCAAATGACCACCGAAGAGTTTACTGCAACTATCGTTGGTTCAAAAACAGTACTCGTGGATTTTGGTGCCAGCTGGTGCCCACCCTGCAAACAAATGGAACCGATATTAAAAAATTTAGAAAAAAATAATCAGGGAAAATTTACATTTCTAAAAGTTGACGGAGGAAGAGATCAGAATCTGATTCAGGAATATAAAGTTACTGCCCTGCCCGTTTTTATAGTTTTTAAAGATGGTAAACAGGTATGGCGCAGAGATGGCATCGCCACTGAAGAAGAACTGGCAGCACAATTAAAATAATTAATCCTGGGATAATTCCTTAATAAAATCACTAACCAGGTAACTGATGAGTTTACCGGTTGTTTCATTCTTTCTTCCATCAGCCAGTTGTGTAGCTCCTTCGCAAATATGCAGGTAAGCAACTTTAGCATCCTGTGCAATAAATGTGACATACTTACGGGCCAGTAGTGGTGTGATTCCGCTGGGCGTTATTGCACTGCTTAATGTATTTTCAATACAGTCAAGATCAATCTCTACGCCCGTGTAACTGTCTTCGGTAAATCCGGTGGCATGTGCAACAGCCTGTATAAAGTTTTTTCTTTCATGAATAAATATCTCTTCGTAACTGATATAATCAATGAACGGATTGTTGTGCATGTCCATTAAATTATTTTGGGCGATATAACTTTCATGCAGGCCAATCATACAGTATTTGCCCAGGTACCCATCTTCCTCTGCATAGCGAAATGCATTGCCGCTGTGCCTTCCGTCGGCCACATTGTAATCGGTATGTGCATCCAGGTTAATACAATTGATCTGAGATAATGGTATCACTTCTGCTTTATGTAATCCTTTAGCAACGCCTTTAATAATTGGGTAGGCGTTGTTATGTCCTCCTCCAATGATAATGGGAATTTTATTAGCCGATGCAATTACCTTAATAATATCCTCCACTTCTTCATCAACTATATTCAGCGCATGACGGTAAGCATTTATTTTCTCTTCGGCATTATAAGCATTGTTCTCAATCAGGAACTTTACGTCCCCAAAATCAAAATGACCGAGAAGCAAAACATTCTCCCCGGTAAAAAAATCGTTGCTCTGTGTATTTAAAAAGGCATTTAAAAAAGAAAGCCAGGCAGTTTCAGTTCCGCCTGTACCATAATTTGCTTTTACACCAAAATCCTCGGGAATTCCTAAAACAACAAACTTCGCATCGGATTCCTGTAAAACCTCGGGCCACTCCGCATCAGGTTTTAAATATTGCAACCGCTCCCCCATCCTTGTTTCAAAACGACGAACCCGGGTAAGCGATAATATATCGGCTTTAGAATAAAACTTAAAATGTTTCATTAATGAAAGTTAGGGAAATTCTTCTGATAGAAAGGGAAAGCAGTTAATTAAGTCTGATTTCACTTTTTCAATTTCTTTAATACAGCTTACCAGTTTTACATTTTATTAACCGTTTTTACCGCAGCGCCCGTTTTTGTTGGTACAATATTTGTTTCCGAACGGTTTATGAAAAAACAAATAATCCATTCAGTAATTTTATTCTGCACATCTGTAGTACTTAGCTCCTACACCACGCAGGCGCAGTCAAACAATGCACCCATTTCACCAGTGGAAAAGGGGACTGTAACCTTTAATATTGGTGCCGGCCTTGGAAACGAATACAGCGGTAATTATTACAACACCGCTTATGGCTCCAAAGCTGCCATTGAAGTTGGAATGTGGCAAGCTGGACCCGGTGTAATAACAATGGGCGGCCAGGTCGGGGCTTCATTTTCTAATGGGGGTGTTTATGCTAATTACAGAACCAATACGGTAGTTGTAGCCGGACGTTCGGCATGGCACCATGGCTGGAATGTAAAAGGACTGGATACTTATGCCGGTTTATCGGCTGGTGCCGGATTCCAAAATTATCGCTATGATAAAAACGGGCGGGTAAATCAAAGTGAAGTTGTGCCTGTTTTTGGCGGGTTTATCGGTGCCTCATATTTTATCAGCCCCTCTTTTGGATTTAATGTAGAAGCAGGATCTGACATAACAAGGATACAGGCAGGTATTGTTTTAAAACTAAAATAAAGTTTCTCAGATTTTCGGCGAGTTTCAACTGACGACTGTAAAAAGCGCTTGCATCTCAGTTTTTATTGGGGTATATTTATACAAGTTCTTTTTTTACTATTAAATCAACTGTTATGAACCTCGTCGAAAAATTTTTGAGTTGGGGCGACAAGCATCATCCCAAATGGCTGGATATAATCAGGATCGCTTTGGGTTTGTTTCTTTGTTACAAGGGCATTGATTATCTTAGAAATACCAGCGATCTCATCGTACTGATGAAAAACACTTCGCCTTTTGGAGAATTTATTACCATAATGCTGGGCCATTTTGTAACTTTTGCCCATATTATTGGCGGTTTGTTTTTAGCGATTGGCATGTTTACCAGGGCAGCCTGCCTTCTTCAAATTCCCATCCTTTTAGGAGCCATTATCTTTGTAAATATTAAAGGAACAAGCGACACATTCAGTCCTTATTCCGAATTGTTTCTGTCGATAATTATTTTATTGCTGTTGGTTTATTTTCTGATCATAGGCAATGGTCCCTTGTCTGTAAAAATTCCACCCGAAGAACATGCAAAGGAACATGAAGATTATATTAAGAAAGTAAAAGAGACTCGCCACGAAAATTAACTTGCAAACAACCTGAAAAAAAAGTCGGACAAAATGTTGTCCGACTTTTTTTATTTAGCTATACAATCAAAATCTAGGCATCCTACTTAGATCAATTCGCATTTATCTTAAATTCTTTTGGCGCTGTTGCGCCCATCAGGTTAGTTACAAAATAATCCCAGCGTTTTCTTGTCATGTAGTATGTATCGGCTCCGTATCCATGCCGGGCGTTAGGGAAGATGAGCAGATCAAAATCCTTATTCGCTTTTACAAGTGCATCTACTACCAGGTAAGTATTATAAGGAGGCACATTGTCATCCATTCCTCCGGTTGCCAGCAATAATTTTCCTTGCAGATCCTTCGCCATATTCTGGTTGGCCTGCATCTCATAATTTGATTTTCCATGCGGCCCCATCGCATATAGCCCTATATATCTTTCGCCCCAGTCATCTTCATAATTTCTGTTCTCATGATTTCCCGATTCGGAAATTCCTACTTTGTAAAATTCGGGATAACTGAACATAGCATCAGCGGTTGCAAAGCCTCCGCCCGAATGTCCCCAAACTCCCACCCTGTCAAGATCCATATAGGTATGCGTAGCAGCCAATTGTTTTAAACCCGATATCTGATCCTCCAAAGTATTGTCGCCCATGTTGCCATAGCAAACATCATGAAAGGACTTTGAACGATTTGGATTGCAGGTACCGTCTATGATCACAACAATAAAGCCCAATTCGGCCAATGCCTGGTGATCGCTACGTGCAGCTGAAAAGGAACGACTGCCGACGCCACCACCCTGCGGACCGGGATAAATGTAATTAACTACAGGGTATTTTTTAGTCTTGTCAAGATTTGTAGGCCTGAACATTAATCCATACAAATCCCATCTGCCGTCACGTGACTTTACAGTTATCGGTAATGGTGGCCGCCATCCTGTAGCAGCAAGGCGGCTGACATCCGCCTTCTCTAAATTGGCAATCAGTTTACCGTTCATATCTCTTAAAACAGCAACCGGCGGAACGTCAGGTTTTGAATAATTATCAACAAAATATTTTCCATCTGTAGATAAGGAAATATTATGATTTGCGTCTTCAGGCGTTAACAATTGCAAATTCTTTCCGTCGAACCCTATCCGGTAAAAATGACTGAAGTATGGATCCCTTCCTTTTTCTTTTCCATTGGCTTCAAAATACAATTGCCTGTTTTTTTCATCTACTTTCAATAAGCGTGTAATTACAAAATCGCCTTTGCTGATCTGGCTCTTGAGTTTTCCAGTCGTAGCGTCATACATATAAAGGTGTCCCCAATCATCTCTTTCCGAATACCAGATAAATTCGTTAGATGCTTCCAGGTAGCGCCAATTGATTGCTCCCTGCCCGCTTTCATATTGCGTAGCAACCTTCTCTTCAAAAATATCTCTTACTTCTCCTGTTGCAGCATCTGCAATCCGCATTTTTGCCTCCTTATGATCTCTTGATGAAGACACGAAAGCCAATTTTGTTGATGTTGCATTCCACTCATTATCATCAAAAGAACCGGAGCATGAAATATCGTCGCAGAGCGTTCCTCTTCTTGGATCAGCAGGAATTTTCAATCGGATAACTTTTGGATTGTCCACTTCAATGATCACACGATGAATACGAATAATGTCATCATCCTTTGGCAAAGGATATTTCCAGGCTTCTAGTTTTGGCGCACCTATATTAGTAGTAACCAAATACATGTCTTTAACATGTCGCTGATCCTGCTGAAATGTTGCAATCTTTTTTGAATCTGGCGACCAAAGTAATATTGCTCTGTCACTATGTGTCCAGCCGGCATTATCGGTAGCGTATCCAAAATCTGTAACGCCGTCAAATGTAAGTTGCGTTTCTTTTTTTGTTGCCACGTCTTTCATCCATAAATTCCAATCCTTAATAAATGCTGCTTTTGTTCCATCAGGCGATGCAACTTCTAAAGAACCACCTCTCCTGCCTCTGACAGTTCGCTCTGCACCTGCACCCGGAACAAGTGATTTAAGATCGGCTGATGTCTTTTTCTTTCCATCTGCCGGATCAACCAGCACATATTCCTTAACACCAGCAACGGAAACCGAATACCACATTTTTCCATCGGGCAGCCAGTTAGGATTTACATTCGCCCTGTCAACCAGACTGTTTGTATTAAACCCTAAAAATTTAGCAGCCTTTTCATAGTCAGCTGTAGTCAAAACTCTCTTATCTGCAGTTTGCGCAAATGCTGTTGCCAGGCCGAACAAAAAGACTGCCGACATAATTATCTTTCTTTTCATAATTTTTATTTGAAATGTTATCTGTTATGCTGACGAATAAGATTAAATTTAAGGAAACTATTTCAAAGTTTTAAATATGTTTGTTAAATGGAAAGTATGGATAAAAGTGAAGAGTTGTATTTTGTAAAAACCTGCGCACTGGTGGTTTGTGGCGGCAAAAGCAGTCGCATGGGTACCGATAAAAGTATGCTTAAATATTTTGGCAAGCCCCAGCGATATCATGCTTATAATCTATTGAATCCACTTTGTGAAAAGGTGGTTATTTCATGCAATGCCGGACAGATTGATACAATGGAACCGGGCTATTCATTTTTACCCGACTTTACCGAATACGATAATATGGGCCCTGTTGCTGCATTGCTTACTGCTTTTAGCCAATTCCCCGGCAAGCATATTTTATTAGTTGGATGTGATTATCCTTTTTTAACCAAAGAAGAATTGACAAATTTTTCCAGCTTGTGTAACACTGCCACTCCTGCTGCTTTTTTCAACGAAGAAATGAATTGCTTTGAACCCATGCTCGCCTGGTACCCCTCTCACTCTTTTGGTACTGTAAAAAAAATGGTAAGTAACGGTCAGTTTTCCCTGCAATATTTCTTAAAGGAAAATAATTCAGCAAAATATTATCCAAATGAAAAAACTTGTATAAAAAGTGTCGACACCCTGAATGAATTCTTAGAGGCCATATCCTCAATTAAATCATGATGAGCCGTATATCTTTTTGTATTTTTAATGTATGAACAACAAACGGTTAGCGCATATCAGGATTCAAAAAATAAACGACGACGGGCTAAGCGATGCTGAAGATAAAGTAGCAATAGAGGAACCGCTTGAAATACAACTCATGTACAGTTCCCCTAACGGCAGGATGCAAAAAAACATAGCCGTTACCATGCGTACACCCGGTAACGACGAAGAACTAGCTGCGGGCTTTTTATTTACTGAGGGCATTTTATCAAATTCCGGTTCAATCAATACTATTAATAAACATGTAACAGATGAAAACCAGATATTGGTCAACCTGGCTGAAAATGAAATGCCTTCATTAGCCAGTTCCTCAAGAAATTTTTACAGCACTTCCAGTTGCGGCATTTGCGGCAAAGCAAGCATAGATGCTATCAAAACTATTTCGCAGTTTGCCGGCGAAACGGATTCAGTAAAAATTAATGCTTCCGTTTTTTATTCCTTGCAGGATGACTTTAAAAAAAATCAACAGGTTTTTGAAGATACCGGCGGCATACATGCCAGCGCTTTGTTTACTCTCGATGGGAAATTTATATTGTTAAAAGAGGATGTTGGGCGGCACAATGCATTGGATAAAATTATAGGTACTGCATTTTTGAAAAATGAACTACCGTTAAAAAATTGTATATTGTTACTGAGCGGCAGAGCAAGTTTTGAATTGATTCAAAAAGCAGCGATGGCGGGAATAAAAATTGTAGCAGCCGTTGGAGCCCCCTCAAGCTTGGCAGTAGAAATGGCAGAAGAAGCCGGCATTACGTTGATTGGATTTTTAAAAAAAGACAGATTCAATATTTATTCAGGAAAGCAAAGAATAACAGCACTATGAAATTACGGATCAAGGGAAACTCAATAAGGTACAGGCTTACCAAATCGGATGTGAATAAACTGGCCAACACCGGTTACCTGGAGGAAAAAACGTTGTTTGGGAACAGTGCATTTGTTTATGCGTTACAGACAGATGCCAATACAAAATCCTTGTCTGCTGCACTGCAGGCTAACAAGATAACTTTGTTTGTTTCGGACAACTTCGTGAAAGATTGGCCGCAAAACGAAATTGTAGGAATTGACAACAAGATTGAGGAAAAAGAAAATGACTCATTGTACCTTTTACTTGAAAAAGATTTTGTTTGCCTTGATGAAACTACCGAAGACCAAAGTGACAATTACCCAAACCCAAGTGAAACTTGTTGATAGAAAAATAATACATCATGTCAAAAAACTTAAGTGAGCTTTCGGGCAGGCGGGGTTTAAAAAATAACCTATTTGAGGAACTGGGCATTGCAGCTCAGCCAACGGGAACTCCGTCAGTTAAAAAGATGGAAGAGCTGGCAAATGCTTTTGTAATGGGAAAGGCAAATGTTTACGGAGCAGCAACCTTTTATGATTTTCTCAAACCCGAAAATCAGGGAAAGAAAGTTTATATCTGCAATGGAAGTTCCTGCATGACTGCCGGTACTCAGGAAGCGTTAAAAGAAAAATTACTGGAGCAATATAGCGCTGATGAAATTGGTGAAATGTGCTGCCTTGGCCGATGCCACGAGAACAGCTCTTTTCATATTGCAGGTAAAAACTATTCCGGTGATGCAGTTAATGAGCTTGAATCCATCAAAAAAAATAATTCAGCAAAGCCCGATTCATATAAAATAGATTCTTTCGGCACACCCGTGTTGACGGCTGCTTTTCCCGGTATAGAATCTTATTATTCCATTTTAAAAGATGCGTTGCAAAAAAAGCCCGGCGAATTGCTGAATGAATTAAAGGTCTCTGGCTTAAGAGGCCGTGGAGGTGCCGGTTTTCCGATTGCTTTTAAATTAGATGCCTGCCAAAGGGAAATCAGCAATCAAAAATTTATTGTCTGCAATGCAGATGAAGGTGACCCGGGTGCTTACAGCGACCGCTATTTAATGGAGCATCAGCCACACAGTGTTTTATTGGGTATGATGATTGCCGGATATATTGCTGAAGCAGATACCGGCGTTATTTATATACGGGCAGAATATCCGGATTCAATTTCAATTACGGAAGATGCCATCAAAAACCTGCATACTCATAACCTGTTAGGCGAAAACATTCTGGGTTCAAATTTTAATTTCAATTTTAAAGTGATTGCTGCACAAGGTGCATATATCTGTGGTGAAGAAACGGCATTGCTGTCTTCAATAGAAGGACAAAGGCCCGAGGTAAGGGTGCGTCCGCCTTATCCTGTTCAACAGGGATTATTTAATAAGCCTACGGTTGTAAATAATGTTGAAACGCTTGCCTGCATTCCGTTTATCATAAAAAATGGAGGAGCAAATTTTGCATCTATAGGAATCGGAAAATCTACTGGCACCAAATTAATTTCCCTGGATGGGTTCTTTAATAATCCAGGTATTTATGAAGTAGATATGGGTACGCCGCTTTCGGTAGTAGTGAATGATTTGGGTGGCGGATTCCGATCACCTGTTAAGGCCATGCATATTGGCGGACCGCTTGGCGGATTGGTACCGGTGGAAAAAATTAATGACCTTACTGTTGATTTTGAATCCTTCGCTAGTCATGGTTTTTTATTGGGACATGCTTCTGTAGTCTGCATACCTCAAAATTTTCCAATTGTAAAATACCTCGAGCATTTATTTGAGTTTACCGCCCATGAAAGTTGCGGCAAATGTTTTCCCTGCAGATTGGGTTCGGTAAGAGGACAGGAACTGTTGCGAAAAGCACAGGTAACCGATTACAAAATTGACAGAACTTTATTTAATGACCTGGTAGAAACTTTAGAGATAGGATCGCTTTGTGCATTGGGCGGCGGCTTACCCCTGCCTGTAAAAAATGCATTGCAATATTTTGAAAACGAACTTTCACCTTATTTTAAAAATTCCTGATCATGCCTATATCAACCAAACGGGAAACTGAAAATAAACTACGGGAAAATGGTAAAACGGTTTTATATACATCCGGTAACGGCGATTTGAAAACAAAATACGCATACATTAATAACCAACCTTTTTCAATAAAGGAAGGAGAAACCATTATTTCTTTTTTAAGACG
>JAHEBJ010000071.1 GCA_024642285.1 Sphingobacteriales bacterium
TATACCAGAACCAACATCCCGGTAAGTTACCGTACAGGAATTGAGTTGCAGGGAAATTTCAAATTAAGCAGTTGGTTGAATGTTGCGGCCAATATTAGTTTCAGCGAAAACAAAATAAAAAACTTTACAGAATATATAGATGACTATGATAACGGGGGGCAGCTTTCCAATAACTTCAGCAAGACTACTATATCTTATTCTCCAGCGGTGATCGCTGGAGGTAGTATAAATTTTATTCCGGTGAAAAACGGGGAGATAAATTTAGTAAGCAAATATGTTGGCAAACAATTCCTGGATAACACCTCTGATAATGCCAGGAGCTTAAACTCTTTTTACCTGCAGGATATCAGATTGAGTTATCTCATAAAAACCAAAATAGTAAAGGAAACAAACCTTGTATTACAACTGAACAATGTATTCAACAAAAAATACGAACCTAATGGTTACAGCTTCAGCTATATTTATGGAGGAGATTTGATCACTGAAAATTTCTATTTCCCAATGGCCGGATCTAATTTTATGTTGGGAGTGAATTTGAAGTTGTAATGTCAGGGTGTAAGATTAAGGATATTTTTCTTTCCAGCCATTCATGCCGCCTTCCAGATTTTTTACATTGGTAAACCCAAATGTTTCCAGCATCATGCAAGCCTGCATACTGCGCTTTCCGCTGCGGCAATAACAAATTACTTCCTCATCTTTCAATTCTTCAATGTCATCAATTAACATCATTTGAATATTTCCGAGCGGCAAAAGAGTACCACCAATATTAAATTCGGCATGTTCATCCGTTTCACGTACATCTATCAAATGAACATTTTCTCCGGCATCAATCCTTGCCTTGATCTCTTCAGGTTTAACTACTGTCATGGTATATATTTTTTTTGCGGGGGTAAAGTATCTTTTATTATTTTCATTTGCTGCGATATCCAGACATCCATCACCTGTCCTGATCGAATGGTTAACTGGATGCCATCTATGTCAAAACGTTCGGGGCTTTGTTTGAATACAAAAGCCGACAACGTATCGGTAATAATGCCGTCGGCAATTACGCCACCTAATCCAATACCGATTTCCTCCAGGTACGATCTTGCCTCTAAAAAGCTCATACCTGTAAGTGTGGGCACTGTTATTATTTTCTCTTCCAAACCACCGCCAATAATCAATGTTATACGGCTGCCCCAGGGGATCTTTGTTTTGTCGGCGATTCTGAGGCCGTTATATTGTTGTTCTAAAACTGATCCCGCCATAAAATCGGGACGGTAAACTGTATCTTCAAGTTTGAGGTGATTCCTCTCAAGTATTTTCAATGCAAAAGAAAGGTTTTGCCCTTCCAGCCTGGGCATTTCTATCAATGGTGCACTATAGCGGTTTACCGTAATAAAAACTGTGCGGTTTATTTTAACCGTAGCTTCAGGATCGGGTAACTGTTTTAAAACAACGCCTCTTTTTGCAGTATCGGTAAAAACAGAATCTTGAATGTACACTTCAAACCCCTGTTTTTCGAGCAACTTAACAGCGGCATCTGTCTGCATTCCGGTTACTGCAGGCACTTTCAAATAGGCTCCATGTTTTGTCAGGAAGCCAAGCATTTTTAAGAACAGGAATAATAACAACAACGCCAAAACTATTGCTGCAATTATATTCACCCAAAGGGGACGGCTGGTTATGAATTTAAACACGGCGTTTATTTAAAATATTTTTTATTTATCAATTCACTTTTTATAAAAACATTCTTCAATCAATGTTGAATAAAATTGTTTCAGCGTCCATCCCATGGCAATTACTTGTTGTGGCACAAGGCTGGCTTCGGTCTGGCCCGGCACTGTGTTTATTTCAAGCATGTAGGGCGTATCTGTATCCGTATCGTATATAAAATCTATCCTTACTATGCCATTACAGTTAAAAAGCAAATACGCTTTTCGGGCCTCGGCTTTTATTTTTTCAGCAATGGATTCACTGATCTGCGCTGGCGTTATTTCGTCGCTGGCGCCGTGATACTTCGCTTCAAAATCAAAAAATTCGTTTTTTGCAATTATCTCTGTAATGGGTAAAGCTATCACTTCGCCTTTCGATTTAAAAACACCAATGGTTAGCTCTCTGCCATTGATAAATTCTTCCACTAAAACCTGGTTATCCTCTTTAAAAGCTTTATCCAACGCATTTGGCAATTCTCCGGCCTCCTTAACCTTACTCATACCAATACTGCTGCCACCATTGTTGGGCTTTACAAACACAGGTAATTTCAAGGTTGATAAGATTGATTCTGTTGTAACGGGAATATCTTTGAACAGGTGTGCCGATTTTGCCACATGCATGCCTGCAAAAGAAGCCACGGCTACGGTGTACCGTTTATTAAAAGTAAGAGCAGCAGTTGCCGTATCGCAGGTTGTGTAAGGAATACTTAATGTATCAAAGTAGCCTTGCAATTTTCCATCTTCGCCGGGCGTACCATGTAAGCCGAAAAGTACCGCATCAAATTTTATTTTGTTGCTTGCCAGTGTAATGCTGAAATCGTTTTTGTCTATCGGAAATTTATCACCATTGGCTGCCAGGTAATTCCAGCCGGCAGGATTAATATCAATTTTATAGGTTTCCCATTTTTCGGTATCCAGATTTTTTTCGATGGAAGTAGCGCTTAAGTATGAGATAACTGCTTCACCGGAATAACCGCCGGTAATTAGTGCTATTTTTTTCTTCATTCGGTTGATTGTGATTTTTGCAAAGAAACGAAATATCAATCAGGGATTGTTGTTAAAGAAAAATGCGGACTATTTTATCTGCATTTTAACTTTTCATATACTACTTAATTATTCTTCAATCAAACTGTTTCCTATTCCCTGGTTGCCACTATCAAGTACATATTTCCATTTGCCAGATGCTTCTTTTTTCCAGATGCTGACATAAGTACCATAGATAACCGTGTCTTTATTAGACGGGCGTAAAGCATATACACCATAGGTATAACCCAGTTCACCCGATTTGGCTACCCGACCGTTTCGGGGTTCCCAGGTAAGAATATAGTCCGAGTCATTTTGTTGAATTAAATAGTCTACTGCGTCGGCACCGGCAATTGGCAAATGATTTGGTTTTAACAGCACACCATTACTATCCAGATATTCTATGAATGCTGCCTTCATTCCCTTTTCCTCACTCATTTTTGAAAAATCCCTGTCGGCGTTCATCAACTCCATTTTCTGAAAGGCCCCTTTCTTATTTTGCTCCTCCTGTGAATCTGTACAGGCATAAAGGCTAAACATTAAAAACAACACTGGAAATATCTTCTTCATTTTACAATGTAATAAAATTAAATGTAACAAAAAAGGCGAACGTATTGATACAATACCCTCGCCATGTTGCAGGAAATACATCCTGCATAAAAGGCTTTTAAGTCCAAAATATTTTTTACTAATTCCCCGGGTTGCGGGCCGATACAAATAAATCCGGTACCCTCCACAAAGATTTATATGTGCATTTTGTCTTTCTTAGCCGTTAATTGCTCAACGGTTTCTACATACATTTCGTCGGGCACACAACAATCAACCGGGCAAACCGCAGCACACTGAGGTTCTTCATGAAATCCCTGGCATTCGGTACACTTATTTGGAGTTATATAATAAATGTCCATACTTACCGGAGCATTTCGTTGATCGGCATCAATCTGCGAACCATCCATCAATGTAAACATTCCTTTAATGGTAGTTCCATCGGATACTGCCCACTCCACGCCACCTTCGTAAATGGCATTATTAGGGCACTCGGGTTCGCAAGCGCCGCAGTTTATACATTCTTCTGTGATCTTTATAGCCATCTATCGTAATTTTGATTTTTAAACTACCTTATGGTAGTCAGTGCAATTTAATAATAACAACATGAATTTACAAAAACGAATTGAATTATTATTCCGCTTACAAAAATACCTGTTGGATGATGATACAGAATGGCAAAACATAAAACTGAAAGCAGCTGCTCACAATGGCTGGTTTACACCTGAATTTATTAACCTGTCAGTTGAAAATATTGCCGGCGCATTTTTACAAAAAGAAAAGCTGGAAGGCTGGGCTGCTCATTATCACCTTGATGATAATATTGGAGGAAAGAATATCGGAATCGTAATGGCGGGAAATATTCCGATGGTTGGATTTCACGATTTTCTCTGTGTTTTTATCAGTGGCCATAAACAAACAATCAAACTATCATCAAAGGATGAAATTCTTTTAAAGCACCTGATTGCTAAAATGATTGAATGGGAACCAACCGTTGAAGCGTTTATTAAGTTCGCAGAGATTTTGAAAGGCTGCGACGCATACATTGCGACAGGCAGCAATAATTCGGCCCGTTATTTTGAACAGTATTTTTCAAAATATCCAAACATCATACGCCGCAACCGAACCTCTGTAGCTGTTTTAAAAGGTGATGAATCAACCGAAGAACTGAATCATTTAGCAGATGATGTGTTTCAGTATTTCGGACTCGGATGTCGAAATGTCACAAAATTATATGCCCCGTCAGGTTATGACTTTGTACCGGTATTGAAAGCGTTTGATAAGTACAAATACTTTGCAGACCATCATAAATACAAAAACAATTACGATTACCAGCTTTCAATCGCACTTTTGAACAATGTTTTTTACATGACCAATGGAAGCTTGCTGTTGCTGGAAAACGAATCTATATTTTCGCCTATCAGTGTGCTCAATTATAGTTTTTACGACGTAGAATCCGGCTTGCCTGAAACGTTGGCTAATATTGCCGACCTGCAATGTATTTGCGGGCAAAACGGATTGGCATTTGGGCAGGCACAAAACCCCGGTTTGATGGACTATGCCGACGGTATTGATACTATGCAGTTTTTGCTAACCCTATAACTGAGTTGGTAATACTGGTAATTGATTTTACAATTAACAGCTGTTGAATTTTTATCTGTTAAAGTATACTGTTCACCATCAATTGTGTAATCTACGAAAGCCTTCCTAATTAATTGTTAAACATGGCAGTTGTTAAATAACAATTTGTCATTGCTTCGTTAATTTGTAGTGTCAGGCACAGGACTTGTTAAGTTATTATGTGTATCTGAAACAAAAACATTAAGTAAATTGTTGAACTAAATAAAACCCACGAAAAATGAAATGGAAACAAATTTTTTTTACTGTAATTATTAGTGCCGTAACCACGTTGGCCGTTATCTGGGGATATGGAACTTTTTTTGCAGATAATACGTATGCCGGCCAGGAATCCGGTGTGTATCCTTCTAATTATAAGTATGCAGGATTAAACGATGGTACAATTCCTCCAGGTAGCGCCATAGATTTTACTATACCAGCCGAAGCAGCAACTCCTGCGGTTGTGCACATAAAAACAAAAACGAATGCCAAGCAGGTAAACAATAATTTACCAAAGCGGCAGCCGAATAATCCATTCAGCGATTTTTTTGATGATGATATGTTTAACCAGTTGTTTGGTGGCCGCGGCCGCAATACAATTCCCGAACAAAGAGCCAGCGGGTCGGGTGTTATCATAAGCGATGATGGATATATTGTAACAAATAATCACGTTGTAGCAAATGCAGATGAAATTGATGTAACGCTGAGCAACAAGAAAACGTACAAAGCAAAAGTAATAGGTACGGATCCTTCGTATGATCTGGCAGTTATTAAAGTAGAAGCTGCCGGTTTACCGTTTTTATTGTATGGTAATTCTGATGATGTAAAAATTGGTCAGTGGGTATTGGCTATTGGATATCCTTTAAATTTAGAAACTACAGTTACCGCAGGTATAATAAGTGCGAAAGCCAGAACGCTTGGTTTAAACAAAGGTAAAAATGGCGACCAGGGGTTAGGTGTAGAATCTTTTTTACAAACCGATGCTGCCGTTAACATGGGTAATAGCGGAGGTGCATTGATAAATACTGAAGGACGACTGGTAGGCGTTAATTCTGCCATAGCATCACCAACCGGATATTACTCAGGTTATTCTTACGCTATACCCGTTAACATTGTTAAGAAAGTTATTGACGACCTGATTAAATTCGGAACCGTACAAAGAGGTTTTTTAGGCGTTCGCTTTTTAAATGCCAGCGATTTGAATGATGATGAGAAAAAGAAAAATGGCATTCCGCTTTCTGCCGAAGGAATTTATGTTTCGGATGTACCAACAGACGGTGGTGCGTATGAGGCAGGTATCCGCAAAGGCGATATTCTTAAGAAAATAAATAACAAAGAAATCACCAATGGTGCCGAAATGCAGGGATTGATAAGCAGGCAAAAACCTGGAGATAAAATGCCGGTAACTTATATCAGGAACGGAAGGGAAAATACAGTTATAGTAACATTGAAGAATCAGGCTGGCAATTACGACGTAGTTAAGGCTGAGGCAATTTTAGAAACTTTAGGAGCAGATTTTACCAGCCTTGATCCAAAGAAAGCAAGAGACTATGGTGTTAGTGGCGGTGTGATCGTTAAAAAAATTAATGAAGGCGCACTTAATGATCAAACCAGGATGAAAGATGGTTTTATCATTTTACGAATTAATGATAAGGAAGTAAAAAATGTGGAAGAAATGAAAACTGAAGTGGGCACCAACAAAAATATAACCATTAGCGGATTCTATCCGGGATATGATGGAGTTTATGAATATCCCATTACTTTGGAGAGCAATCAATAAAATAAAAAGAGAGCAAGCAGAAAAAAGGGTAACCATGTGTTGCCCTTTTTTTATTTTACCTTTTCAAAAACCAGATAGTGCCACGCTTTCAGCTTTAAGAATGTTTCAGGAGTTAATATACTGTCAGCGCCACTAAATACATTTTTATAATTCCCATTTACCAATCTGTCTTTAATTGTAAAACCGCAATCATTACTGTTTAAATTTAAAAAGACCAGCACTTCATCATTTTTATTCTTCCGCAGGTAAGCCATAATTTGTTTACCGGCATCGGTAATAATATGAAATGTTGCACCCGCAGAATCAGCAGCTCTTAGCGCAGGATTATTTTTACGCAACATTAATAGTGTTTTGTAAAAGTCATGCAACAAACAATCATTATTCCATTTAATAGCATCTTTGTCAAAAAACTTCAGCCGTTTTAAATTTGGTGATTCCTGACCACTATAGATCATAGGAATTCCGTTCCAGGTGCAACTGAAAACTGCAAGGGCCTTCGCCATGTCGCCATATTTTTCGTACTCGGTACCGTTCCATGAATTTTCGTCATGATTACTGGTAAAATACATCCGAACTGCTTCCACGGGAAAATTGGAATTGTATTTAGCCAAAATCCCTAATAATGAATTTAAATCGGTATTTCCTTTGTAAAAATTTTCGGTCGCATGCATCCACTCCCAGGTAAAGCTGGCATCAAAAACTTCATGATAATTTATCTCTTCTGATTCGGCCAGCCAGAACAGATTTGCTTTTAATGGTTCTATTGCCGTTCTGGCTTTTTTCCAGAAATTGAGCGGCGTAAGGTGGGCCAGATCAGCACGAAATCCATCTATATCAAATTCGATAACCCAGTATTTCATGGCATCAATCATTGCATCCTGTTCAGGAACACAGGTATGATCTATCTGTATTACATCTGTCCAGTCGTAAGGCGGTTTAAAATTACCTGCGTCGTCTCTTATAAAATATTCGGGATGATCTATGGTCCATACATTATCCCATGCAGCGTGATTGGCCACCCAATCCATAACAACTTTCATACCCAAAGCCTGCGCCTGTTGAATTAATTTTTTAAAATCATAGGCTGTTCCAAACTCTGGATTAACAGCCTTAAAATCACTTATGGAATAATAACTTCCCAAACTGCCTTTCCGCTTTATTTTACCGACGGGATGAATTGGCATGAACCATAGTATTTCCACACCCATATCTTTCAGCCTTGGCAGCGAGGTAGAAAAAGCTTCGAAGGTTCCTTCGTTAGTATATTGTCTTATATTAACCTCGTAAATATTTGAAGAAGCGATCCAATCTGCCCGCTTGTATTTTCCAGACTTATTTTTTTCAGTCATTTATTTTATTATGAACCAAAAATAAGCACTACTGTTTAATAATTAACTTAACCTGTTTTTTAGCTGCAACCCAGTACCTTTGCAGTTGTTATATTTCATCATGAAAAAATTTAATGTTCCAATCATATACCGGAGTCCGCTAATTGCTGCCATTAAAAATAAACGCAGACAAGAGGACAAGATGAAAAAAGATTTCACACCTACCCTGCTCAATTACGGCCCATTACAAATCTACCTTGCCCGACACTTTGGTTTTTGCTATGGTGTAGAAAATGCAATTGAGATCGCTTTCAGAACCATCGAAGAAAATCCCGGCAAAAGAATTTATTTGTTAAGCGAAATGATCCATAATCCGCAAGTTAATGCTGATCTGCTGGATAAGGGTGTCCAGTTTTTACAAGACACAAAGGGCAGGCAGGTAATACCGTTTGAATCGCTAAGCAAGGATGATATCGTTATCATACCGGCATTTGGTACAACGCTTGATATTGAAAAAAAACTGGCTGAACTGGGAATATCTACCCGGCAATACAACACAACCTGTCCGTTTGTTGAAAAAGTATGGAACCGGAGTGAGCAGATCGCAAGGAAAAATTATACAGTTGTTGTTCACGGTAAACCATCTCATGAAGAAACGAGGGCAACTTTTTCGCATGCTGCTGTTCATACGCCCACAGTTATTGTAAATGATATGGCTGATGCTGTCGCTTTGAGTAAATATATCAAAGGAGAAAAAAATGCTGGCCTGTTTGCAGATGAATTTAAGGGTAAATTTTCAACCGGATTTGATGTTGGTAAAGATCTGGAACGAATTGGCGTGGTTAACCAAACTACCATGCTGGCAAGCGATACACAGGATATTTCTGATTTTTTAAAACAGGTGATGCTTGCCAAATACAACCTGGATAATGCTACTATTGAAGAGCGTTTTGCTGATACAAGGGATACGCTTTGTTATGCAACCAACGACAATCAATCGGCTGTGTATGGTTTGCTGGAAACGCAGGCCGACCTGGCTATAGTGGTTGGCGGATATAACAGCAGCAATACGTCGCACCTGGTTGAATTATGCGAGGCAAAGCTGCCAACGTATTTTATTAATGATAAGGACAAAATAATCTCCCAAAAAGAGATAAGGCATTTTAACCTGCATACTAAACAGGAAGAAACGCAAAAGAATTTTTTACCGGAAAAGGATTGTGTTAAAATACTTGTAACCAGCGGCGCAAGCTGCCCCGATGCATTAGTTGAGGAAGTGATCAATAAGATTGTTTCGTATTACCCGATTGAAAAACAAACTGAAGAATTGATTCATAATTTTTCCTGAAAACAGTTCGGTCAACTATTTTATTATTTTTTCAGTTGCTGAAATATTCCCTGCCTGTATCTTGATGAAATAAATTCCATTGTGCAAATTGCCTAAATTGTTGAAGGAAGTTCTATTGATTCCTTTAGACAAAACTGTTTGTTGACTTAGCAATATTTTGCCATTACCATCCAACAGGAAGATAACAGCTGGCGTAACCAAAGCACTTGAAATATTAATATTCACTTCATTGGTAAACGGCCCCGGGTAGTTACCTGTAATTTTAATTCCTTTAATATTTACATTGATCGCTTCAATATTACTGTATTGAAATGCCCCATCGTTGTCGATCAGTTTCAGCCTGTAAAAATTTATTCCGGCAATGGAGCTTACATCTTTATAACTATAGTCAACCTCAACATCGCTGCTGCCCTTGGCCTTTATCTGGCCTATTTTAGCAAAATTTACACCATCAATACTTCTCTGAATTTCAAAATAATTGCTGTTGCTCTCTTGTAAACTGCTCCATTGTAATTGCGATGCGCCTTTTGAATAATTGCCATTTAGCGGTGTTAAAACAACGGGTAAACCACCTGTATAATCAGTCACTCCACCCGGGCAACTAAACTGCATATTCAATGGCATTAAAGAATTGGCGTAAACTGTTGTTGTGTCGCCACATATCATTACAACGTATATAATGAAGTAAATAAACCGACAATGAAATGTGATTTGTTTTTGCAGTGTTGAGTTCTTTTTCATCTTGTTTGAATTAAATCTTACAGATATTAGCTTGCCATTTCAGCAACTGGTAACTTTCAATAGTATTGGATGAATAATAACTAAACAGCCCGGCATAAACCCGGAAAAATAAAATTATCGCTTTGGGCAGCGGATTTAGAAGGATATAAAATCAAAGTATACAAACTAATTATTGTAATATTGATTTCTTCAAATTAAATTTAAAAGAAGATACAATCCCGACAATTAGCAGGATTTTCAGTGAGGGATGGTAAATATAGACATACTAATTCTAGGACACAAATTTATTCGATGAACTGCACTATTTTTTAAAAAAGAGCCCCCCGGTTAAGCCGGGGGGACATCTTTCATTTGTGCTTGGTTATCGAACTAGCTTATTTTTTCATAATTTTTCCTCTTAAAACATTACCTGCATCGCTGGTTTGTTTTACTTCATACAAATCAGGTGTTAAATTGCAGCTATTAATATCTCCAAGAGTTTGTGGAATCGTTTGGTTTTTACAAACGGGCCACTAGATTCGTAAATAATGATACTGTTTCTGCCAGCCTTCATACCGGAAATCGTAAACTTACTGATCACCGGATTACAGATTATAACGATTCCGCCCTTGACTTTGCAATTACCGAAAGAAACGGCTGTACTTATATGATCCGTCTTTACCAATCATTATTAAACTGAAATAATTAACAACTTCAACAGAAGTTGGTGAAAAATCTAAGAATACTAGAAAAAAATTGGCTTTTAAGATTAGGTATCAACCTAAATTTGGGATATGTGGTAAGAAGCAATACATTACAAATGTAAAACTATATTCAACTCTAACAAATATTTTATCAGCTTTTTTTAACGCTGTTTTTCCCTGGCATAACTTAGTGCCAGTTTTAACTGTTCTTCAATTGTTAAATTGGTATTATCAATTATGACAGCATCTTTGGCTTTTCTCAATGGGCTCACTTCTCTGTTAGAGTCTAAATAATCACGCATTTCCAGATTAGCTTTTACGTCATCTATATTAATGTTCGGATTTTTCTTAAACATCTCCATATACCTGCGTTCCACACGTATAGCGATGTCAGCAGTCATAAATATTTTAAGTTCTGCATTGGGAAAAACAATAGTGCCTATATCGCGGCCGTCCATAACGATACCTTTGTTTAATCCCATTTTTTGTTGTTGGGCCACAGCAAATTTCCGCACTTGTTTAATAGCAGCCACTTCACTCACTTTTTCTGCAATCACAAGGTCTCGTATTACGTATTCTACATTTTCTTCGTTGAGATATATTTCTGATTGCCCTGAATTTTCTGCATACCTGAATTCCAATGTTATATTCTGAAGTGCTTTCTCCACTTCAGATTCTTTCTGCCAGTTAATATGATTTCGAAGGAAATATAATGTAATGGCCCTATACATGGCTCCGCTGTCAACATAAACATAACCCAGTTCTTTTGCCATTTGCTTTGCCAAAGTACTTTTGCCACAGGATGACCATCCGTCAATAGTAACTATTATCTTTTTCATTGCAGCAAAATTCCATTAATCCATACAATTATAAAAATAAATAGTAGTCCCCATTTAAAATGGGTAATCAGACAAATTTATTATAGATAAATTTTAAATAATACATTTTTTTAAATCACCCTTGATTTATCCGTATACGTATTTTTCCTAAGTAACAATAACATACCCGGGGACGACAATTTTGCAGCATTCTGATAATAAAATACATTGTCATCATTTTTTTTACTGTTCCTGAAAATAAACCTGAATCAACACAATATTAATTCAACATTGCAGTTAAATGTATACCCTTTTAATTCCGTAAAGCAGATAATTAATTCAGGTTTAACTGCTGAGTTTTTGTTGAAATACAAAACAAGCAATAAATCATGGTGTTTTTTTTACCGGCTTGTAGTTTATAAAAAACTTGTAATCTGGTAAAGAAACATAACAAAATGAGTTTTTTTAATTGTTCACCTTATAAACTAAAACTATGAAAACTATTCTCTTACTGGCAGGCATTATATTCAGTGCCTTATCTTCATCAGCTACAGAGCCAAATGTTGCAACTGTATTCTCGGCGGAAGTGAAATTGCCCCCGCCATCATTCTCATTTGTACGTGGTCATAAGCAGGGACAGTACCATACTGTAACCTGGGGAATGACCAATAACTCAGGGATAAATCACTTCATAATTGAATGTACTTATGAAGATCCAACCGATCCATATTCTGTTTGGCAAACTATAGGGGTGATGCCAAGCACAAATCGTCCGATTTTCAAATTTACAGATGCTCCGGTTTTACCTGGAACGCTTAACTATCGTGTATTAGCCGTAATGGAAGATAACAGTACCATTACATCCTGGTATTACTCTACAACAGTTGAGTAATAAACAATATTGGATTTCACTTTTAAAGTGAGCTATTTATGAAAAGAATTCTACTTTTATTATTTATATCAATTGTAACTACTGCTACAGCTCAAATAACTACGCCTGTTAT
>JAHEBJ010000144.1 GCA_024642285.1 Sphingobacteriales bacterium
GTAAACTTTGCAGCAACGCTATTGTTATTAAGTGGTAATGATAAAGCCAGCGGCCCACACATGCCTACACAGTGAAAGCTGCCCAGTATACCAATTGTAAAAGCAACAATAAACAACTGTAACATCTAAATAAATATTTTCTTTTCAAAATAATAAGTCACACCTCCCTCTTTCCAACTCAAATGCAATTCATGTAAACCTCTGTTTTTTGCCGGGATGCTGATCTTCAACGGTTCATCCTGCAACGAAAAACTATTTCGCAAATCCTTTTTTTCATCAGAAGGGCAATACAGCACAGCGTCACCGGTCAATTTCTTTCCGGCAAAGTCTTTTGGAAACAAAACAGTAAGTACATTGTCTTTAATTACAATATCAACTTCGGTTGATAAGGCTGAAACTCTGTTCATCTCATCAATCTTTTCCTGGTACTTTAATTCTTTGGCATAATAATCTGTAGTTACCAGATCAGATTTTTCGCTTGAGGACTTGAACACCATGAATAAAATGCCAGCGATAAACACAATATAAACCACTACTATTTTTGCTCCCCAGTTCATAATTTATCTTTTTAATTATACACTTCGGGCCCTATAAATTTGGCCGTAATAGTTTTAATTTTTTTATCGCCTTCATACATACCGATCTTCACCAGTGTTTTCCAATTGTTCAGGTCTTCAGGTTTGAGTTTCACAAAAAACTGAAGATTCGAATAGGCTTCTTTTCTTACTGTTAACTCACCACTACCCACCAGCATGATCTCTCCATTCAGATTCTCCAGCTTCAATGAAAAATCAATATCCTTGTGCGTTTTATTAACCAGTTTTAAATTATACAGATTACTGATTCTTCCGTCCGGCAGTTTTGTAAACGTCATACCGGCAGTACGCATCAGCGTAACATCCAGGTCTGTACGGCTTATCAGCAAAAATGCAAGCAACGACAAGAGCAATGTTAAAACACCCGTGTAGGCTTTTATCCTGTTATTGAATTTTAATTTTTTCCCTTCGGTGATACTATTTTCCGAAGCGTACTTTATAAGCCCTTTGGGTTTATCAACCTTAACCATGATATCATCGCAGGCATCAATGCAGGCTGTGCAGTTAACACATTCCAGTTGTGTTCCGTTGCGTATGTCAATGCCGGTAGGACAAACCCTTACGCAGGCAAAGCAATCAATACAATCGCCCTTTTTTGTGAATTGCTCAAATTTAGCAGCGATACTTTTACAGGCGCCGTCTTCTTTACAATCAGTGCATTTGCAGTCATGATCATCCTTCTTTTTCAGTTTTCCTCTTTCTTCGCCACGCATGTGATCATAGGCAACAACGATGGAGTTCTTATCAAGCAACACTCCCTGTAATCTTCCATACGGACAAACCACAATACACACCTGCTCCCTGAACCACCAATACACAAAAAAGAAAACAGTGGTAAAGATCAACAACGAAATCAAAGTACCAACATGTGCTCGGGGATTTTCAATATATCCCAATAACTGATCCATGCCGATGATATAGGCCAGAAAAAAATTGGCAATAAGAAATGACATGGCGTAAAATACAATGAACTTGATAACGCGTTTCTGTATCTTCTTTGTATTCCAGGCCATGGCCTTTAACTGCTTTTGCTGATAAGAATCCCCATCAATCCAATACTCAATTTTACGGAAAACCATTTCCATAAAAATTGTTTGCGGACAGGCCCATCCACAAAACACCCTTCCAAACACAACTGTAAACAGAATTATAAACACCATGAACGTAAGGAAGCCGATGGCGAAGATGAAAAAATCCTGCGGCCAGAAGATCATACCAAAGAAAATAAATTTACGTTCAAGTACATTAAATAGGAACAGCGGAGCATCATTCACTTTAATAAAAGGGAGTGTAAAAAAAATGAGCAGATATACAATGCTGAACCAGGTTCTTAAATTAAATAATCTGCCTTTTGGCTTCTTAGGATTTATAAAATTTCTTTTGCCCTCACTACTAATAGTGGCTACTGAATCTCTGAAAGATTCCTCATGATATATGTCAGTAGTTTCTTCCATTCCTTATTTGATTGCCGCAGAATCCGGTTTTGCTATTGCTACTGAATCCGGCTTTGCAACCGCTGCAGAATCAATCGTTGCCCCACTTTCTACAAAATACACACCTTGTTGCTCCTTTGGGGTTGCAGGTTTTGTACCAACGAAAGATTTTACATAACTGGCCAGGTAACTGATTTCCTTCGGAGTGAATTGTCCACCCCAAGCCTGCATTCCTTTATCGGGATAGCCTACCTTGATTGTGTTAAACATATCATTGAGTGTACCACCATGTAAATAATAATTATCGGTAAAATTAGGCCCTACACTACCTCCTCCGTCTTTTAAATGACAGGCAACACAATTAGCTTCAAACAAACGCTGACCGGCTTTCAATCCATCTGCATCCGCCAGCGGCACATTATTTTCATCAATCCGGTCTTTATTATTAGCTTCATAAACTTCTTTTGCAATCCGGGCATTTTCCATTTCGGCATTATACTCTTCGGTGGGATTCATACCCAAACCAAGTACATGAAAATTTAAGAGGTAAATAAATGCGACTCCGATGGTAATATAAAAACCCCATTTCCACCAGGGTGGTAAAGAGTTGTCCAATTCCTTGATACCATCATAGTCATGATCTAATAAAATATCCTGCTCCTTTTCTACTGCAATAGCTTTGGTAAATAGTTTTTTATCCAACCCGGTCCACCATTCGGCAAATTTTGAACCGTCTTTTACCGGTTTTACTTTTTGAGGCAAAAGTTCGGTGTACATTCTGCGGATTGAAAATGCAAGAAATAAAATCACTACAAGCTCCATCCCTATTACCATAAGAAACATGTAATAAGCAGAAGCTGAAAGTCCGCCATAATTTGGAATTTTTTCAACCGTTGCAGAAACTGTTTCTTGGGCAACAGCAATTTGTGAGAAAAATGAAAAGCCGGCTAAGAGGATGACAGAAAATAGTGTAGTACCATTTTTACTCTTATCAACCAATTGCCTGCCCAATGCTGATAATACTTGTCCCATTCCCCAGATAACAAATGCGAGTACAACGATCAGAATCATCAATAAGATAGCCAACTGATTATAGCCCGACTCTGCCACCTGTGCGGCTGTAGGTTTGGTATCCTGTGCTGCAGCAGCCAGGCTAAAAGGCAATGCCAGTACAGTAAGTATGATTTTGTTCTTTACAGACTTTAGTAATTGCATACTATAAATTTTATAAGGTTGAGTTAGTTAATTCTTCTTTTTCGAATGGCAGATTT
>JAHEBJ010000145.1 GCA_024642285.1 Sphingobacteriales bacterium
ATCATATTGAAAAGAACAACCCTGACGCTAATCACCTTGAACTGAAATTTTGTGTGAGCGGTAACGTGTATTGCCGCCAAAAACAAACGGAATGCGATTACTGTAAATTTAATACCAGTAAAAGCTGTGTTGAAAAAGTAGATAGCGTGGATGTGGTGAGCTTTAGTTTTAAACCCAATTATCTTACCCAGTTTACCAATAACAGTACCGATACCGGACTTACCGAAGATGTACTTTCTTTTAAACACAAAACATCTTTCAGCAAGCAATTGCCTTTGTGTGGTAAAACGAGAACTGCCATTGAAGCATTGCTGAATCATACTTATACCGATACCCGGGAGAATATTTTCATCAATGCACAAACACAAATTTTGTTGTTATACAGCATGGATTGTATGCTGGGCGATGATAAAGAAACGGAGTTCACCTGTAAGTTTTTACAAAATGCCGAGGATAGGGAAAAGATTATTAAAGCCCGTGAAGTTTTACTGCAACATATTGGAGAACCCATTACCATCAAGGCTTTAAGCCGTAAGGTGGCCATCAACGAATGTTATTTAAAGAAAGGTTTTAAAGAAATTTTTGGCACCACCATTTTTGATTTTTATCAAAGTCAAAGAATGGAGCATGCAAAATATTTGTTGTACGAAAAAGGCCTGAGTGTTACTGAAGTCTCTATGTTATTAGGCTATTCTTCCATTTCTCATTTTTCAACTGCATTCAAGAAACACACGGGTATCAAGCCATGTGAGTTGTTGATGAATTAATTTTCTTCCAATAATATTTTCTTAAACAGCGGCTGATATTCGTCAGCCGCTGTTTTGACTTAAGTCAGTTTCTCTGTCATCTTTTTGTAAAACAATATGATTTTACCCCATGTTTTTACATCATGACAGAATTGTGATAATTCTCAAACCGTGCACTACCAACTTTGCATTATCAAATGACTGCAACAGCCATTTCCCCGTTAATAATTTATGAAATCATTCAAAGTGAATATGAAAAAGACAAACAAAATTATTGTAACAATGCTGCTGGCCTGTTACCTGTTACCAGCCCATGCCCAAAAAGACAGTATTAAGGTTATAGATCTTAATGAAGTAATTGTAACCGGCCAGTACAAACCGCAAACCTTAAAAAAATCGGTGTACCAGGTAAAGGTTATCAACAACGAACGCATACAACAGAGCGGTGCAACAAACGTGCAGCAGGTTTTGAATAACCAGATCGGTTTCAGGTTTTCGAGCGATAACACTTTAGGCACATCTGATGTACAATTGATGGGCATGAGTGGACGTAATGTAAAAATTTTACTGGATGGCATGCCCATGGTAGACCGTGGAGATACCCGTGAAAGCCTTAACCAGGTTGATGTAAACAGTATTGAGCGTATTGAAATTGTGGAAGGCCCTATGTCAGTGTCGTATGGTTCCGATGCGTTGGCGGGTGTGATTAATATCATCACTAAAAAAACCACTATGGACAATTTATCTGTGTCGGCTAAAGTACAGGAAGAAACAGCTGGTACAGAATATCACCCGTTTAGTTATAAAGGTGTTCATCACCAAAACATAAATATCAACTACAAAAAAAACAACTGGGGTTTTACTGCCGGTGGCACACACAATGATTTTAATGGCTTTGGCGGCGATGAATATGGAAGAGGTAAAGCATGGAGACCAAAAGAACAATGGCTGGGTAATGCACGGATTGGTTACGACAAAGGGCCACTGAATGCTTATTACCGCATTGATGTACTGGATGAAACCATTACCAACCGCAGCCCCATCAATTACAGCAATTACAAAGCTATTGATCAGCGGTATTTTACCGACAGGATAACACAGCAATTACAAGGATCCTACAGCTTTAATAACAAATTGCAACTGGCAACTTTATTGGGTTATACCAATTATAAAAGACAAACTAAAACCACCCGCCATGATTTTGAAAAAGATACCGACGAATTAACAACCGGCGATGGCGAACAGGATATTGCAAAATTCAACAGCCTTGTTTTTAGAACAACAGTACAATATCAATTGTCATCAAAGATATCTTTACAGCCCGGCATAGATATCAACAGCGAAAAAGCAAGCGGGCAACGGATATTGGGAACCCCTGTGATAACAGACTATGCAGCATTTGTATCTGCCGAAATAAAACCAACTGATAAAATAAACATACGCCCTGGTTTACGTTTTATCAAGAACTCGGAGTATGATGCTCCGCCGGTAATTCCATCCATCAACAGTAAAATTTCCTTAAGCAAACAACTGGATCTTCGCCTTGCATATGCTTATGGCTTCCGTTCGCCGGCGCTAAGGGAATTGTATTTTGAATTTATTGATGCCAATCACAACATAGTTGGTAATCCGAACCTGAAGGCTGAAACCTCTAACAGTTTCAATGGTTCACTAAACTGGATGGCAGTACCGAAAAACAACATAAACTACAGTGTTTCGTTAGGTGGTTTTTACAACCAGTTTACCAATCAGATTGACTTTGCATTATCATCACCCACATCAAATCAGTACACATACTTTAATGTAAACAACACAAAAACTGCAGGGGCTACATTGGAAAATAAATTCAGCCGCAAAAACCTGGATGCTTCGCTGGGCTTTTCATACATTGGTATTTCCCGCCAACTTTTTGATGAAAAAGATTATGTAAAAGAAACGGATCAGGATTTTTTCTGGAGTCCGGAATTGAGCGCAGGCATCATGTACAACCTGCCGGTTTTAAAAACAAAACTGAATGTGTTTTATAAACTTACCGGGCAAAGACCACAACTGGTTACCGGAAAAAATGCATCTAACCAGGCCATCTTAACTGTTTCAGAAACTGACGCTTTCCACCTGGCCGATTTCATCAGCAGCACACAAATAAACAAATACATTTCATTCTCTTTGGGTGTAAAAAACATCTTTGATGTTACCAATGTAAATAACAGTGCGCCCGATAACGGCAGCATACACAATACAGGTGCAAGTATTGCGGTTGGATATGGCCGCTCATATTTTGCAGGTCTTAGTTTTCAGTGGAACAAAAAATAATCTTCTTTAAAAAAATAAATATAACAACATGATACGTGCTAAAAATATACTGATAACTACGCTGGTAACAATTGCATTGACAGCCTGCAAAAAAGATGTAGATCCCGTTTTTATTTTACCGCCAAGCACCGGCGCACAGGTACAACTGAATGGCATTGCCGGTTCAGAAGCAGGATCGGTTGCAGGCAACACAGTTTACATTGATTTATCCGGCGAGCG
>JAHEBJ010000146.1 GCA_024642285.1 Sphingobacteriales bacterium
TTTTACTGCAGCTTCCTTCGCCTCTTCAATCGTTTTAAGCAAAGTATCACTTACCGTTTCTATGGCTTTACCCACGCTGTCGGCTGTGTTCACGGCATCCATTAAAGGTGACTCTGTAATTGTTGAATCAACCGTCACTTCGGTATTGGTTTCTGTGCTGTTACTGTTACAAGACATTGTAAAAATGGCAATCGTAAAAATGGCAATTAGTTTTTTCATGTGATTTTTTTCCGTTTAAAATGATAATATGGTTACGAAGCAAAAAATATGAAGCCTACTACTATTTTTTCCTGAAAAACAACCTCACCGGAACCCCGGTGAATTTAAATTTTTGCCTGAGTTGATTCTCCAGGTAATTTTTGTATGGTGCTTTTACATCATCGGGATAGTTACAAAAAAAAGCAAAACTTGGTGTATGCGTTGGCAACTGGGTTACGTATTTTATTTTTAGCTGATTGCCTCTTACAACCGGTGGCCGGTAAGCTTCAATGGCTTTACCCATTACTTCATTAAGCTGGGAGGTTGGTATCTTTCGTTTCCTGTTTTCAAAAACTTCCAACGCTGCCTCAATACTTTTAAATATGCGTTGCTTTTCGGTAACCGATATAAAAATTATGGGAACATCTGTAAACGGCGCCAGCCGACTTTTAAGTTCCTTTTCGTAATCTTTTGTGGTATTTGTTTTTTTCTCTTCAACAAGGTCCCATTTATTTACCAATACAACTACGCCCTTACCTTTTTTAACGGCCAGCGCAAAAATTGAAAGGTCCTGGGCAGTAATACCTTTTCCTGCATCAAGCATCAGCAAACAAATATCCGCTTCATCAACGGCCTTTATAGCACGTATCACCGAATAGAACTCCAGATCTTCATGCACTTTTGTTTTTCGCCTGATACCTGCAGTATCAATCAGCATAAATTCTTTGTTGAAGAGATTGTAATGGGTATGTATGGTATCCCGTGTAGTACCTGCAATATCACTTACAATGGTACGCTCCTGCCCGATCAATGCATTTAACAAAGAAGATTTTCCCACATTGGGCTGACCAATAATTGCAAACTTGGGCAAATCTGTTTCAGTTGCCGCTTCGTCCGAATCGGCTTCGCTGATAAGTGCTGTTACTGCGTCTAATATTTCGCCGGTGCCACTGCCACTTAATGACGAAATGAAAAATATATTCTCAAAACCAAGACTGTAAAATTCGCTGGCCTCCAGCAGGCGGTTATGATTATCAACTTTATTAACCACTAAAAATACCGGCTTGGTACTGCGGCGCATCAGGTCGGCCATAGAGTTATCCAGTTCAGTAATGCCGGTAGCCGCATCAACCATAAAAATAATGGCATTGGCCTCTTCAATGGCTATTACCACCTGCTTGCGGATCTCCCTCTCAAACACATCATCGCTGTCGGCAACAAAACCACCTGTATCAATTACATTAAAAGTTTTGCCGGCCCACTCAGCAACACCATACTGACGATCACGGGTTACCCCGCTGATATCATCTACTATAGCCTTACGTTGCTCCAGCAGCCGGTTAAAGAATGTACTTTTACCCACGTTGGGTCTTCCTGTTATTGCTAATGTGAAACTCATTTATAAAATGTTGAATGCTGAATTATAAATTATGAATGAAGTGTTGTCTTGCAATTCAGCATTCATAATTCAAAATTTATAATTACTAATATCCATACTCCTTCAACTGAAACTCATTATCCCTCCATTTGGGACGCACTTTTACAAACAATTCTAAAAACACTTTACGGCCTAAAAATGCTTCTATGTCTTTTCTTGCGTCTGTTCCCAGTTTTTTGATCATACTGCCCCCACCGCCAAGTATAATTCCTTTTTGGGTTTCCCGTTGTACAATTATTTCGGCGCTGATCTTTGTAAGCGTTGCTTTTTCTTTAAACTCCTGTACCAAAACGGTTGCATGATAAGGAATCTCTTCGCCATACAATAAAAATATTTTTTCTCTTATCATTTCGCCTACAAAAAACTTGGTTGGCATATCGCTCAGGTCGTCGCCTTCGTAAAAAGGTTGACCCTCGGGCAGATATTTCAAAATACAGGCAAGCAATTCATCAATGCCGGTTTTCTTTAAGGCCGACAGAGAAACTACTTCCTTACAATATGATTGTTCTTTAAAAAATTTAGCAGTTGTCTTCAATTGCTCGGCATTCACCGTATCGGCCTTATTTAATATTACAATGGCAGGCGCTTTTAATTTTAGTGCAGAGAAAATGGCATGGCTATCCTCTGCATTTTCTCTAACATCGGCAATCAACAAAGCCACATCGGCGTCCTCCAGACTTCCTTTAACTGCCTGCATCATTTTTTCGTGCAGTTTATATTTTGGTTCGATGATGCCCGGCGTATCGGAAAATATGATCTGGTAATCTTTCTCCGTCAAAATGGCCTTTATCCGATGCCTGGTAGTCTGCACCTTGTGTGATACAATCGCCATCTTCTCACCCATCAGCGCATTAAGCAATGTGCTTTTACCCGCGTTAGGTTTACCAAAAATATTTACAAAGCCTGATTTCATGTATCGTAATCATTTTAAAAAAATTGACTATCACAAACATGCAATTGGAATGGAGGAGATAATCAAATTCACCAGTTTGTAAACTGAGAATAAAGTTGTTATTAATCAGAAAAGGCTCAATCGAGCCTTTTCTGATTTTTTGGTTGCGAAGACTGGGATCGAACCAGTGTCCGCCTTTCGGCGGATAAGAGCCACATTACATCGCTTTAATAATAGACCAAATAAAGTTTCTTCCAGTTGCTGTTTTCAGTTCTTTTTCCCTTTTCATTGCATCTGCTTTCTCCTGAAAAGTTTCCGTATGAACTAATTGCCAGGGACGAAATTTAATTGTCCATCCCTTTTTACCCAATTCATTGTGAGAAAGTAATCTTTGTGACAGATCAGATGTAAATCCAATATAGATTTTTTTATAGTTTGCACTATAAAGAACATATACAGTAAACATTGAAAAACCTTTAAAAATAAGAACTAAAATTCCCTGTAACTAAAGAAAGGCTCTAACGAGCCTTAGTTTTTGTTGCGAAGACTGGGATCGAACCAGTGACCTTCGGGTTATGAGCCCGACGAGCTACCGCTGCTCTACTTCGCGGTGCAAAACTAAGGTTTTGCCGCTCCCCTGCCAAATAATATAAAAC
>JAHEBJ010000072.1 GCA_024642285.1 Sphingobacteriales bacterium
TAATTCGGGTACCTCTATCCAATATCTTTTAGTGCTGAATGTTTCGTCTTTTATGCGGATAATTTTTCCGGTACGCCACGGTAATAATGCCATTGGTTCTGTTTGCGGAAAGTTACAACCATTTAAAATAAAAAATGCTTCCGTAAAAGGGAATTACGGAAGCATTGATTATTAAAAGAATTTTTACTGAATGATTATTTTAGACGTGTTGATTGAATTTTCTGTGATGACCTTTAATTGATAAGCGCCAGCCGAAACTCCGTTTACATCAAGTGTGTTGTTTCTACCATTCAATCTAAACGATTTTACAACTCTTCCGGTGGCGTCATACAGAACAGCTGTTGTTGCGTTTGCTGATGAAGAAACTAATATTTTAGTGTCAACAACAGGATTCGGGTAAATTGAAATATCATCACCTGCGTTATCGAAGTTAATCTTCCGGATTGGCGAATAACGGAAGGTTCCGTCTTTATCATACATCTTCAACCGGTACAGATTTAAGCCAGACAATGGCTGATTATCGACCAGGTTATAATTGTTTTGATTTGAATTATTAAAAGCGTAAACCGAACCAATGGTCGTAAAATTGACTCCATTACTGCTACGCTCCACAACATATCTGTCGACATTCAATTCATTATCTGTTGCCCATTTCAATTCAACTCTTTTATTTTGTTTGATGGCTTCAAAGCTCAACAGGTTTATGGGCAATGGATGTGTATTTCCATTACCGCCATCATTAAGCCAGAATTCGCTGAAGCTGCTTACCGAAAATTCGGCATAGTAGCCATTATCATAAGGAATGATCTCAGTGTTCGATGGTAAAATATATGTGAATATTCCAGTGAAATTATCTGCCAGTGTTCCGTTTTCTTCTGCGGCCAAACCACTGTATTTGGTTACACCCAATTCATACGGGTCTCCCGGTTTTGTGCAATTACCACAACCGGTAGCCGCCAATAAACTTTTCGCTTCGGCATCTGAGAAATAATAGCGAACAGTCACGTCAGTCGCCGGTGGAGTTGTTGGTTGTATTACAATATTCCTGTTTAGATAATATTGCCCGTTGCTGATTCGAATAGCGCCTGTTACCGGATACACCGAAACCGATGTACTGCCCATATTATTTCCATTGGCATTAATCGAAGCTACTCTTCTTCCCCCAGTTACAAAATGAGTCCAGCTTGAACCACTCACGGCTTGTGTAATTCCTGTTACAGTGGTGCCGGTATAAATAAGCGCCTTATCAAAAATATGAATGTCATCAATACCAACTCCTTCAAAATTAAATCCAAGATCGCTGGACATCACGAAGCGGAAACGCACGTTGCTGCCGGTTGTTGGAATATCGTTACTTGCTACATGCCAGGTTTGTAATGACGGACGCCATTGTTTTTTTCCCGACGGATCGTTGTACCAGTTCGTTCCTGATCCACCTGTGCCCAACCTCATCCAGGTTATTCCTCCATCTGTTGAATATTCAACCCAGGTATAATCGGTTGCGTTATCCAGTTTAAAAATATGACTGAACGAAAGTACCGGTTGTGTTAAGCCGCTCAGATCGAAACAAGGCGAATACAAATAAGAAAGTTCATTGTTATTATAAGTAGCAGTCAGTGATGTTGTCCACGCATTGATGCCATTGGCTGCTTTGTTGATAATCGTTTTTGATGGCGAACCCCACTGCCAGCTATTGTTAGAGCCTCTGCTGTACCAGCTTCCGGCCCCTGACTCGAAACCTTCCAGATAAGGAAAACTGCTGATCACCGGACTTGTTCTGAAAGCATAATTTAATATACTGTCATTAGCATTGTAAGTATCAGTTGGCTCATTCACCCAAAAATCGAAACTGTAATCTGTATCGATCAATAAATTTTCCGGCACAGCAAAACTATGTGCTGTTGTGCCGGGAGTTAACGATGCAATATTCTCCATTACCGGTGCTCCACCATTCACACTATAATAAACAGGCACATTGGTAAACGTGCTGCTGCTGTAATTTTTTATGTTGAGAGAAACAGAAGTTGCAGCAGATACGCCACAGCCGGTTACAGAAGGAGAAACAATATTCAGTATACCAATATCATTCACCGCTTCTGTCAAACTCACATCATCAAAAGTATATCCATCATCCTGATCCAGATAAGGATAAGGAACATTTGCCGAGTAACTGCCTTGCTCGCCAAATTTAATTTGAAAACTACTGCTGATAGGCTGCGCAGGGATTACCGGACCGAGTACATCATTAATATTAATGTTTGCATGTTTCCACTGACCGAGTGCAGCCTGATTGGCTACGAGGTTATAGGCTTCCACCCAGGCTTTGGTATCATCACCACGTATCCACACTCTATTGTTAGGGTTATTATCCTGACCGTGATTCTTGTAATAAAAATCAAGCCTTAACTGATTGCCCGAAACATAATTGCTGAGATTGTAAGTCATCAGCAAACTATCGGTTGTCAATGCTGCATTATATATATGTTGATCGAGTGTGACTGCTCTTGATCCATTTAAAGCAAAGCCTGTGTTCACGTAGGTTCTGGCACGGCCCCTTACAGAATTGGTCTTAAAATCAATCTTATCATTACCCTCAAAACCCAAAGTATTTTTGGTGTAAGTTTTTTCAGTTGTTGATTCAAAGCCATCAAATTCGGGTAATGTTAAAACTGGATTTGCCAGATTTTTTATTGTAATAGTAACTGTATCGTCAAGCGATTGTATGTCACCGGTTCGTTTTACCCAGGCTTTAATGATGTATGTTCCAACGGAAGAAAAATCCGCTGTTGCAGCGAATACATATTGATAAGTAGCCAATGAATTAATTACAGTAGCATTCGATTCCATTACCGCGGGGTCGTTGTTGATCTGGTAATACAAATCGTAACTTCCTGCCGATGCAATATTGTCCAGATTTTTTATCGTCAACCTGATCTGCTCCGCAGCAGTTAAAACATCTGAAGTAAATTGTCTTTTGGTAACCGGCGCATCAATTGAAACCGCTTTAAAATTATTATCAAAGTTTGAAAGGGTACAAACGCCTGTAGCTGGTAGGGCAGATCTGGAAACAGAACGCCTTCCGTTTATTGATCCGTTTTTTGCGCTAACCCCAAACCAATAGGTGGTAGAGCTATTCAATCCTGAAATTAAATAACTCAATGAAGTTGTATTGCCGATAATGGCCATGGAATCTCCCTTCTGTTGCCATATATCATAAGATGTTGAACCGGTGACGGCATTCCAATCTAATTGCACAAATCCTTCGCATGGAATTGTTAGCGCTGCAGGAAGTTCCGGTTGTAAAACAGGTTGTCCAATTACACTAAAAACAAAATCACTTTCATCGTTGTAAGCAGATGAATTTCGGCTAACTCTTATCAAATAATTATTACTTATAGTTGCAGGTACAATCCAATTGAAAGATCGCTCGGTTACCGCTACTGCATTATTTATCAGGTTCCAGCTGGTACCATCAAAATATTCAATTGTAAAAGTATTGCCTTCATCGCCATACGCATTCCATCTTATGGTTTCTGTTTCGCCGGGCACTAGTTTTTCACCTCCAAAAGGATATTCAACTGTAACCCCATTCATATCCATCTGGTACGTGATCACATATTCCTGCGGTCCATATGGCAAGGCAAAGGCGGCTACATTTATATCATAATTTCCTGCCGCTGGATTTTCGATAACGACCTGTTCAATATTATTAATTCGATCAACGCCTTGTGCAGCATTTAGATTTACGTTTGCCGCTGTTGCATCTAAAATTAATGGCAGATGCGTAACCGGGCCCGGAGCAGTTACAGTAAGATCAAGATCGTTGATCAAAGTACTTGCGGCATTCGGTGCAGCTGCAGTATCGGCCCAATACAGCATAACTTTTAAGCGCCTTACCCCTGCAGGTACTGCAATTGTATTTAAAGAAGGAGTTGTACTGCTGATAAAAAAACTATTGTTTTCAATCGCCTCTACTGCACGACGCACATTCAACATTCCAAAACCAAAAGTAAAATCAGGTCCTGGATTTCCGAGGTCTTCGGCGGTATTACATAACAGCGCTTTTATTAGTGATGCTTTAGGGATTAATCCACCATTGGTTTTACGGTATTGCTCATTCAATAAAGTAGTTGCACCGGCAACCATGGGGCCCGACATACTGGTGCCGTTATTTAATCCATATCTGAAAATATGAGCAGTTGAATATACATTTACTCCGCTGGCGACTATCTCTGGTTTTATCCTTCCGTCTTTTACCGGGCCACGACTGCTGAAATCAGCTATTGAATAATTTGATTGATCTATTGCACCAACCGTCAAAACATTTTTTGCCGATTGAAATCCCGATTTAACGGTTGCAAATGAAGTGTCATAAGGTGAGCATTTATATTCACCATCGTTACCCGCGGAAACCACATGCAATACTTTTTCAAAATTCCTCATCTGGTTATCGGTGTAATTACTTAATGCATCATACACACCTGTGCCGGCACAGCTATCGTCTGCAGCAGTGTATGAGTTGTTTGTTGATGTCATATTATTATCAACTGCATAAGTTGGTGTGTTGATGATCACATCACTTAACCACTGACTGATGATTGTTGCCTTTGGCCCCATTCCGCTATACTTTGGATTCAATAATCCTGCACCTCCAACAGTACCCGAAACATGCACGCCATGAAAACTCACGGGAAAAGGATGACGCGTTATTACCCGGTCATTAAAATCAATATGAGTTGATAAAATTTCAGAATTGTCGCCTATACCAACGGTTGCGCCCTTGCCGGTTAAATATCTGCCCGAAGCAGATTGCACACTACCGGCTGCGTGTAAACCCACACCCTGATAGTTCAATAATTTATCAGTAAGCGACTGAAGATTAATATTGCCAACAAATGGCAAAGCAGCTATACTACCAACATCCGTTGGCCTGATAAAAATAAATTCGCCGTTATTAAACTTTGTTTCAACAATAACAGCGCCTGCAGATTGCAATGATGCAACTGCTGCTTCTCTGCTTATCGAAGGAAATAAACTCACCGCAAAAACTTTCTCAGCACTTGAACCTGCTTTGAAATTGGCGATGGCCGGGTCAATCTTATAAATCGAGGGAAGCTGATTCACAGAAACTATTGAAAAATTTGCAGCTTGTGCAAAATCAAACTCTTTTGTTACTGTAGCCAGATAAGCATTGCCTGGATACCAGGTTCCTAATTCCAATCCTGAATTTCGAAGATTAGTCCGTTGTTGAAGCGTAGGTAATTTTTCAAACTGAACCAGAACATAATATTTATTATTAAAAAGAGAAGCCTGCAGACTGCCAGTTTGAAAACGCTGCTTTTGAATATTATTACCCGTAAAAAAATCTCCAGATGCGAAACGAACGGGAATATCTGTTTGCTGAGCACTGAGATCGATATGGCCAAATAAAAGTAGTAATGTAAAACAGGTAGCGTAAAAAAATTTCATTTGGTTATTTTGTCATTGGATTTTGATAAAATTGAATTTATCCCAAAAATATACATAATTTCTTCTATAACACTTTCTGTTAACGGTTTTCAGGGTCACTGTATTGCTGTAGAAAGAGAATATACCAAACTTTTTACATTCGGCTTATCTTTGCCGCCCTGATGAATCTGGAAATGTTGAAGAATGGATATGCTGATGACAGCCGCTGTTTTACAATAGTGGACAGGATAACTGCATCCCAACCGCAGCAAATTCAGCTTAAAGGCCTTCACGGAAGTGCAGCACCATTCTTGATTTCAGCGGTTTTTAATCATGCTTCCGCGTCGCAGCTAAATCACCTGATCATTTTACGGGATGCCGAAGAAGCTGCCTATTTTCACAATACACTGGAGAATATCAGCAGCGCCCCCAACCTGTTTTATTTCCCGTCCTCTTTTAAAAATAAAAAAAATTACCGGCTGCTTAACTCAAGCCATTTGATGTTGCGGACCGAATGCCTTACCCGTTTTGCCAACCCGATGGGTGAACGTGTAGGTGCCATTGTAACGTATCCCGAAGCATTGTTTGAAAAAGTGGTGCTGCCGAAAACACTGTCGGCAAATATTATTTCTATAAAACAGGGCGACACGATTGATACCAACAACATCTACGAAAAATTTGTTGGCTATGGATTCAGTCGTACCGATTTTGTGTATGAGCCCGGCCAGTTTGCAGTACGTGGAGGTATATTGGATATTTATTCTTTTGGTAACGAAAAACCTTACCGCGTTGAATTATTTGGCAACGAGGTTGACAGCATCAGAATATTTGATCCCGAAACACAGTTGAGTGAAAGAAAATTATTGCAGGTAAGTATCATACCCAATGTAGAGACTCAATTTGATAGCGGTGAAAAAGTTTCAATCATGGAATTTTTACCCGAGAATACAGTTGTATGGAGTGAAGACTGGAGTTTTATTAAAGAGAAAATCATTCAGCAAGAAGAAGACCTTGAAATCTTCTTGCAGTTACTAAAAGATAATCCGCCAACTTCTTCTTCCGAAGGCGACGAAGAAAGATACCTGGCAAAAGCCGAACTGAGTCAAACTGATTTTTTAAAGGCAGAAATACTGGAGTCGGAGATCAAGAGCAGGCATATTATAGAATTTGGAAATAAAGCTTTCTTCGCAATCGAACATCGAACATCAAACATCGAACAACCGGTTTTATTCCACACTAAAGAACAACCTGCTTTCAACCGCAATTTCGAACTACTGATAAAAAATTTAAAGGAGTATCAGGAAAAGCAGTACAATATTTATTTGTTTGCTGAAAATCCAAAACAACTGGAAAGGCTTCATGTAATATTTACAGATTTAAAAGCAGAGCTTGATATTATTCCAATTCCTACTTCCATTCACGAAGGATTTATTGATGATGATCTGAAAGTTATTTGTTATACCGATCACCAGATCTTTCAGCGATACCATAAATACAAAGTAAAGCAGGCCTTCAGCAAGAACAAAGCACTTACTTTAAAAACGCTGAGGGAATTACAACCCGGAGATTATGTAACGCATATCGATCATGGAGTTGGCGTGTACAGCGGATTACAGAAGATTGAAGCCAATGGAAGGATGCAGGAAGCAGTACGCATTCAATACAAAGACGGCGACCTGCTGTATGTAAATATTTCATCGCTGCACAAGATTGGCAAATACAGTGGTAAGGAAGGCTCGGTGCCCAAGATGAACAAACTGGGGAGCGATGTATGGAACAAACTAAAAGACAAAACAAAGAGGCAGGTAAAGGATATTGCCAGCGACCTGATTAAATTATACGCCCAACGAAAAAGTCAGGAAGGATTTGCTCACCGTCCCGATAACTATTTGCAAACCGAACTGGAAGCCAGTTTTATTTATGAAGACACGCCTGATCAGGGCAAAGCGACCGAAGATGTAAAAAGGGATATGGAAAAACCATCGCCGATGGACCGGCTGGTTTGTGGCGATGTAGGTTTTGGTAAAACAGAGATTGCAATACGGGCTGCTTTTAAGAGTGTATGTGATGGTAAACAGGCTGCAGTTTTAGTACCTACAACAATTCTTGCTTACCAGCATTACAAAACTTTTGGCGACCGCTTAAAAGATTTTCCGGTAACGGTTGATTATATAAACCGCTTTAAATCGGCCAAAGAAAAAAGGCTGACGATGGAAAAAGTGGCTGAAGGAAAAATTGATATCATTATCGGCACCCATGCTTTGCTTAATAAAAATGTAAAGTTTAAGGACCTTGGCCTGATGGTGATTGATGAGGAACAGAAATTTGGCGTGGCAGCAAAAGAAAAATTGAAACAATTGCGGACAACAGTTGATTCATTAACATTAACTGCAACACCCATTCCCCGTACTTTACAATTCAGCCTGATGGGCGCCCGGGATCTGAGCATCATTAACACGCCGCCACCAAATCGTCAGCCAATTCAAACTGAAGTGATGGTGTTTAATGAAGATACCATACGTGATACTATTTATTACGAAACAGAAAGAGGCGGACAGGTTTTCTTTATACATAACCGGGTAAAGGGATTAGCAGAGATGAAAGCTTTTATTCAGGGCCTTTGCCCCGATTTGAGCATCGCCTATGCACATGGACAAATGGACGGCGATGACCTGGAAGATACTATCCTCGACTTCATGGATAAAAAATATGACGTATTAGTTTGCACCAATATTGTAGAGAGTGGCGTAGATATTCCCAATGTTAATACCATTATCATCAACAATGCTCACCAATTTGGATTAAGTGATCTGCACCAGTTAAGGGGAAGGGTTGGCCGCAGTAATAAAAAAGCATTTTGTTATTTGTTTGCACCGCCCATGAGCACATTGCCTGCCGACAGCCGTAAGCGATTAAGCACGCTGGAGCAATACAGCGAACTGGGCAGCGGCTTCCAGATTGCGATGAGAGACCTGGATATACGTGGCGCAGGAAATATGCTGGGTGGGGAGCAAAGCGGTTTTATTGCTGAAATAGGGTTTGAAATGTACCAGAAAATTTTAGATGAAGCCATCCGTGAATTAAAACGCACTGAGTTTAAAGATTTATTTAAAGCTGAGATTCAGCAGCAGGATGACTTTGTAAATGACTGCAGCATTGATACAGATCTTGAAATATTAATTCCGGATGATTATGTAGAAAGCATTACCGAAAGATTATCGTTGTACAGCCGTTTGGATAATTGCGAAACTGAAGAAGACCTTACTGCCTTCCATAAAGAAATGACCGACCGATTTGGCCCCATACCTGAACAGGTAGAAGACCTCTTTACTACGGTTCGCTGCCGGAAGATAGCCGTGGAATTGGGATTTGAGAAGATGTTCCTGAAAAATGAAACGCTTAAGTGTTTTTTTGTAAGCAATCCCGATTCGCCTTATTTCCAGAGCGAAACTTTTAATGGCATCCTTTTGTTTTTACAAACAGGTACCAACAAAGGAAAACTAAAGCAGGTTGGTAAGAATGGAATTTTAGTTGTTGAGAGTATAAAATCGATGAGTGAGTTGCATGCTTTTATTGATAAGATGAAGAAGGGTATTGTTAAAACTACCTGATCAGAAGAAATGTGGATTTTCTCTCGATGACCTGCCCGCTGAAATCGATGCCATTTACCATAACTACATACACCCCGGCAGTTTGTTTACGCCCATTCCACGTTCCATCCCAACCTTTTGAAAAATCTCTGGCATAAAAAATTTGCTGTCCGTAACGATTAAAAATCCGCAGGTAACGCAGTTCTTTGATGCCAATTGGTAATGCATGATACAGGTCATTTCTTGAATCTCCGTTCGGCGTAAATGCATTGGGCAAATAAATTTCAGGAGCCCGGTACACTTTTATATTGATGCTGTCGAAGCTTTCACATCCCTGAGGAATATAAGTTCTCACCACAAATGTATAAGTTTGCATTCCTGTTAACAAGGCGACAGGGTTTGCAATAAAGGGGTTACTCAATCCCGTTGAAGGACTCCATTCATAATTAATACCACCGCTTGCTGATAACTGCAGTGGCTGGCCCGAAGCAACCGTTGTGTCATTACCGGCAAAAGCATTGGTGCTATAAATATTGATATCCTTTTGTAAGCTGCGGCTGCATCCGTTGGCTGCTGTAGCAATTAATTTTACCGGGTAGGTTCCGGCAACATTATAAACATACTGAGTGTCTTCTGCCATGGAAGCGCCGCCGTCTCCAAAATCCCATAGCCAACTTGTAACGGTTGCAGAATTATCAGTTGCAGAAAAATTCACAGCCGATGCTCTGCAGTCATCACCAAAATCAAAACTTACTTCAGGTCCGGGTTCTATAACAAATATTTTTGTAGCCGTATCACTTATACACCCTGCATTGCTGGTTGCTACCAGTTTTATAGTATGCAGCCCTGCAACAAATATCTTTTCGGGGTTTTGCAACGTACTCCAGGTAGAACCATTTTCATTCCAGCTCCATTTATTAATTATTCCCACTGCCGCCATTGAGGAATCGGAGAAAAGAACCGGAAGACTATTGCATAATGGATTGCTGAATCCAAAATTTGCAACGGGCTTCGACCCTACCTGAACAATCTGAGTATTGATTGCTTCACAACCATCAGCTCCTCTAACTTTTTGAACTACGGTATAATCACCCGCTGCAGTATAAGTATGTACCGGATTTAAATTAACGGAATCAATTGAACTTCCGTCGCCAAAATCCCAATAAAGTTTTGTGATGGGTGTAAAAGAAATAGTAGAATCGTAAAAAGTTATTGGCTCGTTGATACATCTTTTTTGGTTGGCCACAAATTTAAACGCAGGATTCAATGCAGTCTTAAATTTCTGCAGATTGTTTGCTCCTCCGGTGCTGCCGGTAAATCCCCAGTAAACCAGCGGGTCGCCACTAAACACATCGTTTACAAAATCTTTTACAACACTAATTCTTATTGCACCATCAATGTATGCAACCATCGTTTTTGTTGTTGCATTCCAGCTTATCCTGAATGAATGCCAGGCCCCATCCTCAATATTATTGTTTCCATTAACAGCTGAAACAGGACCTGCAATATTATTAGCAGTATTATGATTGATGTTTCCGTTGAGCTGGATGGCAATATGATCAAATGCAGGATCGTTGTCTTCCGAATTTTGCCAGGTATCGATAGTTACACCAACTGCCGGAGTAATACCTGAATATCCCAATCCGCCACCAGATGTACCAACACTCGTACTTACGGGTTGAAGTACAAATGCAATTCCATCAGCGCCACCATCATTGCTTCCTAAAAAAACATCAAAATTAAAATCGAAAGACTGGTCAAGATCTATCTTATTGGCGTTCCACACCGAGCCGCCCAACCAATTAACAGCCTGCGTTAGTGTATATTCATTACACGCATCCTGTGTAGCATTGCCATTGAGGATATACTGGGAGTATGCAATTTGATGAGTAATAAATAATCCCAGAGAGATTACCAATTTTTTGAACGACATGGCTTAAAAATAAAGTAATTTAGTTTGAGGTCTTTTTTGTAAGAAAATGTCACTCCTTCTTCATCACAATCTTCTCATTCATATCAGCCATCACCTGATTTTTAAATTCAACAAGTTTTAGATAATCGGCCGCTTTTACAATGCGGTCTTTTATCTGCAAATTGGCAAACACATTTAACGTAAGGCTGCCTGCATCCCAGGCATAAGTACAGGCATATTCAGCAAAAGGATATTTCACCGATTTATTACGAGGCAGCGTTTCCAAAGAATACCCTGCCGGAAATTTGTATTGTGTTGTATCAAAAGCCTGGTAGGGGTAAGTAAAATAGTAATCACGCTGGCGGTCGGTTTGTGCAACTATCTCTTCACTAAAGATGGGATAATGCCTTGCTTCAAAAAAATATTTACTTCCGGCTTTAAAGGCATAAGCTTTCTCATAGTTCATGTTGAGGGTTATCAAATAAGGATTGTCTTTGCTTTTAGAAGACTTGATCTCAAAATTGTCTGGCTGTTTCCATTCCTTGCCCGTGATGATAAACCTGCGTTTCTCATCTTCTTTCATATCATGAAAACGCATGAGCAACTTATCTCTTTCTTCTCCAAACAGTGAATAAGATGATTGTAGTTTGGCACCGCCATCTTCATCAACGGTAATAACCGTGTTGACAGTTTCTGTATTCACTTTATAATCACTTGGCGGTGTATTCACCAAAACACCACCATCATCGGTAACCATAACTGCTTTACGGTTCAACGTGGTTTCATCAAGACTTGCAAATGGTAAGGTAGTGCTCGTACATTCCAGCCAGGTGCTGTCTTTTTCGTGAGGAATACAGAGTATTACGTGATTAAAATCATTCATCGGAAATTTTTCATC
>JAHEBJ010000073.1 GCA_024642285.1 Sphingobacteriales bacterium
TTTTTCCATGGCCGGCGCATGATGCGGTTTAATACGGGCATCAAAAATTAACGGCCCGGTACAACCCCAATGTTTATTTTTAGTAAAGCTGTTAATTCCATAAATATCATGCGATGGATTGCAACGGGTAAATGCTACCCATAAAAAATTATTCAGTTTATTACTGACAAAATCAGCATCATCGCATACAATAATAAAAGGCGTGCTTTTTAACTGCTGCTCATATGTTTTGCATTGTTCATCCAGTAAAGCTATTTCAGTATTTGCATTTTCGTAAGTTGAAAATGGCTTGGTTTGAATAGCCACGATACCCGGCATCACCATTTTTGAATTTGTAAAAGCCTGCAGATCTTTTAAGGATTCCGGTATTTCACTTTCGAGATTTCTTATTGGATCGCCATAAGCTGCCAATACTATTTTGCTGCCGCTGTTTAAACCGGAACCCGAATAATCAAGCGTATCAATGGTTGTGTTTGTGTAAAAATGAAGGTCTCTGCTGAGATCTATCCGTTGAAGGAAGTAAGAAAAATAATTCTCAATATCTGCACAGCTTAGTTTGTTATCGTCGTCGGCAGTTATAAATAAAAATTTTGCAAGGCTTAGTTGCCCTGTTCCCAGAATATGATTGGCAATGGTTAATATTTCCGCTGGCTGCCTGGTTGGCGTATAAGGAGTATATCTTTCACTTCCTATAGCCAGCAATAATGGATGAACTCCTGCTGCATCAACAGCATTTACTTCTTTCAGCCCGGGTATCTCCTGTTGCAAAGCCCTGCCTGTAATTTTATGAATGAGTTGGCCAAAGCTGGTATCTTCCTGCGGTGGACGACCCACTACTGTAAATGGCCATATCGCATTTTTTCTTGCAAATACTTTGTGCACTTTCATGACCGGGAAATCGTGGGTCAGACTATAATAACCTAGGTGATCACCAAAAGGCCCCTCGGGTTTATTTTTATTTGGATAAACTTCACCGGTAATTACAAAATCAGCATCAGCACTAAAACAAAAACCATCCTGGTAAAAATACCTGAATCTTCGTCCTCCTAAAACGCCGGCAAACGTCATTTCGCTTATTCCTTCGGGCAGCGGCATTACAGCTGCCACACTATGTGCCGGCGGGCCTCCAACAAAAACGCTGACTTTTAAAGGCATTCCTTTTTTATTGGCTTTGGTTTGATGCACGCCAATACCACGATGCAATTGATAATGCAAACCAATTTCGTCATTCAAAACATAATCATTGCCCGATAATTGAATGCGGTACATGCCAAGGTTGGCATTCATGATACCAGGCTTATCCGCATCCTCTGTATATACCTGTGGCAGTGTCACAAACGCCCCACCATCCTTTGGCCAATGATGAATTTGCGGCAGGTCGGTGATTTTTACCTGTTCAAACAAAACAGGTTTTTGTAACGGATTTTTTTTAGGAAATGCTTTTAATGCAGCAAGGCCGGCATTAAAATTTTTAACCGGGCTTTTTAAAGCTTTAACAGGATTCTCTTTTAGATCGATGAGTTGCTGAACCTGTTTGATCGTATCTCTGAATAAAAATTCACTTCTCTCCAGCGTACCAAAAATATTAGATGCTGCCCTGAACCGGCTTCCTTTTACCTTCTCAAATAATAAGGCTGGTCCACCTGCTTCATGTACCCGCAGGTGAATGGCAGCCATTTCAAGATAAGGGTCAACTTCTTCCCTGATCCTGATCAGATGATTATATTTTTCAAGATCCATTAAACACGCTTCCAGCGATTGGTAATGCATTGCAAAGATTTGTGCAAATGTAAACCAGAATCAGTTTAAAAGACTTGCCTTATAACAGCTAAACAATAATCAAGGAAAAAATAAAGGTGACAGTATTAGAAAATCGAATGGATAATACTAAGCATATTCAATCTTACGATGATCGGCGTATTTCTCAATTTTCTTTTTCAGTTCAGAAGGTTTGAAAGGCTTCAGGATAAAATCGTTGAAACCATTTTCTTTGATTATAGACTCCATATTCTCCAATAATGTTGCAGTAAATGCAATTACCGGGATTTCTTTATCTGTTTCTCTAATTATTTTAACTGAAGTGTAACCATTCATTTCAGGCATTTCAAGGTCCATAAGTATAATATCAAACTTATGATATTTCAATAATTCCAATGCTTGTATTCCGTTGCCGGCTTCTTTTATCCTGATGTCCCACTTAGTCAAAAATTTGGTTAAAATAGCAGCGTTAACCTCATTGTCTTCAACAACAAGAATACGTACACCTCTTATATCTTTTGGTGCTGAATAGGTCTCCTCTTCCACAGTCAACTCAGTTTTTGTTGCAACCTCCTTTTTGATCTCCCTTTCAAAATCGAGGGTAAAATAAAAACAGGTTCCTTTACTTAGTTCACTTTCCAATTCAATCTTTCCACCAAAAAGCTGCACCAGTTTTTCACTAATGGTAAGACCAAGGCCTGTACCGCCAAATTTTCGATTTGCATTCTCTTCATGCACCTGTACAAAATCATTGAATATTTCAGACTGTTTTTCTTTCTTGATACCAATTCCTGTGTCTTTAACACTAAAGAAAACCGACACCCGCTCTGTACCGGAAGCTTTAATATTTGCAACTACTTCCACATGACCGTCAAACGTAAATTTCAGTGCATTGGATATTAAATTAAAAAGAATCTGTCGCAGCTTTACTACATCACTTATTACTACTGCATCTGCAAGCTCATCATCAAAATTATAGATCAGATCCACTTTATTTTTCGAAAACTGGCTTTCGACAGATTTTATAAGAAAGTGCAGCGCCTCCAGTAAATTAAAAGGCTGCAAATTCAATTGCATTTTACCCGATTCGATTTTTGTAAAATCGAGGATATCGTTGATGATGCTCAACATATGCTCAGACGAGTACAACTGAAGATTTGTTTGTGCCTTTACTTTATCCGGTAAATTCTGTTCAGCTAAAATTAAATTGGCAGAGCCGATAATACCATTAAGCGGCGTACGTAGCTCGTGGCTCATGCTGGACAGAAAGCGGGTTTTAACCTGAATTGATTTTTCAAGTTTGTCCTTATAAAAAGCAAGGTCGCTTTCAGATCTTTTTAATTCAGAGATATCCCGTACTCCAATTATCTGAAGTTCCCTGTCATCTTTAATGTAATTAAAACAATTAATTGCTGCATTGAACTCCTTTTTTGAGTGAGTAGTGAAGCTACCCTCTCCGTGCCAATTGTTGGGCAACCTGTTCATCAGTGTGTCCGCATTAATACTATCCGACGCAAGGTGCCGCATCATAAACTGCGAAATGAATAATCCATTTAAATTCATATCCCGCGGCAATTCAAATAAATTACGTCCAAAATTATTACAATCAACTATCTCCTGCGTATCCTTATCAACAACAATATACCCCTCGAGATTGGAATGAAACAGGACATCGGAATTACTGTTTGTAATAACTGTTTCTGCGGCTTTTGCAGATACTGCCAAGATATATTTCACGAATAATGTCAATAACAAAATAGATGCAACTGCCCTGATGGTAAATAAATATTCGAACATTTTTACCCGCAGACCTGCAAAGGAGAAAACAACGAACAAACTGATCCAGGCGGCCATTACCAGGCTGTATGAAAAATAGGAATTGAATTTTTCCTTTTCCTTTATTTCGTTTGTATTAATGATGAAAATTACAGCCGCCGGAAACAGATAGAAATAACTACCCGTGTTAATACCGTTTGCTACTATCAGGGTGGCCAGTGCTAAAAGTACGGCGCCATATAAAGTAATGATGAGGAGTTTTTTGGAATTGTTGAATTTTACGAAGGAAAAAAGTACATTCCACGCCATCAGGCCACCAATCAGCAAAGATTCAAAATAAAAAGTATTGCCTGCAGTTAGTACAATATCAAAAACCGAAACCAGCAGAAATATCAGCAGGCACATCCTCATGGATATCCATCTGACCGTAGTATCTGTTCTGATACCGGTATCGATATTTTGGAAAACAGGTTTCCCTATATCCAGGCTTATTGGTTTCAAAAAATGAGGTTTTATGAATAGTCTATACCACTGAACGTAAAAACGGGTTGTTTATTGAACAGCATTTGTATTATTAAAATAAATACGGTACTAAGTATATTATTTTGTTGCTTTTTTCGTTACACTACCGAATATTTACCCAAATTGGACACAGTAATATGGAAAATGCCCAGTTAACCTACGACGAACGGCTAGATTCTGCTTTTTTAGAAAGTATATATGAGAACGATAAAGAAGACGCAGCATTTGGTTTTGAACAGTTCTTAAAAAGTTATCCTGCCCATTTCAGCGAATTGGAGCTATGTTTTGAAAATGGTGACTTAATGCTGTTCAGGCAGAAGATACACAAGCTTAAGCCAACTTTTAGTTTTGTTGGCTTAACCAATGTAACAGCGAAGGCCGAAATGATTGAAAGAATATGTGACAGTACCGGTGAATTTGATTCAATTAATGAATTATATAAAGATTTTAAAAACACTTTAATAGAATTAATTCCTGTTGTAAAGGAAGAATACAACAGGCTAAATACTTAAACCTATGAAACGCAGTGTAATAATTGTTGACGATGAGCCCATGGCAAGGAGTTTTATCCAGAGGTATTGCGAAAAAATGGGCAATCTTGAGCTTGTAGGTTCATTTGAAGATGCTGAAAAGGCATTAGACTTTCTAAACAATAATGAGGTAGATATTATATTCCTGGATGTGGAAATGCCCAATGTTAGCGGGTTTCAGCTGCTCGATCAGATGACCTACATGCCAAAAGTTATACTTACCACAGGCAAAGTTGACTACGCATTTGATGCTTTTGAGTATGGCGTTGTTGATTATCTAAAAAAACCAATCACTTTTAAACGTTTTCAGGAAGCCATTGAGAAAATAAACTTTCAGGCACGCATTGATTCAGTTGAAAACAACAATAAAAATCCAGATGTAAAAATGGAGGAAATATTTATCAAATCGGATGGGAAGTTGACCAGAATCAGCTTTCAGGATATCCTGTATATTGAAAGTATTGGTGATTATGTAAAGTATATTACCGCAAACAAAAACTATATTGCTTTAAGTACGCTGAAGGCAGTAGAGAAAAAAATGGTAGGCAACGGATTTATGAAGGTGCACCGCTCCTATATAGTAAATCTTCACAAAATAAAGGACATAAAGGACAATACACTTGTCATTGAAGGGAAAGTGATCCCAATCAGCCGATCCTACCAATCTGATGTTAAAGACCGTATAAACGTGGTTTAAAAGGGCTCCTTTCACTCAAGACCAGATTTTCAGTCTATTCATGGCCGAAGTTTCATTTTGCAACAAATAAGTAAATTATCAGGGCTACCTGTTTGTATCTTTTTTTGCGACAATAACGAACAAAATGAAGTTAAGTTCCGTATTTCAAAACCCGAAGAAAGCAAACTTTTCCCAATGCAAAACCAACAAATCCAATCAAAAAAAACCAAAGAAACCAGTAAAACTTCAGGTCTGTTGTCGCCAGCAGAAGAAATTTAGTCCTGCTAATTAAAAAAGCCCCTCAAAAGGAGCTTTTTTGATTTATTATCTTTCCTGGAGTAAGTTACTTTTTTAAATACATCACTTCCTTAACCAGTTTAACCGTTCTGGAAACATCGGGCAAATACGCTGCAACCAGATTAGGTGCGTAGTGCATAGGTGCATCAGCCGAAGTGATTCTTCGTATGGGTGCATCCAGATAATCGAAGCCCTCCTTTTGTATGCGATAACTTATCTCTGATGAAACAGATGCAAACGGCCATTGTTCCTCCACAATTACCAACCGATTAGTCTTTTTTACACTTTCCAGAATGGTAAACCAATCCAGCGGACGAATTGTTGCCAGGTCTATTACTTCGGCCTCAATGCCTTCCTTTGCCAGTTCTTCCGCAGCACCAAGTGCGATCTTCATCATTTTATTAAAGGAAACTATCGTTACATCTGTACCCGGTCTTTTGATAAATGCTTTGCCTATGGGCAGCAAATATTCCTCCTCGGGAACTTCTCCCTTATCGCCGTACATAACTTCACTCTCCATAAATATAACGGGGTCATCATCACGGATAGCGCTTTTTAAAAGCCCTTTGGCATCATAGGGGTCAGATACTGATATAACTTTCAGCCCCGGTATATTGGCATACATAGATTCAAAAGCTGTTGAATGCTGGGCACCTAATTGCCCCGCACTGCCGTTTGCTCCACGAAATACGATTGGACAACCAACCTGTCCCCCGCTCATTGCCAGCATTTTAGAAGCTGTATTTAATATTTGATCCAAAGGCAATACAGCAAAGTTCCATGTCATATATTCTACAATTGGACGCAGACCATTTTGAGCAGCACCTACTGCTATGGCAGTAAAACCTAATTCGGCAATGGGTGTATCAATTACTCTTTTATCGCCAAACTCATCAAGCATACCCTGGCTTACTTTATAAGCACCATTGTATTCGGCTACTTCCTCTCCCATTAAAAATACACGTTCATCCCGTCGCATTTCTTCCTGCATGGCTTCTCTAAGGGCTTCTCTAAAGGCAATTTGTCGCATTTACTTTGTTTATTTATGAGGGTGCAAATTTATCTTATACCTGTCAGATGAACAAATTGATGTTTAGTATTTGCCACTGGTGTCAGTAAGGGCTTTCATAAAAAGAATGATGTCGGCCTTTTCCATTTTAGTAAGGTTAAGTTTGTAAAAAGGCAGTGATTGATTTTCAGGAGCAATTTTTAATCCTTTTCCTCCTCCTTCGTTTTAAAAATCCACCACTTCCTGCAACGACTTAGCTTCGGCAATAAAATGTGAAGTGTGGGTTAAATAGTGTTTTTTTACGTCAGCAGCTTTAGAGCCAGATGAAGTATTATAAAATCCAAACAAGCCAATCAGTGCAACCAAAAATGCAACTATGAAAATAAATCGAGTCATCGTATTCAGGTTCCGAAGTTATGAAACCTCCGAATCATTTAATTCATATTTGCAAATCATTTTTCATTTTTTTATTCCCGGCTTGATTTAAAGTTTAGAGAATTTTTTAGACTCTGAATAACCTGTAGAAGGAACGCTGACTTTAAGAATATAATTGCCTTCTGCCAAATTCTCTATTTGAACAGGAATGTTATTGACTCCGGTGCCAACAACTGTTTTATTTTGAAACATTAGCCTGCCATACATATCCAGTACCTGTATGTTAACAACATCATGACCTGCTGCATTAATCATTACCTGCAGATTTGAGATTGCCGGATTGGGAAATAAACTAAGGATGGTGAAAACAGGAAGGCTAGCTCCTTTTATCAGAACGACATTGCTGATCATTTCCCGTCCATCAATATCTGTCTGGCGCAGGCGGTAATACTGCTTACTGCTGGTAAAATCATTATCTGTAAACGAGTAATTTAAATGCGTATTGCTGTTACCAGATGGAGCCTGTGATTTTACAAAACCAATAGTTGAATAGTTTACGCCATCTGTTGAGCGTTCAATACTAAAACCACGATTATTTTGTTCGACAGCTGTAGTCCATTGCAACAGGTTTTTATTTAATTGCCGGTAGCCACTAAAACTATGCAGTGAAATAGGCAAAGGAGGGCTTATTGTATATCTTATTTTAATTGACCAATTTACCAGTACACCAATACCGAGACCATAAACATCATACACCCTTATTTTCCAGTTACCATTTGGCATAGTAAACAAATTACTAAAAGTCGAAGTTGAAACCGCCGGAGAAGTAATTATTGAGTTATTGTTGGGATCTTCATTGAGCACAGTCTGTGTTTTTGCATCGGCCTTATAGGTACCGGTCAAAGCACTTCCGTAGTAACCGGACGGGAAAGCTGGATTAGTATTATCAGAGGTTACCCGTACATCTGAAAAGCCGTAAACTGAAGCTTCACCTCTGTTCCCTACTAAATTTAGTGTTTGACCATTGGGAGCTTCCAGATTTATCACCACATCTGCAAGCCATTCATGTTCGACTGTAAATGACACTATCACACTATCAATAATTAAATCATCAGTTGGTATTCCACCAATGATCAATGTATGACTTACACCATTCGCATCTTCATCAGGAATAGCAAGATTAATAGTACCCGACGATACCGTTATACTGTCTGGTCCGGAAGTTAATATAACAGGCTGTTCGGCAATACCATTCTGCTGTATACTCCCCTCAGGATGAAAGTCTTTTAACTTTTCTTCGACCAAATTAGGCCCAAACTTTATTGGATTAAATGCATAATAATTATCCGATGATTTTGCAAGCCATATAACCAGTGAAAAACAGATTAAAAAAAGAAGTTTTCTCATATTGAAATTATGTTATTTTGGTACTATTCAGATTTTCAACACGCTGCAATCCTTTCCAGCAAGGGCTTTTAATTTATATCAAGATAAGAATTCATCTGAAATAAACCAAGGTAATTTTACTGTAAAAGCACTGAAAATTACCCTTTTTTTACCGAAAAAGAATTATAGTATGGTCTTTGCATAATATTTTATGTTTTTATTCGATTGATTAGTAACAAATGCTGATATCCTTTTTTGAAAACTGTAACTCTCATATTAGTTTCAGTTCTTTTAATGCCTTCCATACTAAAAGCCCAAGGCAGTACCTGCGCTACTGCCATACAGCTTACTTTAGATGGTGTTTTAAGAAACTACTCTACTTCATCGGGCACCGGAGCAAATGTGGTATGTACCAATAACGGAACCACTCCTGTAACCTGGTTTAAGTTTACGACCAGCGCCACTGCGGAATGCCCATTATTAAATCTTACAATAGCTGACAGCTCAGCCTGTGAAGTTGCTTTTTACACTTCCTGCAGTTCTTTTTTAACCAGTTCAAGTATGTGCTTTTATGATGGTTATGGATTATGGGCACCTAACGAAAACCTGGTTATTCAACCCAATACAGTTTATTATTTAAGAATTAAAACAGCTACTGCAGGCACCATCAGAATTGCCGGTCAGTTTTACACACCTCCTAACGATAATTGTTTTGGAGCCAAATCAATTGGAGCTGATAGTATTTATGACAACAACGCCTGTCATCATGCCGGACCGGGTGTAACGCCAACCCAGCTTTGCGCTTTTACTTTAGAGAACACAGCCTGGTATCAGTTTTTTATTGTTACAACAGGTTATGGCATTGTTAACATCAGAAATATCCATTGTAATAACGGAGCGGCTAACAATAATACCGGATTTCAAATTGGTTTTTTTACCGGAAGCTGTTCAACCTTAACCTGGGTAAATTGTCAAAATGGATCAGGAGCATTTGTACAGGCAATTACCAATCTATTGCCCGCCGGCACTAGAGTATATGTGGCCATTGATGGAGTATCGGGATCAAACTGTTCCTATATGATAAGCGGATTAAATATTGTTGGCGTGTTATCCGGTAATGTGAAAAATTTCTCGGGTTGGAAAACCACGCATACCAATATGTTGTATTGGACAACGCTTACAGAGCCCGGCGGATATTACATAATTGAAAAGTCAATAAACGGAAAAGATTTTTATGAAGCAGGCAGAGTACAAAGTAAAATTGCCGGAGCAACTAATGTAAATTATAATTTTGAAGATAAAGACCCGCAGGCAGCAAATTATTACCGACTTAAGCAGGTTGATCCCAAAGGATATATCGCGTTAAGTAATGTAATTTTTATTAACCGGGCCGATCTTTTAGATTTTAATGTAAAACTTAATAACCCTGCAGGAAATTCTTTAAATCTGAATGTATCCGCAAAAGAACCGGGTAAATACCAGTTTTCTATTTTCAATATGCAGGGACAAAAAATAAGATCACAAACCTATAGTCTGATAAGAGGGAATAACCAGTTTTCAATAAACCTTTCAGGAGTTCCTGTTGGACAATATGCACTTGTTACCGCCAGCGAAAATGAGCGGATCAGCAAACTATTTGTTAAAGGATATTAATAGAATAAATTTTCTGAAATTTATTTTAAAAAAAAGGCTGTCTCAAATTGAGACAGCCTTGTACGTTTTTCATAAAACGAATTATTTCACGTTGATAAGTCTACCGGTAATCATCTGATCACCAACCCGCAGCACGTAAACCAGATTTGCCCTGAAATTATCAGGAACTTTATAATCTATTGTCTGGCCTTTGCCTGCAAATAAATGACCTGTATAAATCGTCTGTAATTTTGTTCCCATTGTGTTGTACAATTCCAACACAGCAGGTCCGGCAACAGGCGATGTTATTACAAACTTAACCTGACTATAATAAGGATTTGGATAAGCGGTAACTTTTACATCAGCATTCATGTTTTCGGCATTGCCATTTATAACATGCTGACGGGTAATTAAACTGTTTTCCACTTTTTCGTCGTCCTTCTTTGTAATCGGTCCGGCAAATGGATTAGGATTGTTTGGAGGACATGGTTGAACATCCCATCCAATGAAGATCCTGCACTTATCAAAGATATTGTTGATTGCATCAACCGCAGAATTTATCGCTGATAATGCAACTCCATTTTCAAAGTCAACAACGCCGTCGTTATTTGCTAAAGCTGCATTTGCTAAAGCATACAATCCATTAACTGTCTTAGGTCCGCTGATCGCATTCACCACTGCGGCACTCATTGTTCTGTACATATATTCATTTGTAACAGACAATAAGGCATAAGGGGCAATTGGGTCATAGTTACACACTCTAACCTTTGGATCGTTAGATCCGCAACCACCAATTGGCTCAGCAGATGCCATCACACCACCCTGCAATTGGAAATTACCAAGATCAGATGTAGCTGGTGCTGAGTTGATACCCAGGTTCAGACCCAAAGTAATCGTTTGAGATAATAAGACATTAAATATCTTACCATTCTTCAGATAACCCGCTGGCAAACTACAGATACCATAATTGGTATTTTCAGTTAACTGTTTGCTTCCACCGCCGCCTGGTAAAACACTAATCAGACAAGCCCTGGCAGCTGGAGTATTTGTAATCACTACTGTTCTGCTAACCGCATTATTATCTAAACCACCAACGGTTAAGGTTCCGCCCCAGTTGGTAAGAGATTGATTAATCAAAGAATCTGTACTGAGACCACCATTAGTTCCATCGCAAGATGTACCATTAGCATTACCGTAGTAACCCTGTGTATAAGTACAAATTCCGGCAGCACACTGATTAACAGTAACGGTTGCATCTTCAGAATTCTGACACTGTGTAACAGGGTCAACAACTGTGTAAGTAACGGTATAGTTACCTGCAGGTAAACCTGTAGCGCAGAACTGACTTCCTGTAACTCCTGTACCACTCCATGTACCACCCGAAGGTGTAGCTGTTAAGTCAACACATGCTTCTATACATACTTCTTTATCATCTGCTACAATTGTTGGTAATGGAAGTTCTTCAATTAACGCCGGATCTTGCAACGTTACACAAGCAGTTGGTCCGCTACCGGTTGCCTGTGCTGCGTAAGTACCTGCTGCAAGGCCTGTCCACTGAATCCAGTTAGCAGGTAATGTTTCCTGACCTGGTAAACCTGTACCATTTCTTGGAGATCCGATAGGATTAGCTCCATCATCATACAACTGGTAGCTTACGCCAAGCTGAGAGCCTTGTTGAGTTACGCTACCTGCATTTGGTGCATTTGGATCATTCACGCAGAACTCG
>JAHEBJ010000074.1 GCA_024642285.1 Sphingobacteriales bacterium
CTGTAAAGTGAGTGGCGGAATAAAGCTTTGCTTTTTTACTTCTTCCGGTATGTTGATACTTAATTTTAAATTGTCGCCGTAACGCTTTTGCTGCAGGTAAAAATAAGTTTGCAATACAATGATCTCATCCTCGAGTGTGATTACTTCCTTATCACGATAGTGTAAAATGTTCTGGAAAAATTCGGCGAGTTGCTCCACATAACCAACTGCCATCGCCGGGTCATCTTCAATGGTAGATATAAGTGTGTTAAAGCTGTTGAACAGAAAATGCGGATTGACCTGATTACGCAGTACTTCAAACTGAAACTGAATTTTTTCCTGCCGCATATGTTCAAGCCTTTTCAGCGATCTCTCCCTGCTTTTAATATACCAATAAAGTAAGAATGCCAATATCAGCAGGCAAAGGCCGATAAACCAAAACGTTTTGTAAAATGCTTTATTAATGAAGAACTGATATCTTGCTTCATCTGCATTCCTGAAATTTTTATTTAATGCAGATTGAATCCTGAATGTGTATTTGCCGGGTTGCAGGTTGGGAAAGGTTTTGCTTTTATCTTTTGTTAAAACCCAGGCACTGTCGAAACCTTCAAGTTTATATTGATAATAAACCTGCTCAGGATTGGAATAGTAAAGGCCGGTGTAATTGAAAGTAAAACTGTTTTCAGCATGACTGAATGTATTGCTTTTGGCATCATCAATATCCTGCAGAAAAAGCTGCACAGATTCAATGATGGTAGTTGGTTTTTGCACCGAGTTTTTTGGATGGTGATAGGCGAGGATACCATTAACGCTACTTACCATAACATTGCCTGCCGTATCTAATGTAATTGCTCCAAGGTCCTCGGCGTTGATTATGCCAATGCCCTGGCTGCTGTTAACATAAGAAAAGCTGCCTGATAGAGGATCTAAAATATCCAGCCCGTTTCTATGAACTATAATAATATTGCCCGCCGCATCAGTTTTTATCGCAGATACCGTTAAGTCGCTTAGCCCTTCTTTCTCTGCATAGTTTGTGAAATGTTTTCCGTCGAACTTATAAATGCCTGCACTTGCAGTACTGAACCATATGTTTCCGCTATTATCTTCGGTAATAGAATAGATATGGTCGTCATTTATTTTTTTGCTGTCGTTGTAATAAGTAAAACTGTTATTCTCCAGCATCGTCAGGCCACGTCCGTCGGTTGCAAACCAGATCCTGTTTTTACTATCCTGGAAAATACTGTAGATGTAATTGGTGCCGGTACTGTTGTTGTCGTAATTTTTGAAAGTATAGGGTGCGGAAATATCTGTGTTAGTTTCATTAAGTTCTATGATCATAGCGCCCTGTAAACTGCTGACGAAAATACAATCTCCATGGCCGCTTATAGAAAGGATACTTGCGTCAACATACAATTTGTTTTCGGTAAAAACTCTATACTTTTCATTTTTAGGATTTAAAATGTAAATTCCCATGCCCATACTTCCGATCCATATATTGCCAAATTTGTCAAGGAAAGTAGCCGTGATATCGGTTTTTTCAGTCAGCCCTTTTAAAATTATTTTATGGGGTTGGTAGTTCCCTTTTTGCAGACTATACTTTACCATTTTGTTGTCTTCGTCATTCACCCAAATGTTTCCTTGCTTATCACAAAGTATCGTATGAATGTGTTCAAAAACAGGAGAATTGATTAACGGAAATAACTTAAGTGTTTCACCCGGAGTTCTTACCAGTCCACGGTTGGGGGAAGTTAACCAGATATTTCCCTGATTATCTTTCAAGAGTCTTTTTATACTTGAAAATTCAACCGTTTCTTTTACAGTTGAAATACTATCGTTCTCAATATCGTACTTTATCAAGCCCTGCGCCTGTGTGGCAATCCATAAAGTATTGTCATCAAGAATCATTGAATTTATTTGTCCGTGATTCCAGCCTTTAATTGCTGCAGTTGTCTTTATTTCTTTGGTTAGATGATTGTACAGGCAGAATCCCTTGTCCTGCATACCCACCCAAAAAGTTTCGTTTCCAGCAGCCACAATTGACGTAATTATATAGTCGGGAAGTCCCTGAGCCGGCCCTAAGACGGAAACAGTTTTTTTATTTGAAGCGATACTGCAGATATTTAATCCCTGGTCGGTTCCGGCAAGCACATGGTTGCTTTTGGTCAACGCAATGGCAGAAATATTCAGATCACTCATGCCTTCGGCTTCGTTGAGCAGGTAAATTCTTTTGTTTTTAATGTAGTAGAGTCCTTCACCAGCTGCGGCAAACCACATAATGTTTTCGTTATCCTGTAAAAATGCGGTGATCCTTTTTTGCGGAGAGCCTTCTTCGGGATTAAAATAAACGAGTTTGTTGTTGAGTACATGAGCTATACGTCCGCTTTCAAAACCCACCCATATCTTTTGGGTATTGTCCTGAAAAATTGCTGTGACAGTATCATTATAATTCCTGTTATCAAAATAGATCTTGGAATATCGGTCGCCATCAAATTTATAGAGCCCATTTGTTGTGCCGGCATAAATGTATCCTTTCCCTGTTTTAAAGAGTGTATTTATCCTGATGGATCGGTTGTCTTCAGACAATGGAAAGGTTTTATAGCCTGGCCATTGGGCATGTATTTGAACAGAGTTGATGAAAAATAATATGACAAAGGCTAACAGGGATCTTACAGTTAATGTACTGAATGGTCTTGTCATTTTATTTCATGTCTGCGGTTACCTCAACACTGATCTCACTCGCCAGTTTTTCGTGTACAACTTTGGGGATGGGAATATTATGATCGCTGAGCTGCACGGTAAAGTTTGATTTAATCTGCACCTTGCCGTTGCTAATTGTAATAGTACTTTTTATGATCCGCTCCTGCGGTACGCCATGAACGATCAAATTACCTTTTGCTCTTAAAGTGAATGTACCGTTTTTTGAAAAGTCAATATCTTCTATAATTTTTCCACTAAAAGTTGCATCCGGATATTTGTTACTCTCCATATAATTCTCGTTAAAATGTTCCTTTTGCAACGGGCTGTTAAAACCATTAAAGGATTTTATTTTAACAGAAAAAGCAAATATTTTTTTTGAAGTATCCAGTTTGCCACGTATTTCATTACTGGAAGCTGTAATCAGTTCAAGTGGAGCATCTGACCTGAAACTAATAATTCCATTGCCGGTATTCAGGCTTTGTGTTAGTGCTTGTGTAGCTGGTAAAAGCAACAACAACATCAATACCTTATTTAAACTCTGTAGCATGCAATAAAGTTAATTATAAAATATTGCTTTTGTAGAGCCGCTAATTACGCTTGTTTTTTCCAATGGTAAATACTCTGGAAATGTTAAATCCGAAAAGAATATCACCCTTACCCCATTCACCTTTTGTGTCGAAGATAAATGTCCTTTCATTCATACCGGGTGAGTTGGTGAAATGCAACTGGAAAACGTGCCCGCCGGTTTCAATATCAAAACCTATAGAAAGTGAATTAGTTCTGTTAGTTAATTTATAGTTGGGTAATTGATAGTAGTACTCAAAATTCAGACTTACACGTTTTGTAAGTTTCTGTCTTCCACCAATGCCAATGGCGAAAAGATCGTTGGGTTCTTTTTCAAGATCCACCAGGTTTTGGTGAACAAAGGTTGGCATGATCTGAAGCGATGTTCCTTCGGAAAATTTCCGGCCAATGATTAACTGGTGTGAAAAGAAAAGTCTGGATGTAAAATAATTTGTTTTGTCAGAATCTGGGTCCTTAATGGTTTTTAAAGCTACGGTAGGAACATAGCTTACAGTAACCGGCATTTTTCTTTTTCCCGAAGACTGGCGCAGTATTTTCAATTTTGCAAAGGCGTCATAGGTTTTTTCAAATGTGCTTCTACCAAAGCCTACCATCAGGTAACGCGTAATACCGTAGTCCATTCCCATGCGCATGGTAGCTTTGTCAAGTCCGAATAACTCGTATCCGCCGTCATTGATGTTTCCAAAGCGATGAGATATTTTGACGTCCAGCACACCTTTGCCAACATTTTCAACCGTATGACCGTTTACCAGGCGGGTTGTTTTAAACGTTGCAGTGGTATAGTCTGTCCTGTCTTTTTCGTCGCCCGATATTTCTTTTTCAAGCTGTTTAAGAATATCATCGGGATCCTGCGCACTAACAATAACTGTTGCAAACAGCAAACCAACCGCAACAAGAATTTTTTTATTTAACTGCATAATTTTTTGTTTTACATTTTTTGGTCGAACCTGCATGAAACATTGATATCAATGGTTTCAGCAATCTGGTCCTTAACAACGCCGGGAATGCCGATATTATAGTCGGCCAGCTTAATTGTAAATTTTGAAACTGCTGATACAGCACCCGATTTAACAGATATGGTTCCGCTGGCTGATACTTTTTGAGTAACACCATGGATTGTCATATCGCCGTTCACATTTACCGAATGCGTTCCGTCTTTTGAATAATCAATTTTATTTTTTTCGCTGACATTTCCTTTAAATGAAGCCTTTGGATATTTGTTGCTTTCCAAATAGTTTTCATTAAAGTGTTCTTCCATCAGGCTCTTTTTAAAATGAAATCCTTTTATAAGCACGGAGAAAAGCAATTCCCCGGTCTTGGTATCCAAAACACTCATCACCTGATTATTGTCTGCTGTAATGTTTTCCAGCGGAGCGGTGGAGAAGAATGAAATATTTCCGTTTTTAGTATATACTTTTTGTGCCGATGCTCCGGTGATCGAAAGAAGTAAAATGACTGCAAAAAAAATGATCTTTTTCATGGTTTTAATTAATTATAATTAGGGTTATTTGATTTAATTGTTTGGATATCCAACATCCAGCCATTTTTTTATTTTGGCAAGATTGCAGGTATTAAGTTTAGGTCCGTTTTTAGGCATTGCCGAATAATTATTTGAGTGCGATACTGCACCCCAAAGCCTTCCGTTGGCTGCCTGAATAGCTACATCATTGTAAGTATCGAGTTTTATGCCAGCCGATGGTGTATTGCCGCTATGGCAACTATTGCAAAACGAACTCATTACTGGAGCAATAGTGTTACTGTATTTTATTGCAGCCGTATCGCAAACTGTTTCGGGGTATAAAATTTCTGCTTTATCATAATAACATCCGGTATTTAAAAATGCCATGGTTATCAGAAATGCAAAAAGTATAATTGGAATATTTTTCATTTTATTGCTTTAGTTTAGTTGTTAGGAGCCCCACCGGAGATCCAATTCTGTATCTGAGTGATCTGGCATTCGCTTAATTTGGATGCATTTTTAGGCATTGGTGAATAACCCGCTGTATGTGTTATTGCACCCATCAGACGGCCGTTAGTTGCCTGAGTATACACTCCGCTGTAATTGCTTAAGTTGATGTTAGCCGATGGAGATGATCCGCCATGGCAACCAACACAGTTATTGGTCATGATAAGGCTGATATTGGCACCGTACTTAAACTGCGTAACATCGCAACCCGAACTGCAGTTGATTGTATTTAACGCACCTTCATTTATCCACTTGCCTATGATGGCTTTTTGTGCCGCTGTAAGGTCGGGGTTAGGAGGCGGTGGCATTTTGTCGTTGCCGGTTTCAAACAATACCTTATATATTTTGCTGTTGGTTGCACGACCAAATACGATACCTTCTTTAATAATATTGTTGTAGCTATCTAAAACATAACCATCCTGGTGCGATGCAGCATCATGACACCCGGATTTTGCACAGTTGGTTTGAAAGATGGGCAACACATCCGACTCAAAACACACAAGTGTTGAACCGGTTCCTCCTCCGCCACCTGTTCCACCACCACCAATTGTAGCTGGAGTGCCCTTTTCGGGCGGTTCATGCTTACACGCAACAAAAATTGTAACTGCAATGATCAATGTCAGAATTAAGCTTGATGAGTATTTCATTTTCTTTATTTTTCTATAAAACATCGTGAAAGATAAACATCTCCTTTTATGCCCAGCTCAGGTTCTCCCTGTCCAATTCCGCTGCAGATGCCTTTTATATTTACTTCCTCGCCTTCATTTATGGGTGATGGGGCTTCTTCAATCACACAATTAATATAAGCACCTTCCGAGCCGGTTTTAAGTGTTACAATCTGTTTATCTTCCACATTGGTACTTATGTTATTTATTGTGCCCCTTACATTTACAATTCGGGTGCTGTATTTTTTTAGCGCCGTTACAGAATCGGTGCTGAATGCTTCGTATAAGTCCTGCGCAGATATCTTAATGCCGCTGCTGTTTTTCACATCTACGGGTCCTTTATTGTACATGTAATATCCAACTGTAAAACCAAAAGTGGCTATTATGAGGAAGGAAATTAAAATGATTTTTTTTGTATTTAGTCTCATGTTAAAGTTTGTGAAATAAAAATAAACAGAGACCAGAGACTTCTTAACTAAAAAAGACTAAACAGGGATTTTTTGTAGCTGAATGGGGAAAATGGTAAAATTAACTGCCCGAAACGATAAAATTTTCTACAGGAATGCGGTTGCTGATGCTTTTTGCCAACGTCATTTCATCGGCATATTCAAGCTCTCCGCCAAAAGCAATGCCACGGGCTATTGTGGTGATTTTTACCGGTAGCTCTTTCAGTTTTTTACTGATGTAGTAAATGCTGGTGTCGCCTTGTATAGTTGGGCTGAGTGCAAAAATAATCTCTTCAATTTCTTCTTTTCCAACTCGATCAACCAATGCGTCAATCGTCAATTGATCGGGCCCAATGCCATCCAGCGGAGAGATAACGCCGCCCAAAACATGGTAGATGCCATTAAATTGCTGGGTACTTTCTATGGCAATCACGTCACGGATATTTTCCACCACGCAAAGCATTTCACTTTTACGCATGGTATTGCTGCAGATATTACAAAGTTCTTTGTCGGAGATATTAAAACAGCGACTGCAGAATTTTATTTCATTCCGCATTTTAGCTATGATCTCACTGAAATTAGAAACCTCTCTTGCATCTTGTTTTATTAAATGAAGCACCAAACGCAAAGCAGTTTTCTTTCCTATGCCCGGTAGTTTGGCAAACTCGTTAACTGCGTTTTCCAGAAGTGAAGAAGAGAAAATCATGAAGCAAAAATAGCGGTTAGCTGCTAGCTTTTAAAGTTTGATATCACGTTCATTATCCCAATTGGCTTTTACGCCCATTTTCTGATTAAGCGTTATTACTTTTTCGGGCTGTTTTTTTTGAGAATAATCGCCTGGATCCCAAATGCCATTTTTATTTTCGTCGAACAGGATACGGATCTCATATTCACCGGGACTCATAAGTTGTTTTTTCCATTCGACTGATTTGAGCGGATAACTTTCCTTTACAACTTCACCTTGTACAAATTGTAAAACAAGGTTGTTGGTAAGATCTATATTGCTGAAGCGTAAAACAACAGTTCCATAGTCGGCCTGTTTTTTTGCAACAAAGCGGATCGTATCCTGTTTTGCCAAACGGTTATCTGCCGAATCTGAAATTGCCAATGTATCTATTATCAAAATGTATTGCATTTCCTGCTGCCAGTTTACGGCAAGCGAAATTTTTGTTCTGCTGCTGTCGATCGTCCATGATGTGGAGGGAACCGGAACATTGTTGGTGTCTTTTAAAATCAATTTGGCTGAATCAAATATTTTGAGCGGGTTATTAAAACTCAATTCAAAAGGGCTTAACAGATCCTGTTGTTGAAAACCAGGTGGATAAATAATGGATAATTTTTTAGCCGGAGTTGAAGGCCTGGTAACGGTTTGGCCTTTTTCTTTTTCGAGTGCCGAGGCATATAAAGTGACACGTGCTGTTGAGTCTGAAACTAAAATATCTGCATCGGCAAAAGCAAACATTTCTTTTTTTGAATTATAGTTCTTGCTGCCATCGCCGTCTTTCAAAGCATATAATTTAAAATTGTCGGCGGGTAAATTCACAAATCGGAAACTACCATCGCCACTAAGTTTGGAAACATAATCCGGCTTGCGCTTTTGTACAGCTGAGTCATCGGCATTGCGGTACAACATCGCCACTATTGTGCTGTCTGTCTTTCCGTTTTCTGCAAGTAATACTTTACCTGAAAGCATAAGTGTGTCAATCTGATTTCCGGTTGAAAAAACGTAGGTAAAATCCCGTAACGGATTTCCTTCATTAATATCAACAATCGCATTCCCAAAATTTATACTGTAAGTTGTATTTGGCAGCAGGGTATCTTTCAGTTTTACGGTTACAGTTTTTAACCTATAATCAACTTCGGGATTTTTTTTAGGGAAAGGAGAGATCAACACATTGGTTTGAGCATCTCTTATCTCAACATATTCATTAAAGGAAAGCGTTATCTTATTGCCGGTAACATTTATACTGTTCAGTTCCGGTGACGCATTGGTCATTCGGGGAGGGATGCTGTCTTTTGGTCCGCCGGTGGGCATTCCGATCTGGCCGCAACCACTGTTAGCAATGGCAAGCAGGTAAAGTGATGAAACAATAATAAGAGAATAAAAAATATGGATCAGCCTCATTATGCGTTATTAAACTGCAAACTTAAAGGGTTTATGTTGGTTTAAAATCTTAAAATTAATTACTCAGCGGGTTCTTCTTCAAGATCATGTAGTGCCACAGCCAGTTTATTGTTCTTTACAAAATTGCACCAGTGGCAATCTTCTTTACCGCAGCCGGTGTAAAAATCACGTGCCTGAATTTTATTCCATACCGTCGTTAGCTGTTGCTTTACCGTATCCAGGTCTTCGGGCTTGATAACAATTTTCTCTTTTCGGTATTCACCTTTTTTATCCGGTTCAACAAAATCAAATTCGCTGCTGATGACTTTCCAGTCTTTCTGTTCGTAATTATCAATGAGTATTTTATAGAAAACTGCCTGTCGCCAATAGTCGCCACCATTGGGCTCTTTATCGTTTGGCCCCTTTAATTTAGGAATGGCATTATCAATATTGCCCGATTTATAATCCACCACATTTACTTCTTTGCCGTTAAACTCAAGCTTATCCAGTTTGCCTTTTAAAGGCACACCATTTACTACAATGCCTCTGATGTTGCGTTCTACGGCAACCACTTTGTTCCAATGGTTACTATACTTATTATAATACTCAGGTAAAACAATTGAGCCCTGTTCCATCCTTCTGTCGAATGCTTCTTTTGTAAAATTCTCTCTGTGTTTGCGCATGTACCAATTGAAGTCCTCCACCATTTCTTCTGCTGACGGGAAACTTTCTGTTTTGCTTTCCTGCATCTTCCTGAATAATTTTTCCAGCGCATGGTGAATGGCTGATCCAAATTCCAGCGTTTCGCTTTTGCCCGACGGTATACGGATAAGGTTGCGGTAATAAAAATTTAGCGGACAATTTAAATAGGCGTTGAGTGCGGTTACGTTCATGACAAATTTATCAAGGATGGCGGTTATAAAATCTTCTTCGGCCTGTTCTATTTCCGGTGCCTGTTCGTTAAATTGAAGTAACTCGAATTCCATTTGCTGCTCTTCACTTAAATTTATTTTTTCAACCGGCAGGTTGTGTTCTTCCTGAATTTCGGCGATGAACATCGAAGGTTCAAGTTCTTTTCCATCGTTTTTAAATTTTGCATAGGAGATATACAAATGTTTTTCGGCACGTGTTAAAGCCACATAAAATAAACGGCGTAGTTCTTCCTCTTCGGCAAGAGTAGGCTGCGACATAAACATTGTATTCGGAAATTTATATCCACCACCGGGCTTGCGTTTCTTTTCCCAAAAAGAAGCATTGGCGCCGGCGAAGAAAACATACTCAAACTCAAGACCCTTGCTGCCATGGGTTGTCAGCAGGTTTACGCCTTTGTCAGTGCCAGCAACTTTGTTCATTGGCAGGGCAATCCCTTCCTTTTGCATCAGGTCAAAAATGCTGATTAGTTCTTTCAGGCCGAGCGATGGATTTCTGCTGGATTCATCTTTAATAAAATCAAACAGCGCAGTTAGTAATTGCATCAACGCAATCTTATCATCGTTCTGCATGATATAATTTAAAACACCTGCTTGTTGTATGATATGCTCAAACAATTCCTGTAAAGTAATATTGGGCACATCAGCAATCAGCTTTTCCATCATAAAACTGAAACTCTTTAAACCTTCATGTACGCCGGAATCAAATAAGTCTTTTGCAGGCTTGTTGGCTTTGTCCGATAAAAGTTTGCGGATAGAAGTTTGCTCACCTTTATATCTGAGATTGTTTGTCTCAACAGTAATTTTTGCAATTTCAATCGGAGGGATTTTATAAAAATCAAAATGTAAAATTTCAAAAAGCATTTCATCGCCGCCATAGGGAATATCATGCTCGGCATTCAGATAACGCAAAATCTGAACGATCTTACTGGTGAATGGTTGTGTAAGTACATCAATGCTGCGTTTGCTGTACACAGGGATATCCTTAAGCCTGAAATACCTGGCCAGTTCTTCGCCGTATTTATTTTCTTTATAGATGATGGCGATTCTTCCCGGTTCAATGTTCTGTTCTATCAAATCAAAAACATGATTAGTAATGCCAGCCATTTCTTCTTTGGCCGAATTGTATTCATGTATTTCGGGATTGTTTGTTAAACTGATCAGCTCTTTTCTGGAGCTCACCAGGTCTTTACTAAGATCGGGGAGTTGCTTCACCAGCCGCTCTTCATTACGATTGATAAGTGTTTTGGAAACATCTAATATGGGTTGAGTGCTGCGATAGTTATTGGTCAGCACCACCGTCATCAGCTCGTTGGTATATTTATTGGCAAAGTCCAGCATGTTCTCCACATTGGCACCCTGGAAACGATAAATGCTCTGGTCATCATCGCCTACAACAAATACATTAGGTTTATCCCAGTAATTGATGAGTAACTGCACCAGTTTATTTTGTGTGCCGCTGGTATCCTGGTATTCATCCACCAGCAGGTATTGGAATTTTTCCTGGTAATTGGCCAGTATGTTTTTATTTTCTTCAAACACATCAATCACCCAGTTGATCATATCATCAAAATCGTAACGGTTCCTTTTCCGCATCAGGTTCTGAAAGTTGGCAAACTCATTTACTGCAGCCCTAAGCTTTTCCATTTTTTCTTTTTCCTCTTCAATTTTATCGGTGCGTAAATCTCCTTTGCTGAATTCTTTTACTTTTCGTTTGGCAATATATTCATCCCGGTTGGGCAGGTCGTTTATATATTCATCAATCTTGGCGTTGATATAATCAGCCGTCCAGCCTTCTTTTTTCATCGATGAAAATAAATTGCGGAGATTATTGATCTCGTAATACACATCGCCACGGTATCTTTTTAACGGATGGCCTTTGGGAAATGCATCAATCAGTTGTTTGAAGAGTTCGATGCTTTCCAGTTCAGACACCGCATCCAGCGAATTTTTTTCAAAAAGATTCAGGTTGTCCTGTATCACATCATTACAAAACGCATGGAAAGTGTAGATATTTACTTTATAGGCATCAGCGCCAATAAATTGTTGTAATCTTTTACGCATGGCAATGGTGCCAGCATCGGTGTAGGTAAGGCAAAGAATATTCTCAGGAAGCGCATCAGTATCCAGTAAAATTTTTCCGATACGGGCAGCTAATATCTGTGTTTTACCGGTGCCCGGCCCGGCAATTACCATCA
>JAHEBJ010000075.1 GCA_024642285.1 Sphingobacteriales bacterium
ACATCGGGAAAAGTGATGATCATTACCGAACGGCTGGCATCAACCTTTTTTGAATAGATAGAAGATTTTTTAACATCGGTAACAACTACCTTGCCCGAGGCATCGAGGTTATAGGTCTTTGCATCTAACTTAAATAATTTTTCTTCGTTATTGCGGGTGTAATAAGGAATGCTGATATCTGCTTGCTCTAATCCTTTTTCTTTCAGGATCTTAATACGGGTACGTTTTTCCAACACAGTTTTAAATGTTGAATACCCTACAGTACCTCTGTCGTAAAAGGTATTGCCGTAATCGATTAACACCAAAGCACTGGCACCTTTATCAAAATCACAATCTGCCATTTCAAGATCGGCTTTATCAACCTTACCAAACGAAGGGAGTCCTTTTTGGGCAAAAACCGGACAAATGGTAACAAAAAATAAAACGATTAAAAAGACAGCGGTTTTCATTAAATAATATTTAGGCTAATATAAACAAAACAAAGATTGGTAGTGTCCAAATCTGTATTTTTATATAAACCTGAAGCATGAAATTTCTGAGTTTGATAAGTTTGATTTTTTGCAGCGGCATTTGCCGGGCTCAATCCAACAATTTGCTGGCTGCAAATAATGATGATAACAGTATCTTATGGGAAGTTAGCGGCAATGGGCTTACTGCACACAGTTATTTATATGGCACTTTTCATATGGTTTGCAGGGATGATATTAAGATCAGTAGCGCCTGCAAACAAGCCATCAAAAACAGTGGCAAAGTTTATCTTGAACTGGATATGGACGACCCTGCCATGGTATTTAGCGGACTAATGCTGATGAATATGAAAGGTGGAAAAAAACTTAAAGATTTGTATTCACCGGAGTCCTATAAAAGAATCAGCGATTATTTTACTGACAGTTTAAAGACCCCGATGGGATTATTTCAAAACCTGAAACCCATGTTTTTATTGGCCATGCTGTATCCTAAGATGATGCCATGCACAGAAGTTACCAGTGTTGAAGAAGATATTATGCGACTGGCAAAGGAAAATGGCAAGGAGATAAATGGGTTAGAAACGATTGCATTTCAGGCTTCGGTTTTTGATAGTATACCCTACGAAAAACAGGCAGAAGAATTATTGAATGCAATTGATAGTATGGAAAAATCCAGAAAATATTATTCATTGATGGCAGCAGCTTATGCCAATCAAAAGATGGATGCCATTGAGAAACTTATGAATGATCCGGATGCAGGCATTGAGGATAATCAGGATATATTGATTGACAATAGAAACAAGAATTGGGTGGGTCAATTAAAGGCTATCATGAAAAACGGCCCCGTTTTTGTTGCCGTTGGTACGGCTCATTTGATTGGCGAAAACGGTTTGGTAAGTTTGCTGAGGAAGGAAGGGTATAGTTTACGGCCTTTGTTTAACAAATAGCGGGTTTGCGATTCCTACTTAATCACCACTTCCTTTATCGTTTTTTCACCGAGCGCCTCATTAACTCTTTCCATGATTTTACCTTTTTGATAAAGCAGTTCATTTTTGAGCGGCGCCACCGAAGTGGAAATAAATAAAGTGGTGTTGATGATTTGTATCTTATCGGTGTATTTCGAAACTGTCTTTCCCATAATCTCTTCCCAGATATCTTCAATGCGTAAAGCCTGTATACCGTTTTTAAGTCTGCTCTTTTTTAAAAACTGCTGTATAGCATCCTGTAAAGAAATTTCTGCCATTTTGTAAAATTAGATTTTTTTTCCTGCAGAACCCGGTGAAGATGCAGATTAGTTTTTTTCTTCTGCTATATCTGCGCATTCTCAGGGCCGATATCAAAGTTCAATAACCTGATAAGCCGTATTTAAATTTTCAAAAGCTTCAACCAGCCTTTCCTTATGTGTATCGGTAATAAAAACCTGGCCATCATTTTCAATGCACACCCATTGCAACAGCTGATGAATTCGGTTGTCGTCTAGTTTTTCAAAAACATCATCGAGAAGCAGTAGAGGAGCAAATCCTTTGTTGGTCTTCAATAATTCAAACTCGGCCAGCTTTAGTGCAAACAGCAAACTTTTTCGCTGCCCCTGCGACGCTGTGGTTTTAAAAACATGACCATTTAGCTGAAAACTTAATTCATCTTTATGCACACCTGTATTTGAACGTTGAAACATAAAATCTTTCTGTCTGAAATTATTCAGCAGCTCGTAAAAGCTACTGTCGTTGAGGCGGCTATCGTAGCTAAGACTTATTTCTTCGGCATTATCAGCTATCTGGTGATAAAATTTTTGCACCAGCGGAATCAGGTCTTCGGTAAACCCTTTACGGCTTTCAAAAATAAAATTACCGGGTTTTATCAATTGTTCATCTAAAACATCCAGCAGTGGCCAGTCGGTTTTTCCTCTTTCTGCAAACTGTTTCAATAAACTGTTTCGTTGCAGCAGCACTTTGTTGTACAACATCAACTGCTGTAAATACTCGGCATCCATCTGGCTGAGCACTGTATCCATAAACCTTCGCCTTTCTTCACTACCACCGGTTATCAGTCCAATATCATCTGGCGCTACCATAACTGCTGGAAACCTGCCTATATGATGAGAAAATTTCTCGTAGGCTACGTCATTAAACCACAGTTCCTTTTTTGATGCCGCCCGGTTGACACAGACCAGTTTTTGCACTTCGTTCTGCAGCTTAAAATACGCTTCCAGTCTAAAACCATCCTGTTCGAATGTTATGTTATTTGCATCGTTCCTCGAAAAATAACTCTTGGTGAAACAACAGTAATATGCAGCATCCAGCAGGTTTGTTTTGCCTTTACCATTGAGGCCACAAATACCAATTATCCTTTCGGTGAAGTCAAACGTCGATAAAGGGTAGTTTTTAAACTGTGTCAATGTTATCTTATCGAGAAAAAGCATGGGCTGCAAGTTACATAAACTGTGTGTCCTTATCAGGCAATGGAATTTTGTATATTTAAATATAAAATAAATCTGTTTTTCAATTACGAAACCATTTACCCGTTTTTTTCGTTTAGCTTATAATCATGAAGGCATTTTTAATCATATTATTCCTTTTTTCACTTACCGGTACGGATGCTTATTCTCAAGCTGTAAAATTGGGCTGGGTGAATGCCTTACCAGGAAATTCATTTGATGTTTGCCGTGCCATAACGCTTGATAACGATAATAACGTTTATGCAACCGGTTTTTACTCTACAACTGTTGATTTTGATCCCGGCCCCGGCCAATTTAATTTGACCTCGGTAAATGCTGAAGATATTTTTCTTTCTAAATATGATCCCGATGGGAAACTGATTTGGGCAAAGAGTATTGGCGATTTTAGATACCAGGCTGCTTATTCAATCGCATTAGATACTGCAAAGAATATTTATATCACCGGAATATTTTTTGGCACCGCCGATTTTGATCCGGGCCCGGGAGTGACTAACCTCACCTCAAACGGCAACGAGGATATTTTTGTTTGTAAATACGATCAGTTTGGCAATTTTATTTGGGCCAGTAGCTTTGGCGGACCAACTAACGAGTTTTGTAACTCTTTAAAACTCGACAAAGCGGGTAATATATATATAAACGGATATTTTGAGAACACGGCCGATTTTGATCCCGGCCCGGGAACTTTCAACCTTACTTCTGCAGGAGCCACCGATGTTTTTGTATGTAAGCTTAATAATTTTGGCAGTCTCATTTGGGCCAAAAGAATTGGTGGCCCTTCAACAGATGTTGCTTATTCAATTGGACTGGATGATCAGGACAATGTGTACAGCACCGGCTTTTTCTGGAATACTGCCGATTTTGATCCCGGACCCGGCACTTTTAATTTAACGTCACCGGCTTTTGGCGATGGCTATCTATTGAAAATGTCCTCTAACGGCGATTTTATAAAAGCCGGACAAATGGGAGGGAACAGTACAGTGAGAAACACAAGTTTAAAGATTGATAAAACCGGACATATTTACATAACAGGGCAGTTTGACGGCGATGCTGATTTTGATATCGGCGCAGGGAACAACATACTGAGTTCTCCGGTTAATAATGAAGATATTTTTATTGGTAAATATGATCTTGATTTTAATCTGGTATGGATAAAGCAAATTGCCGGCAGTTCATTTCAAAAAGTTTTTGCAATTGAAACAGATACGGCACAAAATATTTATTTAACGGGGCATTATCATGGCACCGCAGATTTCGATCCGGGACCGGCTGAGTATTTACTTTCAGCCGAAGCTGACCCCGATATGTTTGTGTTGAAGATGGGTGCAGACGGTGAGTTTCACTGGGTATCACAAAGCACGGGCCCCTTTTATGCAAGTGGGTATACCTTACAAATTGACAAGGCCAACAATATTTTTATTGGCGGAACTTTTGAAGGGGCTATTGATTTTGATCCCGGGCCTGACATGAATATAAAAACGTCGGCAGGCGAAAGCGAAGTGTTTTTGATGAAACTACGCCAATGCCCTGATGATGCCATTATGCAAACCATGGATGTAAATTCCTGCACTTCATTCAGCATAAATAACAAAACCTACGATTCGTCGGGCACTTACACGGTTTTAATATTAAACAGCCTCGGTTGCGACAGTATAAACATTACTCTAAATCTAACCATTGAGCGGTTATTTACTTTGGTTGCTGCAAATATTTGTCAGGGAGATGTTTACATGGCCGGAGGAACATTGCAAAACAGTTCGGGAATTTATTACGATACGTTAACAACAGGCAACGGATGCGATTCTGTGACAGAAACACAGCTGACTGTTTGGGAAAAACCAAATCCAGGTTTAGGAAAAGACAGGAACATCTGCGAAGGGCAGAACATCGTCCTTAATCCTGGTGCTTTTGATAATTATCTATGGCAGGATTCCAGCACGGCACAAACCTTCATTGCCAGCAAACCCGGAACTTATCAGGTAACTGTTTCCAATTTATTCAATTGCAAAGGAACCAGCAGGATCAATATTTTAGAGACCGCGGCCACACCAAAACAGTTTTTACCACCTAATTCAGATCTGTGCGCAGGAAATGTTCTAAAAATTAATGTGCCCGGTTTTAAATCTTACGCCTGGAGTACAGGAAGTACCGATTCGAAAATAGAGATCAGAAGCGGCGGGAATTATTATTTAACCGCGACCAGTTATGATGATTGTGTTGGTTACGATACAATGACTGTTTTAGAAAAGAATTGCATACCCATCGGTATTCCCAATGCTTTTACACCAAACAATGATGGACTGAATGATGTTTTCAGGCCAACAATAAATATGGTGCTCACTGAATTCCTGCTTCATATTTATAACCGAACCGGACAGTTATTATTCCGCACAAAAAACCAGGGCGAAGGCTGGGACGGTAGGTTTAAAGGACAAAAGTTGGATCCGGCTAACTATATATACTATATCAGTTTTAAAAATGCCGAAGGAAAAGCCTTTAATTATAGGGGTAATATTCTGCTCATCAGGTAGTGTTATCGGGTAGGATTCTGTCAATTCCAAATTCCTGTTTCCCTATTACCAATTCCATACTCCCAAATTCCCATTTCTCCCTTATCTTTGCCCCTCAAAAATTAAACCCATTGTCTACAAAATTCTCAAAAGAAACGTATTTATACTGGTATGAGTTGATGCTGCTTTTACGCCGCTTCGAGGAAAAGACAGGCCAGTTGTACGGTATGCAAAAGATTCGTGGTTTTTGTCACCTGTACATTGGGCAAGAGGCAGTTGCTGCAGGGTGTATGACTGCAACTATTCCGGATGATAAATTTATTACTGCTTACAGGGACCATGCACTTGCTATTGCCAAAGGGATTACCCCTAAAGCCTGTATGGCTGAGTTATACGGAAAAGCAACGGGTTGCAGCAAAGGAAAGGGGGGTAGTATGCACTTTTTTGGATTGAAAGAGAATTTTTTTGGCGGTCATGGTATTGTTGGTGCACAAATAGGAACTGGTGCCGGTTTGGCTTTTGCTGAACGCTATAACAATACCAATAATGCTGTGCTTTGCTTTTTTGGCGATGGCGCTGCCCGTCAGGGTATGTTGCATGAAACCTTCAATATGGCCATGCTTTGGGATCTGCCGGTGGTGTTCATCTGCGAAAACAATCATTATGCAATGGGTACGTCGGTAGCCCGTACAAGTAAAACGCTTGATATTTATAAATTGGCCGATGCATACGAAATGCCCAGCGATAGTGTGGACGGAATGAGCCCTGAGGCGGTTCATGATGCAGTATTAAGAGCAGTGAACAGGGCAAGAGAAAAAGGCGGGCCCACCTTACTTGAAATTAAAACATATCGGTATAAAGGTCACAGTATGAGTGATCCACAAAAATACCGTACCAAGGACGAACTGGAAGAATACAAAGAAAAAGATCCGATTGAGCATGTGTTGAAAGTTCTAAAGTCGGAGTACAACGTAACCGATGAAGAGGTTGAAGTGATCATTGAGAGAGTAAGGGCAGAAGTGGAAGAATCGGTTAAGTTTGCCGAGGAAAGTCCGTGGCCAGATGATGATGAACTGCTGAAAGATGTATACGTTCAACAGGATTATCCATTTATCATGGACTAGTGTTGAGGAAGTCAAAAGTTAAAAATCAAAAACTAAAATTCATAACTCACAATTCATAATTAAATTAAATGGCAGATAAACAAAAAAAGGCAGAACCAATTGAGGCTGCAGATGTAGTAGAAAGAGCAAAAGGATTCTGGGCGGCTTATAGTAAGAAAATAATCATCATTGGCTCTGCCGTGATCGTTATTTTAGGTGGATACCTTGGATACAAATATTTTGTAACTATCCCCAATGAGAAAACAGCAAATGATCTGATCTTCCCGACCGAAAAAATGTTCGGCAAAATGGCTGCATCGTCTACTTATAATCTCGATACCGTAAATATGGTATTGAATGGAGATAAGACAGCCGGCATTACAGGCCTGTTGAAAATAGCCGGAAACTATGGGGGAACAAAATCGGGCAATCGTGCCGAATACATGATTGGCGCCTGTTACCTGCAATTAAAGCAGTTCGACAAAGCGGTTAAGCATTTAAAGGAATTTGATGGCAATGGTGCTACGCAAATTCAGAGCAAAGCATATTTGCTGTTGGGACATGCTTATGCAGAGCAAAATAAAACCAGCGATGCGCTGGAATATTATAAGAAAGCAGGCAATATTTCAGATTTAGATGAGGGAATGGCTTCTGAAGCTCTGTTCATTGCAGGCAGATATGCTGATGCAATTGGCAAAACTAAAGAGGCGCTTGAAATTTTTCAGCAATTGAAAGATGACTATCCTGCCAGTCAGCATGTGAATGCCGGCGACGTAGACAAATATCTCGGTTCTTTAGGAACTACGAAATAGGAATCAGGTAATAGAATCGGGTCTATCTTAAGAGCCAGTAGCTTTTACTCACAACTCATGTTCATGTCAACAGATTCATCAAACTTATATAACACAACAGGCATCCAGCTTTCACCGGATGCCTGTGTTGTAATTGTGCGTACCGAGTGGAATGCTGCCACAGTTGATAAATTACAATCGGGTTGCGTTGATGTTTTAAAACAAAACAAAGTTCATCATAGGATAATAACTGTGCCAGGCGCATTTGAAATTTCTTTTGCCATTAAAAAGTATTGGGAGCTGCATAAATATAAAGATGATAAACCGCATGCATTCATTGCCTTAGGATGTGTGTTGCGGGGCGATACGCCGCATTTTGAATATGTTTGCCAGGCCGTAACAAACGGAGTTTCTCAATTGAATTTGCAGATTCCGGTACCTACCATATTTGGCGTTTTAACTGTAGATAATCAGCAACAGATTGACGAACGAACCGGTGGCAAACATGGTAACAAAGGAGAGGAGTCGGCTATAACAGCATTGAAGATGATCTCGTTGGTAGAATCTTTTAAATAAAAACAATGAAGCAGTTCGTTTCTTTTTTAGTATTGATTTTTTTTGCTGCATGTAATGCTGGGGATAACAATGCTGAACCTGCAAACGAAGATTCATCATTGATCAGCATCCATAAAGATTCAGCATTAAACTATATTCATACTTTTGCCGATACCGCATTGGAGAATAAGATTACGGCCGCTTTATTGAAGCTGCCGTTTGTAAAAAAGAGTAATGCGTATATCGATTCGTTCAGCAATCATACCGCAGGAATTTCATTTATGCTGGAAAATCCGGCAGCTGGCGAATCTGAGATATCGGTACAGGCCGGTCACAACGGAGATCAACGCTTTGAAACTTATTATCGTTTTTTTGTTGATGCCAAGACTCTGGCTATAAAAGTGTACGATCCTGTAGCCGATAAAAAATTATCAATTAAAGAATATTTGAAGACCCAGAAATAATATGAAGGTTCAGATTTTTATACCCTGTTTTATCGACCAGCTTTATCCGCAAACGGCATTCAATATGATTAAAGTGCTGGAGAAAGCTACCTGCGAGGTTGTGTACAATACCAATCAAACCTGTTGCGGCCAGCCTGCATTCAATGCAGGTTTCTGGGATGAATCAAGAGCGGTGTGCAGCAAATTTTTAAAAGATTTTGAAGGCGCCGATTATATTGTTGCCCCAAGCGCCAGTTGCGTTGGGTTCGTTCGTAATTACTACAGCAAGATATTTGATAACTCGGCGCAGCATAACCAGGTTAAAGATCTGGGCAAACGTATTTATGAGTTCAGCGAGTTTTTAACCGACATATTGAAGATTGAAAATTTTGGTGCCGAGTTGAATGGCAAAGCAACCTATCACGATAGTTGTGCTGCATTACGAGAGTGCAAAATAAAAACCGGGCCACGTAAATTATTGAGTCATGTAAAAGGATTGCAACTGGTTGAAATGAACGATGTGGAAACCTGTTGCGGATTTGGCGGAACCTTTGCAGTAAAGTTTGACGCCATTTCAGCAGGTATGGCCGATCAAAAATTAACCAATGCACTTGAAACAGGCGCCGAATATATCATCTCTACCGATATCAGTTGCCTCATGCAACTGGATGGATTTATCAAAAACAAAAAGCTACCCATAAAGACCATGCACATTGCTGATGTGCTGGCAAGTGGTTGGGAGTAATTGTTTTTGCAGCAGTTTTAAATAGTTTGTATTCCGGTTTTTCAGAACAAGCCAATAGTTTTACTTTTGAGCACATTGCATTTCATAAATTTTTAACTATTATGTCTAATTGGATGGTAAAATCAGAACCCTCAGTTTACAGCTGGGATGATCTTGTAAAGGAAAAAGAAACCTGCTGGAGTGGTGTACGCAATTATGCAGCACGTATTAATTTGCGTGGCATGAAGAAAGGAGATGAAGTTTTTTTTTATCATAGTAATGAAGGAATGGAAATTGTTGGAATTGCAAAAGTGACCAAAGAAGCTTATCAGGATCCAACAACGGATGATGATCGCTGGGTAGCAGTGGATATAAAACCCGTTAAGAAGTTGAAGAATTCTGTGCCCTTATCTGTGTTAAAGGCTGATAAGCGCTTTGCAGATCTCGATTTGGTTCGTCTGGGTCGCTTAAGTGTTGGTATAGTTAAACCAAAAGAGTGGGAGATGATCATGAAATTGGCGGAAGGAAAATAATCCTATCTAAAAATAACTGTACCCAATTGTTTGGTCAGTTCAATTTCAATTTGTTTTAAATGCTGATGGGTTTGTACCAGCACCATCTGGTCTTCGGCTGTGGTGGCTTTTTCAAGATCACGCTGATTCACATCCATCAGCCTTTTTATTTTACGCAGTTTTAAATAGTTGAGTGTGGAAAAAACTTCCTCTGCAAACAATTCATCACGGGTTGCAATATGGCCTTCAAAATGTTCTTTCCAGTTTGGACTGATCTCATAATTAAAATCCATGATGCTTACAACCAGCGCACTCATTGGCAGATCGTCGTGGTATAAAAAATTCTTTGATGTGGGTTCAAGTCCTTTATCATACCATGTTTTATAAGTATGCAAGATCCGTATCAATTCTTTGTTGTCAATCAGTTCTTCTAACTGGTTTTCTTCTATCTCTTTAAAAATATGATCGGCTACTTTTTGTTCCTCACCTGCCCGTCCGTCAGGCGGGTTCCAATCCTTTAGCCCGAATTCCAAAAGACTTCTTATCATAGCCTGCTCATGTATTTCGTCTTTATTGAACAAAGCAGTAACATCACCGTCCATTTCTGCAGTTTGCTCCTGGCTGATGGTTTCAGTTGAAAAACGTTCCTCACGGTTAATGCGGCTTTCCTGTTTACTTATTTTTTCACGAATGAATTTGTTCACTAATGCATGCAATCCGCTTTCTTCAATTTTCAAAATCTCCGAACACTGTTTGATATAATCCTGTTGCTTGGTAAAATCTTCAGCCTTGTTTATTTTCGAAATAGTTTCTGCTATCTGATTTACAATAGCAGCTTTTTTGGTAGTATCATTTCCAGCATCCTGCAAGGCAAATCCCAGTTGAAATAAAATAAAATCTTTTTTATTTTCATTTACAAACTCAACAAAAGCTGCAGAACCAACTTTATTCACATAACTATCGGGATCCTCATTATCAGGTATTAAAACCAGTTTCACATTCAAACTCTCTTCCAGCGCAAGATCAAGCCCACGAAGTGCCGCTTTAATACCTGCACTGTCGCCATCATAAATGATCGTAAGATTGTTGGTGTATTTTTTAATCAGCCTCAATTGGTCAGGAGTTAAAGAAGTTCCGCCGCTGGCTACTACGTTTTCAACACCCGCTTGATGCAGACTCACAACGTCAGTATATCCTTCTACCAGTAAACACTCATCGGCTTTATCAATAGCCTGGCGTGCAAAATAGGAGCCGTAAAGAATTTTACTCTTTACATAAATTTCATTCTCCGGACTATTGATATACTTAGGCGCTTTATCATTCTTTTTAATAATTCGGGCGCCAAAGCCCAGCACTTTTCCGCTTTGATTGTGAATAGGGAAAATGATACGGCCACGGTAATTATCGTAGGCATTGCCATCACGAACATTTACCAATCCGGTTTTCTGTAAATACTCAAGATTGTATTGGGCCGCCAGGGCGGCTTTGGTAAACCCATCCCTGCTTTCGGCGTTATAGCCCAATTGAAATTTTTTAATGATATCCTCCCTGAACCCCCTTTCCTTCAAATAACTCAATGCAATGTCTTCGCCTTCTTCTGAATTAAATAAGGCGTCAGTAAAGTATTGTTGTGCAAAATTGTTGATAATGTACAAACTATCAGCAACCTGTTGTTGCTGTTTATACTCAGGACTGGTTTCTGTTTCTTCTATCTCTACATTATACTTTGCAGCCAGCCAACGGAGAGCTTCAACATAACTGTATTTTTCAGCCTCCATTAAAAAACTGAT
>JAHEBJ010000147.1 GCA_024642285.1 Sphingobacteriales bacterium
GTGAAAAAAATATGGCAGAAGAAAAAAAATCTTTTAAAGTAACCATCGACAACATCACAATAGATGTTGAACCCGGCACTACTATATTAAATGCTGCACGACAGATTGGTGGCGATGTTACTCCACCAGCCATGTGTTACTATAGTAAGCTGGAAGGCAGTGGCGGTAAATGCCGTACCTGTCTGGTGGAAGTTGCCGCGGGTTCCGAAGCTGACCCAAGGCCAATGCCTAAACTGATGGCCAGTTGCAGAACTACAGTTATGGATGGCATGGTTGTAAAAAATATCACCAGCGAAAGAGTGGTGGATGCAAGAAACGGTGTGGTTGAGTTTTTACTGATCAATCATCCGCTGGATTGCCCAATCTGCGATCAGGCTGGTGAATGTCATTTACAGGATCTGGGTTATGATCACGGTAAGGAAGGCACCCGCTACGAATTTAAAAGAAGAACTTTTGAGAAAGAAGATATTGGTCCATACATTCAGTTACACATGACAAGATGCATTCTTTGTTATCGTTGCACTTATGTTGCTGATCAGATTACAGAACAAAGAGTACATGGTGTGTTGGACAGAGGCGATCATGCAGAGATATCAACCTATATTTCAAAAGCTATCGATAATGATTTCAGCGGCAACATGATTGATGTTTGTCCGGTAGGTGCATTAACCGATAAAACTTTCCGTTTTAAGAATAGGGTTTGGTTCACGAAGCCGGTTGATGCTCATCGCAACTGCGAAAATCCAAAATGTTGTGGTAAAGCAACCTTGTGGTTACGTGGCGATGAAGTGTATCGTGTTACTGCCCGTAAAGATGAATGGGGTGAAGTGCAGAGTTACGACGGTAAGCCTGGCTGGATATGCAATACCTGCCGCTTTGATAAAAAGAAAACCAACGACTGGACAGTAGAAGGATTAACAACCATCAGTCGTCATTCAGTAATTGGCGCCAATAAATATGCAAAACTGGAAATGCCCAAAGAAACGATTAAGGAAGTGATGGGCGGACGTGATCCGAAATTGATCATGAATATTCACAATGTTAGTGGCGTAAATAATCCCAATGTTCACTTGAGTGAAATTGATCGTCCGTCAACAATGGAAGACTTTGCCAAATCGGGTGAGTTTGTAAAAGGTGAAGGAGAGTCAACACAATGGGGTTTACAAAAAGAAGAAAAACAATAGAAGAATTTATAAAACAGGTGTATGCTTTTAGCAATTGATATGGCTTTAATTATTGAGAAACTGGTGTTGATCGTCATTGTGGTGATGGCTTCGCTGGTGATTGCTATGTACACAACCTTTGCCGAAAGAAAAGTAGCAGCAGTTTTGCAGGATCGTCGTGGTCCTAACAGGGCCGGTCCTTTCGGGCTGTTGCAACCACTTGCCGATGGATTGAAATTATTTTTTAAAGAAGAGATTATTCCAAATTTTTCATCCAAATTTTTATTTATTCTTGGTCCCGGCTTGGCCATGTTAACAGCCATCATGACCGGTGCTGTTGTACCCTGGGGCGACAAAGTTCATTTTTTCGGCAGAGATATTTCTTTACAGATAGCTGATGTTAACGTTGGGATACTGTATGTGTTTGCGGTGGTAAGTATGGGAGTTTATGGAATCATGATCGGCGGTTGGGCAAGTAATAATAAATATTCGTTGATGGGTGCTTTAAGAGCAGCATCGCAAATTATCAGTTACGAACTTGCTATGGGTATTTCTTTGATTGCCTTGTTGATGGTAACTGGTACGCTAAGCCTTAAAGAAATGGTTGTTGATCAGCAGAGCGGATACTGGAATATTGTTTATCAGCCATTGGGCTTTTTAATATTTTTGATTTGTGCATTTGCGGAGTGTAACCGTACACCTTTCGATCTGGCAGAAGCGGAGAACGAATTAGTAGGTGGTTATCATGTGGAGTATTCATCCATGAAACTGGGATTCTATCTTTTTTCGGAGTACATCAATATGTTTGTCAGCAGTGTAATCATGGCTACTTTGTTCTTTGGTGGGTATGATATTCCGTTTTTGAATGAAGCGAATTACGATCAGAACTGGATGGCGTTATTTGGAGTGATGATGTTGATGGCGAAAGTTGTCGGTTTCATCTTCCTCTTCATGTGGGTGCGTTGGACGATTCCAAGATTCAGGTATGATCAGCTGATGCATTTAGGTTGGAGAGTTTTGATTCCATTGGCATTATTTAATATGCTTTTAACCGGAGCATTGGTATTATTAAAACAAAACGGTTGGCATTTTTAATTTTTAGTATTGAAATAAAACCAACATTGTTGGATTAAGATATGAATGCATTAACAAACAGAGCAAAACAGGTTGACCGCCGGAAAATGAATTTTCTGGAGCGGCTTTACCTGGTTGCTATTTTCAAGGGCATGATGATCACTTTCGGTCACATGTTCAAGAAAAAACCAACAATTAATTATCCCGAAAAGAAAAGACCGTTCAGTCCTGTCTTTCGTGGATTACATATTTTAAACAGAGATGAAGAAGGACGTGAAAACTGTACTGCCTGCGGACTGTGTGCAGTTGCCTGTCCGGCCGAAGCCATTACCATGGAAGCGGCAGAGCGGCAACCAGATGAAGAACATTTATACCGTGAAGAAAAATACGCAGCCAAATACGAGATCAATATGCTCCGTTGCATATTCTGCGGATTGTGTGAAGAAGCTTGTCCGAAAGATGCCATTTATTTAAGCGAAACATTTGCGCCATCAGATTATCAACGCAAACAATTTATTTATAAAAAAGAAGAATTATTAATACCACATCCGATTGAACAACCCGAAGAATATAAAAAGGCTTTGGGCAACAGGGTGAAAAGAGAAACGGCTAACTAAGTTTTATGGGCATTACAGAAATATTATTTTGGGGTTTATCTGCACTTGCTTTGTTCGGCGCAATAATGGTTGTTGCCAGCAAAAGCCCGGTGTATAGTATCCTGTCATTGATTGTGGTTTTCTTTGCCATATCGGGGCATTATATTTTATTGAATGCCCAGTTTTTGG
>JAHEBJ010000076.1 GCA_024642285.1 Sphingobacteriales bacterium
TTCAAAAATTGGCAGGGTTCTGTTTTATTCAATACATCTCCTACCCTGTCTTTACGCAACCACTTTTTGGTAAATGCTTCAGGCGACATTGAAAAATGTGCGGAGATTCTTTTAATATCAGTTTTGGTGAAAGTAGGGCTCATCGTCTTACAGCAATTAGCGCAGGTGAGGCAATCAACTTCTTTCCAAACCTCTTTTTCAATTGAACCAGACATCTTATCCAGTTTATGCGTTGGATCTTTTTCAATCTTAGTTAAAAAACTACGAAGTCTTCTCTTATTGTTTCTTACCTTAATCCTGAATGATTGTAGATTAACCCGCTGCATATTGTTTGTATATTGATAACTATTAACGAAATTGAGTTTGCGAAAATAGGGTATAATTATCTTTAATCGGTGAACTTAGTTTTTAAAGTCAATCAACCACATGTGGGAATCTTATAAAAAAGGATTTAAAGCCTGGCTTCAGTTGGAGAAATCGCTGGCAGATAATTCTGTTGAAGCCTATTTGCGGGATATTGAAAAACTAACAGATTATTTGCAGGCTTCAAAAAATCTGGTAACACCCGCAGAGCTGAAACTTAAAGACCTTGAAAAGTTTGTTCAATGGGTTGCAGAACTGGGGATGACGGTTGCTTCGCAATCCAGAATCATATCGGGGCTGCGGAGTTTTTACAGCTACTGCCTGATGGAACAACTGGTTGCTGTTAACCCTACTACTTTGTTAGAGGCGCCCAAGCAGAAAAGACACCTGCCTGATACGCTGAGTTTTGAAGAGATTGAAAGCATCATCGCAGAAATAGATTTGAGCAAAGCTGAAGGTGGGCGAAACAAAGCCATATTGGAAACCCTTTACAGTTGCGGACTGCGGGTTTCGGAATTAGTGAACCTACGGATAAGTTGCTTGTATTTAGAAATAGGATTTGTTAGGGTGATTGGTAAAGGCGATAAAGAACGACTTGTTCCAATAGGTAGTGATGCCATCAAATATATCAATATTTATAAGAACCAGCTAAGAGTTCACACTAAAATAAAACCCGGACAGGAAGATTTTTTATTCCTCAACCGCAGAGGAAGCAAACTAAGCCGGGTGATGATCTTTATTTTACTTAAGGAACTTGCGAAAAAAGCAGGCATAGAAAAAAGTATTTCGCCCCATACATTCCGACACTCATTTGCAACGCACCTGGTTGAAGGCGGCGCCGATCTAAGAGCTGTGCAGGAAATGCTTGGACATGAAAGTATAACAACCACAGAAATTTATACGCATCTTGATAGAGAGTTTCTCAGAAATACCCTTCACCAGTTCCATCCTGCCTTTAAATAAAAACCGGCCGGTTGCACCTTTTTTATTATTTATTTTAGGAAGCAAGCACGGCCGGTAAACAACCATCACTACTGTATTATGAAACTGTTTTTATTTACTAATTTATTTTTACTGTCGATAACACTTAAGTAATAAATGCCGGCACTCCATCTGCTGTCAATATTAATTACTTCATTTTGTGTTTTATTGAATGCGTTGATCCGCTTATAGAGAACTGTACGCCCGTTGCCATCAACTATCTGTATTTGATGTAACCCCGCACGCTTGAAATTTAAAGAAATTGTAATGGCATTACCGCTAAAAACGGGATTGGGGAATATTTTAACACTGTTATCCGTAACTTTGGAAGTAATGATTTCATTCTCTTGTTCAACTTTTATCCCGCTAATATAAATTCCACCAAGCATACCGGCAATTTTAGAAGACCCAAATTCTGAACTAACGGTTACAGTATCAAGAGCCAGTTCTCTTGCTTTTCTGGTATTAATTACAATTGCTCCGTTTACGCCGTCCGGACCGAACAATACAACTGCTTCATGAGTTTGTAAAACTCTATAATCTTCCACATCATCAGGATTAACATCGGCGCCACTCGGCATAATAACATCATCAACAACATAAATAGCTCTACTATTTTTTTCTATCGGTGATATGCTACCCATTCTAACATGCGTTTCACTGCCTAATCTTCCTATAGCGGTCGAACGGAGTTTTGCGCCAGCAACTTTGCTACTCAAATCTTCATCTTTTACAGCATCAGATTCCAACTCTGGCCTTTTTGTACAAATCGCCATTGTAACGATGACCTCTCGTAATTTTGAAGGATCTGCTTTTGTTAAAATAGTACTGAGAATCGTTTGATTTCCGACAACTACTTCGATATCGTTAAACGACTGTGCAGAAATTTCAAGGACAGTCTTAGAGCTAACTCTTATAGAATAAGCTCCATTTGCGTCTGCTGACAATCCAAGTTTTGCGCCTTTAACTTTTATAGTTGCAAACGAAACAGGGTTCCCATCCTTGTCTCTTACTTTGCCAATAACAATCCGTCTGTTTTCTTTTTTTGAATCCGGTATTGTTGATATTTCACCTCTTACTTCATCTGCTTTTACACGAACCATTTGCATTGTTTTATACACCTGCCCCTGCGCTTTTGCATTATTTGCCTTACCGAAAAACATTAAAAACATCACGATATAATTCCAATACCAAAACAATCTCTTCTTTGGTTGTCTTGGTTTGATAATATTTCTGTTGAGTTGCGATGGTAAAACACGACCACATACTTTTTCATTAGTAAGTGATCCAAAATAATTCAACATCTCCGTATCGGTCATCATGCTAAAGTCGATAACTTCCTTTGCACACCCATGGCAATATTTACCCTTATCTGTGGGCGCCATCGTCTGCCAATTCTCGTGGCAGGGTTCAGGAATAGAGAGATGTATTTTCTGCATAATAGTCAACTTTGCTATACAGATGCAATTTCAAAACCCATTACATAAATGCTTCAATAAAAATTTAAGAAAAGAAAAAAGATTGATCTGATCACATTACAGAATCGGACGGCTGGAGTTTAACCGTCTTTTTAATTTCAACGTTGGTAACTTTTTTCCGGTAATTTTTAAAGAGACTTTGCCAACGTAATTTAAGTACGCCCAACACGCCTTCTTTAATTATACCTTTATTCATTTTGCTTGCTCCAAATTCACGATCAATAAAAGTAATAGGTACTTCGGTAATCTTAAATCCAAGTTTCCAGGCAGCAAATTTCATTTCAATCTGAAATGCATATCCAACAAAAGTTATTCCATCAAGATTAATTACCTCCAATACTTCCTTTCGGTAGCATACAAAACCTGCAGTTGGGTCTTTTACCGGCATCCAGGTAATCATCCTCGTATATACGGAAGCTCCTTTAGACAGCAATATCCTGTCCAAAGGCCAGTTATCAACTGCTCCTCCCTTTGTGTACCTTGAGCCTACGGCAACACCTGCACCTTCTTTACAGGCAAGATAAAGCCGTTCCAGATCATCAGGATTATGGGAAAAATCAGCATCCATTTCAAAAATAAACTGGTAACCTTTTTCAATGGCCCATTTAAATCCATAAATATAAGCGGTGCCTAATCCAAGTTTGCCAGTGCGTTGTTCCAAAAACAACTGCCCGGCGTATTGAGGCATTAATTTCTTGATGATGTCGGCTGTTCCATCTGGAGAATTATCATCAATGACCAGAACATGAAAACCAAGATTAAGATTAAAAACCGCCGCAACAATATTGCTGATGTTTTCTTTCTCGTTATAAGTTGGTATGATGACCAGTTTTTCCAAAATAGGTTGATAATTTGTAGTATCAAATTTACACTAAATAAGGGATTGTCATATCAACATGTTTTCTACAACAATTATTTAGTCCTTCTTTAACAGCGTTCGGTTCAGTATTTCGGTGAGTTTTTGTTTGGTATGCAATGGAAAATCACCACGCATCATCCAGTCATAATACTGAGGTTCAGCTTTTAATACATCTTTTACCGGGCGGCCTTTATGTTTGCCAAAATTAAAAATTTCAATTCCTTTATCGTTAAAACTAAAACGGCGGGCATAGTCTACAATTTTATCTTCGCCAATTGCTTGTAGAATAGATTCTACAGTGTTACCTAATGTATCATACTTTTCTATCTGCGCCATCAACACTTCTATAGTTGCATCAACATCAGCCTCAGCACTGTGAGCATCAACCAGCTCTTTCTGGCAAAAGAATTTGTAGGCTGCAGTTAACGTACGTGGTTCCATTGTGTAAAATATATGCTGCACGTCAATCATCTTACGTGTACTTAAATCCACATCCATGCCGGCACGCAGAAACTCCTCCATTAAAATTGGAATATCAAAGCGGTTACTGTTGTAACCACCCATATCGCAGTTTTCAATAAACATTTTTATTTCGTTGCCTGCCTGTTTAAATGTAGGCGCATCTTTCACCATATCGTCGGTAATGCCATGTATATCGGAGGATTCCTGCGGAATGGACATTTCCGGATTGATCAGCTTTCTTTTCACTTGCCTGCTGCCATCAGGAGATATTTTAATAATCGCAATCTCCACAATGCGGTCATTACTGAGGCTTACGCCTGTAGTTTCAAGATCGATAAAAGCAATGGGACGATTTAGTTGAAGCATAATGGATTTGTATTAGTTAGCTTAAGTGAAAGGGTATTTTAAGATTTTCTATAAAAAACTGAGGTGTAACGTAATATAAATTGTATTTCTCCGTTTAGGTTTCGTAAATTATCTTTGTTTGGTAATATTATGCAATAATAAGTTTTTAATGTCAAAATAAAAATGATGAAAAAAGTATTTTTCGCCTTACTTCTTCTAATCACAGTCGCAACAGTGATCAGCAGTTGCAGCCCGAGCCGCAAATCTGGTTGTCCGATGAACGAGGGTATTATACATTAATACTGGTTTTGCATGCAGTGGATAGACTTACACCAGGACCGTCAAATTCAGGAAATAAAACACCTGTCCGAAACAAGGGCACAGGTTATTTTTAAACACAGTACCCGATGCTCAATAAGCTCCATGGCAAAGAACAGGCTTGAACGAAAAGCAGCACCCCTGGATACCGATTTTTATTTCCTCGATCTTATTAAATACCGCTCTCTCTCCAACCAAATTGCAGAAGTTTTTTCTGTATCACACGAATCGCCACAGGTGCTTTTGATTAAAAATATGGAATGTGTTTATGAAGAAAGCCACAGCGGTATTGATATGGATGAAATACAAATGCAGCTAAACCTCAGCTGATCTCCTTCTTTTAAAATACTTCACAACTTCAAACCAGATAGCGGATAAAAATCCGGTGCTTATTCCCATGGTGATCTGCCAACCGGTAAGCTTTTCAAGTTGAAACAAATACCGAAGCGGTTCAATCAGCAACAGCAATGATGTTATTGCAACGGTAACAATAATAATCAGTGGCACCAGGTTATTTTTATAGCTCCAGGTTGTAAAGACAGAATAATAGAATGAGCGGTTAACTAACGTAAGAAAAATATTTGCTGATATGAGTGTGAGAAAAACCATTGTTCTGGTAATATCTTCGTTACTACCCTGCCACACAGCATATTGGTAAACAAACAAAGTACCGGCTGTAATTATAAGGCCTTGTATTATGCTTGTAGTTAATTCACGCCAGTTAAAAAAAGTACTGGAAAACAATCTCGGCTTTTGAACCATCAGATTTTTTTCTATCGGTTCGTTCTCATAAATGATAGAACAGGTAGGCCCCATGATAAGTTCCAGAAAAATTACATGTACCGGCGTAAATATATTTGGATACACCCAACCCAATGAAAGGGGTATAAAAACGGTAAGTATTATAGGGATATGAATGGATATAATATATTGCATTGCTTTTTTAAGGTTGCTGTAAATTTTTCTGCCCATCGCTACAGCGTCAATCATCTTTGCCAGATCGTCATCTGTTAAAATTATTGAAGAGGCTTGTTTAGCAATTTCGGTTCCCTTTTTACCCATCGCAATGCCTATATGCGCCGATTTTAATGCAGGCCCGTCATTCACGCCATCGCCGGTCATAGCGACCACCTCATCGTTTTGCTTTAGTGCGTCTATCACTTTCAATTTGGCTTCCGGAAACATCCTCGTAAAAATATTAACATACTTAACGCATTGCTGCAATTCAACATCTGGCATTGCATTTACTTTTTCACCATCCAGACATTTATCAGTTCCTTTAAATGAAACCTGCGTTGCAATAGTGCGTGTAGTGGCTTCATTATCGCCGGTAATAATTTTAACTGCTATACCTGCCTTATCAAAATCCTCAAAAACTGACTTAATATTTTTCTTTGGCGGATCATAAAATGCAACCAACCCTTTAAAGTGAAAACTAAATTGTTGCTGTTCCCTCGGAAAAGATTTTCCGGTATGATGAGTTTCTGCAACTCCTAAAACCCGGTATCCTGCGATGGTTAATTCCTGTAATGCTGCTGTTATTCTTTCTTTTTCTCCTGTAATTAAATTTGATATTCCAATGATGGCTTCAGGTGCTCCTTTTGCTGCAATGATGCGATTACCGGATTCGTTCTCAAAAATATGTGTCATCATCGGTGGTTTTCCACCGAGTGGATATTCGTGGATCATTTTATATTGTGGCCTTTCATCTGCAGAAAATATTTCAGCATATTTATTATGAAGGGCAATTTCCATAGGATCAAAAGGAATTGGCTCGCTGGCCCACATCGCAATCCGCAACAATTCCTTTTCTTCCGTAGTCAGGTCCCCTTCAGGATTGGCAATCTTCTCAGCCAGAGGCGCAAACAATTTTACCAGTGTCATTTTATTTTCGGTGATTGTACCCGTCTTATCAACGCAAATTACAGTAGCACTGCCGAGCGACTCTACTGTTTTTGTTTGTTTCACTATCACGCCCATCTTCATCAAACGCCAGGAACCCAGGGCCATGAAGGTTGTAAAAGCAACCGGAATCTCTTCGGGTAAAATACTCATAGCGAGTGTAAGCGCTTTTAACAAGCTGTCGAATATATCTTTCGATTGAAAATAATTGATGCCCCAAACGACGAGAAAAATGATAAGCCCCACAATGGCCATCTTCTTTACAAAATTACTTATCTGAATCTGCAATGGGGTTTGTTCCTGAGCGATAGAAATTATACTTTTTCCAATTTCTCCCAGTTTTGTACTTAAACCGATTTGAGTGACCACACATATTGCAAGTCCGCCGGCAACGGAACTCCCCTGGTAAACGTTATTTTCATTTTCATTTACCGATTTAAAAACACTGAGAGATTCACCGGTCAAAATGGACTCATTCACTGAAAAATCATTTGACTGCACAATAATACCATCTGCAGGAATCAAAGCGCCTTCTTCAACGATCATGTAATCACCAATTACAATTTCATCGCTGTTAATTTCAACCGTTTCACCGTTGCGTATTACTTTGCTATGTGGCTGCGACAGGGATTTTAAAGCGGCGATTGCATTATTACTGCGATAATCCTGATACACCGAAATGGCTGAAACTAAAATAATGGCCGAAACCATAATAATTCCATCGCCAATATTGCCTGTAATAAAATAAACCGCACTTGCTACTGCCAGTAAAACAAACATGGGCTCCTTTACTACATTCAACAAAGCAATCAGGAATCCTCCCCTGGCTTTATCTTCCTGTACATTAGCGCCAAACTTATTCCTGGATGCAGTCACCTCCGCATCGGTAAGTCCTCTCAATGCGTGTTTATTTTCAGTCACCAATTTCCGTTGCAGCATAATTGACAGTTAACTATATAACTTTAAATATACATTATTATATCGCCATTATATCCGCTGATATCAGGTGTTTTATCGTAAATTTACACACGCTAAAACCAGATACAGAGTATAATGGTAATGGAAAAAATACAACAGGAAAAAGAAAAATTTGAAGCACTGTTTCAGCATGCCTCCATGGGTATACTTGTAGCCAATACAAAGACTGAAATACTATTAGTTAATCATTTTTTACTGGATCTGTTTGGTTATACAAAAGCCGAAGAACTGGCTGGAAAAAAGATTGAAATACTCATCCCGTCACGCTATCACGGAAAACATGTAGGCTACCGCGACAACTATAATAAAAATCCGCAGCCCAGGCCCATGGGGCTGGGTAAAGACCTTTTTGCGGTTAAGAAAGACGGCACCGAATTCCCGGTTGAAATAAGCCTGAGCAATTATATAATGGGTGATGAAAGCTTTACCATTGCTTTTGTGAGTGATATCAGTAAAAGGAAAGAATTTGAGAATGCCATTTTTCAACAACAGCAAAAATTAAACGACACTAATTCAAAAATTGAAGACTTAAATAATGAACTGGAACAGAAAGTAGAAACACGTACCAAAGAATTGCAGGATGCCCTTGCTGCTCTTGAAACATCAAAAGATGAACTGACAAAGGCTTTGAGTAAGGAAAAAGAACTGAGCGATTTAAAGAGTCGTTTTGTTTCAATGGCTTCACATGAATTCAGAACCCCGCTGAGCACCATTCTTTCTTCGGCATCTCTTGTGGCCAAATATACAGAGGGTGAGGAACAGGAAAAACGTAATAAGCATATTCACCGTATTAAAACATCCGTAAATAACCTTACTAATTTATTAAACGAGTTTTTGTCGATTGGCAAAATTGAAGATGGAAAAATTGTTGCTAACAATAGTGACTTTAATCTGAAAGAAATGATTACTGCTTTGTGCAGCGAAATGGAAAGCATTTCAAGAACAGGCCAGCAATTCCGTTACGAACACAAAGGTGAGGAAGATATTTTTTCAGATCCCACTTTGATGCGGAACGTGGTTACCAACTTATTGTCGAATGCCATCAAGTTTTCTCCCGAAGGAAGCTTAATCAACGTAAAAACCAATGTGACCAAAAGCGAAATTGTATTACACATAAAGGATAATGGCATTGGTATTTCCACCGAAGACCAGGTGCATCTTTTTGAACGATTTTTCCGGGGAGCCAATGTAACTAACATACAGGGAACGGGACTAGGCCTGCATATCGTGGGTAAATATATTGAATTACTGGATGGAAAAATTGAATTTAAAAGTGAACTGGAAAAAGGTACAGAATTTATCATAAGATTAAAAAGAGCGTCGTAACTTTAGATATATAAAGCAACACATGAAACACTTATTACTGATAGAGGATAATAACGAAATACGTGAAAACACAGCTGAAATATTAGAGTTGGCTGGTTATAAAGTGCGTACCGCTGAAAATGGAAAAATTGGGGTGGAATTGGCTTTGCAGGAAAAACCCGATCTCATCATCTGCGACATTATGATGCCTGTACTTGATGGTTATGGTGTTCTTCACTTATTAAATAAGAATCCTGATCTTACCGGAATTCCGTTTATCTTTTTAACTGCAAAAGCCGAACGCAGCGATTTCAGAAGAGGTATGGAAATGGGTGCCGATGATTATATAACTAAACCGTTCAGCGATATTGAATTATTGAATGCGGTGGAAAGCCGCCTTAAAAAAACAGAATTACTTTCAAAGAATTACAATACCGATATAGAGGGTATGCAGCAAATGATCACCGACTTTAATGGTGCAAATCCGTTGCAGCAATTGGCATCTGACCGTAATATCAATCATTATAAAAAGAAGCAACCGATTTATACCGAAGGTAACCATCCCAACCGCCTTTATTATATAACAAAAGGGAAGGTAAAAACCTGTAAAAGCAATGATGCCGGTAAGGAGTTAACCGTAGGTCTTTTTAATGAAGGCGATTTTTTTGGATACAATGCCTTGTTGGAAGAAACGGTTTACAAAGAAACAGCCGAAGCCATTGAAGACGCTGAAGTAGCCATCATTCCTAAAGAAGAATTTGAAAACCTGTTGAACAGCAACCGGGAAGTGATGCACAAGTTCATCAAACTGCTGGCAAAAAATGTAACTGAAAAAGAAAACCAGTTGCTGGGACTTGCCTATAATTCATTACGTAAAAGAGTTGCCGATGCATTACTAACTTTACAGGAAAAATACCAGAATGACAACCAGGATAAATTCTCCATACACATATCCAGAGAAGATTTGGCGAATATCGCCGGTACAGCTACAGAATCATTGATACGTACACTAAGCGATTTCAAAAGCGAAAGCCTGATTGAAATTAAAGACGGCAATATAATCATCAGCAACCAAAAGAAACTGGCTGCCATGCTGAATTAATTTATAAAATTGAAGACAGGTATTTATTAAACTCGTTCTTCAGGTCGGTAAAATCTTTCTCAAAATATTCCATTTCGTTACGCAGTTTCTCCTGCTTATTACACAGCCTGTTATTCAACATAATATCGTTCGAATTCAGCAACTCAACATCCTGTAAGTTTATATCATGCCTCAGTTCATTAATATATTCGTCCTTGATCACAAATTTATTCTGAAATTGTTCAGCTAGAGCAAGGAACTCCTTGTCTGTCCGGTGATCCACCACCTCTGACAGGCGGTTCTTTAAAAACGTATTCTCCTGCTTGAAAAATTCAAGAAGTCTTGTCCATGTTTTATTTTCGTGATGAAACTGGTCCGGCTTGGTTATTTTAACAGGCGTCATACAATTCAATTATTCAAACTTATAATTACACAATTCAAACTTATTTTTTTTTATTAAACCATTTAAGGACTATCATCATTCGAAAAACTGAGATTCGTCAGTTCTTGCTGCAACATCCCTCTACATGTTGTTTTTCTACATTTATTTTCGGGCTAACATAAGGAATACCAAGCCCCATACCTCTTAAAATCAGCAAACAGGCCATTAGGGCCATCATATAAGGATATGCCCTTCTGATTTTCTGCCTGAAGCTAACGCCAACATAGTGTCCAAAGAATGCTATGCTCCACATGACAGGTAAAGTGCCCAGGCCAAATGCTGCCATAAACAGAACTGAGTTCGCCATATCACCGGTTGCTATTGCACCTGCCACTGCCATATAAACTAGTCCGCAGGGTAACAAACCATTAAGCAATCCAATTGCAAAAAGTGAGGACTGATTTTTTTGGGTAAAGAGTTTTCCCAGCCGGGTTCTCAATCGGGTAAAAAAACCGGTTGCATAAGATGAAGCACTGTACTGTATCTTATACTTCTTTGGAACGATTATAAAAAAAAGTATCACAACACCAACAGCAATGGAAAGCCATTGCTGGAAACTAAACATAGCAGCAGTCTGCCCAATCAATCCAAAAAGCAATCCGAAAGAAGCGTAAGTAACTATACGTCCCATATTATACAGCATTGCTCCCGTAAACTTTGCAGCAACGCTATTGTTATTAAGTGGTAATGATAAAGCCAGCGGCCCACACATGCCTACACAGTGAAAGCTGCCCAGTATACCAATTGTAAAAGCAACAATAAACAACTGTA
>JAHEBJ010000077.1 GCA_024642285.1 Sphingobacteriales bacterium
TGGGCTTCCATCAACGGCGCAGCAGGAGTCTCAAAATAATAACCAAGCCAAATTTCAGTCTTCGGGGATAATACCGGATGACGGCGATATGCTAAAATAACTATAGCAAAAAATATTACTTTGATTTTTAAATAATTAATATTATTTTTCTTTTCTGGTTACCCTGCCTAAAATTATTTCGGGGAATTCTCTTTTTTAGAATTATTAAATGTTTGTGCATTATTGTATGCTCGGGGAAGATATTTTTTAACCAAAACAACAATTATGAAACAATTATTATTGGGTTTATTCATGCTGGTGGCCTTTTCAGCAAACTCTCAACAAACAAATCTTACGGTTGTAAATACTGTAAAGGTAAAAAAAGGTCAGCGTATGGCTTTTGAAGCAGCTTATAAACTGCATATTGCCAAATTTCATACTGGAAAAGAAAAAAACAGTGTTTTCCAGATCATAAATGGACGTCTGGCCGGAGCATACCATCTCGTAAATTCCGGAAGATCTTTTTCAGATCTTGACAATGAAAGAGGAGATGCATCTGCTCATAATCTTGACCTTGATAAGAATTTTTTTCCTTATTTGGAAGAAACAACAAATGGTTATTACAATCTTATAGACAGTTTGAGTTTTCGGCCCGAAATGGTGGCCGAAAAATTTGTAGTGACTGTCCGGCATATGAAACAAGGCATGCAGGGAGACTGGAGGCAGGAACAGGCAAGGGCAATGAAGATTTTAGCTAAGATGAAAGGCAAATTCTGGGAGCACTTAAGTCTTAGTACATTTGCTATGCTATGGGATGGCTCAGATCAGGTAAATGTTACAATACGAAACCTGGTAGATGGTTTTGCCTCTTTAGAGTCTGGATTCTACGGCCCTCCAGGCAATGGTGGAAATCCTTCGTTTAAAGAGGAATATATTAAAGAATATGGAACACTGGATTGGGATAAAAGAACCAAAATTCTGGATGAAGCGGAAGCTTCATCTGAGCAATATATTATGCGGCTGAGAAAAGATCTCAGTTCTCAATAAAATGCATCGTAAAATAAAAGCCCTGGATTATTCCGGGGCTTTTATTTTTTAATAAATTTCATACCAATACAAACTCATCTATATTGGCGGTAAAATTGGCTCCCGGAAACTATAATTCTATTATGGCCTGGACAATGTATGATAAAATGTACGACGAAGTTATCAAAGCCATATATGCACATCTAATAACAATAACACCGATAAAAAATACGGTGATAAAATTTACGTCGTCAAAAAAATAATTTTACCCCCTGTTGCAGATATTGCAGGCGGTAAACAGGCGTTTAATTACCAACTGACACAAAAATGCATGTACCTGATTGACCCATCCCCCTAATTAACGCAGATATGCAGGGCGGTAAATGAGCGTTGTGTACCTGTTGCCACTAATACTCTTACAATACAAGCCAGCCAATTCTTACATCTTAAGCTTATAAATGGCAAGACCTGCATGCCGATAGGCAGCTAGGCCAGCACACAAGGGCAAGCTGAATTTCAGCGCCATTGATGAAAATATGGTCTTGATAACTATCACTATCATCTATGACAGCTGTCATTTTACAATTATTTTTGAATTTCTATTTTAGCGCCTAACCTGATTATGCAGCCGTTTGCCAGCGGAATATTTCAGATTCGAAAATTTGGTTTCAAATGAAATATATTATTATTCCACTTGACTTTTCTTTAGCCTCTCTAAATGCAGCTCATTTTGCAACTGAAATGTATAAAGCAAAAGATGATGTGACTTTGATATTGTATCATTTTTATGAAACTGCCAATAAAAGAGAAACTTCAGAAAAATATTTAAATAGTTTACAACAGCAATTTATTGACATGGGATGCAATGTGCTAACAGAAATCGAATCGGGAGAAAAATTTATTGAAAGCCTGGCTGCCTTTGCATTTGCTAAAAAGGCATTTATGATTGTAATGGGAATAGAGGAAAAAGCACCTGAAACACTGCGCTTTACCAAAAGCAATATTTTACAGATGAGTGAACAGGAAATATGCCCGGTTTTGATTATTCCTGAAAATGCCGTTTTTAAAGGCATTTCAAATGCACTGATAACTTCCGAATTGAAATTTGTGGAAGAAACTCCGAGTTTGCTGACACTTAAAAAAGTGCTGGCCTTTTTTAAACCGGTTGTTCACGTTTTAAATGTAGATCCCGATCATTATTTATCGCTTACAGAAAACTATAAAGCCGAAAAAGAAAAGATGGAAGCCTTATTGGCGGAATTTGATCCATCGTTCTACTTTATGAACCTATATGATTTTAATGAATCGGTTGAAGCGTTTTCAGCAAATAAAAATATTGACCTGATAGCTATAGCCCCAAAATACCATAATTTTTTTGGGAAGCTGTTCAAGACATTACACACTAAAAAATTGATTTATAACAGCAAGGTTCCTGTGTTGGCAGTGCATGAATAAGCTGCCAGTATAAACCGGCGCAGATTTATACTTTTTAAGATAGCTCAACTGACGCTATTATAAAACAAAACAGCCTGTGCTTAATTTTTAAAAACTGATTTTGGTCAGGTAATCATTTATTTTGTTCATAACAGACTAATTTTAAACTACGAAAACGAAACTGGAAAATAAATTCAATCATCTCTGGCGGCTCATTGGTAATACACCAATGATAGAGGTTACTTATCGGTACAAAAAAAATATCCGGAAAATATACGTAAAGTGCGAACATTATAATCTTACTGGCAGCATCAAAGACCGGATGGCTTTGTACATTCTGCAACAGGCATATGCATCTGGAAAAATTAAATCAAGTGATACTATTATTGAAGCAACCAGTGGTAATACCGGCATATCTTTCAGTGCAATCGGGAAAACCCTTGGGCATAATGTGAAAATTATTATGCCTGATTGGCTTAGTAAAGAAAGGATCAATATTATTAAAAGCCTGGGTGCCGAAGTAATTTTAATCACTAAGGAACAGGGCGGTTTCTTAGGAAGCATTGCTTTAAGTGAAAAAATGGCTTCAGAAAGTGCCGGTATTTTTCTGCCAAGGCAATTTGAAAATACCTACAATTCAGAAGCGCATGAAAAGACTACGGGTAAAGAAATATGGATGCAGCTGCAGGCTATTGATATTAATCCAGGTGCTTTTGTTGCAGGGGTGGGGACAGGTGGAACTATCATGGGTGTAGGTAAATATCTGAAGTCTAAAAACCCGGATATTAAAATTCATCCATTGGAACCTGCAGAGTCGCCCACACTTTCAACGGGTTTTAAAGTGGGATCACATCGTATTCAGGGAATTTCCGACGAATTTATTCCTGCCATTGTGAATCTGGACAGTATGGAACATGTTATTAAAGTATCGGACGGAGATTCAATATTAATGGCCCAAAAACTGGCAAGTAAACTTGGGTTAGCTGTGGGAATTTCTTCAGGAGCAAATTTTATCGGTGCTATTAAATTGCAAAGTCAATCTCCTGTTCCCTTAAACGTAGTTACAGTATTTAGCGATAGCAATAAAAAATATTTGAGTACAGATCTTATGAAAGAAGAACCCTTGAAAGAAGAGTTTTTAACTCCCGATATAGAGTTACTGGATTATGATGCCATTAACAGGATGTAAGACGTTAATCTAAGTATTCATATGGATGGCAAAATCCGCCCAACCCTGCGCAAGTGCCTGCCATTCCCCCAACAAGCGCAGACTGATTCCTCTGCCTTCATTGATTTTCGGCTATTTTGGTGTTAGGCAACGAGCACTTAATGCTACAGGAGCCCCCGCAGACACCGGCTGTTTTTATCACTCCAAACTGGCACCGGCAATTCCCTCAATAACGAATATTAAAATTGATTTAATGATTATTATGAATTCCGGTAGGCCCTGCCCGAAATTTCAACTGTATTATTATTCACTATAACCCCGTCGGTGCAGTTAATGATAAAGTTTTTTTTATCGGATTCTGAAAACAATTTTTCATAAAGAATCCTGTCCAGGTAGGTGCTCACAATTTCATTTAGAAAGTCATTATTGCTTTTTAACAAATCAGTCAGGGAACAATAATCAACCCCTGAAAATGCGGAGGTGTCGTTCTGTGTTTGATCATCCATCTTAATTTCATCTCTTATATTATTGTATTCGGCATCAATAAAATCTTTAAATTCCTGAACAGTTAAAATGATTTTAAATTGGGTAATGATCATCCCTTCAAAATCAAATCTGCCAAAGTTTAATCCTGTATTTACACTAATTTGTTTTTTGTCAATTTCCAACCCATTGATGAATATGTTCATATCATCAAATTTAATTGGTTTTTTAAATCACTCATAGGTATTTGTTGCAATCTGCTCCTATTAGGCGGTTAAATACTTCTTAGCTGTGGCTGACAGGATATAACTATAATCATATTATTTCTCAAAAAATCGAGGTAACTTTCGCAGTGCTTTTTGTCTGTGTTGACTAAAAAGATTTTGTAACATTTTAAAACTTGTAAAATGAAATTCATAAAAATATTTTCGGTATTGCTGCTGCTTGGGTTTAACACACAGGCGCAGGTAAAAGCGCAGGATGGTAAAACATACGGCACCGCTAAAATAGGCGATCAATTGTGGACAACTGAGAACTTAAATGTAAGTACCTACCGTAATGGAGATATCATACCACAGGTGCAGGATTCAGTTGCCTGGACATATTTAACAACAGGAGCGTGGTGTTACTATGAAAATAAAACTGCTAATGGTACCAAATATGGCAAGTTGTACAACTGGTATGCAGTAAATGACCCACGTGGTTTAGCACCTGAAGGATGGCATGTGCCAACGGAGGAAGAATTAATGCAGTTGATGAATAAGTTTACAGCAGATAAGATGAAGTCGGGCAGCGGTTGGGATGAAGATGTTAAAATTAAAAATAACAAAGACGCTAATAGTACAGGCTTTTCTGCACTTCCGGCCGGTTGCCGTTATGAGAATGGCAGGTTCGTCGACATTGGCTTAATGGGTATTTGGTGGAGTTCATCGGAAGTGGATAATTCCAGGAGTCATTCTCGTTACCTTACTAAAGCAGATTATTTTTCCAGCAGCTTATCTGCCGATAAAAAAAGGGGTAGCTCGGTTCGCTGTATAAAAGATTAAATGATTTAAGGTATCTGTGCAACTTTCAACGGTTTCAAAAAAAACAACCAGATTTAACAATGTAAAGACTTTTATTTAGCACAGATGCTCTGGCCCTCGCAACCGCAGCCGCATATCTGCGTCAGTAAGATTCCTCAACTTGCGCCCCACACGCAGCGCCGTAGGGTTTTATCAGCATCAGTAAAAAACTGACACTAAAGCACAAATGCAGTCCTGATTAAACATCAGCGGTTGCTGTCACAGCACTATTGAATTATCTGCTTAATAAAATACTTCCTTAAACCCCAAACAAATTCATTTTCACATTTTGGTTACATTTTTTAAAACCATGGCTTCGGTACCCATATTGTTAACGAAATACTAAAAGCAGGAATGTTTAAAACCAATTCTTTTGCATTGCGTTTATAGAAAAAAAAATATAATTATGAAATTTACATTTTTAGTTCTTTTTACAGCAATTTCTCTAGGTGGTTTTGCTCAAAAAGATAAAACGCAGTGGAAAAAAGTTTCCAGACTTTCAACCGTAAGTATTGGAGCAAGTTTTCAAAAGTTTGAAGGGCTCAACAGCCGTATTGCAGCTTATCCACAATACAAGGAGCTGAGAGATTATATGGGTACCCTGAGTTTAGGATCCATGATGACAAAAAACAATTTTATTAGTGGTATTTCTCTTTCCGGCGGCAGCAGCATGAGTGGCGACCGCAATAAGAGAAGCAGCGCTTTGCAGTTTCTGTCGGGCCAATTTAACATTGGCTACGATTTTATACCGGGCGATAAGTTCATGTTGTATCCTCTTGTTGGCTTGGGTTTTGAAGGCTACCAGGCAAAATTTTATAAAGATAATTCGGGTGTAAATTTTAATGATGTACTTAATTCACCCGGTACACAGAACAACATTCGCCCTGTTAAGTTTACCAACAAATTTACAACGTACAACCTTGGTTTGGGCTTCAGTGTAAAAGCACCAAAATGCAATAGTTCTGTTGGCATACAGGCAGGCTATACAGGCAGCTTTAACGATAAGGCATGGAAAAGCAGCGATCGACAAGATCTGGCCAATGCGCCTGCAGACAGGCTCAGCCGTTTTCAGGTAGGGTTGGTGTTTACCGGCATGCCGCATTCAAAGAAGTAAAAGCTGATAAAATCTATTTTGTTTTACGCAAAGAGGGTCTGCATAACTGTGGACTCTTTTTTTGCGCCCTCTTGTATTGCAAATGCAACAACTGATATCAGCCATCTTTATGACTATCATCAGCACTCAGCCTGCAGATCTTGTTTAAATTAGCCTGATTAAACAGGTTATAACTTAACGATGAACATATTTTTCAAAATTTTACTGCTTTCAACATTTTTCTTTTCCTGCAAAAGCAAACAAGAAAAAACAAATCCAGCAAAAGAGAACATAACAGAATCGGTATATGCTTCCGGCATAATAAAAAGTGGCAATCAGTACCAGGTTTATTCTCCGGTAAATGGTTTGTTGCTCCGGCAATTGGTAGCCGAAGGCGATACTGTTCGTGCCGGAGAGCCAATATTGATTGTATCTAATGAAACAGCGCAGTTGCAGATTGACAATGCTGCACTTGCTGCATCCAATGCAGCCCCGGCAAATAATATCAACCGGTTAAATGAGCTGCTGGCAGGCATCAACCAGGCCTACAGTAAAATGAAAAATGATTCGGTGTTATGGGAACGACAGAAAAATCTATGGGCACAGGAGATTGGTACCCGCAATGAACTTGAACAGCGTGAACTGGCCTATAAAACAAGTAAAGATTCGCATGCTGCTGCTTTGTCGCGGTACAAAGACCTGCAGCGGCAAATAGAATTTACCGCAACACAGGCAAAGAATAATCTGCAGATAAGTAAAACACAGGCTGCTGATTTTACAATCACCAGTAAAATTACTGGTAAAGTGTATAGCGTTTTAAAAAAGCCGGGAGAGATGATCAGCACGCAAACACCGGTGGCCGTTATTGGCGGCGCAGGAAATTTTATTATTGAATTGCAGGTTGATGAATACGACCTGGCAAAAATAAAACCCGGACAAAAAGTTTTGGTAACAATGGATAGTTATAAAAACAGAAGTTTTGAAGCTGTTATTACACGTATCATTCCCTACATGAATGAACGTACCAGGGCATTTACAGCTGAAGCAACTTTTACAGTATTACCCGAAAAACTGTATCCCAATATGTCGGTAGAGGCGAATATTATTTTGCAGACAAAAGAAAATGTTATCACCATTCCACGAGAATACCTCATTGCTGATTCAATGGTGCTGCTGGAAGGTAACAAAAAGAAAAAAGTTGAGACCGGGTTGATGGATTACCAGAAGGTGGAAATCCTGAGTGGCCTGCAGGTTTCTGATATCATTATAAAACCCGGGCAATGAATTACAAACTGATACTTAGCATAGCCCGGTCATTGTTACTGGCCCGGTGGAAGCAAACCCTTATTGCTGCTATTGGCGTTACGTTCAGCATTACCATGTTTATTGCCCTGCTTGGTTTTATGAGCGGGTTAAATGGCCTGTTGGATGGCCTGATCTTAAACCGTACTGCACATGTACGGCTGTTTAACGAAATTAAACCCAGCAGGTTGCAACCGGTGATGTTGGATACGGCCTACAAAGACAATTATCATTTTATTCATTCGGTTAAAGCTGTAAACAGCAGGCAGGATATTTACAACAGTGCTTCGGTGCTGGAGACAATAAAGAACGACAACAGGGTTTTAGGGGTAACTCCCAAATTACTAACGCAGGTTTTTTATAATGATGGTACTGTAGATATTACCGGTGTTGTAAATGGTATTGATCCTGTAATGGAAAGCAAACTTTTTCATTTTGGAGATTATATAGTAAGTGGCGATATTAACGGACTTAATAAAATTACAAACAGCATCATTTTGGGAAAACCGCTGGCCGAAAAACTGATGCTGGATATTGGCGATAATGTACAGGTGATAACCATTAACGGCGACAGGTTTTCATTAAAAATTGTAGGGTTTTATCAATCCGGTCTGCAGGATTATGATAAGACGCAGGGATTTGCTTCGCTGGCTACCACGCAAAAATTGCTGGGCAAGCCCAATAATTATTATACCGAGCTGTTGGTAAAACTTAATGACCTTACTACTGCTCCTGCTGTAGCCAAAGAATATGCGGCAAAATTTAGCACCCAGGCCGAGGATATTCAAACCGCCAATGCACAATATGAAACTGGCAGTTTTATCAGAACACTTATTTCATACGCTGTTGGAATAACGCTGTTGATTGTTGCTGGTTTCGGTATTTATAATATTTTAAACATGATGATCTATGAAAAGATGGACAGCATTGCTATTTTAAAAGCAACTGGTTTTGCAGGCCGTGATGTGAAGGCCATTTTTCTTTTTATTTCATTAAGTATTGGTTTTGCAGGCGGCCTGTTGGGACTGTTGTTTGGTTTTGGTACTTCGCTGATAATTGACCAGGTTCCTTTTGTTACCCAATCGCTGCCTACAGTTACCACTTACCCGGTAGATTATAATCCGGTGTTTTACATCATTGCTGCTGCATTTTCTTTGCTAACTACATTTTTTGCCGGGTTGTTTCCTGCAAGAAAAGCGGCCAAAGTAGATCCTGTTATTATTATACGGGGAAAATAGAAAATTATGGAAACAGTTTTAGAGGCAAGGCATATCAATAAATATTTTATCAGCCCTAAAAAAGTAAAAGTGCTGAGCGATATTAGTTTCATCATCAACAAAGGCGAGTTTGTAACCGTAATTGGTAAATCGGGTTGCGGAAAATCCACGTTGCTTTATATTCTGTCTACTATGGATACCGATCATGAGGGCAGCCTGCTGATAGATGGAGAACCCATGGATGAAAAAAAAGAGCGGGAGCTGGCGCATATAAGAAATGAAAGAATAGGTTTCATTTTTCAGTTTCATTATTTGCTGAATGAATTTACTGTTTTGCAAAATGTGATGTTACCCGGTTTAAAACTGGGTAAATATTCAGAGGCTGAAGTTAAGCAGCGGGCCATGGAGAAACTTGCCATGCTTGGTATTGAACATCTGGCAGATAAGAGAGCGAATAAAATTTCGGGTGGCGAAAAACAACGGGTGGCTATTGCCAGAGCATTAATTAATAATCCGGCTATCATCATGGGTGATGAACCCACTGGCAATCTCGATAAAAAAAACCGACAGGTTGTATTCGATATTTTTACTAAGCTGGCCAGGGATTACAATCAAACCTTGTTGATAGTAACCCACGACGAAAGCATGGCAGAAATTTCGAACAGGATTATTGAAATGGAAGACGGAAAAATTATCAGTTAACCTGCTGGTTTCAATTGTCTTTTTCTTCAATGTTATATTTGGTGATCTATGTAAATGACAGCTAACCCCTGGATTCTAAAAATATTATTGGGAAGAAGAAGGGGGAAATAGGGCCGATGTGTATTTTTGTACAGATAGTTAAGTTTAAAATAACATTATCTTGCATTTAAATTTGAATTAATGCGTACGCTCGTTTTCTTTTTCCTGCTTTCAGCCATAGCTTATAGTTGTTCAAAAGGAGGTAGTGATCCCGGAGGAGGAGGAACTACAACTAAAACGCTGCCGGTTGTTACCACCAACAGTACAGTAACAATATTCAATTTTACTTCGGCCTCAAGCGGAGGCAATATAATTCTTGATGGAGGTGCAACCATTACTGCAAGAGGTGTTTGCTATGCAATGCATTCAAATCCTACACTCAGTGATAGTGTGATTTACAGTGGATTTGGCAGCGGCGCATTTTCGGCTACGATGCATAATCTCACCCTGGGTGCCACCTACTTTGTAAGAGCTTACGCAACAAATAGTGTGGGCACCGCCTATGGTACAACTGTAATATTTACTGTTACTACTCCGCTTCCGCCTGCCGCCGATCATTACGCAACCGGCGATCTTAAATTTGGAACTTATGATGTGCCAACAGTTTGGAAAAATGGTCTTCCTGCGCCGCTTACACCGGGTACAAATCCGGCACATGCTTATTCCATTTATGTTTATGGAGGAACGGATGTTTACGTATCGGGATACGAAAGGAATGGTTCAATAGATATGGCCAGGTTGTGGAAAAACGGCGTTGGCAGTTTTCTTACAAATAATTCCGGCGGGGGAGGTATTGGCTGGTCGGTATATGCAAATGCAGCTGACGTTTATGTAGCCGGCGAATCTCAAAGTGCAGGAGTTACAAGGGCTACTTTATGGAAGAATGGTGTTGCCAGTTTCTTATCAGCCGGAACAAGTTCAGCCTGTGCATACTCAGTTTATGCCTATGGAAATACCGACGTATATGTTGCCGGCAAAGAAGGCAATATGGCAAAAGTATGGAAGAATGGGACGCAACTTTATTCATCAAACGGCATTAATACAACAATTGCCAATTGGGTTACTGTTTTTTATCCTGAGTGGTATGCAGCAGGTTCGGAAATGGTTGGTACAAAATCGGTGGCAATCAGCTGGAAAGGCGGCGTACCTACTCAGTTGACCAACGGTACTAATAATGCTGCGGCTTACTCGGTACATGTTATATTTAATGGTACCACCGGGGCCGATGTATATGTAGCCGGATTCGAAAACAACGGAACGGTAAATGTAGCCAAGGTTTGGAAAAACGGAGTGCCGATTTTACTATCTGATGGTACCAAAAATGCCATTGCATATTCGGTTTATGGATCAGGATCGGATGTGTTTGCAGGCGGATTTGAAAATGACGGTACGAAGAACGTAGCCAAACTATGGAAGAACGGAATGGAAGTTCCTTTACAAAACTCTGCCAGCGCCGGTTTGATAACAGGAGTTTATGTGAAGTAGTCAAAGTGTACACTCAAACCTGGGAACTTTTTCTTTTTAAACAGCTGTTTTTATTTTAAAAAATCATTTATATGGAACTCGGTATAGGAATGTTTGGCGATCAGCATATTAATTCAAAGGGCGAAATACAACCGGCAGGACAGCGTTTGAAGGAATTAATTGAAGAAATAAAACTGATGGACGAGT
>JAHEBJ010000013.1 GCA_024642285.1 Sphingobacteriales bacterium
TTGATGAGTTTTGCCGTTTTGTTTCCCCAAATACAATTCTCTTAGCAGAGATAACCGAAAAGGAGGCCAAAAAAGATTCTCTTAACAGCATTTCGTATGAACGATTGAAAATAAATTTCGAAATACTTAAAAATGCTACCGATCAGGATGGAAAGCCATTTAAGATAATTCGTATGCCTGTAGCTGAAACTATCACAGCCACATTTAAAATTGATAGTGCAGACAGCTATTCACAAATGTATTTCGATGGTTCAAAACCTGGAGAGACAATTACTTATATTTTAGCAACAAGTTATCTTAATTTCCTGATTACAAATAAAGCCGTATTGATGCCTTCATACTGGAAAAAAGGACGTTCACTATCTATGAAGTTAAAAGACCAACAGGCGAAAGAAATCATGGAAAAGATTTTCCCTGATAGGAAAATAATTCAAATTAATGTGGAAGCACTCAATCATGGAGGAGGTGGCATACATTGCGCTACACAGCAACAACCAAGTTTAAAATGAAAGTGAGGTAATCCAACTTGATGGGAACTATTGCAGGGCATCAGATTACATCAGGTTTTCTGCAAGGCTGGCAGGACATTGTCCTGCCCAAGCAGCAGTAACTTTGCTGGGCATTTGTTCGGGGCTCGACAAGCAATCCTGGGCTTTTATTTGTTACGTTCAACTTTAGTAATTTTATTGGGCAGCGGTTCCTGGGCTGGGGGTTGTTAAAACGTCCAGCCCAGCACAAAGCCCCGCTCGTTGTGCAACCCTATATCAGCAGTCGTTCAATAATGAAAAAACTTAACCATATCGCACTTTGTTTTTTGCTATTTGTATTTTTTACGAGTTGCAACGGACAGACAAAGAAGTCAACTTCAAACCCGCAATCTGAAAATAATGACAGTAAGGTTGTTGGTGGCCCATTTGAGAATGGCAACTTCTTATATATTGGAATACCTGAAAATATTAAGTCAGTTGATACTAGTGCAGGCTGGACACAAAATGGGCAAAAACTTTTAATTACAGGAACTATTTACAAACTTGATGGCAAAACGCCGGCACCAAATGTTATTCTATATTACTACCATACTGACATAAATGGATATTATGCTAACAGGGAAGGGTTAGACCCAAGAGTAATCAGACACGGTTATATTCGTGGCTGGGTAAAATCTGATGAAAATGGTAAATACTCGATATATACAGTAAGACCTGCACCCTACCCAAATACTGATTTTGAAGCACACATACATCCTGCAATTAAAGAACCAAATATTGATAAGGAATATTACATTGATGAATTTGTTTTTGACGATGATAAACTTTTAACAGGGGAAAAGCGTAAGAAACTTCCAAATCGTGGAGGAAGTGGCATCTTAAGAGTTTTAGAAAACGGTAATCTTCAAATTGCTGAACACAATATTATTTTAGGTTTAAACATTCCAAATTATCCCGACAAATTAAAAGAGGGCAAGCAATCAGGATTACAAATTGGAGAAGATAATCCTTCATTTATTCCTTTCCACGCCTGGGGGCCAGATAAAGGAACAAGAATTTGCCCCGTTTGTAAATATGGACGTTATCACGGAATTGTATATTTCGTTGGCAACAATCCAAATTGGGACGATATAAAAAAATGGTTGACTTTTTTAGAGCAGGAAAGTGTAACCAGAAGCAAATATTTAAAAGCTTATTTTGTTTATGGTAACGAGAAGAATTATAACAAGACAAACAGACAAAAAGAATTAGAAAAAATTGGGGCAGAACTAAATTTAAAAAATATTGCTTTAACTTTTGTTCCTTCTATGACGGACACCGAAAGCGAAGTGAACCTGAATAAAATAAACTCCTCTGTAGAAAACACTTTTGTTATTTACAGACACAGGTCAATTATTGACAAGTTTATTGATATTAAGCCAATGGCTGACAATTTCAAACTAATTTCAAACACCCTTGATAAAACTAAAAGTGAGTATTTTAATTTATCAGAACCTGCTCACAACTGACCGAAAAGGATGTGCACATAACATGGGGTTTTGCGTCAGCTGGGGCTGACGCAACGTCGAGCCAGGCAACTGTCATTTTAAATCACACGATAAATAAATTTGAAATTAATTTACTTCAACCAATTATTGACAGTCGTTTTATTTAGTTGCTGAAATTTTTCACATGAAGACCCGATTCCTGCACACAATAGTTTTACGATAAACTGAATACAGCTTTGAGACATAAGAACTATTAACTTTTGGGCACAGCCAGAGTACAAAACCAATAACAATCTCCTGACGGTAATGTATATGGCCGACGGCGGATTAAAGGAAGACTTTCTTCATTTAGCGAACACCATTGCAGAACTTGTAAAAGCTAAATGCCAGCTTGGTAACACTACTGAGGCATAGCCATTTCCATGTGCGTTTTTTTTGGCCATTAATTATAAGTGCGAATAAAATAAAAGCAAATTACTCTCCTCAATTGTATTATATTTAAATTTGTGATAACGATATGATGCTTGGTGTTTTTATTTCACTCTTTTACCCGGCTTATGAGTTTCAGACTGATTTTAAAAGATAGTTTAATTGCCACAGTGGTTTATACGCTGGTATATTTCTTCTATGTGCTGGTTCCCTGGAAAAAATCGTTTAGCGGCAGCCTTCCCGGCGGTGGCGATTTTGAGATTTATGATCTAAAGTTTACTGGTTCGCTGAACGATAAGATTGTGACCGATACTAATATTGTACTCATCGAAATTGGCGATAGCCGAAACGAAATTGCCGACCAATTGATCCTGCTTAGCCAGTATTCACCAAAAGCCGTAGGCATCGACGCTCATTTTGCTGCACCCGGCGATACACTTGAAGATCTTAAAATGGCTTTTGCACTCAACCAGTTACCTGTTGTTATTACCGGAGCTAATTTTATTGATACACCTGCTGCCCATTTAGACAGCGGTGCTTTTGCTCACATCTCCAATACGCAAACGGCTTTCCTTAATCTGGATGCGCCGTCTGATTATTCAGTGGTAAGAAGCTACTACCCGGCAATTAAAAACGGTAAAGAAACCTATGAATCTTTTACAACCCGTATAATAGGTGCTGTTGACTCAGCTGCTTATAAAAAACTGTTGAAACGTGGATTAGAGAGAGAAGTGATCAATTACACCGCCAACCTGCCCAACTATTTAAATATTTCTAAATTGGAACTAAATGACTACGAAGCATCGGGGCAGCTGGATATAGTGAAGGGAAAAATTGTTTTGCTGGGTTTCTTTAAAAATGCGCCGCCTGATGTGCTGGATGATTTTCGTTTTACGCCTGTCAACAATCGGTTTTTTGGTAAAAGTCTGCCGGATATGTATGGGTTGGTGATCCATGCAAATATCCTGTCGATGGCGCTTGCTGATAATTACATTACTGAAGTTACGGGCTTTTACAGCTGGTGTTATGCATTTGGGTTTGCATTTCTGTACAATGTGTTTTTATTTTATTTTAAGACCCGTAAAAAGGTTCCCGGCAAACGGTTCTTTTCCATAGCTCAGTATTTAATTATAGTACTGTTGGGTTATTTCTTTTTAAAACTATTTGATATCGCCAACATAAAAGTAGAACTGGAACCCATCATTTCCTTACTGGTGATAAGCGTTGCCATGGTTGGCGTATACAAAAAAGTTGCCTTGTATTTAAATAAGAAGTATAATTACAACACCACTTTTAAACAGGAAAAAGAAGAATGAAATATATAACCGTTTTAGTTTTATTTTTTTTTGGAATGGTTTGTACCGCACAAACACCCGATTACTGTGTGTACCTTGTTACTGGCAACGCAACAATAAAAGCGGGCAATAAAAGGCCGGTTAAATTAACACGTAACGCTGTTGTGTATAAAGATCAATCGATCTTTCTGAGCAACAACGCAAAAGTCACTTTGGTGAACAAGGACGCCGATTACCTGGTATTGAATGCTGCCGGTGAATACAAAGTGGCTGATCTGCATAAAAATATTACCAAACAACCACCCGGTGTTACAAAAAAATATTTTGGTGTTTTGTGGAGCCAAATGGTAAAATCTGCGTCGAGTTACGAAGAACTTCTTAAATCAAACAAAGGAGGTGTGATGGGCGGGGTAACCCGCGGCAATGATGATTGTATCGCAATAATTTTTCCTGCCGGCGGATTAAAAACAGCTGCTGACTCATTTGCAGTCATATGGAATCGGCCTGACGAGGATGAAGAATATCTTTTCAACCTATACGACAATGCAGGAAATCAAATAATAAAGCAAACTGTGAAAGACACACAGATCATTATCAGCTTGTCTGCTCAATTGGATGGAAGGCAGGGCAAATATTTCTTTAAAGTTTCGGGCAAAAGATTTAGAGCCTGCACCAGCGATGCCACTACGCTTGAAATAACAACCCGGGAATCGGAATTGAAATTGCGGTTGGCAAATACAATGGCATCGTTAAATAGCGAAGACTTTACCGTACAACTTGACTTCATTGACAGCCTGATCAAAGAAAAAAGAACATTGCTTGCTGCTGAAATTTATAAGGAGCTGGTTCAAAAAAATGCCGGCGATTCATTTTTATCAAAAAGCTATTTGGTTTTTTTAACCAACTATGGTTTTAACAAAGAAGCAGAAGCATTCAGTAAAACAATTATTTTCTAGTAACTTAATTGTCATGAAAAAGAATCAAAATAAAAGCCGCCGAAAGTTTTTACAAACAGGTTTAACACTGGGCGCTTTGATGCCAATGCTTGGAAACCCTTTCCAAAGCAAGGCCGGTAAACCTCAGCCAAATTTTTCAGGCGATGAAGAAAAAGCTTTGCATCCCTTGAAGATCCTGATATTGGGTGGTACCAGTTTTTTAGGCCCACAACAAATTGCCTATGCGTTACAACGAGGGCACAGCATCAGCACATTTACAAGAGGCAAAACTATTCCCGCTGTACAAAAAACCGTATTTGACGATGTAGAACAACTTATTGGCGACCGCAACAATAATCATGACGCATTGCGAGGCCGCAAATGGGATGTGGCGATCGACAACTCCGGTAACAGATTGCAATGGGTTAAAGATGCAGTTGCACTGCTTAAAGACAATGTAGATGTATATATGTACACATCATCAACCGGCGTGTATTATCCTTATCTCGGCAACGATTTAAAAGAAAATACAAAGCCTGTTTTAAAAACACCTGAAGGTATTACACAAGTGCAAAAATATGAGTACGACTATGGCGTGATGAAGGCCAACAATGAAATTGAAGTGATGAATGGATTTGGGAAAGACCGCTCCATCATTGTTCGTCCTACTTATATGATGGGCCCCGGCGATCAAACAGACCGGTTTACTTACTGGCCCGAAAGAATTGCCATGGGCGGAGAAATACTGGTGCCCGGCAAGGCGGATGATCCGGTGCAATACATTGATGTTCGTGATGTAGCTGCCTTTATGATACGGCTGGCCGAAAACAAAAAGGCAGGAACGTATAACGCGGCAGGTCCTGCATCGGCTACTGGTATGCATGCTTTCATTTATGGTGTTCATGCTGCATTTAATTCAAAAGCAAATTTTGTGATGATACCCGACTATGATTTTTTAACCAAGCACAATATTCTTGATCCTGTTCCATGGATCATGCCCGTGGGAGATAATTACGGATCTGCAAGAGTGAATATTTCGCATGCAGTTGCAAATGGATTAGCATTTACCCCGCTTGCCGATAGTGTGAGAGATATTCATCAATGGTGGAATTCGGAAAATGTGAGCGACGAAAAAAGGGCTAAACTTTTAGGACATGATTCCCTTTATAAAAGTGAGATTGCGGTTATTGCGGAATGGAAGGCAAAAAAATAACAATTTAACTTCACAAAAATGCGTAAACTAATTTTATCGGTTGCAGTAAGTCTGGATGGCTTTATAGAAGGACCCAATGGTGAATACGACTGGTGCTTCACAGACCAGGATTATGGAATGAGCGATTTTTTTAAACGTATTGACACCATCTTTTTAGGAAGAAAAAGCTATGAAATGTTGCTTTCTATGGATGCGCAGGAAACCGGATTCCCGAAATATAAAGAGTATGTTTTTTCAACAACGCTTACTAATGTAAGAGAAGGCACTAAGCTGTTAAATACAAATATTAAGGCTGAAGTGGAAAAAATAAAAACGGAATCCGGGAAAGATATCTGGCTGTTTGGAGGTTCGGGTCTAACAACTTCTCTAATCAACCTTGGACTGGTTGACGAAATTTCAATGGCTGTGCATCCACTTTTATTAGGCGCAGGTAAGTACCTGTATAATTTACCTGCAAAAAGAATCCAGCTGAATTTATTAGAGTCGAAAAAATATGACAGCGGGCTGGTTATTTTAAATTACCATGTTAATAACCCTTCTTAATTAATCATCATTTCCTCCACGCCTGCCGCCACCACCACGGCCAAAACTGAATTTAGGATCACCAAACTTATAACTAAAGCTTATTCTGAAATTACGCACATTCCATCGGCGGTAAGAATCCTGGTAAAATCTTTCGGTGTCATAAATGGTTCCCCAGCGGCGGGTATTAAACAAATCGTTTACGGCAAAAGTCAACGAGGCTTTTTTATTTTTCAAAAATTCTTTTTTTATTGCTACATCTACATCAAACTCCGATAATCTTTTCCCCTGCGGTATTACACTCGGCGATTCGTAATCGACGATGAGCTGAAAACTCAGGTTATTAAATACAGACTTACCGGCCGTTGCTATCTTATAACTGCTCATCAGCTTGGCTTCCCAGTTAAATCCTTTGTTGGTCAAATCAATATTGTTCACTTTTGCATTCACGGTGCGGTACTGCAGGTTGATGGTTGGTGTGATCTCAAAATTTTCGCCAACTTTATGTTGCACAGTAAACTCAGCGCCATATCGGTTTGTAGTACTGGCATTAATATAAGTATTGAGGATGGCATTGGGTTCAATAGCAGCGTTATTTAATTGTTGATATTGCTCCGCAGTGATGGTATCGCTGTATTGTGTTATATCTCTTGGGTTGCTGCGGAAATAAAGAACAGCCAATAAATTCCCCTTTTTATAATTGTGACTGTAGTTCAGTTCAAATGAATTTACATACTCGGGCCTCAGCTGCGGATTTCCCTGGCGGATGTTAGCAGGATCATTTATATCTATATAAGGATTCAACTGCCAAAAACGCGGACGACGGATTCTGCGGCTGTAGTTAAACTGCAGTTGATCTTCTTTGCCGATTTTCCGTGTAAAGAAAAAACTAGGGAACATTGCATCCCATAAATTTTTTAACTGTGCAGGATACTCATAACCAAATTTGTAACCGCTATCTACCAGTTCGCCGGCAAACTTTGCATGCTCCGCCCTCAACCCAAGTTGATAAGAAAATTTTTCCCCTTTGTATGAATAGGTAAAATAACCTGCGCTGATATTCTCTTTATAAGCGTAATTATTACTCAATGGCAATTTAATATCCTGTCCGTTATCCTTTGCATAGGCATCGTAAAAACTTACAAAATCATTTTGGTAAGTCCTGAGGCCGGCTTCTACTTTTACCTTTTCCGATACGGGATTACTGTAATCAACCTGTACCGTTATTTGTTTTTCATCGCTGCTTCCATTGTTCCAAACCGAAGCCGGGGGCTGGTACACACTGCCATCAGGGTTAAAATAGGAATTAACGATATTGGAATTGCTCGTTCTGTCTCCCCAGTTATAGCTTATATCAGCCGTCAGCTCCTGGCCCTGTTTAGGAAAATTGTATTTATAATTCAGGCGACTGCTGTTGCGGTTATGGTTGTATTCTCCGTCGGATATTCGTATTCCATAACGCTCCAGTGTTTTGTCGGCGGCCAGATATTCCTGGTCCTGCATTTCCTCATTGCCCGATCGTCCTAAATTAAAATCCTGCGATAGGGTAACAGTATTCCGGTTATTAATAAAAATATCGGTACCAAACCTGATTGAGTTATTGTTTCGGTTACGGCTGTTAACAGAATACTGGTTGAAAAAATCAGTTGTTGTACCATTGTCTTTATTCTCCCTCAGCGTTCGTCCCTTTGCATTACCACCCATTTGATTGTGCCCGGCACTGAGGAAAAAATTAAATTTTCCCTGGCGCAAATTCAGATTGATATTTCCGCTGAAGAGCTCAGGTGTACCACCACTCAAACTAACTATGCCATTTAAACCAATCCGCTTATTTTTCTTTAGAACGATGTTGATGATACCGCCTGCACTTGCTGCATCAAATTTTGCTGATGGATTGGTGATTAATTCAATTTTTTCGATATTCTCAGATGGTATCTGATCGAGGGTTAAAATTGTAGGTCTGCCATCAATAAATATTTGCGGAGTGCTGTTCCTCAATTCAATATTGCCATCTATATCAACCGAAACCGATGGAATATTTTTAAGCAGATCAATACCGGTACCTCCTGTGGAAAGTATCATCTTTTCTACATTAAATACTTTCCGGTCAATTCCCATTTCCATAAGCGGTTTGCTTGTGCTTACCACTACTTCATCCAGTTTTTTAAATTTTGTGCCCATACTGAGTTTTCCCATGTCCCGTTCAAAAAAATTATTTTCCCGGCCAATTGAGTCAATTACAATGATTTCTTCCTGTGGCTCGTAACCCAAAGCTGTTATAACCAATCTGAATGAACTTTGATTGGGTAGATTTGAAAAACGAAATTCACCATTGGGACGGCTAAGCATCGCATCAACGAGGTTATCAGTTTTCTTTTTATCACCCGGATACAATTGTACAGACGCCGCTTCTATCGGTTTTCCTGTGGCCACATCTACAACCTTTCCATAAATGGTGTTAGTATTCAATTGAACAATGGCTGGAACAGTATTCTCAACCGGCGGCTCCTGCTCTATTTGAGCATAGCTGTTAATTGATGATAAGAGAAAAACGCAGTGTATAAGAAAAAGCTTCATAAATTATAATTAGGTAAATCCCTTGACGGACTTTTGACGGTAATTTTGTCAGGATAAATAACCTTTTAGAGATTTTTTACAAACCACAAAGTTAACAAATAGTAGTGGCAACTGGGATTTCCGGTAAACCTGTCAGGCTGTTTTATAATGCTATTTAACCATTCATAACAAAGAACAGGGCTTAGTGTTTACTACTTTCTAAAAATAAGTGTGATTTTATCTCTACCTGGAAAATTGTTTTAATAAAAATTGAGTTGAAAAAAATGTAAAATTGTAATTTTAATTAGTTATCAACTCAAAAAATTTCAATCGTATGACACAGAGAATTTTACATTTTTTCCTTTTATTTTCAATCTTTTCTTTTTGTTCTTGCAACGATTCCAGTGATGACAAATCAACCGTTGTCAAAACTCCCGAATTGACAGAGGAAAATGTTTCTTATAAAATTGACAGTCTTTCTATGAACGGCTATATCGTGTATGATGACAATATTGAAGGCAAAAGACCAGCGATATTAGTAGTGCACGAATGGTGGGGTTTAAATGATTATTCAAAAAGACGGGCAAAGGAACTTGCCGCTCTTGGATATATTGCCATGGCTGTAGACATTTATGGAAATGGTCAGCGTACCGATAACCCGGAAATGGCTGGTAAATTAGCAACCCCGTTTTATATGAATCCCAGTATGGCTAAAGCCCATTTTGATGCGGCAGTAAACAAGCTTAAAGAATACCCGCAGGTTGACACAGCTAACATGGCTGGTATCGGTTACTGCTTTGGTGGTGGTTTGCTGATTAATATCGCCCGCCTGGGCGAAGGATTAAAGGGGATTGTAAGTTTTCATGGCAGTTTGATTGGTACTCCTGCCGATAAAGATTTATTGAAGTCGAATATTTTAGTTTGTCATGGCGAAGATGATAAGTTTGTGTCGCCTGAAGAAGTAACGGCTTTTAAAAAACAAATGGATTCCATTGGCGCTGTTTATACTTTTAAAAGTTACCCTGGCGCAACTCATGCCTTTAGTAACCCCGATGCAACGGCGATGGGACAAAAATTCAACATGCCAATTGCTTACAATGCAGCAGCCGATACGGCATCCTGGAATGAAATGAAAAAGTTTTTTACAAACTTATTCAGGTAAATCTTTTCGCAAAATGCTAAACTCACACATTAGCAAACATGAACATAAAAGAAGCATATAATAACTGGTCGCAACAATATGACAGTAATAAAACCCCGACCAGAGACCTTGAAGCATTGGCGGTTTGATATATATTGACGAACTGCACCTTTTAAAAAATATGCAGGCACAAAAGCCAGGTATCAAACCGACGAAGGCGAACAGGTTGTAACCTGTTACGTTCATCATATCACTGACTTTACCGGCGCTGCTAATAAATATGGATTTGAGATGGTTGACACGCAGGAATATTTCGACGGTGATGACCGGACAAATATTCCAAGGATAATATCTTTTCTTTTTCGATCTGCTTAAAACTTATTCCATAAAAAAAGTCCTCCGTTGCGGAGGACTTTTTTTATCATTTAATTCAATCACTTATTTATTAACAAGGATCTTCGCCTTTTGTATTTCGGCTCCCTGCTGAATCCAGATCATGTACATACCATTAGGAAGTTTGCTCAAGTCAAGCTCCTGCCTGTTAGATCCTGAATTTACCGATGCCCTTCTGGCAAATACCACATTACCCAATTGATTGGTAACTCTTATGTCGGCATACCCTGCTTTTTCAGCATTATATGTAACGGTGGCTGAATGCTGTACCGGGTTCGGCACCACAGAAAACTTATTGTTGGGGAAAATTACGATTTCCTGCAGACTGGCCGTTCCAAGCTGCACTCTCAACTTATAACAATTGGTTGCGTTCCAGTTATTGTTTTTGGATGGATAAACTAATGCATAATAAGTACCGGCAGCAAGAGTAGCATTAATTGTTTCATTATTAGAACCTCCACTGGCCGAAGTAGCAAGTATTGATCCTGCATTGTTATACAATCGCAAATTGTAGTTGGTCGGTAAATTCAACAGCGTCATCGTAATGGTTCCGCCGTTGGTAATTACAAACTTGTAATAATCAAGATCGCCGGCAGGGTTAATTAATCCAAAAATATTTGTATTAAACGGAATCAACGCCGCCCCTGCCCTTGTGCCGTTTGTGCTTATATCATATTCACCCGGACAAGCGGTTGCTTCTGTTGTTGTAAACTGAGACTCAGAATAGGCTGTTGTTTGATTACCAGCAGGACAATTTGCCCTAACTCTCCAGTCGTAAAGCGTGGTTGCGTTTAGTGCAAAAATATTAGCTGACGTAGCTGCAGTACCAGTAGCCACATTTATCCAGTTATTATTTGTACCCAGACTGTAATCCACATCGTAGCTTGCTGCGCCGGCAACGGCAGTCCAACTTACAGTTGCACTGCTGCTTGTAATGTTGGATGCATTTAATCCTGTTGGCGGGCTGCAGGCAGGTAGTGCTGCTGTTGTAAATTGAGCAATTGAATAATCACTTGTTGAGCTTATAGAAGTACAATTTGCTCTTACTCTAAAGTCATAAAGCGTAGTTTCTGATAAGCCCGAAATAGCAGCTGATAATGATGTAGTACCTGAAGCTATATTCGTCCAGTTGTTATTTGATCCCAGGCTGTAATCCACATCATAACTTGCTGCGTTGGCAACAGAAGTCCAGCTAACAGTTGCACTGTTATAGGTGATGTTAGAAGCGTTCAGACCGGTTGGTGCTTCGCAACTTGGTGGTGCAGCAGTTGTAAATTGGGCTGTTGAATAGTCACTGGTTAATCCAACCGCTGTGCAATTGGCCCGTACTCTGTAATCGTAAAGTGTAGAAGCTGATAAGCCAGAAATATTAACCGATGTTGAAGTTGCACCAGACGCAACATTTGTCCAGTTATTATTCGATCCCAGACTATAGTCTACATCATAGCTGCTTGCGCCAGATACCGCTGCCCAGCTAACTGAAGCACCGTTGCTTGTAATATTAGAAGCATTTAATCCTGTTGGCGCATCACAACTTGGCGGCGCCACGGTTGTAAATTGGGCGGCCACATAAGCGCTGCTCAAAGTACTGCAGTTTGCCCTAACTCTCCAGTCGTACACAGTACTTGCTGCTAAGCCGGAAATATTTACTGAAGCAGATGCAGTTGCGGTTGCAGCATTAGTCCACGTAGAGGTTGAAGTTAATTTGTAATCTACATCATAACTAACAGCACCTGAAACTGAAGTCCAGCCGACTGTTGCACCCGAACTTGTGATAGAAGATGAATTTAATCCTGTAGGATCTCCACATGAAGGAGCAGCACCAATAATAGTCGTAAAAATTCCCCGGCCATGCGTGGCCGCAGCAAGCAGCCCATCACTTGCTCTGTATTGCAGCATATCGGTTCTTACGTTAGGAAAACCTGTTTCGGGCCCCCAGCTTGTTGAAGCGCCGTTAATAATATCAGTCTGCCATACACCCGTTTCAGTAGCGATGATCGCTTTTGTATCGCTGCCCGGGTAGAACATGGCCCAACGAACAGGCATGTCTGGCAAGTCGCCGTCAATCGCTGTCCAACTGGTACCGCCGTTACTGGTTACCCAAACATTATTTACACCATAGTTTGAAACGGATACGATAATATTATTTTCAGTGGTTCCAAATTCGATACTCGAAATATTGGTACCGCTAACCTGCATACCGCTTCCAATAATATTTGTAAAGGTTGGAGTTGCATTGGCATTGGTTGCTTTGAACAACGTTGGTATTACACCACTTTTTCCTCCGCCAAAATAAACCGTGTTATTGGCAAATGGAGAAACTTTAACATTGGAAACTGTTCCGGTATTTAACCCCGTCATTGATACAGCAGTAAACGTACTTCCTGTCTGCGGATTACTCCACCTTACAAATGTATTGGCAGCACCACTGGCATACAGTATATTATTTGTATTGTCATAATCAAATGGATTAATAAACCTACCGGCCGAACTTGAATAGTTAACAGAGGTCCAGCTTGTACCACTGTTTGTACTCCGGCGATACTGATTATATACATAAGCTCCAAACTGGTACTGAGGCTGATTCTGATCAATCTTTGTCCAGGCGCCATCGCCGCCTGTTACTTCAACTGATGTTGTTAAGCCTGCACCATTCAACTGGTGTGTGCCGTTGTCTTGTGCACCTGCCAAAAAATAATTAGTTGAAGTAGGATGTACAGCTACTGAATAAAATTGTTTCAATCTCAATCCTACATTCCTGTCCGTTATACTTGTGCCTCCATTCGCTGAATAATGAACACCGCCATCGCTGCCAAATAAAACCGAGTTGTTACTACGCCAGGTAATGATCTGTTGATCGGCATGTACATATTGTCCGGTTGTTCCCACCCACTCAGAAATTTTAGACCAGGAAGTACCGCCATTTGTTGTTTTATAACAATCCAGACTTCCCACAATTACATTATTTGCATTGTTTGGATCAATGGCTACTGCCATACAATACCAGGCTTGTCCGCTGGTGAAAGCAGGTGTTGTTCCGGTTGCTGCCCAATTTGCACCTCCATTTGTTGATTTATAAATGGAAGTTACATTCCATGCGGAAGTAGATGGCAAAGCATACAAAGTATTTCCATTACTTGCCAACACAACATTATATTGCGTTGTAAAAGTTGTTGCGGGGCTTGTCCAGCCCGAAGAAGTTACAGTTGCCGGATTATCTGTGTAACGATAGCCTGAGCTTCCGGAAGGAGTATTATAATAACCACAAATAACATGTAATCTTCCAGTGCTGCTTAACTCAATATCAGGCACACGTGGATCAAGGCCAGTTGGTGTAATATTTGTCCAGGTAGAAGTTGCTTTTGTATAACGTTGAATTCCCGAATTATTGGAGATTGAATTACAACCAATATATAAATTACCAGCAGCATCGCAAACCACTTTACTTACGTTCCAGAAATTGGCTGTTCCCGGCATTAAGGTCCAGGTAGCACCATGATCTAAACTTCTCCATAATCCTGCGCCTCTCACGGCATCAGCATTGATTGCTTTTTCACCGGTACCAAAATACATGATGTTGTGATTGGTAGGATCTTGCGTGATACTTGCTATAGAAAGATTTCCCAGGAAATCATTGATCGGAGTCCAGGTTGCGGGGTTGGCTGTGATGTTAGTTGTTTTCCAGATTCCGCCATCTATACCGCCAACCCAAACTGTATTACCGGTTGCATCGGCAAGGTCGGTCCAAATGGCTCTCATCCTTCCGGATGTAACACCATTGCCTGGCCTTGTGTTACCGTTACTTGGTCCCACAACATCACTGTATGGCCCTCTTTCTGTCCAGTTAAATGTTGGAGCCAGGCTGCTCATGCTTTGAATTTTTTGTTGCCTGCTTGTATAGGCATCAAACAATCTTCCTTTTGGAACATAACCCAGAACCGGGTCTTTGGTCATACTGATCTCTTGTTCCAGCCTGGCTGAAATGCCTTTTGCTGTTTCTTTTTCTGTTGCATTTTGGGCAAACCCTGCAACAGATAAACATAAACTCAATAAAGTAAGTAGCGTAATTTTCTTAATCATAAACAAAATGTTTTGATGGTTAATTTTATTTGATGTCGAATGTAAACTGTTTTTTTCATCTGTACAATAGTATTTATACGTGAGTTTTTCCCATAGCGGAAATTCTGAGCATGTTTATTCAAAAAGCAATGACGCATAGCCGATTTGTCGTGAGTTTTCTACTGTAAAAAACCAAAGTGACAAACCCGAATAATTTGATTGACCCGCGGCTCCCGAATTGTTTTATGATTAACTTTATTAAGTATTCGTATCCGCCGGGTGACTGAAATTTTTAAACCCTTTACTATTTTATGCAGCTCCATTTTATAAAAAGGTCAAAACTGATCCTGCTATTCACAGGCTTTGCAATGCTTGCTTCATGCGCTGGATTGCAAACTGAAGACGACGCCAATAAATTAAACCAGCAGGGAATTACTATGCTAAATGATGGTGATTATGAAGGCGCTATTGCCAAATTTAAAAAAGCAATTCAAAATCTGAAACTTGATCGGGAATCAAAAGGAACGATCTACAGAAATATGGCCATTGCTTATCATGAACAAAATACCATTGACTCGTCAATGCATTATTCAACTTTAGCTGCCAAGTGTTTCAAAAAAAACAGTTACGATTATTTGATTAATATGGCATCTGTTGACCTGCTGACAGGTCGTACAGATGTTGCCCGTACTAAATTAGTTAAGGCCGCATCTCTGAATCCGGATGACTTGGCAGTAAATAATTCGTTGGGTTTAATTTACCTTGGTGATTATGGCGAAGAATTTATAGAGCTGGACAAAGCGCTTACCTATAATAAAAAAGCATTCGATCTCAACGGTGGCCGTGCTACACAGGATATACTTGCCCGTACCTATTATGCCCTGGGTGAATACAAGAATGCAGAACTTCATTACGAAACCGTGTATAATAAATACCCGCAGATTGCTGTGTATGCGTTAAATACAGGTATGACCAAATATAAATTGCATAAAACCAGCGAAGCTGAAGATCTTTTTGAAAAAGTTTTAGCGTTAGACAGCAGTTACAGGGAAACAATTGTCTTATTTAAAGAGAATAATAAACCATTTCTAAAATGAAACCCATAGTCCTGATTAAAGCATTTACCCTGATGGGTTTTCTTTTTCTGATCAGCGATGCCTGCTTTGCAGGTATTTTTCATGCACAATTAAGCTCATTGGTTTTTCATACACTTTACTTTCTACCCAACTGATAATATCAAAATAGGAAAACACACGTGTCTCATAGCGGTCTTTCTCAAACTGCTTGATCTTGGTTAATAGTTTTTTCAGTTCAGGATTCAGTTTAGCTGCCGATTCGTACACATTATTTCTTAAAAATTTAAACATCTCCTCTTCTACCATTGTCAGGTTTTCCATCCTCGACATAAAGCGAAACACCGATTTGATCAGCGATTCAATAATCGCATCATTACCCATTTCAAAATGAGCCATCAGGTGCAGCAAACGTGCATAACACTGCAGGTCGATACGCATATCTACAGGGCCGTTAATGATTAACTGCAGGTGATCTATAGACTTTTCATAGTTACCGTTGCCAAAATACAGCAATGCCGTTTTATACTGTATCACCAAAACCCGATGCCGGTCAATGTAAAGATCAAATTCTTCCAGTCCGGCTGTTATGGAAGGCACCAGTTTCAGCCCATCGCCAAAACTACCCTTCATTAAATGCTGATTTATTTTAGCACTGGTCAAATAAACAAATGCCTGCATCCGGAAATTATCGTGACGGGTAGCCGGCTGCGAAAAAGTAAATCTTTCGAAACGGGCAAGCCATTTATCAAACTGTCTAAAATTTCGCAGATTAAAATTAGCTGTAAGCAGGTTATGCATACCCTTAATATAATGCCCCGTTTCCACACTAATCATCATGGGTTCGTTCTTAAACAGGTCGGCCCATTTTCTGCTGTAACGGTAGTACATCAAAAAATCCTGACGGATAAATGCATACCAGCAATAACTCTGGTATAGATATAACCGTTGGTAAAATCCTTTTAAATTAATAGTCTTTACATGCAGGTTTTGTTTAAAGAATTCCTTTACACCCTTTTCGTCTTTTACATTCCTGGCATGGCCGTGCTTAACATACCATTGGTACAGTTGCAATGCAAGATTTGATAAAGCCGTTATTTCATTCCGTTGTTCATTTACATCGTTCGCTTCAAAGGTTAACTGATCGGCTGTGCTGCCGCCACTTCTGGTAATATGCAGTGTTTCAATTTTTTTTTGCAGCGATATAGCTTGAATTAAAAAACTTTCCTGATGATAGGATTTGGCAAGATCCTTCACCTTATCCAGTATTTTCAAACTCTGCAGGTACAGCCCTTTGTTATATAATATCTTTGCGTAGTCAAGTTGCTCATGTAACTGCAAATCGATGCTTTCCGAACTTTTTAAAAGCCTGAGACTGGCCAGCAAAGCTTTATACAAGTGTACTTTTAAATTAGCGTACTGAGGTTTTTCAATTCCCGGTAATTTTTTCAGAATGAGTTTTTCATCATAATCCTTTCCCTTATCAATGGCATCAAAGAGTTGTATTACTTTCAGGTCTTCACGTGCCGAACTACGTTTGATATATAGTTTAAAATGCCGCTTCTCTGCTTTTTCAAGAGATTTTATCAGCTGAAACAATATGTCGGTTGACCTGTTGGACATCATAAACAAATTTTACAAAAACCCAATACAGCAGAGGCTTTCAGTAATTACAAACGGCTTTAACCGCAATATAACCAGCTGCAGTTTGGTTAGGTATATCTTACCTCTCATCTTAGTTTTGTGTTACAAAGATGGTTATTCAAAAGCAGCAATCGTTAAAGGGAATAATTAATAACCAGAAGACTAAATTAAGTCATTATGCTGAACCAATCAGCAGAAAAAAGCGAATAAAGATTTTCATATAGCAAGCAATCGTTAAAAAGTCACTCCGTTTCTACGGAGTGGCAATTTTTTTTTGCAGTACTTCACCAAATTTTAATTTTTTTTCATTTTATTATTAGTTCACCTGTGGCGATATAAAAATATATATTTGTTCTGCATTCTTATTTCAAAATGCTTATGAAGTGGATCAATAAAAACCAACACTGGCTGTTTTTTTTGTTTGGGCTTTTACTGTCGGTATTATCTTACCTGATAAATCCTTTTTCGCTGAATGAAGATGCAGCTAAAGCTATAGCTGTTGCGGTATTGATGATAGTCTGGTGGGTTACCGAAGCCATTCCTATGCCAGCAGTAGCTTTATTACCGCTGGTTGCAAATCCATTGTTGCAATTGAGCAGTATTGAAGAAGCATCAAAGGCATACAGCAACCCGGTTATCTTTTTATTTATGGGCGGCTTTATGATTGGGCTTGCCATTGAAAAATGGAACCTGCACAAACGCATTGCTTTGCATATTGTCAGACGAACAGGCACAAGTGGCAACCGCATCATTCTCGGCTTTATAATTGCTACAGCTTTTTTAAGTATGTGGTTGAGCAATACCGCTACTGCTATGATGATGTTTCCCATCGCCATCAGCGTGATAGCAGTAATGAAAGATCATGAACAACCCAACACCAGCATCACCAATTTTTCAATGGTGCTTATGCTGGTAATTGCTTACGCTGCCAATTTTGGCGGCATGGCCACTATTATAGGAACGCCGCCCAACGTAGCTTTCGTGGGCTTTATTGAGAAGAAATACGGTTACAGTATAAATTTTGTTGACTGGCTGCTGGTATGTTTACCACTTGTTGTACTGCTGCTGGCTGCATTATATTTTATACTGACGAAAATTATGTATCCAAGCCGGATCAAAAACAGTAACGGCGTTAATGCCTATATCAGCGACGAGATAAAAGACCTGGGCAAATTATCCACTGCCGAAAAAAGGGTGCTCATTATTTTTTGTGCAACTGCGTTGTTGTGGATATGTAAATCGCTGATTAATCAACTTAACATTGTTAAGCTGGATGATTCAATGATTGCCATTATGGGAGCACTGGCTTTGTTTGCGACATCTAGCGGTAAAAAAAATAATAACCGGGCGTTGATGATTCTCGACTGGAAGGATACTTCAAAAATGGCCTGGGGAATATTATTATTATTTGGCGGTGGTATTGCGCTTGCAAATACATTGGAAAAAGTTGGTGTGATGGCACAGATTGGAAACTGGCTTGCAGGTTTCAGTAATATCGGTGTTTTTGGATTGGTACTGCTGATCGTTGTGATCTCTATTTTCTTAAGTGAGTTGATGAGTAACGTAGCACAGGTAATTGTGTTAGCTCCGGTACTCGCTGCTTTGGCAGATGCATTGGAGATGGATGCCTTATTATTAGGAATTCCAATGACTCTTGCCGCCAGTGCTGCTGCAATGATGCCGATGGGTACGCCGCCCAATGCAATTGTTTTCAGCAGTGGTCACATCAAATTAAAGGATATGCTTAAGGCAGGATTTGTTATGAACATCATCAGCATAATACTGATTACGTTGTTCTGTATTTTTGTTTTGCCTTATGTAATGAACGTGATCGGGAAATAATTTTACTTCAACCGCTTCATAATTTCATCAATTGCCCGGTCTATCTGCGGATCCTTTCCATCGATCTTATCATCAAAACTGTTGATCAGCTTTATATCCGGTTGCACACCTGCCATCTCAAGGTCGGTACCATCCATGGTATAACAACCCCAGCTTGGTAAACGTATTGATGAGCCATCAACCAATGATGTGCCGCTGGTAAAAATGATCCAGCGATAAGTTTCATTTCCGATAATGGTTCCCAGCTTTAAGGCTTTAAATCCTGCCGCCGTCATTTCGGCGTCGCTGAGCGATTGTTCATTTATCAATAACACTATTGGTTTATCGGCTACCGAATAATTACTCTGTATCGTTTTTTTACCTTCCCGGTATTTCCATTGCAGGTAAGAACGCTGCTGCAAAAATTTCAACACTTCATCATGTACGTTTCCGCCTGTATTGTAACGCAGATCAAGGATGAGTGCATCTTTATTATTCAACTCCTGCGTCATGTCAATGATAAATTTTTCCAGCTCAGGTGTCCCCATATTCTTCATGCAGGAATATGCAATGCGGTTCTTGCTTCTTTCATCAACACGTTGCTGGTTTTTATCGATCCATTCGTCATACAGCTCATTGAACACCGAAGTCTTGGGATGCAGATTGATATCAAATATTTTACTACTTCTTGTAAAACTCAATTTCATCTCCTTATCAACCGATGGTTTGCTGAAATAATAATTACGGTCGGTCTTTTTATCAACGACCTCCCCATTTACTTTTACAAGGATATCGCCCGGCTGAACGTCGATGCTCTTCTTATCTGCCGCCGTTCTTTTTACAACATATTTCACTTTATATGGATCGTCATTTTCAAAAACTATCCCTGTCTCCATGGTTTTGTTCGACAGGAAAACTTTTTCATCATCGCCGCTGGTACCAAATCCCTGGTGCGACGAGTTGAGCTCACCCAACATATCATTCAGCAGCACCCGCATATCGGCACGGTTATTTAAGTGAGCAATAAAAAGTTGGTATTTTTCTTTTGTCTTTGCCCAGTTATGCCCGTGAAAACTTTCATCGTAGTAATTGTTCTCCATCTTAGCCCAGGCTTCTTCAAACATTTGTGCAAACTCAGCCTGCAGGTTGCGGCGGAAGGTATAACTTATCTTAACGGCATCGGTTTTATTTCCTTCAACATTCAATTTCGAAATATCCCCTTTCATCAACAGGTAAAATTTATCGCCCGCAGCTACAATATCAAAACCGCCTGTACCATCTGTACCGGCAATTTTTTCTGTTTTATTTTCTTCAAAGGGTTCAATCACCGTTTTCCATAAAGCCGGTTTGCCTTCGCCATGTGTGCTGCGATAAAAAACCGTTGTCTTCTCTCCTTTCTGAAAAACAGCCACCATTCCTTGTGAGCCAAAATTCGGACTCACTAATTCCATCCGCTCCATGATACGATCTATATCAATATTTACAATAACGCTATCAGCTTTTGTGGTTGCTTTTTTCGAAGTATCTTTTTTCTCTTCTTTAAACAGTTCGTTGAACTTATCAGAGCGGAAAGGATCATCAATATTTTCCAGGGCGAGCCTGTAAATACCAGGGTTTTGCGGACCAAACGGATAAGATGGCTTTAATCTGGCAGATGCAAAATAAATATACTTCCCATCCTCCGACCACATAGGATCAGCTTCGGTTACAGAAGTATTGGTAATGTTGACTGTTTTTTTAGACTGCATATTATACAACATAATATCCTGTTCAAAACCGCGGAAAGCTGTAAAAGAAATATACTGGTCATTGGGTGAAAAATATGGCTGAGCATTGTTGAAACCCCAAAGCTCGTCCTGCAGCAGCAGTTCATGCCTTAATGATTTCAGATCTAGCAACCGAACATCGTTACGGCCGCTAAGATAAACAGCCATTGTTCTTTTTTTATTGAGAGAAATATTACGGCTGTCTTTTTTATCGCCGGTAATTTGTTTTTGCGCTGCGCTGCCATCGGCGGCAATGGTGTATAAATTCAGGTATCCATTTTGCGTTTGATTGAATAGCAGTGTCTTATTATCGTTCATCCACTTTACTTCAACAGCCCGTTCGGCGTTACCCTTATTGATCTGCTGCACAAATTTTCCTTCTATATCGCTAACAAATATTTCGCCGCGGCTGGTAAAAGCCAGTTTCTTTCCATCAGGCGACACATCAAAATTGCTGATCTTACCTTTTACATCGTAATCCGTTTCATTGGGCAAAACGCTATTGCGAACGATGCTGATATTTAATTTGTCAGCTTTCTTTGATGCCACATCGTAGATCCATAACTGGTAATCTTTTTCAAAAACAACTTTGCCGCCATTGGCATTTACGTTTGGTGTTTTAATGGATGAACTGAATTTTGTAAGTGCCGTTTTTTTACCCGCATCAAAGTAGTACAGATTGTATTCGCCATTGGCTTCATCCGATGCAAAATAAATATTCCCGTTCCTGTCGATGGTTGCAGCAAAATCCTTCCCTTCCCAGGTTGTATATTTTTTGTACTGTTTTGTTTTTGTATTGTAAGACTGAATATCCGGATTGAAAGGACCCTTATATCTTTTCCGTGGCAGCTGGTTCAAGCTCTCCCAGGTGTCGTTAAAAAATATTTCGCCGCTTGAAGGATGTTCAAATAAATTATGATCGTATTGAAAAACAAAGTCGCCGAAAACAGTCTTAGGTGTTCCGCCATTTATACCCACGGTATATCCATTGCTGCGGCCCAGCCTGCTGCTCTGAAAATAAATTGTTTTGGAATCCCAGCTCCAGCTGTTAACCTCATCGTTGCCGCTGTGAAAAGTGAGTTGTTTAATATCGCCGCCATTAAGAGGCATTACATACACGTCGGAATTACCCAATTGCCTTCCGCTGAAAGCGATCCATTTCCCATCAGGCGAAACCTGCGGACTGGTTTCGTAACCCTGCATGGCCGTTAACCTGCTCGCCTGGCCGTTGTTTACATTGGCTTTCCACAGGTCGCCTTCAAAACTAAAGATAACAGTCTGACCGTCCGGTGTTAAACAGGGGTTCGACAGGAAATAGGCACTATTATCTTGTGCCGTTGATGTAAAAGAAATACAAATAAGGAGTGATACAAAAATCGATTTCATTGCAATTAGTTTAGTGTTGTAATATACAGCTAAGCTAATTTAATACAATACCGTTTATGGAAAACGAAAATCTACTTCGCAAAAACCTTCCTCAAAATATCAGTAACCTGTGCAGCCGGGTCTTTACGTATCTTCTGTTCTTCGAGGCCGATATTATAGAATAGTCCGCTTAATGCTTTTTCGGTAACATAAGCAGTCAGGTCGGTATTTACTTTGTCTCTTGAAAAACGGTTATAATTTGTGAATACATCTTCCCAATATTTTGTGGCATCAACTTTTACCAATGCAGCTTCAATTACCGGGCGGAATTTTTCCGTAAGCTCTTTTGTAGTGACAGATTTTAAATAATCTGTAGCCGCAAAATCACCTCCACGTAAAATTTTCAAACCATCAGTAATGCTCATTCCTTTTATAGCCGTCCAGAAAATATTTCCAACACCACTGGCTGCATCTTCTGCAGCACGGTTCATACTCAGAATCGCTTTGTCAACCATACTGCCCATTCCAAAATTGCGTAAAGTACTTTCCACTTTTTTTGCTTCCTCGGGCATTAATATCTTAACAGCCGCGTCGCCAAAAAAACCATCGAGCTTACTTAATTTTTTTGTTGAACTGTCGGTACCAACACGCAGAGCGTCTTTTAAACCACTTATAATATCATCGTTACTGAGGTTGCTGCCACCTGATGGAGATACAGTCTTAGCAGCTTTATCCAGCAAGCCTTTGATTCCCTGCGCCTCTGCCCACTGTAAACCGATAAGTGCCACTGCAAATAGTAAAAAATATCTCTTCATCTTTTTTTATTTCAATATAGGGCAAAAATAAAGCCAACCATGCTAATAAACGGTTAATTTATACCCGGCAAGGGTAAGAATTTTTAATTGCTTAAATTTGGCAATATAAAAAACAACACATGAAAAAATACGTATTACTCTTTATTGTCAGTATTTCTATATTCTTTAAAGGATTTGCCGAAGAAGGCATGTGGCTGCCACAGTTGTTGCAATCGCTGAATGAAAAAGAAATGAAACGCATGGGCATGAAAATAAATGCCAGCGATATTTATAACATCAGCAAAGGAAGTTTAAAAGACGCTATCGTTAGTTTTGGCGGATTTTGTACCGCCGAAGTGATCTCTGATAAAGGATTGCTGCTTACCAATCATCACTGCGGTTTTGACGCTATTCAGACCCATTCATCAGTACAGAACAATTATATACGGGACGGATTTTGGGCCTATAATACCGGACAGGAGTTAAAAAACCCGGGGCTGTTTGCCACTTTCATCATCCGCATTGATGATGTTACCAAAGCCGTGCTGGGTGGTGTAAGCAGTTCGCTGCCGGAAAAAGAAAGGCAAAGCCTGATCGACAAAAATATTGCTGCATTAAAAACGATGACAAAAAAAGAAAGCTACCAGGATATTTTGATCCGCTCTTTTTTTGAAGCCAATAAATATTACCTGTTTATTACCGAAACTTATAATGATGTAAGGATGGTTGGTGCGCCGCCATCTTCCATAGGCAATTTTGGAAAAGATACCGACAACTGGATGTGGCCAAGGCATACCGGCGATTTCAGCATGTTCCGTATCTATGCTGATAAAAATAACAAGCCGGCTGCCTATTCTCCGGATAACGTTCCCTACAAACCAAAACGTTCATTGAATATTTCTCTGGATGGCGTTAAGGAAGGTGACTTTACCATGGTCTTTGGGTTTCCGGGCCGCACCAACGAGTACCTGCACAGCAGTGCCATTGAACAAACGGTGAATGTGAGTGATCCTGCCAAGATCGGTATCCGCACAAAAGCATTGAATGTTATTGATGGTTTCATGCGCAAGGATGAGGAGATAGGTATTCAGTACGCAAAAAAATATGCTTCAATTTCAAACGCCTGGAAAAAATGGCAGGGAGAAATTTTAGGTCTGACCAAAAGCAATGCAGTTACCAAAAGAAAAGAACTGGAAGCCAATTTTGAAAAGATTGTAATGAGCAAACCAGAACTGAACGTAGCTTATATGGGTTTACTGAAGGACCTTGAAAAAGTGTACAAGGATATTGAACCATACGCCTATGCACGTGATTATTATAGTGAGATATTCCCGAAAATAGAATTACTGATGTTTGCCAACCAGTTAAAGGGTGTGGTAAATGCTTTTGAAAAAAATGGTGAGGCAGGATATAACTTGGCCAAAGAAAAAGTTGTGGAAAGGCTGGAAGATCAGTACAAAGACTACAGCGCTGCGGTTGATGAAAAATTGTTTAGCGTATTGATGGAAATGTATGTAAAGGATCAGAAAGACGAATACAGTTCGGCCTATTTTAAGAACCTGCTGAAGGACAATGGCGGTGATTACGCAAAAACAGCATCTTCTGTTTATAAGCAATCGAAGATCTACTGTATGAAAGACCTGCAGGCTTTGCTTAGCGGCAATGCAAAAGATGTTTGCGATGCCATAAAAAAAGATATCGGTTACCAGATTGCGATGGATATGCAGGAAACCTTCACCAACAATGTTTCAGAATCTTTGAACGGTTATCAGGCAACCATCAATCAATTGCAACGCCTGTACATGCAGGCGCAGATGGATGTGTTTACAAAGAAAGCTTTTTATCCCGATGCCAACAGTACTTTACGGGTTACCTATGGTAATGCAAAAACTTTTCAACCCAGGGATGGAGTTAAATATGACCTGCACACATACATGGAAGGAGTGATGGAAAAATATAAGCCGGGAGATTATGAATTTGATTTGCCACAAAAATTGATTGACCTGTACAACAAAAAAGATTTTGGAAGATGGGGCGTTAAAGGGAAGCAACCTGTTTGCTTTATTGCTGCTAATCATACTACCGGCGGTAATTCTGGTAGCCCGGCATTGGATGCCTACGGAAATTTAGTTGGATTAAACTTTGACCGTGCCTGGGAAGGTACAATGAGTGACATTAATTATGACCCATCTATTTGCAGAAATATTATGGTGGATATTCGCTACGTGATGTTCATTGTTGAAAAATATGCTGGAGCAAAGAATTTGATTGCAGAGATGAAGTTTGTAAGTAAGGCAGGGGTTAAGAAATAAATAAAGTATAAAGTAAAAAGTCATCGGCATTAACTAAACAAGTGCCGATGACTTTACAAAAATTTGAAAGTAAAATTCACATACGCACATTTCTACAGGCTGTCAGCCTATATTTCGATTATGATGAATGGAACCGCACCACATAGCCCTAGAGGGGTTTATTAAGAGTCTGATAAATTATCGCACTCTTCTTTTAGCAGAAACCCATTGAATTTTTATTATTAATAAATATCCCAAACTTAAAGGAACATATGCCTTTTCAGGATTGGGGTATCAAATTTTATTTTATGCAAATAGCGATATTAGGCGCAGGTATGGTAGGACGGGCCATGGCACTGGATCTGGCCGTTAAATACAAAGTAACTTCTTTTGATGTAAGCGGCCATGCACTGGAGATAATTACTCAAAAAAATAAAAATATTAAAACCATCAAAACGGACTTAAGTGATTATCCCAATTACGAAACCATGTTAAAAGGATTTGACTTTGTGATTTCGGCGGTACCGGGCTTTATGGGATTCCTCACCCTTGAAGCGATCATCAACGCTAAAAAAAATGTAGTGGATATTTCTTTTTTCCCGGAGAATTCATTGGAACTGGATGACCTTGCTAAAGAAAATCATGTTACGGCCATTGTTGATTGTGGTGTTGCGCCGGGCATGAGTAATCTGATTCTGGGCTATCACAATGAGCGGATGAAAATAACCAACTTCGAATGCCAGGTTGGAGGCTTGCCAAAGAAAAGAGTTTATCCTTTTGAATATAAAGCACCCTTCTCTCCTATTGATGTATTGGAAGAATATACAAGGCCGGCACGTTATGTAGAGAATGGCAATATTGTTACCAGGCCTGCATTGAGTGATGCTGAGTTAATTGATTTTGAAAATGTAGGTACGCTTGAATCCTTCAATACCGATGGGTTGCGTTCCATTTTATTTACCATGGGGCATATACCCAACATGAAGGAGAAAACACTTCGTTATCCGGGTCATATCGCCTTGATGCAGGGATTGATAAAAGCAGGGTTTTTAAATAATGATCCCATCCATTTTAAAGGGCAGCAAATTTCTCCAATGGAATTCACCTCTTCACTTTTGTTTGACCAATGGAAGCTGGGTGAAACGGAGGAGGAGTTTACATTGATGCAGATAAAGATCAGCGATGATGAAAAAACGATTAGCTACGATCTGTACGATGAATATGATGCTGCTACGCAAACTTCATCAATGAGTCGTACTACAGGTTACACCTGCACTGCTGCTTTGAATATGCTGATTGAAAAATTATTCACCGCTAAGGGTGTATTTCCGCCTGAACTGGTTGGAAAAGATGACGCCTGCTTCAATTTTATCATGAACTATCTGGCAGCAAGAAATATTAACTACAAGAAAACAGAAACTTCAATAAAGAGTTGAACAATAATTTGCATTCTTTTAAGAGATAAAAACTGCTGCAATAGTACAGTTCGTTATTTTTGCAGATATTAAATAATTATGAAACGATATTTTCTTCCGGCTGTATTGATCATTTTTGCTGCTTGTACCAATGGCGATGAAAATGGAAATGATATTGACAACAGTATAAAAACGTTTCCCACACCGGTTATCGGCTATACAATCATAGCAGAATATCCCCACGATACAAGCGCTTACACACAGGGGCTTGAATTTCACAATGGCAAGCTGATTGAAGGTACCGGCGATTTTGAAACCTCATCATTAAGAATCACAGATCACAAAACGGGCAAAGTAGAGAAGAAACATATGATGGGAACCGATTCTGTTTTTGGAGAAGGCATCACTGTTTTAAATAATAAAATTTACCAGCTTACCTGGGAAAGTAATATTGTTTATGTGTATGAAGCCAATAATATTGATAAGCCAATCAAAACTTTTAAGTGGCCATACGACGGCTGGGGGCTTACAAACAACGGCGCCGATCTGATCATCAGCGATGGATCGGCCAATTTGTATTTTGTTGATCCCGAAAATTTCAGGTTAAAGAAAACCATCAGCGTTACCGAAAAAGGAAGTCCGGTGTTTTACCTGAACGAATTGGAAATGATTGATGGATTTATTTTTGCCAATATTTACCAAACCGAACAAATAATAAAAATTGATCCTGAGAGCGGGCATGTTATCGGGAAAATGGATTTCAAAGGCATTCAGCAAAAGTACTTTGCCGATAAGATTACATCGAGGACAGATTATTTCAATGGCATAGCCTACGACAGTTCCAAAAAAACTTTGTTTGTTACCGGCAAGCGCTGGCCGAAGATGTTTGAACTAAGATTAAATTAGTTGTTTTGAAGTTAGAACGTGATACAAATTTTTGGCTATTCTTCCTGCTGACGGCTTTCTTATCTGGATTATTCGTTTACTTAAATTTTTCTGAATTCATTAAAGTAGGTGTTCTTAATGAAACCGGAGCCTACCCTTTTGGCGGCGAAGGAGATACATCCTGGTACTATGAAACAAAGGACCTGTATTCTACGGTGAGCTTTATTTCGGGGATATTTTTTCTGCTCCCTTTTCTATTCAGCATTTATACGTTGGCAAAAAACAAAAAGAAGCAATTGTTGATTACATTTTTGGTCACTATCTTTTTTATGATTGTGCAAATTATAAACGGACAAACTGGTTAGATAGTGTTAGCTACTTCTTTTCAATTACATAAATCACCGAACTGCATTTCCTCACATCGCTCAAAGCTTTTATATTTGAAAGAAAGCCGTTAAAAACAGCTTTCACAATATTCCCAATTCCGTTTTTATATTTTTCACTCAGCATGCTCACATAAAAACTATCGAACCACATAGGTTTTACGGCTGTGAGTTTTAAATTATGCTGCGCCAATAAATTCTCAATGCTTTGCGGAGAGAAATGATACAAATGCCGGGGCACATCATAGGCTGCCCAATGTTCTTTATAAATTCCTGCGTCCTTCGATGTATAATTTGGTACAGCAATAAATAACTTTCCATTCGGGTTAAGAAGGCTGCCAATTTGTTTTATATATACATGTAACTCATGCACATGTTCCAGCACATGCCACATCGTGATGGCATCAAAACTGCCGGGCTTTAAATCAAACAGTTTATCAGAGGCTTCTGGCTGTATACTATATAGCTTCACAGCTTTTTCTCTTGCTGTTTCATCTGGTTCCAAACCAGTGATATCCCAACCCGCTTTTTTCATCGTATCCAAAAAAGCGCCCGTTCCGCAACCAATGTCTAAAACTCTTCCTGAACTCACTCCTGTTGCTCTCTTAATCAAATTTTTTTTTGAAACCAACGTTCGGTTTCTCACCATATGATACAGGCTATTGATAATTCCCTTTTTTGTATCGCTGTGAGAAATATAATTATCCGAAGCATAAAAAGCACCGATAGCATCCTGACCGGGCACATCCTGTGTAAACCTTACTGTGCAGGCATTACAATGCCAGACGGAAAACAGTTGTTGCGAAACAGTATAGTCATTGGCAGTAAGTTGCTTCCTGATATCTTCGCTTTTGCAGACAGGGCAACTAGTATAATGGATCATGAATGAATTAAATTTTTGTGGTATTGCCAAGCAGTGCTGCATAGTTTGAACCTGAAAAATAGATCAGCAATAGTAAAACGCCGACGGTTCCCAAAACGATCGCCCAGATCCACCAACGGTCTTTAGCAGCGGTTTTAGGCGTAAGCAATTCAGTCATAACGGTATTGGTGGTTTCTTTATCACCTACTAATATTTGATGTTCCGACTGCGGATGGATCATTCTCTCAGCAGTAACCGACTGAAGAAATGATTCGGGTAATTCTTCCTGCCTGAAATTGATCCAGCCATTTGCATCCACAAACAAACTGCCAACTTCGTCAAGCGTTACACCTGGAGCTTCATAAAGCTTATGTTTAAGATCATCGCAATACTGATTAAGCGCATCAGCAGCAGCCTGCGGACTTTTTCCTGATGAAAATGCAACATAAGCTACCAGTCCATCGGCATTCGATTCTGTATTTATAAATTGAATAACCGGTTTGGGTGCAGCAATGATGCGGTTTGTAAAATCTGCTTCGGCCGCGGTTTTATGAATAGAAAATGTTCCCAGCCCGGGCAACGGGCATGTGTTATTCTGAAATAGATATGAAGCAATTAGTCTTTGCATTGTTTCTGTTGAGCGGGGCAAAGATAGTTTTTATCGCTGTAGTTACGAATTACAGCATTTTAATCAAATGAATTAACTGGTTACTAAAAGTTAACCCTTACGCCACCCATCAGGTTCATGCCATACACTTCGTAATTATGCCAGCGCTGGTATTTGGTATTCAAAATATTATTCACATCCATCCAGGCACTAAACATTTTGCTGATCTGGAATTCGGCTCCTGCACTCAAATCAGAACCCGGCTTAAATGCTTTTGCTACGTTGCCTTTATCTAAATAGAAACTGCCACTGAATGCATAAAAATCCGCCTTTAATAAAACCTGCTTAAATGCCCACCAGCGCAGCGAACTGGTAAACTCCATGGGTAAAGTATTCCATGCTTTTGCATTGCTCTTCATGCCCGTATACCCGTTGAATGTTACGCCTGCCGTAACTGTAAACTTTTCCTTGCTCACAAAACTTACATCGCCATGTATCCTGAAATTCTTTATACTGGTTTCGTTGCTGATGAGGAAAGATTTGTTATCGGTTGCTGTGTCATTGATAAACAACGGCAGGTTATTATAAGTAACGAAGCCTGCCTTGGCATTAAAGTTGAAATGCTTACCCAGAGTACCTTTTATTCCACCATAATACTCTGTCTCCTTTGTATTCATCTGCACTGTTAACGGCGACAGGTAAGGATTTATGTTCGATAAATTACGATAGGTGTTCTTTGTATATCGTCCAACCCATCCTGCCTGAAAGGCAAATACATTCCCGGCGATATACGCCTCTGCAAAAACGTTTGGCAACCAAACAAATTTCCCATTGTCCCATGTTGGAATAATTCCAGCGTTCACACTTGCTCTTGGTGTAGAGAAAACTATTGAAGGAGCAACCTGGAAAATATTATTGTTGAGGCGGGTATTAACAGGCAACTGGTTTTTTGTACTATAACTGGTGATGTCGGCCTTTCCTTCAACCTTCAAAGTGAAGATCTCTCCAAACTGCTTCTCTACTGGCGCAGTAAGAATAAAAGAAGTTTCGGTTAACTGATTCACATTCGTAAAATTGCTGAACTGCAGGTTAGGATTGTAATTAATTCCAAACTCCCCCGTCTTTGTATTTCGTATGCCAATATTAAATCCAATGTCCTGAAACTGCTGACGCACATCTTTCTTCGAATATTTATAAACACTGGTATCAAACCCGTAAAGGAAATTTTCATTCATCCGAACATCAACACCGGCATACACTTCATTAGTGGGTAAAAAAAGACTGCCTTTTGCCTTTAGGTGCAATCTGGAATAATCCTGGTACAATAATTTTCCTTTGCTCGAAATATAATCAGCATACACATTGGCTAAAAATTTTTTACCATCGCCAAAACTAAACCCTGCACTTACATATGGTGTCGACAGGTTACCATATCCAACTTTCACATAATTCCTTTGACCCAGGTACAGGTTGGTATCCTGCTGCAAAGCCAACGGCTGCAATGGGATGGGCTGATAGCTGTAAAATAAATTTTGTGCTGGAATATTGTACGTAAGATCAGGCCTTGTCGTATCGGCCTGCATATGAGCAGCCGAAAGATTGATCTTAACCGCATTGCGTAACACCGGTTTGTATGCCGAGTTGATATCAATGGTTGATGTTTTCTTCAGCGTATCCTTTCTTTGCGCCTGGCTGCCAAAAGGTAAAAGAAACGTTGCCGCCAACAAGATTGAAAACGAAAAGCCTTTTGTTTTATTTATCATCGAATATTTTTTATTTGTGTTTTGCATGGTTTTTATCGGGTACTTTTAAAAAATTAATTATCAATCCCAACTTTGCTTACCGCCCTTTCTTCTTCAATCGCTTTATCGAGTTTTTGCTGCGCTTCCGATTTCAGTTCAGGGATGATGGCATTTTTTGCCACGCTTTCGTACGTGGCTTTTGCATTGAAATAATCTTTCTGCTGCATAAAAATATCTCCGAGTAAAATATAACTTTTGGTTACCCAGTTATCGTAAGAACCGGTTTCCTTAATTACAGCCAGCGCAGATTTTTCTGCTGCGGCCAAACTTTTCTGACTGAATTGACAGTTGGCAATTTCGAACCGGGCTTCGGCACCCCATGCCGATTTGTTTATGGCTGCGCAGGATTTGAACGAAACAATAGCAGCGCCGCAATCATTATTTACCTGTTGCGATTTACCCAATACTAAAAATGCAATGGACTTGTCGTCAGTACTGATCCCTTTTTTTGTAAGAAGGTCCTTTGCTGCATCATTTGCCTGAGCATATTCTTTCAACTGATGATAACAACGAACCAATCCACGCAGGGCTTCCAGCTGATTATCCTGATTGATTGCCCCGCCGGTCAACGATTCAAAATACTTTTTCGCCTTTGAATAATCCTTCAATTCAAAATAACTGATACGGGCGGCTTCCAGCGTGGCTTTTTCAAAAAAGCGATTAAGTCCTTTACTATTCACATAATCGTATCCAACCAATGCGTTCTGAAAATCCTTTACAGCATTATAACATTCGCTGGTGAAATAATTTGCTTCCAGTACATAAGCACCATCAGGAAATTTTGATAAATAATTTCTGAATCCTGCAATTGCTGCGTTGCAATCGTTGGCATTGTATTTTAATCCGGCTGCTGTGTAGGTTAAGGAATCTGCTTCACTAACGGTAAGCGCTTTTCCACTGCGGCGCATCATTTCAATGTACTCATTCGGTTTACCAATCTCCACATAAATATTCTTCATGATGTCGGTTGCTTCATCTGCTTCCTGCGACTGAGGATATTTTTGAACCAATGTTTCATAATTGCTCAATGCATCATCATACTTATCGGTATTGTAATAACATAAACCCAGTTTCAGATAAGCTCTTGGTTTTAATCCACCTGCTGCAGGATCATTCAACAAAGCGTTCAGAAAAGGCACGGCCGATAAAAATTTTTCATCAGCAATATATGTTTGTGCTATCTCCATGTTCACATCTGGCACTAATGTACTTTTCGGATATTGTTTCAGCAAAGCATTAAGCGTACTGATCTTGCTTGTTGAATTTTTAACTCCGGCGATCAGTGATTTTTGGAACATGGCATAATCACTTTGGGGTAAACTGTTATTTACCACATTATCATACATCACATTTGCTTTTGTAAAATCAGAGTTCATAAAATAACAATCTGCGCTGCGTACATAGGAGTCCTGTTCAATGGCCGGCGAGGTTACCGAAACTGTTTTTGTGATCTGCTCAAAGAACCCAAGCGCCTTTGCGTAATTTTCTTTTTGAAACCAGCTGTAACCTAAATTATAATTGGCTGCGTTTTTACTGGCTTCGCCGAGAGTAGAAACATTCGCCTGCTGATAAAAGCTCAGGTATTTAATGGCGTTGTCATATTCATTGTTGCGGTAAGCTATTTCTCCTTTCCAGAAATTGGCGTATGGTGTAACAGAAGAATTTGGTAAGGTGAGTATTTTAGTAAACAGATCATCGGCACGCTGTACCTGTTGATCATTTACCAACTCCACGGCTCTGCCATACAAAATGCGTGGATACACTTTCTGCATGGAAGCAGTTGGTTTATCAAACGATTCATACAGCTTCAATGCCTCTGCAAAATTGTTAGTATTCGCCATCAGGTTTACTAAAATTTCCTTCGCCTCGGTATCGTATTCACTTCCGGGATAATCATTGATGTATTTTTTCATTTCGTTCAACGCAATATCCTGATAGCCCAGTTCGTAAGAAAGTTTTGCGTAGTTGAACCTGGAAATTTGCTGCTGCAGTTTATTACTGCTGTTGTAGGCGCTGTACTGGAAAGCATTCCGTGCGTTTGCCTTCTGATTTGTACGCAGGTAGCAATCACCCAAAAGGTACATACTGTTTTGTCCCATTGAATCCTTTTCGGTGCTTAATTGCTTAAATCCTTCAATGGCTTTTTCCAGTTTATTGGCATCATAATAACAATAGCTCAGTTCGTACATGACTTCTTTCGTCACTTTATCACTACTGTTTACATAGGCTTCCAGCAGCGGCATTGCTTTCTGGTAATTTTTCTTTTCAAAATACATTTGGCCTATCAGCAGGTTCATCTCTTTTTGATAAAACAAAACACCGGGCCTGCCTAAAACACTTTCACCATATTTCAACGCCTCATCCTTTTTTCCCTGGAAATAAAGGATCTCCGCAATATAGTAAGGCACAACGCCCTTATACTCCTCATGCATCTCCACCATTTTAAATGCCTTCATCGCTTCTTTAAAGTTGCGGTCGTAGTAGCTGATGAACCCGTAATAATAATTTGCGGGGATATAATATTTGTTGTCGGGCAACTGATGTATCTCATCAAACAAAGGCTTTGCTTCGGCAAATTGTTTAAGATTGAAATAGCAATACGCCTTTTCAAATTTTGCATCAGCGATCTCATCATTGCTCAAATTCTCCAGCCCTGCCTTTTCATAATAATCGATAGCGTTGCTGAAATCATCTTTCAAAAAATAAAATTTTGCAAGGTGATAACTCAACAACTGCCGCCTTGGTTCATTGCTTACAACGTCGATATAATGGCGGGCTTCCTGCTCGGCAATGGCTTGATTCAATTTAAGCTCACAAACAATGTAATAGTAATTCACATCATCATTGATGTAGGCATGATTGCTTGACGTGTTCTCGGGATACTTCGCTTTTAATTGTACAAACAATGGATACGCCAAAGCAAACTGCTCTTTTACAAAGAGCTCTTTGGCATCTTTAAAATCTTTTTCGGGATCGGTTATTACATGTGTGGGTTGCGAAATTGCGGTAAATGAAATAGCTGTGGCTAACAGCACTAAACTGATTTTTTGTTTTATCATGGTGCTTGATTCGTTCATTTTTTTACTGGTTGCAAAATTACTTGATTATACATCCTTCACAAACATCATTCCAATTGATTGTTAATAAGTGGATAATTGATGTAAACAAAACGAATGTATTTTTACATTGCTGTTAATAAAATGATAAATAAAACTTAACATGCATTTTTATAACAGTTGTTTAAAATCTGAATCAACTTTAAAAAGAAAAATCGAATGAAAAAATTATTGTCCACAAAGTATTCGGCCGGTGCATTTAATGCAGCCATGTTATTGGTAAGACTGGTGTTTGGGGTTTTAATGATGAACCATGGTTACAGCAAGTTGGTAAATTTTGGCACGTTGCAACACAAGTTTATGAACTGGTTGGGAATGGGAAGTACCATGACGCTGGCCCTGGTTGTTTTTGCAGAGTTCTTTTGTGCACTATTCATAATTATAGGATTGTTTACCCGACTGGCTGCAATTCCGCTGATCGTGGTTATGTGTGTAGCGTTGTTCAAAGCACATAATGGCGAAGTTTTTGGAGATGGCGAAACGGCAACGCTTTACCTGGCTGCCTACTTGGTTTTATTTTTTGTTGGCCCGGGCAAAATCAGCGTAGACAGCATGACTGGAAAATAATTTAAAAATGAAAAAATGAAAAAAACCGATGTTTTACAATTAGCTATCGTGCTGCTGGGTTTGGTGTTGGGCTTTACCGCTCTCCAATATTTTCTCAGCACATTGTATGATGTTTTTGCCTGGATATTTTCGGGAGGTTACGGCGCCGAAAATTACATGTCATCCAACCTAACCTATTTTGCCATATTGGGACTGCAGGTTATAGTGTGCTGGCTGCTTGTTACCAAATCGGGTGCTATAGCAAAATATATCCGTAAGTCTGCCGAACTTGGCACTGGCTTTCAGGTTGTAAGCAAACCGGCAACTTTGCTTCAAATACTTTTAATAGTATTGGGCATTTATCTTCTGTTTGCACATTCAACTACTTTTCTTACAGCAGTCATCGACAGTTTTATCAGCCGAAGCCCCAGGGGAGTTCGTGGATTATTTGAAGACGAGCGGCCTATTGAATGGATCAGGCTGTTACTAAATATTTTGTTGCCGCTCTTATTATTGATGTTTGCAAAACCCATCGCCAATTATTTTATAAAAAATGTTGATGATGAGACCATCAGTGTTGAAGAAAAGTCTACAGAAACTGAAAACAAAACCGACTGATGTTTATTACCGAAACCCAGATCCGCATTCATTATGCCCTGACTGATCAGATGGGATTTGTTTACTATGGCCACTATGCCCAGTTTTACGAAATAGGAAGAACCGAGGGAATCAGACAGCTGGGTTATACCTATAAAGAGATTGAAGCCATGGGCATCCTTATGCCAGTGGTGGAAATTCACAGCCGGTTTTTACGTCCGGCAAAATATGATGACCTCATCACGGTTAAAACAACCTTGAAAGAAATGCCAACTCATTTCAAGATCGTTTTTCATGCAGAAATTTTTAATGAACAGGACGAGCTGTTAAATACAGGAGATGTAAGCCTGTTTTTTGTAGATGCTAAAACAATGAAGCGTTGTGATATGCCGGTGGAACTGAAAGAAAAACTGCAACGTTATTTTACGGTGTAAAAAAAGTCAAAATTCAAAAGTGAAAAGTTTGAAGACCCCCCTTTTTTTGAATTTTGACTTTTGTATTTTGTCTTTTTATGCTCTGTCGTGATCGGCTTTCCAATTTGTTACTGCCATCTTGATTTGCTTCTCACTCATATTCTCATCAACAGCCTTTTTTGCCAACGCTAAAAATTCATCATCGCCTGCAAAACGTAAACCTATTATCTGGCGCATGGTTAAGCGGCTGTCTAGTGGTTTACCGGTTGAAATAAAATGACGCAGATTTTCTTCAGCACGTATTCCACGGTCCTGTGCCTTCAATGCAAAAGACCGTGTGTACCACAACCCCAAAATAACAGCAACAACTAATGACAGCATTGCCGCAGCATGCAATCTTCCACTTTCATCACCGATTGCTTTAACAAATTGAATTGTGGTCATAACCAAAGGAAATAAAGCAGCAGTAAATGCTACATAATGAAACATGGGTACCATACGCCCATGATTTTTAAAATTCTGGTCGTTCATAATTATTAGTTTTTAATTTTTAATTGAGAATGAAATTTACTTCAAAATATCGAGCATCTGCCACATTTTTTCACGTACAGCACCCGGGCTCCCGTCAAAATTATTAATAAGAAAAGAAAATGTGTACTCTGTGCCTGATTTAGAACGCACATACCCTGTATATCCTCTTACTCCGCCGATATAACCCGATTTCATTTTAATGCCATTCTGCTCGGGCAGACCATCGTAAAAAGCAGAATACCAGCTTTGCTCTTTTGCATATTGCATAACAGCAACCAAAACATCGGTTGTTACTCTGTTTGCCGGCGATAATCCACTGCCATCTTTAATATTAAGTGCTGATTTTTCTATTCCGCTTTTGTTCCAGAAATCTTTTATGATGTCGATTCCTGTTTCGGTTGCACCAAATCCGGTCTTTTCAAAAGCAATTGTTTTCACAAACGCTTCGCCATAAAGGTTTACACTTTTTTGAAGAAACCAATAGTTGATGCTGTCGAGTGGAGGAGAAACAACCTTCAGGAAAATATTTTCAACCTTAGGCATTTCCAGGTTCAGTTTTTCATTTGACAAATTTGACTTATTCCTGCCCATCACTTCTATCCTGCTGTTTTTCAATTCCTCCCTAAGATCATAAGAAAATGACATCGCAGCATCTGGAATAGAACCTGATATTTTGAAATTATTTTTTCCGGCAGGTATGGTGCCCTTTATATAACCAATAAAATGATCTTCAGCCAGGTAAATAATAGAATTGTCGCCGCTGCCTGCTGCATCTGTTTTTAATTCCTGCAGATTCATGGAGGCGTGCAATACCGGTTTGGATGAAACAATTTCAACAGGGTCACCAATTTTAGAGCCCGGTTTTAAAAAAAGATCATATTGATTTTCGTGCCAGTTAAAACCACGGGCACCGGCGCCGTAATAATTTCCGATATCTTCCCACGTCCAGCCACCCGGCGTAACCTGTTTCGTCCATTTTGATTCATCACTGACTAAATCGCCTGTAATTACCTTTATGTTTAGTCTTTTCAATGCATCAATTATTCTTTTTAGTACAAGGTCAGTAGCTGTTGCGTCCCACCTGAAACTTCCCAAAGTTGGATCACCAAATCCGGTAAAGATGAGGCTGCCTTTCAAGGTGTCATTCTCTATTTTTCCGCTGTACCCAAATTCTGATTTATACCGGTAATCTTTCCCTAGCAATTCCAAAGCAGCTGCACTGGTAAGCACTTTCAAACAACTGGCCGGCGCTAATCCTATTTCCGAATTCTTATCAAATACAACTTTACCGGTTTTACTATCCACAATATACAGGCTGATGATGGCATGTTTAAACTGATCGTCCTTCTCCATATTCAGCATAGCACTTGCCAACAGGCTTTCAACGGTCTGAGCATAAGAAACTGAACCGGCAATCAAACCAAAAAGCAAAAAAAATGTTTTCATACTTAACTTATCTTGCGCTAAAATTAATCTTTTTTAAAACTTTACATGACACAAGCTTCTATCATCACCATTGGCGACGAACTTTTAATTGGACAGGTAATTGACACCAACAGTGCCTGGATGGCACAGGAACTTAATAAAGCCGGTATTCGTGTGGTACGCAGAGTGGCAGTTGCCGATGTTTGGGATGAATTATGGACTGCGCTGGATGAAGAACAGAAACATGCCGACATCATTTTACTAACAGGAGGGCTTGGGCCAACTTCCGATGATATCACAAAGCCGTTGCTTTGTAAATATTTTAGCGGCAAGTTGATGGTGCATGAAGAATCCCGCAAGAATGTTATTGACATTTTTCAAAAATTAAACAGGCCGATTATCGACAGCAATTTAAAACAGGCTGAGGTTCCTGATGTTTGTACCCCAGTCACAAACAAAAGAGGCACAGCTCCCGGCATGGTATTTAATAGAGACGGTAAAATTTTTGTTAGTATGCCTGGTGTGCCGCATGAAATGAAAGGATTGATGACAGATGACGTAATACCGATGCTTGTAAAACAATTTACATTCCCTTCTATCAGCCATAAAACATTGTTAACTGCAGGAATTGGCGAAAGTTTTTTAGCTAACATGATCATCGAATTTGAAGGGGCTTTGCCTCCGCATATAAAACTAGCTTACCTGCCCAACTATGGCATGGTGCGGCTTCGGCTATCAGCCACAGGCTTTGATAAAGCATCGAACGATAAAGAAATTGACCAATTATTTGCAACACTTAAAATGCTGGTAAATGACTATCTGGTAACAGATAAGGATGAAACTATGCAACAGGTTGTTGGCAATTTACTGATGGCAAAAGGGAAAACCATGTGTACGGCCGAAAGTTGTTCAGGAGGGTATATTGCACATCTGATCACTGCCATACCGGGCTCATCAAAATTTTATGATGGAAGTGTGATAAGTTATTCCTACCAGGCAAAAGAAGATTTGTTGCAGGTTGATAAAACAACGCTTGAAACTTTAGGTGCCGTGAGTGAAGAAATAGTTAGAGAGATGGCAGAAGGTGCGTTAAGAAATATCAAATCTGATTATGTTATTGCGGTATCGGGCATTATGGGGCCCGATGGCGGCATGCCTGATAAACCTGTTGGTACGGTTTGGGTTGCTGTTGGCAATAAAGAAAGGATTGAAACTCAAAAATTGTATTTCCGCTTCGACAGGATGCGGAACATACATTTAACCGCTACCAATGCGCTGAATATGCTGCGAAAATTTATATTGGCTGAATCTTAAGCAAGAGTTTAAAAGGATTGATTGGAAATAATTACCTTTGAGCCCGATTGCGGACAATATCTCTACTTGAATTGTTCTGTATTTATTTGCAAAAATTCAAATTACATATATATATGAGTTTAGTTGATTTAGTAATGCCGAAGTTGGGGGAAAGTATCATGGAAGCCACTATTTTAAAATGGCACAAAAAACCAGGCGATTCCGTTCAGCAGGATGAAACCGTGCTTGACATCGCCACCGATAAAGTGGACAGTGAAGTACCCTCAACCGCCGAAGGTGTTATTGAAGAAGTTTTATTTAATGAGAATGATGTGGTGCCTATCGGAACCGTTATCGCAAAAATAAGAGTAGGTGCCAATGCGGCTGTTTCAAACAATCAACCATCGGCACCTAAAAAAGAAGAATACGAAGATGCAAGTGTAGTCGAAGAAATCCCTTATCAACCGGCAACATCAACTAAATCAGATGCATCATCCAAATCTGCGATCAGGTTCTATTCTCCGCTTGTTTTAAATATTGCACAACAGGAAGGTATCAGCATGGCCGAACTGGAAAACATTCCCGGCACGGGACAGGAAGGAAGAGTGAGCAAGAAAGATATTCTGGCTTACGTATCTAATAAAGGAGTAAGTGGCAGGCCGCTTGAAGTAAACCAGGTGAATCAGGCACCTGCTGTTGCAGCAGCACCAAAGGAACAACAGTCTTCAAATAATTTACCAACTGTTTTTACCGGCAATGTAGAAGTAATTGAAATGGACCGCATGCGTAAGCTGATTGCCAAACATATGGTCGACAGCAAACAAACATCGGCGCATGTTACCAGTTTTGCCGAATGCGATGTTACCAACCTAGTTTTGTGGAGAGAGAAAGTGAAAAAAGAATTTGAAAAACGTGAGGGTGAAAAAATCACCTACACTCCATTATTCGTTGAAGCTATAGTTAAGTGCATTAAAAAATATCCGTGGCTCAGCAGCAGTGTTGACGGCGACAAAATAATTGTAAAGAAAGATTTGAATATAGGTATGGCTACTGCTTTACCAAATGGAAATTTAATTGTACCGGTTATTAAAAATGCCGACCAGTTGAATTTAACCGGTCTGGCAAAACAGGTTAATAACCTTGCCAATGCTGCCCGTACCGGGAAGTTAAAACCCGACGATACTGTAGGTGGGACTTTCACCCTAACCAATGTTGGAACATTTGGCAGCATTATGGGAACTCCCATCATTAACCAGCCACAGGTGGCTATTATGGCAGTTGGGGCGATTAAAAAAAGGCCCATGGTTATTGAAACGCCGCAGGGCGACAGCATTGCCATCCGCCACATGATGTATATCTCATTGAGTTACGACCACCGTATTATTGATGGCGCTTTGGGTTCTACGTTTTTAAATGCAGTGAGTAAGGAGTTAGAGAATTTTGATGGCAGCAGGAGTATTTAAATTTTAAGAAAACGAAATAAGAAAAGCGGACACATTTGCATCCGCTTTTTTTCGTGAAATTTTAATTGGTTTATTTCGCTTCCAGCCCTGTTGCTCCGGCCGGAATACCTGCTACGGTTTGAATATGATCTAAGCTTCCATCATTACCAACAGAATAGGCCCCGATGGTATGACTACCGGCATTTAGTACGTATAAGAATTTTGAATTATTGCTTAGGGCAGCATCGATTGGGCCCATCCCTGTTGATGCAGCATTTGCGGTGTTGACATTAATTGAGCCGATGTTTTTATTTACGCCGAAATTTGTAAGATTATTACTTGCAGTGTTGGTTGTATATGCAAACTTCCCATTGTTGGTCATTACAACCCAACAGGCAGCACTTTGATTGGCACCAACCGATCCGTTAATTAAAGAAATAACTCCACTTGAACTAACATTATAAGAGGAAAGTTTGCTTGCACCGGGTGCCCCACCGTCTGCTTCAGAAACAAAAATATTTCCATTGTTACCGGTTGCAAAACCAAAAGGCGTTGGTGTTGATGAAGTAATTGAATGCATAGCACCCGGCATACCTGCGGCATCAATAGTGTAGCTGATGATCTTGTTGGTTGCTTTTTCAGTTACCACAACAACAGTTCCGTCATTTACAAAAGAGATCTGTGCAGCACCGGCAGCAGGTGAGCTCAATGGCCTGGCTGATCCTGCAATGGGAATCAACTCGTCATTTGCATTAAGTGTAAATCCGGAAATATTACCCGTACCTCCGGAATTTAAAACATAGACTATACTTCCATACATAGTTACACTCACTGGCATCATTCCGCCCGAATTCATTGTTGATTTTAATGTGAGTCCGTTTCCTGTAACTGTGAATGAAGAAATGCTGTTACTGCCTGCGTTTACTGCAAGCAAAACATCGTCACCCATAGCCATGGCGCCCTGGTTACCTAACCCGCCACCCGTACCTGTTCCGCCGGTAGGATAAGAAGCACTAAAAGTTAATGTACCATCAGGTGCCCGTTGATAATCCATTACAGCATTTGTAGCTACCTGGTTATTTAATGTATATACGTGTTGATTTCCTCCTGCGAAAGCCGGGTTATTTACATTTTGTGAATTACGGGAGGCTAAATTGTCAGCATTCAAATTTTCAGGACGCAGATCAGATTGTTTCTGACAGGCAAACAAAATGAATACTGTAGAAATAAAAGTGGCAATTTTTTTTATCTGTTTCATAAATTATAAGTTTTTGTTTTAAATATTTTTTTGCAAGACTCTTCTTGCCGGTAAATAACTTACCGGTAATTAACAGTTCATAAAATTTTGAATTAATAACTATCCACGTTGACCAGGATCTTACAGGATAAATAGACAGGAGTCTTTCCAGGATATCAGGCAAATATTCTATAGACCAATGTTTACGCCCAAAAAAAATATTTTGAAATTCTGAAATCTACCCCCTGAATAAAATGAGAGCATTTATTTGCAAATAAATTCTACACAATAACAATACGGATTTGCTTTAATGAGGGTTGCAGTTGTTTTGGAAATTTATTAAGCAGATCTCCAATCGTTTTTTAATAATGCATATAAATGTAAGCCAACGAATCGTCCATTCAGCCATTCAGCCTGTTCTAAAACAGCTTCATGTTTAAACTGTAGTTTTTCTGCAATGGTTTTGCTTTTATTATTCCCAAGAGCGCATTTAATTTCAATCCGGTTTAAACCTAACTCATTGAACCCGAATTTTATCAATGCGTTACAGCATTTAGTTATTATTCCCCTGCCTTGCATGCCATTGGCAAGCCAGTAGCCTATTTCCCCTATTTTGTTCTGGTGATTGATATGATGCATACCTATTCGCCCTACTATATTCTTATCGATAATGATCGCAAAACCAAAATCTGTTTTATCTGCAGCACGTTTTTTACTTTCGGTAATATACTGCCGGAAGTTAGGAACTGATTTCATATTATCGACCCAGGGCAGCCATTCCCTTAAATATTCCCGGTTTGCATTCACAACATTACACAGCGATTCTGCATGAATCTCTTCAAGGAATTCGAGACTGATATTTTCGTCTACCTGTATTTTCATTTAAAACGACATTAATGCAGACTGATTATTCTTGTTAATCTGAAAGTTCCGTTTTCATTTTTCCAGAGTTGAACAAATTTTCCGATCTTATGTTCTGCAGGTTCAGGTTCCTGGTTGTTGTGAAAAAAATGTTCGCCCATCTCAACAGCACCGTAACCTGCAATGGGGTACACTTCAATACTACCTTTAACAAGT
>JAHEBJ010000148.1 GCA_024642285.1 Sphingobacteriales bacterium
GGGTTCTTCTTCAGAAGCCTTCTTAACTTTCGCCATATGTACTTACTTGTGTTAAAGATACAAACAAAATGCCTGTTGATTTGTTGCACGGCTCTTTGTTCAGTAATTTTGCCATTCAACTTTACCTATGCTATTTAATTTATTTGGAAAGAAGGACGCCACTGATGATAACCATGTTTTTATTGACAGGGCCTTTGTTAACAGTACCGCTAAAATGAATGCCTGTGCTGAATTAGCAAAGGCTGCACCCGATACCATATTCATCTGTTGGTTTGATGAAACAGTAGAAAAATTTAAATCTTTTTTTGCCAACAAGGGTATCGATGAAGAACGGATTGTGATTGCAAGATACCTTAACATACATCTGTTACAGACTAAAACTCCTGTATTTACTGAGCATTATCCGCTTCATTCAAAAGAGCTGGAACTGATCAAAGACTGGCCTACTGAAAAAATAATTGTTTACAGTGCCATGGACGAACCCTTATTTAAACATTTTGGCAGCGATAAACTGATTCCACTGATGAAAATGATGGGCATGAAGGAAGATGAGGTAATTGAACACAGTATGGTAACAAAATCCATCATTAAAGGTCAGGAAAAAATAGCAGAGCAGGTTAGTTTTGAGCATGCAGCTTCCTCCCAGGGTGATTGGATGAAGAAAAATATAAAATAATTTTTCAGCCAAAACCATTTACTGTAAAGGATTTTATAGCTTCCAAAAAATATTTTTCAAATTTTTATTTGGTGGTTTGAAAATTGCACCCGTATATTTGTTCCAGTTCTTTAATATCACTTATCAAGAAAGGTAGAGGGTAATGGCCCGATGAAACCTTGACAACCTGCTTCGATTTATTTCGGAGAAAGGTGCCAATTCCAACCGCTTAGGCGGATAGATAAGTCAGATCCAAAGCTTAAAAAATATTTTCAAAATAGTAAAAGCTCGTCTGATTTGTCGGATGAGCTTTTTTGTTTTAAAAAACTCCCCCGACCTGCCTGCAGGCAGGTAAGGTTGCTCAATTGATATGTGATTGTACAGAACCTGTATAACAATCATTCATCAAACTAAAAAACAATTAAGATGAGCAACGCAACAGAACTGATCCACAGCATTCCAGTAGACCCATTAACCGGAGCAATCAGTGTTCCCATTTATCAAACCAGTACTTATGTGCAGGATGCACCCGGAGTAAACAAAGGTTATGATTATGCCCGGAGTAATAATCCTACCAGAGGAACTCTGGAAGACATCATTGCTAAACTTGAAAAAGGAACGGTAGGAATTGCATTTGGCAGCGGCCTTGCAGCTATTGATGCTGTTGTAAAACTTTTAAAAGCCGGTGATGAAATTTTGGCCGTTGATGATATTTATGGCGGAGCCTTTCGTCTCTTTACACATATTTACGAAAAATTTGGCATCAAAGTAAACTATGTTGATACTACCAATGCAGAAAATGTTTTCAACGCAGTTACTCCAAAAACTAAATTGATTTGGTTGGAAACACCAACCAATCCAACCTTAAAAGTGAGCGACATTGAAGCCATTGCAAAAATCGCCAAAGCCAATGCCTGTTTACTTTGCGTGGATAATACTTTTGCATCACCCGCCTTACAGCAGCCTCTCTCGCTGGGAGCTGATCTGGTGATTCACAGTGCTACAAAATATTTAGGCGGACACAGTGATTTAATTGCCGGATTAGTTGTTACCAAAGAAAAAGAACTGGGCGAAAAAATAAAATTCATCCAGAATGCAAGTGGCGCTATCCTGGCACCATTCGATAGCTGGTTGGTGATACGTGGCATTGAAACCCTTCACCTGCGTGTGCAGCAGCATTGCCGCAATGCACAGGCTGTAGCCGAATTTTTAGAAATACATCCTGCCATTGACAAAGTTTATTATCCCGGATTAAAAACACATCTTAATCACGACATTGCGAAAAAGCAAAGCAAAGGATTTGGAGGCATTGTATCCTTCACGTTAAAAAATGACACCCAAGAGGCAGCCACCGCTTTCGTTACTTCTACCAATTATTTTAAACTTGCCGAAAGTTTAGGCGGCGTAAAAAGTCTTTTATGTCACCCTGCACACATGACGCACAAAAGTATTCCTGCTGAAAAACGCAGAGCTGCCGGCGTTGCCGACAGCTTAATACGGCTGAGCGTTGGTCTTGAAGATGTGGAAGATTTGATTGCTGACCTGGAACAAGCATTTGTAAAACTTGAAAGCGAAAAGAAAAATTATGCATTTCAAAATTAAACCACAAAGACACGAAGGCACCAAGAAGCACAAAGGCCTTCTTCGTGTCACTCAGTGGTTCCAAAATAAAAAACATGTCAAATAAAAAACTAAACATAGGCCTCTTTGGTTTTGGTGTAGTAGGCAAAGGATTATATGATGTACTGCATACAACTCCAACACTTCAGGCATCTATCAAAAAAATAGTAATAAAAAATGTTGATAAAAAAAGAAGCGTTGCTACAGATAACTTCACAACCGATGCTTCTGTCATACTGAATGATGAAAGTATTAATGTGGTTGTAGAATTGATTGATGATGCTGATGCAGCTTTTGAAATTGTGAAAAAAGCTTTACAAAACGGAAAATCGGTGGTAAGTGCCAATAAAAAAATGATTGCCGAACATTTTGAAGAATTACTTCAATTACAAAAGGAACATAATTCAGCCCTACTATACGAAGCAGCCTGTTGCGCCAGCATGCCCATAGTACGTAATCTGGAAGAATATTATGATAATGATTTACTGAAGTCAATCCGTGGCATTATCAATGGCTCCACCAATTTCATTCTTACGAAAATATTTGAAGATCGACTGGAATTTAAGCAAGCGCTTACATTGGCACAACAACTCGGTTTTGCAGAAAGCAATCCCAAACTGGATATCGGCGGATTTGATGCTGCTAATAAACTCAGCATACTGTTGGCCCATTCTTTTGGCGTAATTGCA
>JAHEBJ010000014.1 GCA_024642285.1 Sphingobacteriales bacterium
AAGGGGGGTATTTTTTCCAGGTAAAGGACAGGCTTTTTGATTCAAGACCTTTCGCCATCTATCTGCCTTCTGATAACAGGGACTTACGTTTATTAAGTGCTGATAAACTTTTTGCTCCGGAAAATTTCGGTAATGGCACCGACAATAAATTTGCATTTAATGAATTGTCGGGATCAAGTTATCGCTACATCGCCAATTCAATCTTAAATGCAGGCTTCTTACAATTTAATAACAGGTTAACAGAGAAACTAAGTGTGGTTTGGGGGCTAAGAGTAGAAGATTTTGACCAGGTTATCGGGAGTCTTAAAAAATCTGATCCACGCCATGTATACAGCAGAGTTACTGATTTCCTGCCCGGGTTAAATGCAAATTATAAAGTAAATAATAAAACCAATATTCGCTTATCGGGTTCTCAAACAGTTATCCGACCAGAATTCAGGGAATTGAGCACGTTCCAGTTTTACGATTTTGACCTGGGTGCCACAGTTGCAGGTTATACAGGCCTGGTAAGAACAAAAGTTTCCAATTTCGATCTCCGCTATGAATTATATCCAAGAGGCGGAGAGTTATTTACGCTCGGCGTCTTCTATAAATATTTCAATAATCCTATAGAGGCATATTTCAATCCAAGTTCAGGGGGCGCAAGCACCTACAATTTTCTTAATGCAACGGAAGCAATTAGTTTTGGAGCAGAACTGGAATTCAGAAAAAAACTTGACTTCAATCCCACATTTAAAAACTTCACTGTTCAGGGAAATATCTCTTATATATATAATCGTGTTGCCGGTATCGGACTTGATGAAGCCAGGGCCATGCAGGGACAAAGTCCCTATTTACTTAATGCCGGAATTCAATATGACATTGAAAAATACGGTATAAATACTACGCTTCTTTTTAATCAGATAGGCAGAAGGATTGCATATGTTGGTGGAGGCGACCAACCTCCAATTTGGGAAAACCCCCGCCCATTACTTGATCTACAGATAGTAAAAAAGATATTACAAAACAAGGGTGAATTAAAATTGAATATTTCAGATATCATCAACAAACAGGCGATTTTTTATACTGATCTGAACGGTAATAAGAAATTTGATAGTAAAGATGCGTTTGCCATCAAAAGAAAATACGGCAGTAATATCAGTGTAAGTTTCAGTTACAATTTTTAATAATAAAACAAGTCTAAAAAAAATAAAACATGAAAAAATTATTTCTTTACTCAGTATTAATTGCAGCAACGTCATTAAGCTGCCGCAAAATTGAAGTTGATGGCGGAACTACGGTTATTTCTGGTGGCGGAGGAACAACTACCGAAAACACTATCCTTGAAGGAAGAATTAGTGAAAACCGTACCTTAAAAGCAGCTTATACATATAAACTGCGTGGCCTGGTGTATGTAACCAATGGTGCTATCCTTACTATTGAGCCGGGTACAAAAATCGTAGGCGAAAATGGAAAGAACGGGGGGTTGATCATCACCCGTAGTTGCAAAATCATTGCAGATGGTACAAAAGAGAAGCCAATCGTATTTACATCAGAAGCAGCAACTCCTCAACGTGGAGATTGGGCAGGGCTCGTTCTGTTAGGCAATGCGCCAACCAATTCTTCTTTTAATGGTGTACAGGGTATTGGCGAAATTGAAGGAGGTATCAACAACAGTGATGGCCTGGGTTTGTATGGAACTCCTGCGACGCAGGCACAAAATCCTGCAGACAACAGTGGAATCCTTCGCTATGTTCGTATAGAGTACGCAGGCTACGCTTTCTTACCAGATAAAGAGATCAACGGATTAACTTTTGGCGGTGTAGGCAGCCAGACAATAGTTGACTACGTGCAGGTATCTTATGCTAACGATGATTCCTTTGAGTGGTTTGGTGGCACTGTAAACTGTAAGCATCTTATTTCTTATAAAACACTGGATGATGATTTTGATACAGATAATGGTTACAGTGGAAAAGTTCAGTTTGGAATTTCAGTAAGAGATTCTGCAGTTGCTGATATTTCAAAAAGCGAAGCTTTTGAAAGTGATAATGACGCCAGCGGAAGTTCTTTGCTGCCGCAAACATCAGTTGTGTTCAGTAACATGACGGTAATGGGCCCCAAAGCAACATTGGGCAATACCGGAAACAGTTTATTTGTTTGGGGTGCACAGATCAGGAGAAACTCAAGCATGTCGCTTTTCAATTCTATCATCATGGGTTATCCAAACGGGTTGTACATTGATGCAACAAAAGGTGTCCCCACAGATAATAATATTCCTGCATCTTTGTTTGTACAAAACAATATTATAGCCGGTTGCCCTAACCCGGTTTTATACAGCATTGCCGGAAATTCAAACACACCCATTGCACCAAATACAACAGCTACCATAACCTCCTGGTTTAATACGCCTGTTTATGGTAACAGTACCTATGCAACCAATAACGAAGTTGGACTTATTGCTCCATTCGATTACGCAACGCCCGATTTTAATCCTGCCGCCGGTTCACCTGCAGTTGCAGGTGCCAGTTTCAGTAATCCAAAACTGTCAACTGGTTTTACTGCCGTAAATTATAAAGGAGCATGTGCTGTAGGAGATACATGGTGGAAAAACTGGACAAAGTTTAATTAATGTTTTCTTAAGCAAATAGCATCCTGAGCTTAGCCGAAGGACAAATGCTAAAACCACCTGATATTCCTGTCTGGGTGGTTTTTTATTTTAGACCCGCCTTTGTCTCTTCTATATAACATATAGTGATAACCAGTCGCTTAATAAATGGTAACAATTAATTAATATAAAAGTAACATTCCAACAACATGGTATTTGTTCTTTTGCAGCAATTTATTAAACGATTAAAATCTTAATTAACGATGAAAATTTTTTCAGGAATAAAAAAAATAATATTTTCTGCATTAGTGCTCACATTAACCGGAAGCATCATGCAGGGTTGTAACAACGGATCAGGAGACGGCAATGCTGAAGTCAAAGGCGACGATAATACTTTGCTAGGTGCAGGCAGCACATTTGTATATCCATTGTTTTCAAAACAATTCTCAGAGTATAATAAACTGAATGGTTTAAAAATTAATTATCAATCCATCGGATCTGGTGGTGGTATTCTTCAGTTAACCAACAAAACAGTTGACTTTGGCGATTCGGATGCTCCGTTGAATGAAGAGCAGGCAAAGAATATGGGGGCTACTGCTTTACATATTCCAATGGCTTCAGGAGCTGTGGTAATCAGTTATAATGTACCGGAAGTAAAAGACACGTTGAAATTAAGTCCCGATGTTTTAGCAGATATTTTTCTTGGTAAAATAACCAAATGGAATGATGCAAAGATTGCAGCCATTAACAACGGTGTACAATTACCGGCTACTTCTATAGTTGTTGCTCATCGTTCAGACGGAAGCGGCACAACAAATATTTTTACAGACTATCTTTCTAAAGTAAGTGAAGAGTGGAAATCAAAAGTGGGTAAAGGTTCTTCCGTTAACTGGCCCGTAGGGCTTGGTGGAAAAGGAAACGAAGGTGTTGCAGGTTTGGTTAAGCAAACGCCGGGAGCTATCGGATATATTGAATTAGCTTATGCCATGCAGAACAAAATGTCGTTTGCAAAACTGCAGAACAAAGCCGGGCATTTTATCACGCCGAATCTTGCTTCAACAAGTGCAGCTAGTAATATTGAGTTACCTGCTGATTCAAAAGTTTCATTAACAAATACCGATGCTGTTGATGGATATCCGATCAGTGGCTTTACCTGGGCACTTATTTATACTGAGCAGAATTATAACAAGCGTTCAGAAGCAAGGGCAAAGAATCTTGCGAAATTATTATGGTGGAATATTCATGAAGGTCAACAGTATTGCTCAGATTTGCATTATGCACCTTTGTCGCCCGCGGCAATTGAAGTAGCCGAAGCCATTTTGAAAACGGCCACTTATAATGGTAAGATCATTTTGGAATAAAGAGATTAATAAAAAATAAACCCTGGAAATTCCCGCTGTAAATAATACGGCGGGAAATTTCATAATTAAGAGAATGGAAGTTTGGAAAAATATTAAAATAAAGAGGTCCTTCCGGCAGATAAGGATGGAGAAGATATTCAGGTCTTCGCTGGTACTTATCGCCATAAGCATCCTTGTTTTGGTATTGGCTTTTATGCTTACGTTGATCATCCAGTCCATGCCTTCAATAAAAGCATTGGGCTTTGGTTTCCTGTACGGCAAAACATGGGATCCGGTTGTAAATATTTACGGCACATATCCTTTTTTGCTGGGTACTTTATTAACTTCTTTTTTAGCGCTGCTGATCTCCATACCTTTTTCATTTTCAATAGCTATTTTTTTAGGCGAGTATCATCCACGTGGCTGGTTTTCGGAGTTTTTGAAAAACGCCATTGAATTGATTGCTGCCGTGCCTTCGGTTATTTATGGCTTCTGGGGGTTGTTTGTTTTAGTGCCGCTGGTAAGGAGTTTAGAAATTAAATTGGGTGTTACTCCATATGGAATCGGAATATTTACGTCCTCATTGATCCTGGCTATCATGATCATTCCTTATGCCGCATCACTAGGCAGGGAAATGATCCGCATGGTACCTGCATCTTTAAAAGAAGCTGCTTATTCATTAGGTGCAACCAGGTATGAGGTTATTAGAATGGTGGTTATCCCTTACGCTAAATCAGGTTTGTTTGCCGGTGTTTTGTTATCACTCGGCCGAGCATTGGGCGAAACCATGGCGGTGACGATGGTTATCGGTAACACCAGCATCATTCCAAAAAGTATTTTTGATCCGGGTAATACCATGGCCAGTGTTATTGCCAATGAATTTACCGAAGCAGCAAGTACACTTTACCTGTCATCGCTGATCGAATTGGGCTTGATACTCTTTTTGGTAACGGTTGTCATCAACATCATCGGTAAAAAAGTTATTAAGCGTTTTACAACTGAATAATCATGGCACAGAATATAAATTACAGGCTGGGTAAAAGCAAATCATTCAGGGGATTGGTAATCTTCTTTTCCATCTTGTGTACGCTTCCTTTATTCCTGATACTTTTTTATATCATCAGGGAGGGTATCATACATATAAACTGGAATTTTTTGATTAACCTACCCAAGCCCGTTGGCGAAACCGGTGGTGGCATTGCCAATGCGTTGATTGGCAGTTTACTGATTGTTTTTTATGCCGCTGTTATTGCCATACCTTTTGGTATCATGGGAGGGATTTACTTAAGTGAAAATAAAAATTCCTGGTTATCCTACTGGTGCCGCCTGTCGGTTGATGTCCTTCAGGGTACACCGTCAATCGTTGTGGGTATAGTTATTTATTTCTGGATTGTAAAACCATTGGGTACATTTTCAGCTTTATCCGGAAGTATAGCTTTGGCGGTGATGATGCTGCCCATCATTGTAAGATCAACAGAAGAAACTTTAAAATTATTGCCCTCTACTTTAAAGGAAGCGGGGCTTGCACTAGGGCTCCCATACCATAAAGTGATGTTGCGGATCATTCTGCCATGCGGATTCAGTGGTGTGCTTTCAGGAATAATTTTAGCAGTAGCAAGAATAGCTGGTGAAACTGCCCCACTATTATTTACAGCGTTTGGAAATCCTTATTTTACCACAGATATTTCAAAGCCAATGCAGAGTTTGCCGTTGTTGATTTTTAACTATGCCACCAGTCCGTATGACGAATGGCACAACCTGGCCTGGGGAGCTGCACTTATTTTATTACTATGGATATTATTGTTAAACATAATAACAAAGATCACGACGAGAAGATGGAAAATACAATTTTAAGATCAATAGATTTTGATGCCTACTTTGGCGATAATCATGTTGTAAAGAAGGTGAATATGGACATTCCCAAAAACAACGTGATTGCAGTGATGGGACCATCAGGTTGTGGTAAAACAACTTTCCTGCGCTGTATTAACCGTATGCATGAACTGATTGAAGGTGCCAAGACAAAGGGAAAAATGTTGCTTAATGAGGAAGATGTTTATAGTATGCACCCAATCTTTGTAAGGCATAAGATAGGTATGGTGTTTCAGCGTCCTAACCCTTTTCCTAATTTAAGTATCTATGATAATGTGATTGCCGGGTACAAACTGAATGGAATGAAAATTACCAGGGCAGACCGCGATGCAATTGTTGAATCCTCTTTACAAAAAGCAGCGCTGTGGAATGAGGTGAAAGATTCGTTGCATAAAAAAGGAACTTTTTTATCGGGCGGTCAACAGCAACGTTTGTGTATTGCCAGAGCCATTGCTATGGAGCCCGAAATATTGTTGTTGGATGAACCTACTTCGGCACTTGACCCCATTTCAACTTCCAGCATTGAGGAGCTGCTACACGAACTGAAAAAAAATTATACCTTGATCATTGTTACGCACAATATGCAACAGGCGGGCCGTGTAAGCGATAGGACTGCTTTTTTCTATATGGGAGAATTAATTGAATACGACGTTACAAAAAACATGTTCACTAATCCAAGAGACGAAAGAACACAAAATTATATAACCGGACGTTTTAGTTAACGATCCTAAAAATAAAAGATAGTTATGACACAGTTTGAGACAGAAATGCAGGATTTAAAATTGGAAGTGATCAATATGTGGCAGTTGGTGCTGCTGCAATTATCCAAATCAAAAGAAGCATTGTTAACATTTGATAAAGACCTGGCCAGAGAAGTTATTGCCATTGAGAAAAGAGTGAATTCATTGGAATTAAAAATTGACAGAGATTGCGAAAATATATTTGCACTTTACTCACCGGTAGCCGTTGACCTGAGGTTTTTATTAGCTGCGCTAAAGATCAATACCAATCTCGAGAGGATTGGCGACATCGCCGAAGGCATCGCCGGATATGTTGTGGCATCCCCACAAAAATTCAATGCAAAAATGCTGGAGTCAACCCGGTTAGTTGAAATGTTTGACGGATCAATAAGTATTCTAACTGATACGCAAACGGCTTTTGAATTTGAGGATACGATTCTTGCCCGTACAATCTTTTCGAGAGATGATGTTTTGGATGAGATAAACAGAAATGCCGACGACGGCGCTACAAAATATATCCGGGAAAACCTGGATACTATCCCTGAGGCACTATACATCATATCCATAATCAGGAAGCTTGAACGTGTTGGTGACCAGTCAAAAAACATCGCAGAGGAAATTATTTTTTATGTGGAAGCAAAAGTTTTGAAACACAATAAGAAAGCTAAAGATTAATCCTTCTTACTAAGCAGTGTAAAACCAAAAGTACTGCCCACATCTATCTTACTGCGTACATGAATGGATTGACCGTGTGCTTCAATAATATGTTTGCAGATTGACAATCCCAATCCGCTGCCACCTTCTTTGCGGCTCCTGGCAAGATCTGTACGATAAAACCGTTCAAAAATTCGAAGTAAATGTTCTTCGGCAATACCTGCGCCATCATCACTGATCTCTATCAAAACCCTGACTTCATCTACCTTATAGAAACTAGCTTCGATAATACCCGACTGCTTGCCGTATTTAATTGCATTATCTACCAGGTTAATTAGCACCTGTCTTATTTTCTCCTTATCGGCATAAACAGTTAGTGGCAATTCACATCCCTTTTTTATAATACAGTTTATTTCCTTTTCATCAGCCTTTAGCGAAAGCGTATCATAAACTTCTTTCAGCAGGTCCTGAATTACAAAGTTATCCTGAACAACCGGATGCTCACCACTTTCCAGCTTTGAAATGGCATCCAGATCTTCAACGAGATTTACAAGCCTGTCAACATTACGGGATGTACTTTGAAGAAACTTTACATTTACTTCGGGTTTTTCCAATGCACCATTAAGTAATGTATCAATATAACCTTGTATGGCAAAAATGGGCGTCTTCAGTTCATGGCTCAGGTTTTGTAAAAACTCTTTCCTGAATACTTCATTTCGCTGTAAAAGTTCAATTTCTGCTTTACGTTGTTCTGCCCATGCTTCAACGTCTTCTCTTACTTCGTCAATACTTTTTTGTGGCAAAATATTTTTGTAATAAAACTCCTCTTTTCTAGTGGCTTTAGTTTGATAAATGAACTTATAAATGAGCTTTATTTTGCGATAGATGAACGTCTGCAGGGTGTACAATATCAGTCCATAAGTGCCGGCAAAAATTACAATGAACGACAAAAAAGCTATCCACCAAACAGGTTTAAAAATAAATATTCCAATGGCTATAGGAATGGATAATCCCAGCGCTGTTAGCAAGGATAATTGCTGTGGTGATATATTTTTTTTTGAAAGCATTATTAATTTATTGTTGAGGATAAAACTATTACGAAAGTAATCAACAATTAACTATCTGCAATAATCGTTGAATTTTGTAATAGGGGTTACAGATCAAATTTGTACCCAACTCCTTTTACTGTGGTGATACAATCGAGGTTTAGTTTTTGCCTGATCTTACGGATATGTACGTCAATGGTGCGGTCGCCAACAATAACTTCGGTTCCCCAAACCTGGTTTAGTATTTCATTACGTAAAAAAACTTTACCCGGTTTGCTTGCCAGCAAAGCCAGTAACTCAAATTCTTTACGAGCCAGGTTAATATCTTTTTCTTTGAGAATTACCAAATATTTTTCCCGGTCGATCTTCAGATCACCAATTTGTAACAAGCCGGTTTCTTCTTTATTCAGTCGTCTGAACAGCGCATTAACTTTACTTGTTAATACTTTTGGACTAATAGGTTTGGTAATAAAATCATCAGCACCGGTTTCTAATCCTTTTACTTCGGTTACTTCATCACTCAACGCAGTAAGAAAAACGATCAATGTTTCTTTAAATGCAGGCTGCATCCTTAACAAATTGCAAACCTCAATACCATTCTTCTCTGGCATCATAATATCCAATATGATCAAATTTGGCTGAAAAGATTTCGCTTTATCCAACGCATCATTCCCGTTTTTAACTGCCACCACCTCATAACCCTCGTTTTGAAGATTATATTGAATGATTTCCAGAATATCGGGTTCATCATCAGCAATCAGTATTTTATTTGGCGAATTAACCCTGCTCATAGGATACAAAAATAGTCTTTACCTTTAATGAACAAGCCGGTTTACAGTTTAAGTTGTATTATATAATTGTTAAGCAAGCTGTATTAACAATAATTTTTATTGTGTCGGTAACAGATATATAACGTCTGTTGTATTTTTATGAACGTACTTGTAACTTAACTATGAAAAAAACTGCACTTTTTTTATTTCTGTTCATTTCGGCCTATCCTGTTTTTGCAAGCCAGGATTCTTTAATTATCCCTATTTACCGTCAACTTTTTCATGATAGAATTGATAGCGAACAAATTGAACTGGACAAACAAGACGGGAAAAAAGATGATTTCATCACGGCTACCAATAAACCGGAAGTTAACGTGATAATTACCGAAATAATGACAAGGAGAATTGACGAATTGCAGGTTATAGTTGAAAAGGACAGTGCCATAAAAACAAATAACGAAAAAGTAAGGTACCTCAGCTATATAGAAAATCTGGTAAAGGGATACCGGGCCGGAATAAAATCCAAAGAAATTAACCCTGCTTTAGCTCCCCTTTTTATTGAAAATTTTGCCAACGCTATGAAAGCCAATATAGCGGGTGAGCATATAGCTCCTTTGCTTAATGCAGCACAATATCCAATAGCAAAATTGCTGGCCGAAATTTTTTCTGATAATATAGATTATGAAGAAAACAAGAAGATCATTTATAAAAAATACTGTTCGCTAAACCCTGATAAGATCCTACAGACTATTACTCCATTCATTGACGAACCATTTGCAGATTCACTGATTGTTGTAAGTTGTAAATTTAATCCTACAGCTGTGTACACCCGGGCCCAGGCGCCGGCATCCACACTCGGCATATTGGTACACCGCAATAATCATCCGGTAGTTAAAGCAGTTGTAGCGCTAAGCCAAACACCAAATGCTTTGCTGTACTTTCCTTTTCTCGACGATATCTTAAAAGGCAAAAAAACTATTGAAAGTATAAAACCGTTTATTGGTGAAGACGGAGTTGGCTACGACAGTGTTGGTTATTATAAGTTACTCGTAAAAACCGAAATTGATTATTATACCCGGATGACAAAGGCGCCAAAAGATACTCCCATTGCCATGTTTGGCACCAATGGCCTTAGAGAAACTTTAAAAAACAAAGCCAATCAGCATTTTATCACACCTATAAATATACTGCACGACCTGTCAAACATCAATAAGCGTATGGCATCAACTGATTCTTTGTCGGCGGTTGAACTTTACTATATGATGGTAATGGGCGAAAATGAAATTTATACTTCCAGTTTTAAACACAGTTTTTCCAGGATGATACAACGCCTGGGTAAAACGCCTGGTACCGATACGTTGCTGCTTACTGTTCATTTTGACTTTTTTAAGAAGTTTATAAAAATGGCCGCTAACTATAATAAACTTGATGAATTTTTAAGCTATATGCCAAAAGAAAATTCGGAAGTGTTGATGCGTGGTTTTATAGCTAACCTTGATAATACCGGCAGCCTTGAAGATGCGATCGACGTAGCCGACTCGTACAGCAGCATCACCGATAGCAGTTTACAGATTACTATTCTCAAGTACATTGCTGAAAACGAAGCCCGTTGTGTTAAAGAAAATAACAGCAGAGGTAAAACCATTTATGGTTTGTTGCGTACAATATTCCTTTCGGCTAATCCAGATAACAAAATAGACCTCACAGCAGCGCTGGGCATTCCTTCAATTTTTGAAATTGAAAACAAAGATCTTCGGGATGACAGTGGCAGAATTATTCAACAGGTTTATTGGTATGGTGATAAGGATGGAAAAACATTTTTTCCGTCGTTTATCAACTCATTTTCAACACGTGAATGGACGATAACGGCTTTACCAGAATGGTATGAGATAAAATCGAAAAAAGGCAAAGTGTGGATTTACGCTAACCGTCCGCTTGATAATGATAATAATCTGGACGACTCTGCCCAGATCCACCTGAACAGCTATCTCAGCGAAAAAGGGTTATACCCTGCTGTTATCATCCACCGCGGCCACAGCTACTGGTTACCCCGTACCATAAAACGCATGAGTGGCTATGCAAAAATTGTAATGCTGGGTTCATGTGGTGGTTATAAAAATTTAAACGACATCATTAAAGTAAATCCCGATGCTAATATAATCTCCACCAAAGAGATTGGCTCTGGAGATATTAACCGTCCCATCATCAATTACTTGAACCAAACCTTTGAAGCCGGCGATAAACTGGTTTGGAAAGATATGTGGGTATCTCTTACCCGGCTATTTGAAAACGACCCAAGCAGATCGGTAAGGGAAAGCTGGGATAATTATATTCCACCGTATAAAAATCTGGGTGCCATTTTTCTAAAAGGATATAATAATTTAAAACAGGAAGAATAATCAGGTTGCATCTTTGGGGTTGAGCATGGTCAAATTTTTTACTGTTTTAGCTTTTAAAATGTTATCCTTCCAGCTTATAAATTTTTCAAACGGCTTACCTTTACCCAATGAGTGGTAAGACCGGGGCAAAAAAAATTTTCGATTTCGCTTTACTGCGCAGGGTATTTCATTTTGCAGCTCCTTATAAAAATAAATTTTATGCTTCGCTGCTCCTGGCTATAGTGCTGGCGGCTATTGCACCGGTGCGTCCAATGTTGATTCAGCTTACTATCAATGAGGGAATAAAAAACGATACTACATCGAACTACATAGCGGGTCCCGGAGGTTTTATTATTGAGATCACTATAATTCAAATTGTCCTCTTATTACTGGAAACCGGGTTTCGTTTCCTGTTTACTTTTCTAACTGCATCACTTGGGCAAAGTGTGGTAAAAGATATTCGAGTGAGTACTTACAACAAAATTCTTCATCTCAACTTAAGGCAATACGATAAAACACCGATTGGCACATTAACAACAAGAACAATCAATGACATTGAATCTATCAACGAAATTTTCAGTGACGGACTCATACCTATTATTGCCGACCTGCTGGCGATTTTCTCGGTACTTACTTATATGTTTTATGTAGACTGGCAACTTACGTTGGTTTGTCTTGCACCTTTTCCTTTTTTAATAGTTGCAACTTATTATTTTAAAGAAAGTGTAAATAAATCTTTTATCAGGGTGCGTAATGCGGTAGCCAATCTTAATGCTTTTGTGCAGGAACATATTACCGGTATGGCAGTCGTGCAGGCATTTGCCGCCGAAAAAAGAGAGTTTAATAAATTCAACCGAATTAATAAAGAACACCGCAACGCAAATATCCGGGCCATTTTTGCCTACTCCGTTTTCTTTCCTATTGTAGAACTTGTGATGGCATTATCCATCGGCTTACTGGTATGGTGGGCCGCAAAAGATGTGGTAAGTGCAGCACAAGCCGAAAAGGTGGCAGGTGTCATCACCGCATTTATTCTTTGTCTTAATTTATTGTTCAGGCCGTTGCGGGTTATCGCCGATAAATTCAATATCCTGCAAATGGGTATGATTGCCAGCGAACGGGTTTTTAAAGTGCTGGATAATGATGATACAACTATAAGAGAAGGTAATGCCAGTGCAGATAATATAAAAGGTAAAGTTGAATTTGAAAATCTTTGGTTTGCCTATATTGATGAACAATATGTTTTAAAGGACATAAGCTTTACGCTTGATGCCGGCGATACACTGGCCATTGTTGGTCACACGGGCAGCGGCAAAACTTCCATCATTAGTTTATTGAACAGGCTCTATCAGATAAATAAAGGCAACATAAAAATTGATGACATCAATATTGAAGATTATCATCTGGATGAACTAAGATCAAAAATTGCTGTAGTGTTGCAGGATGTATTTTTATTCAGTGGCTCGGTAAAAGATAATGTTACGCTTCGAAATCCGGATATAAAAGATGAAGATGTAATTGCTGCAGCAAAGATGATTGGCATACATGATTTTATTTTGCAATTGCCAGGCGGCTACGATTATAATGTGATGGAAAGGGGGGCAACACTTTCATTGGGACAACGCCAGTTGCTTTCTTTTGTTAGAGCCTTATTGTACAACCCGGCCATTTTAATTTTAGATGAGGCTACATCATCGGTTGATACCGAAAGCGAAGCCCTCATTCAGCATGCCATTGAAACGCTCATAGCGGACCGTACTTCTATTGTGATAGCCCATCGACTTTCCACCATCCGCAAGGCGGATAAAATTATTGTGTTGGATAAAGGCGAGATAAAAGAAATGGGCAGTCATGACGAGTTACTGGAAAAACGTGGGTTTTACTTCCAATTACACAAAATGCAGTTTGAAAGGCAGGATAACTTGACATAATATCATCATATAACCCGATTTCAATAAATTCTTTTACCCCAATTTTTAATTTCAGCCCCCCACCCTTATCTTTGCGCCAAATTACAGGTATATTATGGCATCAAAGAGCATCAAATCATTACTGGTAGCGGTTTTCAGCATAAGCTTAGTGCTTTTTTCCAATGTAAGTTTTGCCAATCCTGAACCTTCAGGAGATACTGCCAAAAAAGAGAAGATTTTTGATGCTAACGAAATCATTTTCGGCCATATTATGGACGCACATGAATTCCATTTCATGTCTTATAAAGGATCCGATGGACAGGATCATCATATTACCATTCCTTTGCCGGTAATTGTTTACTCAAAAGAAAATGGCTTTTCTTTCTTCATGTCTTCAAAATTTGAGCATGGCCACCATGATGTTGATGGATACACACTATTGACTAACGAAAAAATTGACCATTTAGGTTTAGACCGTAATAAATACTCGGCCGGACATATTGTAGCATCGGATGGCGCACACGGCGTAAATGCAAGCGTGAGCGTTTTGGATTTGTCTCCAACACGTAACGTAGTACAAATGTTACTGGCACTGTTTGTACTTTGCTTCCTGTTAATTAAAATTGCCGGCCGTTACAAAAAAGGAGAAGGTATTAAGACCGCTCCAACGGGCTGGCAGAACACCATGGAAACAGTGGTTAATTTCATCAACGATGAAATCTGCAAACCAAACCTGGGTGCTAAGAGTCAGAAATATCTGCCGTATATTTTAACAGTATTCCTGTTTATTTTGATCAACAACATTTTTGGATTGATTCCCGGCTCAGCAAACGTAACCGGTAATATTGCCTTTACTTTTATATTATCCATCATTTCATTTGTGGTAATATTATTCAGCAGTAATAAGCATTACTGGGGACACATCATTAATCCTCCCGGCATCCCGGGTTGGGTAAAAGTTATTCTGGTACCGGTTGAGATACTCGGCATATTTACCAAGCCATTTGCATTAATGATCAGGTTGTTTGCAAACATGCTGGCGGGTCACATTCTTATCATCTGCTTGATCTCCCTGATATTCATCATGGCATCAATCAACCAGTACATTGGTTGGGGCTTTTCGCCATTATCAGTGGCGTTTACCATTTTCATTTATTTTATTGAGATACTGGTAGCCTTTTTACAGGCCTTTATCTTTACCATATTAACAGCAGTATTCGTTGGCCAGGCTTTCGAAGGCGGTCATGATGACCACGGACATGAAGCAGCTGTTGCACATTAATAAACGTTTTTTTTAACCAATACAAATTCACGATTATGAATTTTTTCTTATTAGAAGCTGTAGCTAACGCAGGTGGTGCCATTGGTGCCGGACTGGGTGCTATCGGTGCCGGTATCGGTATCGGACAGATTGGTAAAGGTGCATTGGAATCAATTGCACGCCAGCCTGAAGCAATCAATGACATCCGTAGTAACATGATCCTTACTGCCGCCTTGGTAGAGGGAGTTGCGTTATTTGCGGTAATCATCGGTTTCTTAGCTATGGTACTTTAAAACCTTTACTGCATCCAAAGTACAGGACGGAGGATGCAGTAATTTTTGCCCCCTGACCCCCTAAAGGTGGAAATGGAGTAAACTTTTTTTGGACCAGACTTTAGTGCAACTATCAACTTAATTGGCGTCGCACTCTTGTACAGTACATCAACACTGAACTTTTTATTTTATAAATAATTTAAAATGCAATTATTAACACCGGCCTTCGGCCTTATTATCTGGACACTTTTAGCGTTCATCGTTGTATTTCTTCTATTAAAGAAATTTGCCTGGCCAGCTATCATTGGCGGATTGGCCGAACGTGAAAAAAACATTGCTGATGCTTTGGCTACTGCCGAAAAGATAAAGCTTGAAATGGCACAGTTGAAGAATGACAACGAAGCTATTCTGGTACAGGCACGTGAAGAAAGAGCCACCATGCTTAAAGAAGCAAAGGAAACAAAGGATAAAATGATTAATGATGCCAAAGACGAAGCAAAAGTTGCGGCATCAAAAATCATTGCCGATGCACAAGCTTCTATATATAACCAGAAAATGGCGGCCATTACCGAAATGAAGAACCAGGTAGGTAACCTTGTATTGGAAGTAAGTGAGAAAGTGTTACGCAAAGAATTAAGCAACAGAGCAGAGCAGGAGAATTATATTAAAACCCTGGCTGCTGAGGTGAAGCTGAATTAAAAATTTAGAATTATCATGAACAATCCACGTTTAGCAGGCCGTTACGCAAAAAGTTTACTGGATCTGGCAACAGAGCAAAACCAGGTAGATGCGGTATGTGCAGATATGAAATGGATTCACAAGATCTGCAAAAGCAATCCCGATTTTGTGAATGTACTGCGCAGTCCGGTTATCAAACCAACAGCCAAACAAAAAATTCTGGAGTCAATTACAAAGGAAAGAGTAAGTGAACTTACCAGTGCTTTTATCAAATTGCTGGTTATTAAAGCAAGGGAATCAAATCTTCCTGAAATTGCTATTACCTATATTGATCAGTTTAACGAACTGCGTAATATCCATAAAGTAAAAATTACAACTGCCGAGGCGTTAACACCCGAAATGCAGGCCGCTATCATGGCGAATATAAAAGCTGCAGCAACTGCTGATCAGACTTTTGAAATTGAAACTGCTGTTGACAACGAATTGATCGGTGGCTTCTTATTTCAAACCGGTGGAACGCTGGTTGATGCCAGCATTTTAAGAGACTTAAAAGATATTCAGAAGCAGTTTATGAATAATGATTACCTGCACAGGATTAGATAAAATATTTCACGCCAGGAGGCAAAGAAACGCAAAGCCGCAAATTTAGTTTGCGGCTTTTATATTTACCCCCAGCGCTTTTATGTGCAATTAATAAGAAAACACCGGCGTCTTAATATCATGATAAAATAAAAAAGTCCATTTTTCCTTTTCTCCCTGTTGCCACCACTGCTGCCGCAGTTCCATACTTTTTCGGCCATCCATATCGTACTTGGCAATAAACCTGTTTTTCATTTGCTGTAACTGCGGGGCAACATCACCACCAAAAAAAATCTTTTGTCCATCTTCCTCAATTAAAAATACCTGATGACATTTGCTGTGTGCACCGGTAACCCAATAGCTTATATAGTCATCAATCTCCCCGTCGCCTTCCAGCAAAACAACCTGGTCGGAGTTTTGTATGCCGTCAAAATCCTCAACATGATAGGAAGGTGTACCTTTTGCCAAAGCGTATTCTATCTCATCTTTATGTGCATAGTACGTTGCATTAGGAAAGCTTAAAAACTTTTGCTTCAGCACTTCATCAGTTTTATAAATTCCTCCTGCATGGTCTTTATGCAAATGACTCAGCAACACTTTGGTTACTTCCATAGGACCAATACCGTTGTTTAATAAATTCTGATGGATTTGTAAAGTACCATCAGGCATATTAAAGCCAAGACCTGTATCAATAACAATAATATCCTTTGAAGTAACAACAGCAAAGGGCTGTATTTCCACCAGCAAACTGCCAACCGGCCGTTGCTGCAAATCGTCTTTATCTAAATTAAATGGAACAAATTTCTTTGTGGCATCAATGGTAAAAGCACCTTCGCTAAGTGGAATTATTTTCATTGTGCAAATGTAATCCTATCTCAACACCATCTGCCTGTCTGCATCCAGTTTTATCAACACAAAAATTAAAATAGTAAACGTAAGTAATGACGAACCTCCATAACTCATCAGCGGTAATGTGATTCCGATAACCGGTGCCAGCCCAACGGTAACACAAATATTAACAGCCACATGAAAAAACATGATGCCTGCTACTGAGTACGCATATACACGACTGAATGTACTTCGCTGCCGTTCGGCAATGCGTACGATCCGTAACAGGAAAATCATATACAGCAGCATGAGCAAACCACTGCCAAGGAAACCAAAGTTTTCTCCTACAGAGGTAAAAATAAAATCGGTGTGTTGCTCCGGAACAAAATCGCCACGGGTTTGTGTGCCCTTTAAAAACCCTTTTCCTAAAAATCCCCCGGAGCCTATCGCAATTTTTGATTGCTTTACATTGTAATTCTGCTGATCACTTTTCTTTTGTTTAAGTTTTTCTTCTTCGGCTGCAGTAAGGTTGGATGTTGTTTCCTCTGCAAAAGGATTATCAACCCCAACCATACTAAATATTCTATCGGCTTGGTAGGGTTTAAAAACATTTTTAAAAGTAAATGGAACAACAAGCCCAACAAACAGTGAACTGAATGCCCATACCGCAATGATAACCGTTAGTAACTTATTGCTCCGTCTTATTTGCCGCCGGTTAAAATAAACAGCTAAAACCGCCAATACAAGAAAAGCAATTAACAATGTTTTAGTGCTGAACAAAAGCGATACCACCAGCAACACCGCCATAGAAACACCCGCAATTAAATAGCCCGGTGGTAATCCTTCACGATACATGGGAATTAAAAAGGAAAAATATACCAAAGCCAAACCGGTTTCTCCCTGGAGTATAGACAATGCTGCAGGCGTAAAGGCAATAGCCGCAGCAATCATTTGACTTTTAGGTTTCTTAAAATCAGTTTCGGGCATGGAGAGATACTTGGATAGCGCCAGCGCCGTAAATATTTTACAGAGCTCTACTGGTTGCAGGTTCATAAATCCAAGAGGAATCCAGCTTTTAGAACCCTTTATCTCTTTACCAACGACAAAGGTGGCCAGTATCAACAGTATCCCTGTTAAATAGGAAATATTTGATGTGGCAGTAAAGAGCTTGCTATCGGTTAACAAAATAAAGACGGCTACAACTGCGCAGGCTGCAAAAAAGAAAAGCTGTTTACTGTAATTCTTTTTAAAGCCAACCAATGTACGCATGAAATCGTCGCTGCTTTTATACTCTACAGAGTAAATACAAATGATCCCAAATATCACAATGATAGCATAAAGCCAAACCATCAGCCAGTCAACTCCTTTTGATATGGTGGGATTATTGTGGTTCATAAATTTGAAGGCGAATTGTTAGTTGGAAGTGATCTTTTCAAATCAAGAAATCTCCTCTCCACTAATCTCAGTTAACAAATAATTATTAACACCCTACCTGAGCGTATCTCTCAACTCCGGTTTTTTCTTTTCGTTTGGCAAGATCGCATCTGTATTAAATTTTATTTTAGCATCGCTGTCTTCTTTTTTCTTTTGTTCTTTTTTCAGTTCCTCTTTTTCTCTTTTTAACTGATCCAGTATTTCCTGCTCATCAGTGGCATCCAGTTCCATCGTATCCCTTATCAATTTGATATATCCTTTTGCCAGTAAATAAGCAGAATCTTTTCGATGCAACATGGAATCCACAGTTCTCATTTCACTATAAATACGTGGCGGTATCAAATTCAATTTTTCAAACTTCTCCACAATGGCCTCCCTGTTTTTTGCAATGGTATCATTCAAATACTTTTCAATCATCAGGCCAACAATGGGAGCTGCATAGGTACCTCCAAAACGGCCGCTGTTTTCTACCACACACATGATGGCGATCTTTGGATTATCTCTGGGAGCAAATCCGCAGAAGAAAGCATGGTTGGGTTGTTTAACACCACGATAATAATTTTCCACGGTTCCGGTTTTTCCGCAAATGGCAATGCCGGGTACTTTTGCTCCGCCGCCGGTTCCGCGGTCAACAACATCCTGCATACCCTGATGCACCACATCAAAAATGCTATCAGGAATATCTACTGCATTGTGTTTTTCTTTAAACTTAGACAGCATATCAAAGGTGTCGCCGCCTTCAATTGAATCTACAAGATGAGGAGTTTTATACCAGCCTTTATTGGCGATGTAGGCCATTTCGTTTGCTGTTTGTATTGGTGTTGTTAATACCTCACCCTGCCCGATACTCACCGACCTGAACGTACAATAATTCCAACGGCTCTGCCCATAAACTTTATTAAAATATTTTGGCGTGGGAATATTTCCGCTGCTCTCCCAGGGAACATCAATACCTAATTTATGCCCTAAACCAAACGCATACATATACCTGTCCCAAACGGCTAGGCTGCTGTCAATATTCGGATACTTGGGATTATTGATTACCCGCTGCATTACGGTGGCAAAATATGTATTGTCCGACATTCGGATGGCATTCAACAAATCGAAAGTTCCATAATCAAGACAACGCATGGGCTTGCCTGAACCGCAGCCGTAAAAAGCTCCCGAACAGGAAATTCTGAAATCTGTTGTAATAACTCCTTCATGCAAACCAACCAATGCCTGTAAGGTTTTAAATGTAGAGCCCGGCGAATAAGTAGCACTAACCGAACGGTTATATAATGGTTTGGCCGGACTCAGCAACAATTCTGCGTAATGTTTTCTTCTTTCGGCACCGGTTAATAATTTAGGTTGATAGGTAGGACTGCTGATCATCGCCAAAATGCCACCTGTTTTTGGATCGATTGCAACAATAGAACCCAATTTATTCTGCATTAATTTTTCGCCCAGTGCCTGCAGGTCTATATCAATTGATGTGTACATATTTTGTCCTGCAATGGCAGCGGTATCAAATTTTCCATCTTCCAGTCTGTCGGTCAAACGGTTTTTATTATCTCTTTTCCAAAATTCAATACCACGTTGCCCCATCAATACTTTTTCATAAGTACGTTCCAGTCCGGCACGGCCAATATAATCGCCCATTACATAGCCTTCATATTTTGGGCTTTTCAAAATATTAGAATCTACTTCACCCAGATAACCAAAAATATTTCCGCCTGCGTCAAATGGATAGTCACGTACCGAACGTTCCTGTAAAAAATAACCTGGAGCAAGCTTATACATGTTCTCATTGAGCTTGGCCATTTTCTCATTGCTGAGTAGTGGCTCAAAAACCGAAGCCCGGTAACTTTTATTTTTTATAATTGCAGTGATGATCCGCTTGTGAAATTCTGTTGAATCAATATCAAGAATACGGCAAAGTGTGGCAGTATCCGTGTCTCTTATCTTTCCGGGAATCACCATCAGGTCGTAAATAACGGTGTTTTGTAAAATGGATTTTCCATTCCGGTCGAATACAATTCCACGGTCGGGATAAATTACTTTACGGAATGTTCCCTGCCCTTCGGCCATTAATTTATACCGGGATGAAAATAACTGGAGGTTGATCAACTGCGCAAAAATGATCACAAACATGCCGATAAAGACGAGGCTGATCACATTTTTTCTAGATTGATTAAATACAGGCAATTTTCAGTTGATAGTTAATTGTTAAAAGATAGGTGTTTATAACAAGTCCTTGTTCTCTAAAGTTGTTAAACCGTATTCGTTCGGAATTTTTGCTTGCGTGCAAACATCAATTCAGTAATAATGATCAATAATAAACTTAATACGGATGACAACAATGTTTTTACAAGGAAGTACCAGATATTTCCAAACTGCCAGGCTTCCAGCAAAAAAAGCCAGCTGTGATGAATAAAAGTAAGGACGCCGGTAAAGATAAGATAGGGTGCGATGCCCCCCATGCTTTTGAAAGAGGGTTCGTCATAGTTACTGTCGGCACCTTCCTGGGGAATTAAAAGGTTGATCAAATAGGGTCTTATATACGCAATCATTACACATGCTGCTGTATGAAAACCGGGGTGATGCCGGAAACTGTCGAGCGTTATACCAAGTGCAAACGCAATCAACATTTGTTGCGTACGCCCCATATTAAAGGGCAGCCATAGAATAAAAAGAAAATAGATATACGGGGTCACCATCTGGTGCACATGAACTTTATCCAATACAAAAACCTGCACCCCAATAAACATGGCAAACCGGAAAATATATTTTAATAATGTACTCATGAACGATTAAAAATCTATTGCGTTTTCTGCTTTACTTTTTCCAGAATGGTTTTTATATTTTCTGCCTGGTTGTTTTCAATGGCATACACAAACTCCAGGTTATAAAAATTAGCCGCTGTTTTAAATTTAATTAAAAAATTGTTGGTACTTTTATCTCCCTTAACCTCCTGCACAATTCCTATCAACATACCTTTGGGAATACTGGTGCTGAACCCGCTGGAAATAATGGTATCGCCTTTTGATACTTTAGCACTTTTAGGAATTCCGCTGAGCGAAATAATATTAGGTGTTTTTCCATCCCAATTCAGGGTGCCGGTTTCGCCTCCTTTTAATAATTTTCCGCTCAGATGACTGTCTTTGTGCAGCAGGCTCATCACTACAGCAAAATCGGGACTGACTTCCGTAACCACTCCAACCACACCTCTATTGGGATCAATAATTCCCATTCCTTCTTTTACATTTTGCGAAGCTCCCCTGCCCAGCACAATAAAATTGTTTTGAGCAACTATTGAATTGTAAACTACTTTGGAAGGATAGTACCGGTATTTACGGAACTGCTCTATAGAATCTACTTTTATAGTATCAATAGCTAAGTGGCTGCTAGTATCGGGCAATTCAAAATCGGCTTTTAATTTATTATATAATTTTTCATTGGCTGCAACCAGCGAGTCATTTGTTTTCTTGAGTTGAAAATAATATGCAACATTGCTGTACTGTTCATTTATTTTTCCGGTAAACTGGTTTGCTGTTTTGCTGAAGATGGCTTTATGATACCTGCTGTAATAAACAATTAAATAGATACTGAAACCCTGCAACACCAGAAACAGGATAACATTAAAATACCGGCGAATGAAAAGAAAGATGTTACGCACAAGGGGGAAATATTTAATATCAAAACTCTAAATTCGAAAAGGACTTCCGTTTTAGAATTTAGAATTTCTAATTTCGAATAAATCTATCTCATTACAAAAGGATACCTGTCATAATGTTTTAAAGCGATTCCGGTTCCTCGTACTACACTCTTCAACGGATCATCTGCCACATGCACCGGCAATTTTATTTTTGCATTCAATCTCTTATCTAATCCCCGCAACAACGCACCGCCGCCGGTTATATACAAACCTCTGCGGTAAATATCCGATGCAAGTTCGGGTGGCGTTGTTTCCAATGCTTTCAAGATCGCTTCTTCTATTTTGAAAATACTTTTGTCCAATGCTTCAGCAACTTCCTGATAACTTACCATAACCTGTTTTGGAATACCGGTAACAAGATCACGTCCATTTACGGGAATATCATCTGGCGGATTATCCAGATCTTTCATTGCAGCACCCACCTGAATTTTAATTTGCTCTGCAGTACGTTCACCAATTAATAAACTGTGGTAACGACGCAGTGCTTCCATAATATCTGCAGTAAATTCATCGCCGGCAATACGAATACTTTGATCGCAAACTATTCCTGCTAATGCAATTACTGTAATACCTGTGGTTCCTCCTCCAATATCAATGATCATATTTCCTACGGGTTCCTCCACATCAATTCCAATTCCTAAAGCAGCCGCCATGGGTTCGTGAATTAAATAAACTTCTTTTGCGCCAGCTTGTTCAGCACTATCTCGTACGGCACGTTTTTCAACTTCGGTAATACTGCTTGGTATGCAAATCATCATACGCCAGCTTGGTGCAAACAATGGTTTTTTGGGATAAATGAGTTTGATCATTTCACGGATCATTAACTCGGCGGCATTAAAGTCAGCAATTACGCCGTCTTTCAGCGGACGAACAGTGCGGATGCTTTCGTGGGTTTTTTCATGCATCATCAATGCTTTTTTACCCACCGCTAAAATATTTTTCGGATTATTTCTGTCTAATGCAACAATTGAAGGTTCATTTACTACAATTTCGTCGTTATGAATGATGAGGGTGTTTGCCGTACCTAAATCAATTGCTATTTCTTGTGTAAAAAAGTTAAAAAGGCCCATATTTTGTCGTGTGAAAAAGAATTTAAATCAATGCCAGCAAAGTTGGTGGAAAATAATTGAATTAACAACCGCAATTTCTTTATTTTTCAACATTTTACAGAAACTTTTGCAAACGCTTCTTTTCAGCAAAGATCAGCAACGATGCAGGTTTACTAACTTATTAAGCAACGCAGATTTTTTGATTTTATTTTTCAAGTGGGTAAAAACAAATTATTTGAGCGTAGAATTACCTGTTGGAAAATTCGTACCCGATATCGGAACGAAAATACATCCCTTCAAAATCCAGTTGCTCCATGATATAGTTTGATAACTCAACTGCCTCCGGAATATCAGCACCATAGGAGGTTACAGCCAAAACCCTTCCGCCATTGGTAACAATATCATCTCCCACTTTTTTTGTACCCGAATGAAAAATAATGCTGTCTTCCAGTGTCGAATCCTGCAATCCCCTGATTATTTTTCCTTTCTCATAATCACCCGGGTAACCACCACTCACTGCAACAACAGTAGCAACTGCCCGTTGATCAAATTCAATCTTTACTTCGTTCAGTCTCTGTTCGGCAGTGGCCAGTAACAATTCCACCAGGTCATTTTTAATACGTGGTATCACCACTTCTGTTTCCGGATCACCCAGACGGCAATTGTATTCGATCACTTTCGGTTCGCCGTTATCATTCATCAAACCTAAGAATATGATCCCTTTATAAACCTGTTTGTCTTTCTTCAATCCGGTAATGGTTGGTTCAATTATTCTTTCTTTTACTTTTTTCATAAATGCCGCATCCACAAATGGCAACGGACTAACAGCCCCCATTCCGCCTGTATTCAGTCCTGCATCTGCTTCTCCTACCCTTTTATAATCCTTCGCCTCGGGTAACAAAACATAATTTTCTCCATCGGTTAAAACGAATACACTTAGTTCTATTCCTTTCAAAAATTCCTCTATCACCACTTTCTTTCCGGCTTCTCCAAATTTGGACTGCAGCAGCATAAGGTCAAACTCCGACACTGCCTCCAGGTGATTCTGGCAGATCAATACGCCCTTTCCGGCTGCAAGTCCATCAGCCTTTAACACCACCGGAAGTGTTTGTTTTTTAATGTAGTCAACTCCTTCCAGATATTTGTCGGATGTAAACTCTGCATAGGCAGCGGTAGGAATATTATGCCGCTTCATAAAGTCTTTTGCATAAGCTTTACTGCCTTCCAATTGAGATGCAGACTTTGAAGGACCAATAACATGTATATGCTCTAATTCCTTGTCCCCCTTAAAATGATCATAAATACCTTTTACCAGTGGCTCTTCTGGTCCAACAAAAATCATATCAACTTCATTCTGCAAACAGGCTTTCCCTAATTCATCAAAATCGGAAACAGCAATGTGTAAATTGGTACCGCACAAAGCTGTACCAGCATTACCCGGTGCGATAAACAAGTGATTACAAAGCTGGCTTTGAGTCAACTTCCAGGCTAACGTATGTTCCCTGCCTCCGGCGCCAATTAAAAGAATATTCATTTAATCTTAAATTTTTTAGTTGCCTGCTCTTATGGACTGCGAATTTAAAATTATGGTGCTTGATTTCAATATTTATTTATAAACGATGGTTATTTATCCCAAACTGATAACGATTGTTAATTAAATTGATTGCTCAAATTTGTCTGTACTTATCATAATTTTCCTATTTTGGGCAACCAAATCAACTTTCAAGCAACTAAAAACTACTTAACATGAGCGAAACTAATGCGTCTATCAAACATCCGGCAGGGTTGTTTGTACTTTTTTTTACTGAAATGTGGGAACGTTTCAGCTACTATGGCATGAGAGCTATTTTTACTTTGTATATGACAAAGGCATTATTCATTGATAAGGCAGATGCTTCGAATATTTATGGTAGTTATACCGGGCTGGTATATTTAACTCCATTAATAGGCGGCTATGTAGCGGACAGATACTGGGGTAACAGAAAGTCAATTTTTGTTGGTGGATTACTGATGGCCATTGGCCAGTTTTTAATGTTCTTCAGTGCAAGTAATTATCAAAACCCAGGATTAAGTATGATTTTCATGTGGTTTGGATTGTCGGGACTTATCATAGGCAACGGTTTCTTTAAACCCAATATATCCACCATGGTTGGTCAGCTTTATCCAAGAGGCGATACCAGACTCGACTCTGCTTTCACACTGTTTTATATGGGGATAAACCTAGGTGCATTCTTTTCTCCAATAGTATGCGGAATATTAGGCGACACGGGAAATCCTGGAGATTTCAAATGGGGATTTTTAGCAGCCGGTATTGGTATGTTGATTGGTATCTTATCCTTTGAGCTGATGAAAAAGAAATACCTCGTTACACCTGAAGGCGAATCGGTTGGTGCTGTTGCTAATAAGAAAAAAGACGTGGCAGACAAAGCGGCCGCATTAGCTAAAGGTGAGGAAGACACATCTATCGTAGGATCAATTTCAAATAAGAGCATTGTTATCTGGGCACTCATTTCTGTGGGACTTATTGCCGTGTTTCATTTTGTAATGGATCAGGACTGGATTGGCTCATGCATCTTCAGCGTTTCAATTGCTGCACCTGGCCTCATACTTTCTGACTCATCTTTATCTAAAATAGAGAAGGAAAGAATTGTGGTTATTTTTGTTGCAGCATTTTTCGTTATTTTCTTTTGGGCTGCTTTTGAACAGGCAGGAGCTTCGCTTACATTTTTTGCCGATGAGCAGATGAATAGAACTGTAAATATTAATACCAGCTATGGTACAGTTTACCTGATTGTAGCAGCACTTGCAGGCTTGTTGTATTATACGCTCCAGCGAATTATGAATATCCCGAAAGAATTTAAAATACTTTTCAGCGGCATAGGCCTGTATCTCGTATACCTTGTTATTTCGGGCTATATTTCGTCAAGCTCTTTTGTACTTGCAGATATTCCGGCCTCAACATACAATAGCGTTAATGCAATTTTTATTGTGATACTTGCGCCGGTATTTGCCGAGCTATGGGGTAAACTTGGCAGCAGAAATCTTGAACCTGCTTCTCCTTACAAGCAGGCACTGGGCCTCCTTTTCCTTTCGCTGGGATATGTTGTAATTGCAGTAGGCGTTAAAGGGCTTGAGCCCGGTATTAAAGTTAGTATGATGTGGTTGATTATGCTTTACCTTTTGCATACAATAGGCGAATTGTGTTTATCACCAATTGGACTATCGCTGGTTAATAAACTTGCACCGGTGCGGTTTGCATCAGTGCTAATGGGCACCTGGTTTTTGGCAAACGCCACTGCCAATAAATTTGCAGGTACTTTAAGTGCACTTTACCCCGATGGTGGAAAAGCTACAAAATTTATGGGTTGGGAAATGACCAATTTATATGACTTTTTTATTTTGTTCATAGTGATGTCTGGCGTAGCATCGCTTATCTTGTTTGTTTTAAGCAAGTGGTTGCTTAAAATGATGCATGGCATCCGTTAAAATATTCTGATAATAAGTAAAAGGCGATCTGAGGGTCGCCTTTTTAATTTTCTTGATTATCTTACAAAACAAAAAATAACTGTATGAGTAAAACAGCAAATCACCCAAGAGGCCTTTACGTTTTATTTTTCACCGAAATGTGGGAACGTTTTGGATACTACCTGATGCTGGGCATCTTCTCCCTTTACATGCTGGATAGTGTTGAACATGGCGGCATGGGGTTTTCAGCCGTAAAAAAATCTGACATTTATGGTACCTACCTTGGGTTGGTTTACCTGACGCCTTTTATTGGCGGATTATTGGCAGACAGGATATTGGGCTATCGCAAAAGTATTATAATTGGAGCCTTACTTATGGCGTCAGGCTACATAGGTTTAGCACTTCCGGGAGAAACGACTTTCTACCTTTCTTTATTTCTTATAATTATTGGAAACGGTTTCTTTAAACCCAATATCTCAACATTAGTGGGCAACCTGTATAACCAGGAACAATACAAGGATAAAAAAGATGCTGGCTACAATATCTTTTACATGGGGATAAACATTGGAGCTTTTGTCTGCAATTTTGTTGCCGCCTATATGCGTAATAATTATGGTTGGGGTTATGCTTTTGCCGCCGCAGGTGTTGGTATGCTTATTGGCCTTGTATGGTTTCTGAAGGGGATGAAACATGTAAAAGATGTTGATGTGCTCAAGCCTGTTCAAAAAGAAGATCTTCCTTTAAGCAAAATCTTTACCATGGTGCTGTTGCCGGTTTTTGCTTTTGCTATAATTGGCTGGATGATTCCGGGAAATATTTTTGGAAGCGATGGAACCGATGCTTTTCTGATAGGCAGTGTTCCCGTTGTTGTTTTTTATGCTTCGCTCTGGTTCAGGGCCAGTCCCGAAGATAAACGACCCGTTGGTGCTTTACTGGCTGTGTTTGCTGCGGTAGTAATTTTTTGGGCAATCTTCCACCAGAATGGCGATGCCTTAACTGTTTGGGCAAAAGACTATACCGACCGTACTATCGACAGTAAAGTAATGGAAAAAGGATTTGATGCGGTAAATCTAACTCAGAATCTGGCCTACGACCCGGCTGCACCAGATAGCTATTTTAAAAATCTGCCGGCAGATAAAATGCCCGAAGCCGGAAAAAGTTTAAAGCTTTATTCAACGGAACTATATCAATCAATAAACCCTTTTTGGGTAATTTTCCTTACGCCGCTGCTTGTTGGGTTCTGGGGCTTTTTCCGGCGAAGGCAGAAGGAACCGAGTACCCCGGCCAAAATTGTATTGGGTTTGCTAATTACCGGATTATCGGCTTTAATAATGGTGGCTGCCGTTAAAGCAACTAGTGTAGATTCAGAAAAAGCTTCTAACTGGTGGCTTTTTGGAACCTATGGTATCATTACGTTTGGAGAACTATGCCTTTCACCAATGGGCTTATCGCTTGTATCAAAACTGAGTCCGCCAAGGTTAACTTCATTATTAATGGGAGGCTGGTTTTTATCAACTTCCATTGGTAATAAATTATCAGGGATTCTTTCAGGATTGTGGGAAAGTTATGAAGACAAATCAAAATTCTTTCTCATAAATTTTGCGTTGGCATTTGCTGCTTTCCTGTTGCTATTTGCTATGCTAAGATGGTTGAACAAGGTAATGAAGGAAAAAGGAGTTAAATAAAAATCAAAGCAATGAATGCAATAACACTTGATGACATCCAGGATTTTAAAGGCAAGTATCCCAAACAACTCTGGTTTTTATTTTTTGTAGAGATGTGGGAACGGTTTTGTTTCTATGGCATGCGTGGTGTACTTGCTATTTTTATGGTTGGACAAATGCAGATTACCGACCGGGAGGCTAACCTGAAATATGGCGCCATACAAGCTTTTGTATATGCTTTTACTTTTATCGGTGGAATATTTGCAGATAAAATTCTGGGGTTTAATAAGTCGCTGGTCTTTGGAGGACTGGTAATGATCCTGGGTAACCTGATAATTGCTTTTTCTCCGGCAGATTTCTTTTACATAGGGATTACTTTATCCATTATAGGAACCGGTTTTTTCAAACCCAATATATCAACAATGGTTGGAGATTTGTATAAGCAAGGTGATGAACGCCGGGATGCAGGTTTCAGTTTGTTTTATTCCGGTATCAATCTGGGAGCATTGCTGGGTGGCATAGTTTGTGTTTACCTGGGCAAATATGTTTCCTGGAATGCAGCATTCTTAGCTGCTGCAATTGTAATGGCCATAGGTGTTGCCACTTTTATTTTTGCTAAAAAACAACTGGGGCCAATCGGTCAATCACCTATTCTGCATCTAGAAAAAAACAAAAAGAGACTACGGGAAATAGCAGTTTACATAGGCATTTTATTTTGTGTACCATTGATTTTAATTATGGTAAAAAACACCGACTACACCGATATTTTCATGTATACCATTGGCCCATTGGCGTTTATTTATTTTATGTATGAAACACTTAAATTAAAAACAACAAAAGAAAAACTACAAATTGGCGCCGCCTTTATTTTTATTTTCTTCTCTATTGTTTTTTGGGCATTTTTTGAACAAAGCGGGGGATCGCTGAGTTTGTTTGCTGAAAAAAATCTTACACATGAAGTATTAGGTATTCCCATGGATCCTAACATGGTTAACAATTCCTCCAACTCCTTATTTGTAATAATATTCAGCTTTCTCATTGGCCTGATATGGATATGGATGGCTAAAAAGAAAATAGAACCCAATACAGTAGTAAAATTCGGACTGGCATTTTTGTTTCTGGCGGGAGGTTTTTACGTATTTTACTATACCCGTTTTTTTGCCGACAGCAATGGTGTTACATCCCTGAACCTTTTTACGTTTGCCTGGTTTGTTATAACATTTGGAGAATTGTGTTTGTCTCCAATTGGCATGTCTATTGTAACAAAATTATCGCCTAAACATTTATCTGGCATGATGATGGGTATGTGGTTTCTTGCTTCGGCTTATGGGCAGTATTTTGCCGGCTTACTAGGTGCCGGCATGAGTACCCCTAATAATGATGCAAGCTTGTTGGAAAAACTAATGGCCTATACCGACGGCTACAGGCAATTGGCTATTTATGCACTTATTGCCGGTGTTATATTAATCATAATATCGCCGTTGGTAAAAAAGATGATGTACGAGGTTAAATAAAATTCAAATATTCGAATTTATTTCCGAGTATCATTTTATCATCAGCCGCCAACCATTTATTTAAAACGGTAGCATACACATTTTTAAAATCAACTTTGTGTTTCAGGTCGCCATCGTTTAAGTCGGCAAGATCGGGCATTGTATTTAAAATACCTTTTTCTTTTAGCCCGCCGCTGATGAAGAACATATTATTTGCAGTGCCATGATCGGTTCCGTTGCTGGCATTCTGTGTAACCCTGCGGCCAAACTCACTAAAGGTCATCATCAGTACATCTTCAAAACGTCCGTTGGCTTTTAAGTCGGTAGTAAATGCTTTTACCGCATCGTTCAGTTCGGTAAACAATCTTTTTTGCTGATTGTCCTGATTTACATGTGTATCAAAACTTCCTAAGGAAACATAATAAACTTTAGTGTTGATGTCCGACATGATCAAAGAAGCAATCGTTTTTAAATCCTTTCCCATACCTGTGTTGGGATAGGCTTGTGATGTAGGATGTACTTTACTTTGCTGATAAATATAATCGGCGCTGCTGAGGGTGGCGCTCATGGTCTTGTACAAATAATCGATGGTTTCTTCGCCGGGTTTATGATCGGCATTTACATCTTTTATAAAACGACCATTACTGGTATTGTATAATTTTTTGGGGTCTTTAAATGCGAGTCCTTTGTTTTCTTCTCCTTTCAAAGCAAGACTTAATACATCATCCAGTTCCATGGCTTGTGTGGGTTTGTTGCAACCTTTGCATTGTGCATCTAAATAGCGGCCAAGCCAGCCTGTGTTAACATACTGGTTGCTTTCGCTGGCGCTGTGCCAAATATCCATGCTTCTGAAATGTGAACGATCGGGATTTGGATAACCAACACTATTCATTATGGCCAGACTGCCATCATCATACAAACCTTTAAATGCCTCCAACGCAGGGTTTAATCCAACTTCATCCGTCAGCAACAAAGATTTGTCTTTGGCAATGCCCAGCTTTGGTCTTTCTTTATAATAAATATCGTTACGCACCGGTATCACCGTATTCAAGCCATCGTTACCGCCACTGAATTGTATCACTACAGCCACTTTATTTCCTGGTGGCACCATCATGGGCTTTTCAAAAGCCTTTAAAAATTTCGGCATCATCATAGATGCGGTAGCTAATGAACCGATCTGTAAGAATTCTTTTCTTTTAATAACCATTTTTCATTCTTAATTTTTAATTAGCATAGCTGATACTCCGGCGTTGCCATAAGATTTACAACAGCACTTTTAATATAGTTTTCCCTGCTTTCTGAATTCACATATTTATCAAGCACCGCATTGCTTACCTGGCTCTTTGTTTGCAAAACCGTATCAGCAATATTTTCCAGCAGTTTTTCCCGTTGTACTTTTTCAAAAATTTTATTTACCGAAGTCCAGTCTATGTTGGCTGTTCCGCCTTTTATTGAAGCCTTAATTTTCTTTACAGCCATTTCCATCATGCCCATCTGAACATCATCATCTACCTTAGGCATAATATTCAGGGCGTCGTTGGCAGTAAGTATTTGTGGAATTCGAAGGCGAAGCATTAAGGAACTGCTGTCTATCCAGTTTTTGCCGCCCGGCCAGCCGGCTACGTTTGGCGGTACAAACAATACCTGTCCCAAGGCCCGCTGAAACAAAAGCTGCGACTGATCATTCTCCAGTTGCATGGGCAACAACCTTCGGATGCCTGCCATCAATTCAACCGGCGATTTTATTTTATTGCCAATGTTTTTCTCCTCATAAAACCAATCGCTGGTATAAATATCTTCCAGTAGTTTTGAAATATCATAGTTGTTGCTGAAAAACCTGCGGCTTAACCATTGTTGATTTTTTTCATCTACATTTTCATTAACAAAATAGCGGTATATCTTTTTAGAAATATAGCTGGCAGTCTGTTTGTTTTCTAAAAGTATGTTCAGGATATCATCGCCATCAAAATTTCCTGTTTTGCCTAAAAATGTTTTACTGTCAAAATCGTGCTGATTTTTCAAGAATGTAAATTCACCTTGTGCATTAAAACTCCAGCCAGTGAAAGCACGTGCCGCCTCTTTAACATCGTTCTCGGTGTAATTGCCACGGCCCATGGTAAACAATTCCATTACTTCACGGGCAAAATTTTCGTTGGGCTTCGATTTTCTGTTTTGCTGGTTGTTTAAAAAAGCAATCATAGCAGGTGACTTGCTCACCGCCTTTAACATATCCGCAAAACTTCCTAATGCATTGGTACGGATGATATGCAGCAACTCCTGCTGGTAAAAACTGTTTTGATTTCTGCAGGCAAAATGACCATGCCAGAACAGGCTCATCTTTTCCCTTAGCTGGGCTTCGCTTTTCACCATGGTTTCCAGCCAGCGGATATTCATTGTTTTCAGGTCTTCCCTCGACTGGTCTCTAATTTTCTTCCTCAATACGGGGTCACTCAATTTTTTCTGTATTTCTCTTGGATCGGTTATTCCCATCACGTACTCATCAACTGGATTTTTTGTCACTTCAATTTTTGCAACGGGCTTGTCCGATGTTTTAACCAGCAAAGCCCATAAACTTTTCCTTGACATGGAATCCAGCGATGCAGCATTTTCCGCCATAGGACCAAAGGCGCTGCGCCACAATAAATGTTGATTTTTTAAACGATTTGAAGCCGGCATGATGATTGCACTATATTTTATTTGACCGAATGTATTTTAAAGACTGTTGCAATGGCTAAAAGTTTAATTGAAGCCCGGAATTTAAATCATTATAAATAATCCCGAAAACAACTGCTATTTCACCACGAATTTTTTTTGCTAAAACGGCAAACCCAGAGCTATATTCAATATAAGGTTTTCCCTTCTCCAGGCACTGCTGCCAAAATCTATCTGCTTTAAAACCCATCGCTGCCCATCTGGCAAATAAGGTTTCCGCAGCGGGACCCCGATATCAACTCTTATTAATACAACACTTGCATCATAACGCACACCGATACCGGAAGCCACGGCAAGTTCTTTAAACCAGTTTTTGCTGAGTTGTCCTTGCTTGCCAAAAAGCAATGTATCTTTTGTCCAGATATTTCCTGCATCAAAAAAAACTGTCGTGCTAAGACTAGATGTTATAGACAACCGAATTTCTGAATTGAAAAGAAACTTGTAGTCGCCGCCGATTAACTGAAAAAAACGTTGATCAATCAACGTTGGCTTATATGTTCCAGGCCCCAAATTGCGAACTCTGAAGCCCCTGATGGAACTGGAACCACCAATAAAATATTGTTTTGCAAATGGAAGTAATGCAGAATTGCTGTATGGAAAACCAATGCCTAACTGAATCCTGTTTGCCCATTCAACATTCTTCACCAATTTCCTCGTGTAATGAAGGTCAAAATCAGTTTTAACATATTGAGCAAATGGAGTATTGAAAATTTCTTTTTGTCTGAAGCTTTTTGCACCTGATACGAGCCCCGCAATATTACCAGAAAGGTCGATACCTGCATTAAAATGCCATTTATTTTTTCCTCTCTTTGATCCTTTGTTGAATGTATAAGTAAAATAACTTCCCAAAATTGCCTCGGAATAAACACTGAACAAAATCTCGGGTGTAGCTATCACCTGTCGGTAAAAAGAATCAGTAATATCACTTGCGTTTAAATAGCTTAATGAAACCGGGGCAAATGTAAATTCATTATTAGCATTAGTTTTCCAGGTAAAATCATATTGCAATCGAAATAAATTTTTCGTGTAATATAACTGCCTGCGGTAGAGTTCATATCCAATCAACAAATTTGTATTGGGAGGATAAAAATTATTCTCTTTTATACGCAAAAAAGGTATTGCATAATAGGGAAACTTAATACTGGTTTCTCCTCCCAATCGGTAGGTATTATTATTACTCAATGAATCGGCATAAGGAATTTCTAAGGCTGCATATGTTTTAAGTGTAAGTAATTCGGCGCCTCTAAAAAGGTTCTTGTTTTTCCAGTTAATACTAATTTGGCCACCCACAGAATTATTTTCTTTAATAAAACCATCAACCTCGCTCTGCAACGATTTCATTTTAGCAGGGGTAAGATAATAGTATACATTCATCCAGTGCTTGTTAGCAGAATCCTTATCTGCTTCGAATCTGTTTTTTACAAATTTAAAAGTACCAAGGCTGATCAAACGGTTTAATGTTGAATTTTGTGATCGGCTGCTGTACAAACTACCGGGCCTGTACGTTACAGCGTTGGAAAAAAGCTTAGGCTTAAATTTTTTAGTCGAATCCTTTATATACAGTCTGTCAATTCCAACCGCACCGCTGATACTGGTATCCATTTGAGCTTTTAAAAGTGAATAATTGGGGAACACCGCAATATTATTTATGTAGTATGGATACTTTGCCTGTTCCGGAATATTTTTCTTTACATTGAAATAAAGATCAACCTGACGATTACCAATAGAACTGTCGGCATACGCCATCAGGTAATCGGCATTAAAATAATAGTAACCCCTGTTTTTTAAATACAGATCGAGCCGGTCTCTTTCGGCACTAATATTGCTTAACGTATATGGATCTCCAGCTTTTATAATGCCTCTTCTTTTTTGGTGTTCTTCCAATAAATTCAAAAGATCTGAGCTATCCTTTATCCACTTAATACTTTTAATATGGTATTGTGGCTGCACGTTTGCTGTATAAATTGCTTTAGTAAAGTAACCTGAGTTCAAAGTATCTCCACGCACGGTTGTATGAAAGTACCCGGTATTTTCCATAAATGACTGTATATTCTCGGCGGTAGCATTTGCATTTATCCTACTGCTGAGTACAGGCGCTTCTCCTAATTTTCTTCGCAGAAAAGGGCGGAGGCCTTTTTCCTTTTTTGATTCACCTATTACATACCACCACCAGACTTTATATGGCTGCCCGAGTATGAATTTATTTCTGTTAGGCTTTACAGCAAGTTTCAATTGTTTTGCCAGTTCTTTTTCTGATTCTTTTACTTCGGAGCTTTTCTTAACAACAATTCTAGCACCTTTGTAGAGTTTTTCACCAGGTGGTAAAAACCGGTTTACACTGCACGACGTTATTGCTGACATCAAAATCAATCCAAGAAAATAATTCCTATTCATATCGGCCGCTTAAAGTTCATTTTTTCTTTTTCCATCCAAAAAGTTCATTGAATGTGTCAAAGTCCAGGGTTACTATAAATCCCAACCCTGTCTCAACTATAAATCCATCCATAAAAACTTCATATTGATTTTTACGATATGCCTTCAGTAAATACTTGCCATCTTTCGAAAGTTTATAGCCAAACGTTACGTCGGGTATGTAATCGTTGTTTGATTTTGACGCAGCTTCCTGCCCCTGTACTGCAAAATGTTTTCCAAGGCTTATGGTTAACCTGTCATTAAAAAAACTTTTGCTCATAGCTATATTAAGATCCGTATGTTGTGTAGCAACCCCGTTATTATAATCTTTGTAATTGTTAAGATTTAAATCAATGTCTATTCCCTCCAATAAGCCTTGTGCAATTTCATTTAATGCTGATGAAAGAAAGTGACTTACACTCTGCCGGGCAAGATCATCAAAATCAGTACCAGTTCCTTTAAAGAAGTCGCTGCTTTGTTCACTGATAAATTTGTTAAGCAATAAAAGTGAAAAAACCTGCTTATTGGTCGAAGACTCATCAATACGCAACTGTGCCAGCTTATTTTCAATTGTTGTTCGAACATCGCTGTTAATGGTTGCATCTTCGTCTACCAGCTGGATATCAAATTTTAAAATTGGTTTGTTTAATGTCCCTGTCAAATAGAGTATTACCTTAAAGGGAATTTTTTTGTTTAAGGAATTGGTAAGTGCGGGATCGGCATTTCCTACTTCATTTCCTAACAGATCGTTAGCTGAAGATTTAACTGTATAGGAAGCAACGATATCCATTCTTGCCCTCATAGGGTCGCCAGCAAACATAATCGAACTGCCCTTTTCCAATATAAATTTACGTTTCAGAAACTGGTAATTAAAATCATAATATCCACTCGTCAATTCGTAAATACCAGAAAGGACGATATGCCCCCCGGGGTCCACTCCTGCATTCAGGTTAGCTGCCCCCTTTACATTTATTTGGTCACCGGTAATTGGATCAATAACAATAGTCAGTTCTGCTTTTTTCTGTACTTCAACAGTAAGATTGTAATTGAGAAACTGAGCAAACCCCGGTACGGCTTCTTCCTTTTCAGCAAATGGCTTATAAAGTGATTTCAAATCAAAAGTATCGAGATCGATAAAACGAACGATTGTCTTTCCCTCATCTTTACTGTAACTGGTTTCAGGAACAACAATAACAACATTACTTTTATCCTTTACAGTAATATCTCCCCGGATAACAGGAGAAACCAAATTCCCCGTAATCTTAATATTCAGATCTGCGACTGCCAGACCGTAAAAGTCGCTTACGGTGGACTTAGGGGCATTAAGTAAAATAAAATCAGCAGCATTTATACCAAGATCAAAAATAAATTCCCTGGCTTCATCCTCTTTAACATTGCCGTCAATTTTCAACTGGTTATTCAAAGAATCAGATATGATAAAATAATCCAGTTTTATTTCAGGATATTTAAAAACAATTTTCTGTTTTTTTATACTAAACGCTGTACCTAATTGAGCAATATTGAATCTTGCAGTGTCGAAATTTAACTGGCCATTCCAGCGTGGATCATCAAACCGCCCATTCAGGTTCATATTGCCATACATATTACCCGAAGCATTCTTTAACTCGCCTCCGGCAAATGCCTCCAAATCAGCAACATTGAATTTATTAATGGTGGCGTTAATATCAAATTGCTGCTGAGTGTTGTTTAAATAATAATTTCCAATAGCAGCAATATCATTTCCTTTTCCTTTTAATCCAAGAACAACCAAAATATTATCGTCGGTCTTTTTTTCACCCAACGCCTGTAAATTTCCAAAAGGTATTTGCTTGATTGCAAGATCGGTTATAGAAAAAAAACCGCTAAAAGCAGGCAGTTCTTTCTTCAAGTCAGTCACTTCCATTTTTGCCATTAAAATGCCTGATAAAAAAACTGTATCCTGGTTTATAATTGAACTAATGCTTTTTAAATTAAATTTTTCAATATCAATTACGATTAAGCTGTTTGAAAGTTCTTGTTTACTGTTTACATATATTTTTGAGGTGTCGTTGGTTATTAAGAGATTATGGATGATTAACCCATCAGGTGAATATTTTACATAATTGTCGGCAGCTACCTCCCAATTTTCATAATTGAGAAGCAGTTTGTCTTTGAGATGGAAAAAATAATTTTTGTCCTTGGCAAAAAACGATGCTTTTCCTCCAAACCAATCTTTGCCTTTTTTATCTTTTGTAATTGTATTTATTAAAATACTGTCATTGGCTATAGTTCCGTTAATCACGCTACCATAAAAAATCCCTGATGCATGATTTAATGTATCAAGATTAATATCATAGTTTAATCTTTCATTTTCAGAAACAACATCAATGCTGCCATTCCGGATAGCATAATCATCGTAGGCCAGGTAAGGAACGAATAATTTCAAGTTTAAGGCACTGTCAGTTTTGTCAGATGCAAAATTTCCGCTGAAATTAATGTTGCTGTAATCTTTGAGCCCTGGCACAAAGGTTGTTATCAACGGATGTTTTTTTACTACCCCTTCAAATACCACTTGCTGATGGGAAAAATTTTTTGCGACAACAGAATCAGATATGCTATAATAATGATTGACATATTGAACAACCACATCGGCAATTTTATTATAATCAAAGCCACCTTGTACATGGAGGTCAGCAAAAGGTGCGTTTAAATTTATATCATCTATTCCATTAGCCGTGGTTGCAACTAACGAAATACTATCTACAGAATAATACTTTTTTCCAACCTGCATCTTTACTGAATCAATGAGTGTGGTAACATCAAGATGCCGCGGTTGAGTATTATTAGCTGCAATCTTAGCCTTTAGTGAAAAATTCAATGTGTCATCATACAAGTTAAGATTCTGAAGCTGTGCTGTATCGATATTTATAAAACCAACTAAAGATGGGTATTCATTTTGAAGATTCGCCCTAACATCATATTGCAGTTTAATATTAGTATCATTAATTGATCCCCTGCTGTCAATAATACCTGAATCAAGATCAGCAGTAATTTCTGTATTTTGATAATTATAATTATTGTATTGCAGTTCTTTTACGGACGAAATAAGATCCGCCCTCATTGTTTTATAATTATAACCGGTTCCTCTTATTTTAAACAAGCCTGTAACTTTTCCCAATACACTATCCTGGCTTATTAATTTTCCAATATTATAATTGACAGTTGTTATATCGAGTTCATAGGTTGCTTTCTCCGGATCCTTACCATCTTTAATAGTCCCTAGTATAGTTATCATCCCATAACTTCCATCAAGCTTTAAATCGGCAACAAGGTTGTTTAAATCACCGGAAAGTGTTCCTGCTATAAAATTTTTTTCTGGCAGTTTTATTTCCGGGGGCAATGTTTCCGGGGGAATAAGTTTCAATATAAAATCCTTGTCAAAACTGCTTTTCCTGATTGCAAAATCTAACTTCATTTTTTCAGGATCGGTTATACTCTTCAGCGAAAATTTTCCATCTATGGCTAAACCTTTCCCGGAAGCGATAATATCAGATACCAGGTTGTTTTGATTGCCTGTAATATGTCCTCTAAGATTAATGATATCTGGCAGGCTTACCAATGATTCCTGATTTTCCTTTGGCACGAACCTTAGAAGATCAGATTTTCTTATGCTGCTTTCAGTAATGTACAGGTCGTAATAAAATTTATTTACATCGGTTAAATTATATAATGTTCCATTCGCATTCAAACGGCTGCCGGATAACCCCACCAGCTGCAGATAAGGCAAATAAAGCTGAGCAAGATTGCCGCGGAGTTCTGTATTAAAAAATACCTTGCTATTTGCAAATTCTGGTGGTGGAAAAGATTTTCTTAATGCCGGCATCAATTGATACAAATCATTAAAAGCGATGGTAGAATTTTTAAAATTGGCTGCAACTCGGCTTTTATCTGGATTGGTTACAATTTGCGAAAGGTTTTTGAATTTAATTTCTGCAAAATTCTGTAAAAGGCTTTGCGGCGTTTTTACATATAGTTCTTTTGCAGAAATAACAGAATCAGTCATTAAAAAATTAACGTGAGTTGTATCTAAAGCAAAGCCACCACTATCTTTAAAACAAAATTGTTTAATCATGGCTGCGGTTCTGTTTCCCGAAAAACTGAATTCATTAATAGTGGCAGCTACATTATTTAAATTGAGGTGCCCAAAATCCAACCCGCCGGCCACCGGCAGGTTATTATCATCATATTTAAAGACATTGTTTGAAAGTGAAACCTGCCCGGCTTGTATGTTCCAGGAATTACCTGAATTTACAGATGCTGTTTCGGATTTCGGAGTAACTTTTTCTGTTATTGTTATAGGTTTGGTAAATTGTAAAAACGAACTGTCAAGTTTCAATTCGTGGGCTCTGGCAACCGAACCTGCCAGGTTAAACAACGCTTTATTCAGGAAAAAGTGTTTTATTTTGTTGGCATAGTAAGCACCTGAAATTTTATTTTCAACAGCAACATTCACTTCCCGCAAATCGAGAACAGATGCTGATATATTTAATTCACTATTACTTGAAGCAGCATTATCATTTGTTGTAACTGACAAAGCCTGGTCTAAGCTTTCTTTATAGGTGGTCATAAAAAAATCTATACCCGAAGCGGCAAAATCATCAATTCCGACCTGAAGTTTATCAGGCTGAAATTTATTTAATGAAACATCAAGATTTTTTATTCCGGCAGTAAAATCTGTCCCCTCATTTTTGTCTTTAAAACAAAGCGAGATATTTTTGAGCAGCAGCTTATCTAATTTTATTTTTAATGCCGATGTATCTCTTTTTTCAGAGGGACCCTTTGAACTCCCCGAAAACACATCAACAATAAACTGGTAATTGAATACAGGGTCACTCTCCGGCCTTTTTATATTGACTCTGATGTTACTTAAGTCCAGTTTTTGAATATCCACATTACCCCATATCAATTTGAGCATACTTACATGTACAGAAATACGCTCCCCAAAAAATAAAGTATCTTTTTTTTGATCTTCAATATAAATATTGTTCAGTTCCAGCCACCTGGGCAAACGGTAATCTATAGAACCAATACTGACTTTTGTTTCTAATTTTTCCAGCAGGTAAGTTTGAATCTGGTTTTTTACTACCCTTTTACCAACCGGCAGATTAATAAATATCAGTAAAAGACACAAAAACGTTAACAAACTCCCAACTATATAAGCGAGTACTTTAGCCGTTTTTTTTATTCCCCTTTTAATTGACATGTTGAAAATGTGCAGATTAACTCTCCAGATATCCACATTAATGAAGTTACCACATTATGCAAAGAAAATATTATTCTGCTTACAAAAAATAGTTTTTCGTTTAATCTAAAAAGGAGCTAACAAAAACAACCTTTACAAGTTTTAGTTGCTTCTGGTAACTAATTGCCCCAAATTGCTGAGGTTTTAGCACGATTAATTAATTGCAGCAAACAAAAAAATCGGGTAATAAAATCAATCATAAATTTTCTGTTCAGCATCTTCATCTATATTAATTTATTTTTAAGGATTTTTTTATTCTACATTTATGCTTGTTAAAGCTGCTAATTTCTATTTTTTATTCACTCAATTACTGCATCATGAAATTGCTGAAACTTATTTTTTGCTGTACATTATTACTGCTTGCTGAAAATTCATTTTCGCAAACCATGTGGAAATATTTTAAGCCTGAAGACTTTGAAGCACGCCGCAACAAGTTAATGGAAAAAATAGGCGATGGGGTTTTAATATTACAGGGAGCCGAGCTACCTGAAGCTTATGTGAAATTCAGGCAGGATAATAATTTTTATTACCTCACCGGCGTTGAAATACCAGATGCTGTTTTAATCATTGATGGCAGACGTAAAGAAACTGTTTTATTAGTTCCAGACAATATCTCAAATGATATTAAAACTGAAGCCCTCATAAAACCGAGTGAAGAGGCTGCATCCATATATAAATTCAGTAAGATTTTTTCTAAAACAAACCTTACATCATTACTGAGCTGGCGCTCTGAAAGCGGGCAAACTATTTTCTTGCAAGCAACACCTCAGGAAACAACCGAAATGAGCCGTGACCGATGTATGATGACCAGGGCGAACAGGCTTAACGATCCCTGGGATGGCAGGATATCAAAAGAAGTAAATTTCTATAACAAGATAAAAGAACGGTTTCCTGCAACTGTTATAAAAGATATTACACCCATACTTGATGAAATGCGCTGGGTGAAAGACAAAAAAGAAATTGCTGTATTAAGAGAATGTGGCCGCATTGGATGCCTGGGTATTAATGAAGCTATGAAAGTTACCAGGGCGGGTATTTATGAATATCAAACCGTGGCCGCCTGCAATTTTATTTATGAAGACATGGGTACCGCAGGACCAGCTTATTTTGCCATTGCAGCATCAGGTGAGCGTGGGTTGATCTGGCATTATAATGCCAACAACCATATAATGGAAGCCGGAACAGTATTGCTTATAGATTATGCTCCCGAGGTTAATTATTATGTAACCGATATTACCAGGACCTGGCCGGTACAAGGAGAGTTCAGCGTTGAGCAGCTAAAATTTTACAATTGTGTAAGGGAGGCCCGTGATGAAATAATAAAAGCGATGAAACCCGGTGTTACCATCAATGATTTAAGAAAAGTTGGCGAAGAAGTATATAAAAGAAACGGACTTGGAAAATACTGGTTCGGATATGTTGGCCATTTTGTTGGTATGGCAGTACACGATGTTGGGCCATACGACAAACCTTTTGTAGAGGGTGTTGTATTTAATGTAGAACCTATATTAGAAGACAAAGAAAAAAAGATACACATCCGGCTGGAAGACACTATCGTTATTACATCAACCGGAGCAGAAAATCTTACACCGCAATCTCCGGTAGAACCTGCGGAAATTTATAAACTGATAAAAGAAAAAGGTGTTGGAGAAAAATAGATCTATTCTGTAATTTTTTTATTCCCGAAGTAACTGTGCAATACTTCGGGCAAATCAATTCCGTTTTCAGTTTGATTATTTTCCAGCAAACAAGCCATTATCCTTGGTAGTGCCAACGATGAGCCATTTAAAGAATGTACCAATTGCGATTTGCCATCCGCATCTTTGAATCTTATTTTCAACCTGTTTGTTTGAAAGTTCTCAAAATTGCTGACAGAACTAACCTCCAGCCATTTTTGCTGCGCTGCGCTGTACACTTCAAAATCGTAAGTAAGGGCAGATGCAAAACTCATATCGCCGCCGCATAATCGTAAAATGCGGTAAGGTAGTTTGAGCAAATTCAATAGTTTCTCAACATGGTTTACCATCTCCTCCAAAATTTCATAACTTTTGTCGGGATGAACAATTTGTACGATCTCTACCTTATCAAACTGGTGAACACGGTTCAAACCACGCACATCAGCACCAAAACTACCGGCTTCTCTTCTAAAACATGGAGTATAAGCTGTCATCTTCACCGGCAGATCAGTTTCTTTCAAAATCTCATCACGGTAAATATTGGTAACCGGCACTTC
>JAHEBJ010000078.1 GCA_024642285.1 Sphingobacteriales bacterium
GAAAATTGTTTTTAAATTCATCATTTAAAAAATCGGCAAAGCTTTGCAGGGTGTTATACTTTTTAATTTCTACTGTTAAACGTTTATACCCTTCGCCAAACATTTCTTCTATTTTGCCTGGGGGGTCAGTTATTAACGAATAGCCATCTACCCGAAAATTATCAAATGCGGCCCGCTGACCTTTACCCGAATACAAAGCAATTTGTTCGCCAGTAAGTGGTTCGGGTAAACTAACGGTGTTTACCAATTCATAATTTATATACAACTGTACTTTGTTATTGGTTATCTTAACCTTTAATTTATTATCTACATTGTTTCCTTTTACAATGTTTTTTGAAGCCGTAAAGGGAACGATCCATTTAAGAGTATTGTCTTTAAAATAACCAAAACCATAGGTACCATCGGTTTGTATTACAAAGCGGTAACTAATACCTGGCGTGGTAATATTTCCTATTAAAAAACCTGAACCAATTCCCGGGCTGTTTCCCTCAGGTACATTTACCGTAAGCTCTACGCTCAAATCATCCCATTGTATTTTAGGAAAATTATTACTTACAGACCATCCTCTTTCACCTTGTTTATATTCAACAATATACCTGCCGCTTTCTTTATAATATTGTTCATTGCCAGTAGTAGCTTCAGGCCATTTTATTTTACTGTCTTCAGCAAAATTATCGTAAATACTAAGGGGCGATAATTGAGCGTTGGCTTGCAGCAGCCAGATTAATAAGGCCAGTAATAATGTAATTTTTTTCATGTTTTAAAAATAATTTTAAATTACTAATTTCTGTTCTTCCATTTTAATTGATACTCCCTGATATGCCCCCATACCTGCCCTGCCAGGTTTCTTACTTTCCCAATCTGCATATACATGGCTACCTTATCATTTTTAACAGCCGGGTAATTTAGTTGCCAGGTATCAATTTTATACTTTGCTGTATAAAAAGTAAGGGTACTGTCTTTATAGTTTTGAGTAATACTGTCAATCTCCATTATGGGTATATAATGTGTTGCCATCCAATTGGTATCTGTACCATTTTGCTGGTAATCCCTAACACGGTATATAATCTGCTGGTTTTTTTCATCTACCTTAATTAATTGCTCCCAGGGTTCTTCCCAATCACTTTCAAATTTAAACAGGGGGCATTGCCATTTTAATAACAGCGCCTGAACGGAACGCAGGTTATTATCTTTCACGTTTGTAAGTGCATTTGAACTTATTTCGTTTTGAGCATTTACCGTAATGCATAAAACTGTAAACAGCATAAAAAAGGTTCGCTTTTTCACTTTATTTATTTTCTGTTTTAAAATTACTTGTTAATACAAATAATTCAATTTGTTAACGGTGTCTCTGTTTCGAATCAGGCTGAGTGTACATGCGATACATTTTCTGCCATTTACTCTGCATGAAACAAAAACAATATTAATTAATACAAATAAACCTTCTAAGCGTCTACCAAATGTAAAGCCAAAGAAAACACAAGAATCTCAACAGGCCTGTTAACCAATATATATTTTCACCAGTTAACTTATTGTTTGATAAACCTTTTTTGTTCATTTAATGTTTCGCCCTTTAAATCCAGCAAATACATTCCCGCAGGTAAGTTTTTTGTGTCTATCCAAAATGTGGTACTTCCTTCTGATAGGTTCCATTGCAATTTTTGTAACACATTGCCACCGTTGTCAATAATTCGTACGTTCAGCTTATCTGCCTTTTTAAGCGTAATGGTAATGTTGGCTTTGTCATTCACCGGGTTAGGGTATAACATCACCAGACTGCTTCTGCCATCAAGCGGCAACGCTACAATATTTGAATAAGTAATATTGCCTGCAGCATCTTTTTGCTTAAGGCGGTAATACAAAACAGTAGTATTGTAATTTTTTACATTTTTATCGAGGTAATTGTATTGTTGTGTGCCGGGAATATTTTTTGCACTTACTGTTGCAATAGTGGTAAACGTCCTTCCATCAAAACTTCTTTCCAGTTCGTAGGGCGCATAGTTTTGTTCATTTGTTGTTTTCCAGTTAAGTAAAGCATCGTTGTTTTGCAGTTGACCTTTAAACTCGAGTAAACTTACCGGCAAAACAATATCTGTATACTCTACCCATAGTTCAGTTCCATTTTCATCAGTTGTAAGAACGGTATAAAGCAACGGACCCGACTGTGTATAATTGCCGGGGTTACTTCCCCCTGCCGGCGCAATATCGGCCCGCATGAAGGTTCCTCCAATACTACCATCACTCCGCCAAACCTCTTCCCCATTAACACCATCATTGGCATTAAACACCAGTTTGTCATTAATATTGGTTAAATAAATTGGTTTACTGCCAACAGAACCTGGTCTTATATCTTTTATCAACACTGTACCTGCAGCCGTACCATCACTTTTCCAAAGCTCTGCACCGTTTGTACCATCATCAGCCTGAATAAATAGGGTTCCGTTTACATTGGTGAGCCATGAGGGATAACTGCCATTGGCTCCAGGATAGATATCTTTCACCAACACGGTACCAACACTAGTACCATCGCTTTTCCAGAGCTCCTGACCATTTACCAAATCGTCTGCAGTAAAATAAAGTATTCCGTTGACGTTAGTTAAATTTCCAGGATTAGATCCGTTTGAACCTGCAATAATATCTTTCACCAACACAGTTCCGGCGGTAGTACCATCACTTTTCCAAAGTTCGTATCCGTTTGTTGGATCATTAGCACGGAAAAACAGCGTTCCGTTTACATCCGTAAGGAAAGTCGGACTGCTTCCGTTTGCTCCGGAGTAAATATCTTTCACTAACACAGTTCCGGCTGTTGTACCATCACTTTTCCAAAGTTCAAAGCCATTAACACCATCCGTTGCAGAAAAATAAAGCACTCCGTTGATATTGCTTAAACTTTGAGGATTAGAGCTGTTGAACCCGGTATAAATATCCTTTGCCAATACAGTACCGGCAGCAGTGCCATCGCTTTTCCAGAGTTCGTATCCGTTTGTTGGGTCTAAAGCCGTGAAAAAAAGTGTTCCGTTTACATTTATAAAAAAAACTGGATTGCTCCCACTTGCACCAGAGTAAATGTCTTTCACTAATACAGTACCTGCTGATGTGCCATCACTTTTCCATAACTCTGTACCATTAATACCATCATTTGCCGAAAAAAACAAAGTACCATTTACATTGGTTAAGTTTTTAGGATTACTTCCATTAATTCCGGCATAAATATCCTTCACCATTACCGTATTGCCCGGAGTTCCATCACTTTTCCAGAGTTCCGACCCGTTTGTTTGGTCATTTGCAGTAAAATAAATACTGCTGTTCATTGCTGTTAAATAGGAGGCTCCTGAGGTATTGGTTCCATTATAAATATCTTTAACCATAATTGTGCCGACAGCAGTGCCATCGCTTTTCCACAGTTCGTTTCCGTTTATGCCATCTGTAGCCTGGAAAAACAAGGTATTGTTTGCAGCTGCCATTAAAACAGTTAGTCCCATGCTTGTATTGGAACCAGGGTTAATATCTTTTACCAATACGGTACCGGCAGCAGTACCATCACTTTTCCACAGTTCACCACCATTGGTTCCGTCATCCTCTCTAAAAAACAAAGTACCGTTTACATTTGTAAGCAGACTTGGAGAATTTCCAAACGGACCAGTATAAATATCTTTTACTAAAACTGTACCGGCTGAGGTGCCATCACTCTTCCAGAGTTCTTCTCCATAAGTTGCATCGCTTGCAACAAAAAAAATTGTGCCATTAACATTTGTTAAAAACCCTGCACCGCCCCCTACCGATCCTGCATAAATATCTTTTACCATTACTGTACCCGCAGCAGTACCATCGCTTTTCCATAACTCTATTCCATTAACTCCGTTGTTTGCTGGAAAAAACAAGGTAGTACCTACTACTCCAAAATTATGTGGGTTAATGATAATACTGTTATTAACGCCGGCATAAATATCTTTTACCATTACAGTACCAGCTGCAGTGCCATTGCTTTTCCATAATTCTAACCCATTCGTACCGTTAGTGGCAGCAAAAAATAAGGTGCCGTTAACGTTTGTAAGGTTAATGGGATAACTGCTGTTAGCGCCGGCATAAATATCTTTTACCATAACGGTTCCTGCAGCAGTACCATCACTTTTCCATAATTCTACCCCATTTATGCCATCATTAGCTGTAAAAAATAAAGTACCATTTACATTGGTCATATTTTGCGGATATCCACCAATGCCTCCAGTATAAATATCTTTTACTAAAACGGTACCGGCGGCAGTGCCATCACTTTTCCAGAGTTCGAAGTTTGTTGTTCCATTATCGGCGGAAAAAAATAAAGTGCCGTTTACATTAACCAGGTATGAAGGAAAACTGCTACCGCCTGCTGGATTAATATCTTTTACCAATACCGTGCCGACGTTAGTGCCATCAGTTTTCCATAATTCTGTTCCATTAATACCATCATATGCCGAAAAAAACAAGGTGCCGTTTACATTGGTTAAGTTTTGAGGGGTACTACTCTGTATTCCATTACGTATGTCGATGAGTTGAGTTCCGGCAGCCGTACCATCTGTTTTATATAATTCTGTACCCGCAGTAGGGGTATATGCTGTAAAAAAAAGGGTGCCATTCACATCAACGTGATAATCGGGACCACTGCTTGTTCCTGTTAATGTATTTATATCTTTCAGCAGGCTAAACACCTGCGCTGTTGAAGTAAAGCCTGTAGCAATAAGTACAAGATAAATAAGTATAGTTTTCCTCATGATCAAAGGTTTTGATTTCATAGTAATTTGAACTTAACAAAATTAAGTTTATAGCAAATGGCGGGAAATACCTAAAAAGAGGGACAAGGAGGTGATATAAAAATATTTACTGTGTTTTTTCTTCGCCGTGCAACAGATACACCAGCTGTGGAAAATTACTGATATCATTTTTATTAAGCATGCGGCTGCGGTGGGTCTTTACCGTTTCTACACTTATATTTAATTTATCGGCAACCTGTTTGGAAGAAAGGCCCTCTGCTATCAATAAAGCTATTTCTTTTTCCCGGGCGGTAAGATTGAGCTTGCCTTTTTCATAAACCTTTTCCTTTGCCAGAATTTTATTAAAGGCTATTTGAACTGAAACAAGCAGTTGGGTTTCTGTGAATGGTTTTACCACATACATAACCGGCTCCGATTCATAAGCCTGCTTAATTGTCTGACTGTCCGAATAAGCTGTTAAGAAAATTATTTCACAGCCATACTTTTCCTTTAACTGCCTGGCAAGTTCAGTTCCATTAATTGGTCCTTTAATATTTATATCGCAAAGCGCTATGGCCGGATCAGTTGATACTCTTTCGCAAAATGCCAGTGTTTCTGCAGCAGATTTAAATGGACCGGCAACATCATATTCCTCTTCAAGCAAAAGCTCAACTATATTTTCGCCTGTGATCAGTTCGTCCTCAATGATCAATATGGTTTTTTCTTTTTGTATCATTTTTATGCAGCTATTGTAATACTGATAACGGTTCCATTCCTGTTACTGATTTCCATTTTTGCCTCCAGTTGATCAACCAGGGTTTTCACCAGTTTCATACCAAAAGAAGAATCAGGAATCTGGTTTTCCTGGATACCTTTCCCGTTATCAGAGATTTTCAATTCGATATGTTCACCTGTTTGTAACAGGCTGATATATATTTTTGGATCAGCAATTTCCTTAAATGCATGTTTAAAGGAATTAGTGATCAGTTCATTTACAATTAAACCAATTGGTATTGCCCGGTCAATATCCATATTTGTTTCGGCAAGGTTAAACACTGTGATGACTGATGACGTTGAAAACCCGAAGCTACCGGCCAACGAAGCCGCCAGGTTTTTGAGATATTCATCAATTTGAACAGATGCCAGTTCATTATCCATATAGAGTCTTTGATGTATCATTGCCATGGCATCCACTCTTTTTTTTCCTTCGTCTAACGCCTCCCGGGCATTCCTGTCTTCCAACCTGCGGGATTGCAATGACATCAGGCTGGAAACCACCTGCAGGTTATTCTTTACACGGTGATGCAGTTCTTTAATAAGCGCTTCAATGTGTTGGTTCTTTTGCGAAGTGAGATGATAAGCTTCCTCAAGTTCCTTTTTTTGAGTTAAAATTATCGCCTGCTCCCTGATGTAGCTACGCCTGAACAGGCGTATGGTGATCATGGTAAAGAAGAGCGAATAGATCAATGTAGTGATATGATCTGTTATGCGCTGTGCCGGTGAAGAATAGGCAACCACCCAACCGGGGAAAAAATATTCTAACAACAACATGGCTAAAATGGCCGCTGAGAAAATGGCATATATCCATAACTGCGTGGCAGATGATGCTATGATCAGAAATATATTCAGCGACATGATCAGCAGGTAAATGGTTGGTCCGTATGAGGCGCCATTAAAAAAATGCAAAGGGCCAAGTATTAAAACAATAGACAGTGAAAAAAAGATAAGCACCCCTTGAGAAAAGATTCCCTTTATCCTGGCCCGGTAATAGATAAGCATCGCAATAAATGTTCCAATCATAGCCAGCCAAACGGTAGCCATATCTAACCCTAATAAATAATTTATTAAAGTACCCTGAACACAAAATACAACAATAATAAAAGCGAATAAGTTGAACACACGGTGTTCAAAACCAAAAACTTCATCTTTTCCTGTAATTAACTGGTAAAGCCTTTTTAACATAAGATATATGGCAAATAACCGGTGCGGTACTTAACATTTTGTAATAGGTAACTCCATCTTGTCATTCGCTTTTCAAATTTACTGATTAATGCAGTAAAACACGTAATACCAAAAATTAACTTAAGAAGATCTGTGATATAATTACTGGAGTTACTTTTATTAATTTATTTGTCAGGCAATCAGTCTCATCTGATTAGACATAACGACATTAAAAGAGCAAATTAAATTCTCCTTTAAAACAAGCTCTCAATGCATGAAACAAAAAAATATCATCCCGGAATGTAAAAAACCTCATGAAAATATCAGCCCTACTCTTTTTTCAACTCTTTAATATGATACTCCTGTATTAACGGTGGATTTTCAGGAGACAGTGTAAAATAAACTTCCATATTTATTTTTTCTCCTTCAATTATAAAGCTGCCACGTAACTGGTTCTGCGCTTTCATTTCTTTAACAGAAATTATACTTCCGGCTTTTGCAAATAATTCTTTTGCCTCTTTTTTCAAACTGTCGATGGGATTATCCGGAAAAAAATTTTCAGCAAACAGGCCGCTCTGTTCAGCATTGTTCCAATTGGGTAAAATTTTTACCAATTCATTTTTTCGTTGCTCTAAAATTTTTGATGGCGGTAATTGCCGCGGTTGTAATCCGGCAATTTTTATAATGGTATCCAGCACCTGCAGATTAACCGTTCCAAATGGCGAATAAGTTCGGTTGGCAAAAGCCACCACACCAATCCCGTAATCTGGCATAATGCGCCACTGGCTTCCGAAACCCGGTAGTCCGCCGCTATGTGCGATGTATGTTTTTCCTTCGCAGTCACTCATCCAGCCAAGGCCATAACAATAGGCAGATGTAACTGCGCAGGTTCTTCCGTCGGGGAATTTAAAATTAGGATTAAACCCGTTCCAACGCCAGGGATGGTGCATTTCCCTTACCGAACTTCTTTTAACTGGTCCGTCGTCTTTTGCATTATTTGGAGGCCATGCAGCAAGGTGAAAAGCCATATAGTTTCCAAATTCTTCAATGGAACTTATCATGCTGCCCATAGCACCCCAGCTCCCATCAGGAGTATCGTGCAGTAATATTTCTTCGTTCCATTTTTCGTTCAGCCAGCGGTAGCCATGTGCTAATTTATCAGGAGCAACATCTGCATATTCATAAGTAGTAAATTTCATTGCCAGTGGCTCCAGAATATTTTTTTTGATATAATCCTGATAACGCATACCGGAAACCTTTGTAATTATTTTTCCCTGTAATGCAAATCCCAGATTGCTGTATTCAAAGGCAATGCCGGGAGGATTGGAAAAAGTTATTTTCCTGCCAATAAATTCCATCAGCTCTTTATCCGTATCTGCCAGTTGCCTGTCGCCCCAGGGATTGTCTTCAGGAAAGCCTGCGCCGTGTGTCATCAGGTGACGGATGGTTATAGCCGGCGCATCTGCAGTTGGGTATTTTAAATTTTTCAATTCAGGAATATAGAGATAAGCCGGGTCATCAAGATTTAATTTCCCCTCGTCACGCAATTTTAAAATAGCCATGGTGGTAAAACTCTTACTCATGGATGCAATGCGAAAGAGAGAAGAAGAGCTAACCGCAATTTTCTTGTCAATATCGGTGTAGCCATAATTGCCTGTATAAACCAGCTTACCATCAACCACTACTCCAAATGCAATGCCGGGAAAATGATTATCCAGCGCATGCTTTTTGTAAATGCTGTCAATTACAGGGAAGGCCCGTTTTATTTTTTCCATTCTGTCAGGATCAGCGAAATCAGCAGTTTTATAAGCGCTATCGTAAACTATTTTAGTTTCTGCTGTAGAATTATTTTGCTGATTACAGGACACGGCAATTGCACCGATGATGATGATCAAAAGATATTTTCGCATGTGAAATAGTTTTATCTTCTCCTAAGTTACTTTAAAATAATCCTCATTTACCATCCTCCACCACCTCCGCCTCCGCCGCCGCCGCCGCTGCTTCCTCCGCCAAAAGATGAACCTCCGTCCGAGGAACTTGATGGTGGCGAACTGGCAGATGAAATGGCGCCGCTGAATGATGATGAAAAAGATGAGCTTAGATTGCCATGATCGTTTGAGAAATTTTGTGTAAATGTAGATGTAGCGGCTCCGGTAAGTATTGCAGTTTTGATAATGTCTTCAAATTTCTTTCCCCAGGCATTTTCGCAGTCCAGTGCTATAGCAAACGGTAAATATTTTTCGTACAGCCAAAGGGTTTTTTCCGGCGGGTTCATTGTGTCGAACCGATGTTCATCTGTTGCGGCAAGAAACATGCGGAACCCTTCAATCTTATCGGCCAGCAACCGTCCCTCTGGATTATAGGCGCTCAACAATTTTGCAAAAATCCGCAACACAATAACACAAAGGAAAAAGCCACCGGCAAAATAAGCAATCTGCCAAAAATTTGAAAGCTGAAATGCTCTTACTACACCTCCAAAGAAACCCCAGCCTGCCGCTACCATACAAATTAAAATGGGCACTGTGAGGTATTTTCGATTGAGTGAAAAAAAACCTTTGCCGTTTTTTCTTACGGAGCCATCTTTATTCTTGTAACTCGAATCCAAATAAGTTTCTACTTTGGTATTCAGACTGCCCAGACTGCTGTTATATTTTCCTTTTTCAATTCTTGTACCAACAAGTCTTTTTATTTCATTTTCAAAGTCCATGTATTTGCTCGCCGGGGGTTTTTCCGGTTGGGTACTTTTGCTGATTACATATTCATTGTGCTTAAAAATCAGTCCGTCCCGTTCTACATCAATTTTTATTTTGTTACGCACTGCTGCGTCAACAATTGAAGCGGCCGTAAGTTGCTGATCAAATTTTTGCCTGATGATATATCCCAATGCTGCAGGTGAAAATCCTGCCGGTGGTTCAAACTGAGCGACGATAGCTCCTTTCTCAGGATCACGGCCATAGCGCATCCAGAATAAAAAACTTATTAAAGCCGACAACAAAGCAGCAACGGGTAAAAAGAAAACCGCTTTGTTATTCCATATATAATACCACACCTGTTTGGAAAAAGATGGCCCGCTTACTATTCCTTTTTGCCAGGAAGTGGCAACGGTAATCCCCTGCCTTGGCAACAGCGGCCTTGTAGTTTTAAAAACTATTACTGTACTATCACCTTTTGTGCTGCTTGTAAAACTGCAATCTTCGTTTGATGAGCCCTGGGCACCGGTATAACATTTACTTGACAACATATTTGCACCGGGCGGCAGAATTATTGTACACATGGCCGAATCTATCCTGAACGACCAGCCGTTTCCGGTAACATTCCAATACAGTTCATCAAAACTCTTCAGCATTTTTAACTGGTGATCAGTTTCATAAACAATGCTGTAACTGTAGCTTCCTTCTTTTAAAAAAACATCGCTGCTGCCGGTGAACACCAGTATTCCGTTTTCCTGATTTTCGGTATGATAATTTTCTTTCTGACCATCTTTTAAAACACTGATAAGTTTAAACGTGGTATTCTGAAAAAGTTTATTCTTGTTTACATAATACAATGGAAATGCTCTTACAATTCCCCTTTTAATTTCATCGTTCGCCAGGCCGGCAGCATGCATGGCATCATAATCATTGTAGGCAGTATAAAACTGTCCGTTTCCATTGTTGATGGTGATGTCTTCCTGAACCAGCAGTTTACCATCGGTGCCAACCCTTACCGTAGTTTTAAAAAAAGTAATCCTGTCGCTGTTATTGGCCGAGGCGTATTTGGATAAATGACTCTTGCTGGAAAAGGAAGTCCGGACTTCCTGCCGGATAAGATTTAAATACAATTCCCTTGATTCATTTTTTCCGGACTCATTTTCATCAGCGGGCGGCTTTATCTTGTTTTCCTTTTCTGCTTTTTTAAATGCTAAAATGATTCCCTGTCTGCATGCATATACCAGCATTTGCTTTATCTGCGGATAGGTTTTCTCAACCAACTCATCGGGAATACCGTTTTCAATTAAATACCTGGTGGCTTCATTATAAAAAAGATCATCTACTTCTTCATCGGTCAGGTAAGCTTGGCTGGTTCGGGTATAGAAATAAGACGGAACTTTGTTTTTTTGAGCATCAGCAACAAAACAAATGAGCAGAAATACGACGGTGGTTACAATTTTCCGCATTGGCTGTTTTAAAAGTTAAAAGCCGGCCGCTTGTAATCCTGTGATAAAAGCCGGTATGTACGCTTTGTGAAAATATTCTTTTTT
>JAHEBJ010000015.1:0-7106 GCA_024642285.1 Sphingobacteriales bacterium
CCGGTTTTACCACTCGAATTATTCTTGCTGCCATTCTCTCCATTCTCGGCCAATACATTTTTATAATAACGAAGATGCAGCAAGGTCCACAATTGCGTGTTTCCTTTTAAGATAATATGTGCACCACGACCCCCATCGCCACCATCGGGACCACCCATGGCTGTTAATTTATTTCGCATAAAATGCTTGCTGCCAGCACCACCGTGTCCGCTGCGACAAAATATCTTGATCTGATCTACAAAATTTGATTTTTCCATGATTGGCGCAAAGGTCAGTAAAATTTAAGGATTAAAATATGTTTGTTTGCATTTGGGAGTTAGTTATTGAATTAACCCTTTTATTCATCATACCTTTGAATAAAATTTAAAGAGATGATCAAATTATTTTTAATCCCGGCATTGATCATGATAGGTTGTGGTTCTACAAAATCGAATCAATCGCCAACCAATACCGATTCGGTTAACATCAACAACAATTCTCAAAAAGATAAAGACAGCTTAAATAATAATGCAGCAAACACTTTTCAGTTACCTGCCTGTATTCAAAATAAGATCGACTCTTTTAAGGTGAAGGAAATACATGAACGTCCTCAAAAAGTTGTAGAATATCTTTATAAAGAAAAGAAAGTGTATTATATTGTAATGCCTTGTTGCGATTTTTTTAATGAAGTGTATGATGACAAGTGTAATTATCTTGGTGCACCCGATGGCGGCTTTACAGGCAAGGGTGACGGCAAAATACCCGATTTTTTTACGGAAGCAAAAGAGGAAAAACTCATTTGGAAAGCAGCTAATAATTAATTGAACTCATTCCATGTTTTGTAATTGCCTGCCTGAATTTTTCTGTCGGCGGGCATTTCCCTAAGCGGCTCACAAATGCTCCAACCTTCATTCATATCTTTTGGTAATTGCTGATAAAGTTTTGTGCCTTCGGTCTTCCATCCAATCATTTCGTCGGTTACTTCTTTTATTTTCTTCGCCGGATTGCCAACGATCAAACTTCTGTTTTCAAAAACTTCATCCGCTTTAATAAGACTCAGGGCACCAACAATACATTCATCGCCCAGCACAACATTATCCATAATCACGGCATTCATACCTACCAGACAGTTTTTACCAATAGTTGCTCCATGAATAACTGCGCCATGGCCGATGTGTGAATTCCCTTTTAGTAAAACAGTTACTCCGGGAAACATGTGGATAGTACAATTCTCCTGCACATTGCATCCGTCTTCAAGAATGATCTGTCCCCAATCGCCACGCAATGCTGCGCCCGGGCCGATATAACAACCCTTGCCAATAATCACATTGCCGGTAACAGCAGCCTGCGGATGAATGAATGATGATTCGTGAACTACGGGTTTATACCCCTGGAATTCATAGGTCATATCAGAGATTTATTTGTACGGTAACAAGTGCCTTTAAACAGCGCCACTACGTGATCGTTTTGATTTTTGATGGTTATATGGTAAAGACCTGTTGACCTTCCATTATGCAATTCATTTGCTTCGGCAACTAATACATCGCCAACATGAACCGGTTTTGTAAAGTTGATAGATGTATCAAGTGCGACTGATAAAACATTACGGTTGTTGCAGGCGAATGCAAAGGCGCTGTCGGATAAAGAAAAAGCAATACCGCCATGTACTATGCCAAAGCCATTGATCATTTCCCTTCGTACGGTCATTTTTATTTTACTGTAGCCATCTTTTACATCCAAAACCTCTATGCCCAGCCATTGGCTGAACAAATCGTTTTCCATCATATGATTAACAACTTCCCGTGATGTAGGCATAATTGTATTTTAAGATTCAATCAAATTGGTTTCTCTTCTGATTTTCTCCACAGCTGCGAAAAGTTTATCTAAATCTTCCTGCTTATTAAATGCATTTATGGAGTAACGCAAATACACTTTATCGTCATGCCGCATTACAGGTACCTGAATTTTATAATCAATGATCAGATGCGTTTTTAATTTTTCCGGTTCACCGGTTTTTATCTCAGCGGCATACAACTGAGCGGTAAAATCGTCATTTATTGGGGCAATTGGTTTAGTGTTCAGCAGTTCGCAGAAAGCAAGTGCATTTTCCTGTGTGAGTTTTCGGCACCGGGCTGCAACAGATTCCCAGTTATGCTGCTTCATAAATTCAATCGCATCGGGAATAGTAAGAAATGCCGAAAAATCTCTTGTACCCTGCATCTGATGATAGTCTAAAAACCTTGAATTGGATGGAAACATCGCATCATAACCCCAGCTCACAATCAGGGGGTCAAACAAATGCTGCAGTTCCTTTTTCACATACAAAAATGAACTGCCTTTTGGCGTCATCATCCATTTATGACAGGCACCTGTATAAATATCTGCATGCATTGTTGCAAGATTTACCGGCACCTGCGCTGGCCCATGTGCTCCGTCAACAAAAGTCATTAGCCCTTTTTCTTTTGCGATTGCACAAATTTCTTCAACCGGCAACCGCAGGCCTGTACTGCTTGTCAGGTGGCTGATAAAAATCAATTTTGTTTTTGCTGTAAGTCCGTTGAAAAACTGTGTTATAAAATCTTCTTTATTTTCAAGTGGAAAGCGAATGGGTTGCTTTTTATAAATAGCGCCCGTTTTTTTACAATAGTACTCCCAGGTTTTATCGCAGGCGCCATATTCCAAATCGGTGGTCAATATTTCATCTCCCGGATTTAAAGCCATACTTTTTGCAATAATATTAACTGCATATGATGGATTGGTTACGTACACCAGGTCATCCTGCCCACAATGGAGGTAGCCGGCCAATGCCTTCCGTGATGTTTCCAAATAAGCAGGGCCGGTAACAGTAATAAATTCCACTGGCTCCTGTTCCAATTCCAGCTGGTATTGCTGGTATTTTTCAAATACCGGCTTTACACAGGACCCAAAAGAACCGAAGTTTAAAAAAGTTATATCCTTACGCAGTAAAAAATATTGAGAAAGATCTTGCATGAAATTTATTTTTTATTCACCTTTAAAAACAGGTTTTCTTTTTTCGAGGAAAGCATTAATACCTTCGTTGTAATCATTTGTTGATGCAGATTTACGCTGGTATTTATCTTCCAATTCCAGTTGATCATCCCAGGTATTATTAAACGACTGATTCAATGCATGTTTAGTATAGGCCAACCCTTTGGTTGGCATTTGTGATAATGTCTGGGCAATCTTTTTACTTTCCTCTTCAAATTTTTCATCTTCAAAAACTTTATAGATCATCCCCATTTTTTCTGCATCTGTTGCAGCAACTTTATCACCAGTCATCATAAGTGCTGACGCTTTTTGCCAGCCAATCAAACGTGGTAGCGTAAATGTGCCACCGCTGTCGGGTATCAATCCAATTTTACTGAATGCCTGTATGAAAGACGCTGAGTTGGTCGCTACCACTACATCACAACACAAAGCAATATTTGCACCAGCTCCTGCCGCTACGCCATTAATAGCCGCAATCACCGGTTTTTGCAGCTGCCTTATCCTTTTTACAATTGGATTATAATGTTCGCTGAGTATCTGTGCAATCTCAATTTTATCATCTCCAACCAGTTCGCTGATATCCTGCCCTGCACAAAAAGCTTTGCCTGCACCTGTTATATAAATAGCTCTCACTTCTTTTGAAGCCGCTGCCTCGTCAAGTTTAGCCTGCATAAGCAACGCCATCTCCCTGTTAAAGGAATTAAACTTATCAGGCCGGTTCAGCGTAATAAAAGCAACTCCATTTTCTAATTCGAATAATATTGAAGACATGGTTATCCAATTTTTATTTTTAAATTATTTGAGGTTTATGATTCAAAGCTTTTTACCTCCTTGTGATTTAACAGAAACTGGCTGACCATATCGTAGTTTCTGTCCGGCGAACTGATCCGATATAAATAAATGGCATCGTTGTTCTCCTTTGTGTACTTCATGCATCTGAATGTAAGTCCGTGATACCTGAAAAAATCTTCCAGCTCTGTATTAAAATTGTTACCCAATTCAACAGTACGTATTTTATAATCTTTAACCTTGTGAAACCTGTTAATAAAGTGTTGCACGGGTTCCAGCACAAACAAAGCAACCACCACCATGCCTGCAACCACAATCGCCAGTGGATAATTATGATAACCCACAGCCATTCCCAATGCAGCCGTTACCCAAATTAATGCAGCAGTTGTTAGTCCGTTAACGGTGATGCCTTCTTTAAATATTACTCCGGCACCAATAAAACCAATTCCGGTAACAATATTACTTGCAATACGGTCGGTACTATCGCCGCCCACTTCCTTTGAAAGAATAGTGTACAGACAGGAACCAACACAAATCAGGATCATCGTTCTGAATCCTGCCGGCTTGCTTCTGAATTCCCTCTCCAGGCCGATGATTGCTCCAATTATGAAAGCCACGGAAACCTGTGCGGCTTCCTGGAGGTAAATGGTAATGTTCATGATCAGTAGGTTTAACCGTGCTAAAGTTAAGAAGATTAATGGCACTTAAAATAATCAAAAGGTTCTTTACAATCTGTACATTGATATAAAGCCTTGCAGGCTGTACTGCCAAACTCACTGATGAGTTTTGTGTTGGTTGAATTGCAGAGCGGGCATTCAACACCATCAGCAGCTATTTCAAATTTTTTATCCGGGGCTGCTATTCCATACTCCTTAAGTTTTCTTTTTCCTTCCTCACTCATCCAGTCTGTAGTCCAGGCGGGGGCAAGTACCGAAGTTATTTTTATATTGGGATAACCGTTTTCAATTAACGCCAGTTTAATGTTCATCGCAATCATATCCATAGCAGGGCATCCGGTGTAAGTTGGGGTGATGATGATTTCAACTTCATCGCCATTTAGTTTTACATCTCGTACAATTCCTAAATCGGTGATGGTTAAAACCGGTACTTCAGGATCGGTTACCTGTTCTAAAATTTTCCAGATGTTTTGAGTTGATATAGGTGATGGTGTTACCATTCGGCACCGGGGTATGTTCTTTGTAAATACTGTAACTCTGTTAATATATAACCTAAGTGTTCGGTATGCACACCTGTTTTGCCGCCGTTTTGCATAAATGTTTTTTCAGGAACGGATAGTGTGGCTTCTTCAAAAACCGATTCAACTTTTTTCATCCAAACATCTTTTAGTAACGAAACATCAATCCCCGATTTTTTTTCATAATCTGCCGCCATAAATAATTCGCCGGTATATCGCCACAATTCATCTATTGCTTTGGTCATCCGTTCATGGCTTTCTGTTGTGCCATCGCCCAGGCGAATTACCCATTCGCTGCTCCAGCGCATATGATAAGTAACTTCTTTCAATGCCTTGGCTGCTATAGCTGCCAGCTGCTCATCTTTGTGAGCCTGTAATTTTTCATATAGAAGAAATTGATATGCGCTAAAGAAAAACTGGCGCAAAATGGTTTGTCCCCAATCGCCATTGGGTTGTTCAACCAATAAACAATTTTTAAATTCACGTTCGGTTCTTAAATAAGCCAGTGAGTCTTCAGTGGCATCATTGCCAATTAAGGTTGCAGCATGCTGATAAAAATTTCTTGACTGTCCCAACAAATCCAAAGAAATATTAGTGATTGCAATATCCTGTTCCAGTATAGGTCCATGGCCGCACCATTCTGCATTTCGTTGTGCAAGAATTAAACTATTATCTGCCAAATGCAGTACATAATCAATAAGTGAATTGTTCATCTGCTAAATCATTTAATTCAGTGATCACATGTGTCCTACCTCATCGGGCAATTCATAAAATGTAGGATGCCGATAAATTTTGTCTGCTGCGGGTTCGTATAGTTCACCGGCTTCTTCGGGATTGGAAGCAGTAATAAATTTGCTTTCTACAACCCAAATACTCACACCCTCCTGTCTTCGGGTATATACATCTCTGGCATTTTCTATCGCCATAACAGGATCAGTTGCATGCAGGCTACCTACGTGTTTGTGATCAAGCCCTTGTTTGCTGCGAACGAAAACCTCCCAAAGCGGCCAGCTGTTTTTATCAACATTCGATTTTTGATCTTGGAAACCGCCTGCTTTTTCTTCAGGTATATCGCCGTAATAATATTTACTGATATGTATTTTCATTTTCTTAAAATTAAATTAATAATCAAGCTGCCTCCTGTTTATTTTGATTTGATTTTTTTTCGGCATAAGCAATGGCAGCTTCTCTTACCCAGGCTCCTTCATCATGTGCTTTATTTCTTGCGGCCAAACGTTGTTTGTTACAGGGGCCATTTCCTTTTACCACATTCCAGAATTCATCCCAGTTTATTTCACCAAAATCATAGTGCTTTCTTTCTTCATTCCATTTTAGATACGGGTCGGGCAACGTCATACCTAAAACTTTTACCTGCATAACAGCCATATCTACAAACTGCTGCCGAAGTTCATCATTTGTTTTTCTTTTAATCTTCCATTTCATACTCTGGTCGCTGTTGGTAGATTCGGAATCCCTTGGTCCAAACATCATCAGGCTTGGCCACCACCAGCGATTGATAGCATCCTGGCACATAGCTTTTTGTTCATCGGTGCCCCTGCTCAAAACAAGCAATGATTCAAATCCCTGGCGCTGGTGAAAACTTTCCTCTTTGCAGATTCTTACCATGGCTCTTGCATAAGGCCCATAAGAAGTACGGCAAAGCATCACCTGATTTAAAATAGCAGCACCATCAACCAACCAGCCAATAGCACCCATATCGGCCCATGTTAAACTGGGATAATTAAAGATGGAAGAATATTTTGCTTTACCGCTGTGCAGATCGGCAACCATTTCATCACGGCTGCTGCCCAAAGTTTCGGCTGATGAATATAAATACAAACCATGCCCCGCTTCGTCTTGTACTTTGGCAATAAGTATAGCTTTTCTTTTTAAACTTGGAGCTCTGCTGATCCAGTTGCCCTCGGGCAACATACCTACCACTTCGCTATGTGCATGTTGACTGATCTGGCGGATATTTGTTTTCCGGTATGCATCGGGCATCCAGTCTTTAGGCTCGATCTTTATTTCATTTTCGATCTTATCCTCAAATATTTTTTCAAGATCCTGTAACGGCATTGTAAATGATTTAGACAACAAATTTAACACAAAAAACTAACAGATGTTAGTTAACCGG
>JAHEBJ010000015.1:7206-41774 GCA_024642285.1 Sphingobacteriales bacterium
TCTTTACTAACGGCCATGGCTGGGCCCATCAGATCAAGCTTACCTTTCATGGCACGCTTTAATATCATGTCTACCGTAAGCAGGCGGTTAATTTCGTTGGTACCTTCGTAAATACGGTTAATACGACTGTCGCGGTAAGCACGGCTGATACTGTATTCATCGCTGTAACCATTGCCGCCATGAATCTGCACACCTTCGTCCACTGCATAATCCAGCACTTCGCTGCCCTGCACTTTTAATATGGCGCATTCTACAGCGTACTCTTCGGCAGCGCCCAGCAAGGCTTCGGCAAAAGGTTTTCCGGCAGCAGCCAGTTCTGTTTCTTTATCATCAATCCATTTGCTGGTGCGGTAAATAGAAGATTCATCAACAAATATCCTTGTGGCCATTTCCGCCAGTTTGTATTTGATAGCGCCAAAATTTGCAATGGCTGTTTTAAACTGTTCCCTTGTGTTTGCGTAAACAATGCTATCGTTAAGTGCCATTTTTGAACCGCCGATTGCGGCAGCGGCTAATTTCAGCCTGCCAATATTCAAAATATTAAAAGCGATGATATGGCCCTTCCCAATCTCTCCCAATAAATTTTCAACCGGCACTTTACAATCCTGAAAATACAATTGCACTGTAGATGATCCTTTGATACCCATCTTGTGCTCCTCGGGTCCCTGCGTAAATCCATCCATGCCACGCTCAACAATAAAGGTGGAAAATTTATCGCCATCAATTTTTGCAAACACAGTATATACATCGGCAAAACCTCCGTTGGTTATCCAACATTTTTGTCCATTGAGAATATAATTTTTTCCATCTTCACTAAGTACCGCTGTAGTTTTTGCACTAAGGGCATCGCTGCCGCTGTTGGGTTCGGTAAGACCGTAAGCACCTTTCCACTCTCCACTGGCAAGTTTGGGAATATATTTTTTCTTTTGCTCTTCGGTTCCAAAATATAAAATGGGCAGGGTGCCAATACCAGTATGTGCTGCAATGGCTACACTGAATGAATATCCACCGCCAAGTCCTTCGTTCACTAATGTAGAAGTGATAAAATCTTTTCCGAGTCCGCCAAGGTCTTCGGGAATGGATGCGCCCAACAAACCCTGCTCGCCGGCTTTCACCATTAGAGATGGCATCAGGCCAGGTTCTATTTTATCAATGCGTTCAACAATAGGGTGAACTTCGGTATCCAAAAACTGCAGACACATTTCTTTAACCATCTTCTGCTCCTCATTAAAATCTTCGGGAGTAAAGGTTTCAAACGGGCTGCTTTCTTTAATTAACCATTCGCCGCCTTTTAAAGCAGTTGTGGTTGGGGTTGTCGTACTCATAATTATATAATTTAGATTTCTTTCATTAATATTTCTGGTTGTTCCTTGTTTGTTTCTCGTTAGAACTTTCAAATTAAAGAATGATTTAAACGAGTAACGGCCCGACGAGAAACAAGTAATATTGTACTATTTCAAATTATCATACACCATTTGTAAGACCTCTTTCGCAATTTCAATTTGTCCATTTGTTACACCATGCAAAGCTTCATTTAAAGTGTTGTTTGCAACCTGCATACATTTTTCTTCCAATTCTTTTCCCTCGGTTGTCAGTACAATCAGGTTTTTCCGCCGGTCTTCCTTCGATGCATTTCTTTTTACCAGTTTTATCCGTTCCAGGTTATCTACCAACCGGGTGATACTTGGTTTATCTCTAAAAGTGGCATCACAAAGTTCCTGCTGACTCATTCCGTCTTCCTTCCACAAGTGATATAAGACACTCCACTGTTCGATTGTTATTTCGATATTATCCTGCTTAAAATTTTTCTGCAACCGTCGTCCAATAGCAGTACTGGCTTTACCCGTGATAAAGCTGTACAGTTCGCCTTTCTTAAATTGGTTGTTTGACATATAGTTGTTTATGCAACTAAACAAAGATAATGCTTATTTTGGTTCGCAAAAATTTATTTTTGTTAAACTGGTCCGGCAATTAGCAGGACACGGCAATTCATTATGCACCAGGCTCTACTCATTATTTTGGCTGTTATTTTCGGTACCTATTCTACACTCATATTATTTTATTGGAGGGGTTGGCTTGCCATTTCAGATTATAGAGTCACCATGCCTGACGCAGGGCAGAAATCAAAAATAAAAATTACAGTAATTATACCGGCAAGGAATGAAGAGAAAAAAATAGAGGCCTGTCTTAATTCAGTTTGCAATCAAACTTACCCAAGGGATTTATTTGAAGTTTTAGTGGTTGATGATCATTCAGAAGACAACACAGCATTAATAATAAATAATTATACTCACCAAAATGTGAGGCTCATCTCCTTAAAAGATTTTGTAAAAGATGATTTGAACTCCTTTAAAAAGAAAGCAATAGAAATTGCCATTCGCCAATCAACCGGCGAACTCATTGTTGCTACGGATGCTGATTGTGTTGTTCCAAAAAACTGGCTACAAACGATTGCTGCATTTTATGAAAAATATAATCCTGAATTTATTGCAGCACCGGTTGCCGTAAACTGTGATTTTCGTTTTATAGAAATTTTTCAGGCACTTGATTTTATGGTGTTGCAGGGAATTACCGGAGCATCGGTTCATAAAAAAATTCACAGTATGTGTAATGGCGCCAACCTGGCTTATACAAAAAAGGCATTTGATGAAGTTGGAGGTTTCGCCGGCATTGACAACATTGCAAGTGGAGACGATATGTTGCTGATGCATAAGATATTCAAACAGTATCCAGATAAAGTAATGTTTTTAAAATCAAAAGATGCCATTGTCGAAACAGCAGCAGCGCATTCTGTAAAAGAATTTTTTAATCAACGCATCCGCTGGGCAAGTAAGGCCGATAAGTACGATGACAAAAGGATCTTTGCAGTTTTGTTGCTTGTATATATAGTGAATATTATGTTGCTTCTGTTGCCGGTTGTTGCTATTTTCGCTTCTATTCAATTCGCAGCATTCAACTGTCAATTTTCAATTTTTGGTTTATGGTTATGCCTGTTGGTTTTAAAAACGATAGTTGAATTAATTTTTCTATATCCTGTTGCAAAGTTTTTTGGCAAACAGAAATTGCTTTTGATTTTTCTGATAATGCAGCCTTTTCATATTATCTACACTATCATCGCCGGATGGTTGGGTAAGTTTGGCAGCTATAGCTGGAAAGAAAGAAAAGTAAAATAAAAATCCGATTCATTAATTTACAGCATGGCCCAAACCAATTTTTCTTTTAAAGCAGAAATGTGGAAACGACTCAAAAAAAACCGGGGCGCCTTGTTTGGGTTGATTGTAATTATAATAGCTGTATTGATTTCAATATTCGGTTACATAATTGCACCGGATAATTCTCCAAATGCTGATTTGCAAACGGTGGAGATTCAGGCTAAGAAACCCGGCTACCTGCAGCAGTTTCTGAAAATCCCATCTGGCGCCAGCTCTGAAAGCAATTTATTTGATGAATTCATTACAGGTAAGAAAAATAATTTTCAACTCGTTCCAATTAAAGGATACAGTATTTCAGGCGATAGCCTTATGGCAAATAAATTTATAGACGACGACACAACCGTTGTTCAATATTTCTCCATTAATCAACTAACCAATGGAAACCCAGCCGCCATTACAAGAAATATCATCATAAAAAAATACTGGCTGGGTACCGACAAATTCGGCAGGGATATTTTAAGTCGCCTCATCATCGGCACAAGAGTGAGTCTGGCCGTAGGTTTAATTGCCGTACTGATTTCTATAACATTGGGAATTATTTTAGGGGCATTGGCCGGCTACTTCCGCGGTTGGATTGATGAAGTAATTATGTGGCTGGTTAATGTTACCTGGAGTATTCCAACTTTATTGTTGGTTTTTGCAATAACGATGGCCATGGGCAAAGGTTTCTGGCAAATATTTATTGCAGTTGGTTTAACTATGTGGGTGAGTGTAGCCCGTTTAATCAGGGGGCAGGTAATGGCCATTAAAGAAATGGAATACATTCAGGCAGCGAATGCATTGGGATTGAAAAACAGCCGTATCATTATCCGGCATATTTTACCAAACATACTCGGGCCGGTAATGGTTATTGCCGCGGCAAATTTTGCAACAGCTATTATTGTTGAAGCAGGTTTAAGTTTTTTGGGAATCGGCATTCAACCCCCTCAGCCGAGTTGGGGATTAATGATAAAGGAAAACTACAATTTTATCATCACACACAACCCTTTGCTGGCACTCATTCCCGGATTCGCCATTATGTTACTGGTATTGGCTTTTAATTTACTTGGAAATGGGTTGAGGGATGCTGTTGATGTGAAAACCCCCTCCGCCCCTTAAAAGGGTAGCTTTATTCCTTCGGCGCCACCTGCACATTTCTATTAAACCCTTCTTCCAAAGAAATGAATGTTTCGGTACGCTCAATCCCTTTTATTTTTTGCAACTCATCATGCAACACAAAACGTAACTGGGCAATATCCTTACAAACTATTTCAATAAACATGCTGTAGTTTCCGGTGATATAGTTCAATCGAACAATCTCAGGTATGTTCATCAGTTCTTTGGCAACTACATCATACAATGAACTTTTCTCCAGGTAGATACCAACAAAGGCAGTCACTTCATAGCCCAGTTGCCTGATATCTACATCCATTTTATTTCCTTTCACAATTCCAAACTCCTGTAGTTTTTTAATGCGTACGTGTATGGTTCCGCCACTTACAAACAGTTTTTTGCCCAATTCTGCATATGAAATTTCAGAAGTCTCCATCATTTCATGAATGATCTGCAAATCGAGTTTGTCAAGATTTAATTTGGTTGCCATTATAGATTGGGTTTTTGAATTAATTCAAATCAATTAGCAAATATTTAAATTATTTCTATAATTTCCAAATAATTAATAAAAGATGTTAAACGTATTGGTTGTTTTCCTTAGTTTTGTGTTATCAAAGCAATCAGGAATTGGTTTGAAGATCTTAAAAATTGTGGGGTGATGAAATTGCGTAAGCATGGCAGACATGCCCCCTTGTCTCGGGGGTGAGGATAACGGGATAAATATAGCATAGAGCCACTTATGTAGCAATACAAAAGTGACCGGGGTCGACCACCGAACTTTGTGCTACAACTAACCGCCTCGTGAAGGTTCGATCCCTTCCCCTACAGCGCTTTAATAAGCCTTCGTTGAAAAAGCGGAGGCTTTTTTGTTTTGGTGACGAAATCTTTAGCAGCGACCCCCTTGTCTCGGGGGTGAGGATAACAGGATAAACGTAACATAGAGCCGCCGGAGTAGCAATACGAAAGCGACCGGGGTCGACCACCGAACTTTGTGTTACAGCTAACTGCCTCGTGAAGGTTCGAACCCTTCCCCTACAACATACCTCATAGGACTAACAACCTCTTCAAATGAAAAGTTTTTTTATTTGGGTAATGATATTGTTAGCATCGCCCGCCTTGTCTGGAAGGTGAGGTTACCAGCCTCAACAGTAACGGGACTCAATCCCATGCGCTGGAGTAAAGCCCTTGCATCAAAAAATGCAATGGATTTTTTACTACCAGTTTATCATTCAGCTTTTCAAAGCAAGCGCCAATGGCAAATTTTCTAAAACGGAGTGTAAAGCGGCAGTATACCTTTGCTGCTTTCCTTTTACTGTCATATCTATTTTAGGGTATCAATTAAAAAACGTCACTATTTCTTTTGTTGCTTTACTTTATCAATTGCTTACCCGGCAAAAATATATCCGCAGCCTTTTTGCTGGGCACGACCCAATGCCCAAACACCTGATGGTACTTGATGTATACCCGGCAGCAATCCGCTGAAAAAATCTTTTTTAACTTCAGCAGCATCCAGTTTCATCTTTTGTGCTGTTATGGCACTATTAACTCCGATGGCCGCCTGGCATACGCAAAACATCACCCCGTTTTCCTGAAGTTCATTTATTCCGATTAATAATTCGCCTACACCCGGCACAACAAATGCTCCTGCTTTCGGTTTCCAGAAGGGATTACGTGTAGCAGGTTTTTTCGTCTCCGGGTCATTTGCTCCAAACAATTCGCCCAATTTATATTTTTCCCAAAGCCTGTCTTCCAATGCGTAGCCAATAGAAGAATGACGCAAAACAACTACTACACTGCAATCTTTGTCTTTGGTTCCAGTAGCCTCATTGGTTAGCAAAAAAACCCTCGGCCATGCAAATGGATAAATTTCGTTAGGATGTGGCGAATCAAACACGATCCTGTGCTTACCATTGATTTTTTTAAACATTTCTTCCGGATCATCAGAAGTTGTAAATGGGGATGAGTACTCATTACCAAAAGCATTCAATGTGGGTGCAATTGCAGTGACACCTACAATTGCTGCACCAGTTGCCAGTGAACCTAAAAAACCCCTTCGGTTTGTAGGCTCGCTTTGATCGTTTCTGTTCATAAACTAAAATTTATTTTATGATATAATTTTGTTGAAAAACAGTATAATGTACAATAATAAATGATGGTTTACAAATTAGTTTTCTTAAAAAAAATGTGTAATTTTTAGACAAAATGATAAAATATGAAACCTTTATGCCTTTTTGGTGTCTTGCTGGTGGTTGTTGCAGGTCAACTATTCTCCCAGTCAACCCCATATAATATTGTATTCGATTTAACCACAAGTGACACCGCTACACATCAGCGGGTGATTCGTTGGTCGAAAGGTATAATCGAAGGACAACCAGATGCGAAAGTTGAAATTGTTTTTTACGGAAAGGCATTGGATATGGTAGTGCAAAACAGATCAACCGTTGTTGATGAAGTTATAAAACTTGCAAAGGGCAAACAGGTAACATTTGCCGTTTGTGAGCAAGCCATGAAATTCCATCGTATTGAAAAAGGCCAGTTACTACAGGGAGTAACAACGGTACCCGATGCATTATTTGAACTGGTGACCAGGCAGGCCCAGGGCTATGGTTATATAAAAGTGGTTAATTGACCTTAAAACCCAAAATTTTCACTAGAATAATCGCCAGCAGTGATGTCATTTTTTGCCTGGTAATTTCTGAGCTTAACAAGTTCTAAAAATAAACTGCAGAAAAGGTGATACATTCCGCTTCCTATACTAAAAAACTCATCCAGCAAAATAAATAGCACCCGAACCACCCGTTGACATTAAGAATACGATTGCTACAATTATTCCAGCTAATCGTCCGACAATACCAATCCAAAAAACGATATTCACTTTCATAAAAGATGTATTAGAGAAGACATAAACCTGAAACAGAAAAATAATAACCAGGATTGAATATTACAAGAAGTACCCAGCCAGCAGCATCAAATATTTTGTAACGAAACAAAAACCTATTTATTTTTCAATAAATAACTTTATGTTCGCTTTCCAGCCATTTCCTAAATGCTTTCTGCGCTTCGTCTCGCAATATCTGTTGAGTAAATAGTTTTCTTTCGCCTATCGGACGGGCAATCTCTTCATAAATAAACTGATCGTCAAAATTAATGGCTGTTGCATCATCTTTTGTATTGGCATAAAAAAGTTTTTCTGGTCTGGCCCAATAGATTGCACCCAGGCACATAGGGCAGGGTTCGCAACTTGCGTAAATTTCGCAACCGTCCAGTTGAAAAGTATTTAAAGCAATGCATGCGTTACGTATGGCTACCACTTCTGCATGTGCTGTGGGGTCATTACTGATTGTCACTTGGTTTACCCCGCGGGCAATTATTTTACCATCCTTCACTACAACAGCACCGAAGGGTCCGCCTTTACCTTCCTCTACATTATTTACCGAAAGCCGGATGGCTTCCCGCATAAACTCATCTTTGTGTTTTTCCATACTGCATTCTTATTTATAGCAACATTAAAAATAACAAAAATGAATTAATGACGCCAATAAACAGGCGTTTAGGTCTACATATCTACTAACTACATAAAAACCAGCAGCAGGCAGTTTCCTATATTTGTATAAATCAGTTTTTATTTTGCTAATGAAGATTGCTTATAAAAATATAGACGCAGAGCAAAGAGTTGTTGCCATACATCGACTGACAGCTTTATGGGCTTTTACCGAAAGCGGTCTGGGTGGCGTTATGCATGCCTTACAGATTCCGTTTACCGGTTTACTGGTTGGTGGTATGGCGGTGATTATGATCAGCATGATTGCCGAAATATCTGAACATAATTTTAAACAGGTATTAAAAAGTGCTTTGATTGTTTTGATTGTTAAAGCCATGGTGAGTCCACATACGCCGCCGCCAGCATATATCGCCGTTGGGTTTCAGGCATTGTTGGGTTATGGTTTATTCAGCTTGATGAGGGTTAATTTTATAAGCATTTTATTATTGAGTACGATTGCAATGCTGGAATCGGCTATTCAAAAATTACTCGTTCTTACTTTATTTTTTGGAGAATCGCTTTGGAAAGCTGCCGATGCTATGATAAACTTGCTTTCTGAACAACTTGGTTTTACTACATCAACTGGAAGTTACTGGATCATAGCTGTGTACCTGTTCATATACCTGGCCGGAGGATTTTTTATTGCGTGGCTTGCGTTAAAAACTATTCATAGTTTTTATGCCAAAAACCCAAAATTTATTTCAGACGAAGATGCAAAACTTTCAATTACTGAAATTAAAATTACTACCAAAAAAAATAAACTCAAAAAACTGTGGGTGCTCATTGGATTTATGATCATGCTTTCTGTTATACTTTTCTTATTTGCATCTGATAGAACCGAAGGCTGGCTTGCCGTCGTTAAAACAATCAGCTGGACATTATCTGCTATCCTGATCTGGTATATAATTATTGGCCCGCTGCTTACAAAAGCCATTCAGCAATTTCTGAAAAAAAAGCAAAGCAAGTACGGGGAAGAAGTTGTTCAAATATTATCCTTTATACCTGTTCTTCGACTACTAACTTCGCTTGCATGGCAGCAAAGTAAGCTGAATACAGGGTTAGGAAGATGGAGCACTTTTGTTACAACCTTAATTCATTTTACACTTACTTATACCGAGCCGTCAACAACAAGATGAGCATCACTATTTTTTCGAGGCCAATACACAGCGGAAAAACAACTGAACTATTGCAATGGTGCGATAAGCAGAAAAATATTTATGGCATTTTAATGCCTGATATAAATGGCAGCCGGAAAATTCTTGACCTGCATACAAAAAACATTTTTGATATTGAATGCAAGGATGTCACTTCAACAAATGAACCATTAACTTCCGTTGGAAAATTTAATTTTTATAGTGCTTCATTTGAGAAAGCAAACCTCATTTTATCATCGGCACTAAAACAAACCCCTGACTTGCTTGTGATTGACGAGGCTGGCAAACTGGAACTGGATGGCAAAGGATTTTACGATGCTATTATTAAATCTGTGGCTTTCTACTCAGGTAATACATCGGGAAAACTATTGATAACTGTGAGAGACAGCCTTTGTTCTGATGTAATTGAATTCTTCAAGTTGGATAATTGCAAGGTTGTGCGTCGCCTCGAAGATATTGCCTGATATACCTGCAAAAAAATCCCCCACAAGCGGGGGATAATAATTTATCTTTTCCTTACTCATGCATTACCAAAATCGGCATCTTGCTATGGTATGATAATGTTTTGGTTCGGCTGCCGTTAAATAATTTATCTATAAAAGAACGGTTCTTTTGTATAGCGATGATCAGATCAATATTTCTGCTCTCGGCAAAAAGGTTGATTGCTTCATCTACATCAAACAAACGCATAAAATAAAACTGGGGATCATATTCTTCAAACAATTTCCTCAATGTCTCTCTTTCTTTTTCATGATCTTCAGAAAGAGTAATATAGTGTTCGCTATCAACATTAACGATATGCAGATTACCTTTAACCATGTCGAGGAATTTTTTAATAGGCGCAGAAGGTGTTGAATCCAATGTGTTTTTAAAGTCAGACGTCAGCATAACATTTTTAACCGGATTAAAAGAAGCATTCTGAGGAACGATCAACACCGGGCAAACTTTCCTTTCAGACATTTTCAAAGTATTGCTTCCAAAAAAAACCTGGGCAATTGCAGACTTGCCTGTAATTCCCATAATGACCAGATCGGCGCTTCGGTGGCGGGCGGCTTTTTCCAGTCCATCAACAAAATCGTCTTCTTCATGGGCCAAAATTTCAATTTTAATAATATTATCTTTCACTAAAGATTCTTTCAGGTGCTCAAGACTTTCAGTAGCTTTTGCAGCTTCTGAAGTTTTACTATAACCATGATATAATATCATCGTTACACCATAATGGCCGGTTAACAGCTGGGCGGCATACTTGGCGGCATGCACCGATGTTTCAGAAAAATCAACAGGGACTATTACAGTCTTCATATAAATAGTTTTGTTTAATCTAGTCGGTAAATTTACTTCATTTGGGGCTGATTTTTGTAAAATTTCGACATTATCGGTAAGAAAACCGGCCATAAATTGCCAATCAGCTAAAATCATGATTATTTATCTTTGCCAGCCATGGCTCAGAAAAAATTACAACGGTTTGCCGATCTTAAGACATTCAGCAACACATTGGAATACCCACCAGATATGAAAGGCAAGTGGAGTTCGTTTTTTAAGAATGACAATCCAATGGTATTGGAACTCGCCTGTGGACGGGGAGAATATACGGTTGGGATGGCGCAGCTGTTTCCGGAAACAAATTTTATTGGTGTAGACGTAAAGGGAAACCGTATGTATATCGGTGCAAAAAAATGCCTTTTGGAAAATATTGCTAATGCAGGATTTTTACGAACACAAATAGAAAAACTAGGCGATTATTTTGCACCAGGCGAGGTGGATGAAATCTGGATCACTTTTCCGGATCCGCAGTTGCGAACTTCAAAAGCAAAAAAAAGATTAACACATCCCAGGTTTTTGAGGGTGTATCAGCAAATACTGAAGCCAACAGGATTTATCCATCTCAAAACAGATTCGCCCGACTTATATCATTTTACAAAAAGAGTAGCCGAACTTTATGGGCTGACTATTGTTGAAGACTTTGATAATGTTTATGCGGAATCGACTTTGAAAGAGGAATTGAAAATTAAAACCCATTACGAAAGTCTGGATATAGCTCAAAGTAAAAAAATACATTACCTGAAATTTACTTTGCCAGCTACAATTAAAAATATTGATGATCAACTGCAAGAAATTTTAAAGGATGAAGAATAACTGGACCGAGGGAGAAGATTTTTATTACAATGAACAGGGGTTTATTGTACTTACTGCCAAATACCATTTAGACAGGGGGCAATGCTGTGGTAATGGATGCATGCACTGTCCTTATGAGTATATTAATGTTCCTGACCCAAAACGAACTGAATTGTTATCTTTAATCCCTGATGGCAAAAAAAATAAATAAACAAAAGGCTGTTTTCCGAAAACAAATTCCTGCGGCAAAGGAAACTCCAAAGAATACTGTAAAGGAGTATAGCTTTTTTTCTGACGTTTATGATGTGGTTCGGCAGATACCAAAGGGAAAGGTGACCTCTTATGGAGCCATCGCAACTTACCTTGGAACAAAACTAAGTGCCCGAATGGTAGGCTGGGCGATGAATGCAGCCCATTCGGTTAAGCCCAAAGTACCGGCACAGCGTGTGGTTAATCGAAATGGAATGCTTAGTGGTAAACATCACTTTGGTACGCCAACAATGGAGGATCTCTTAAAAAAAGATGGCATAGTAGTTAAAGATGATGTGGTGGTTGATTTTAAAAATCGTTATTGGGACCCCTCCGAAGAGCTGACATTGTAGACCTATTCATCAACTCCTTTATAATACCTGTACCTTCGTTAAAGTTTTCAGGACTACTTTTTACACTTATGAGTAACACTCTTCTTACCGGCAATGTATCATTTGTAAATCACGAAAAGAAATACATCATGATTGAGTACGAGGTAAATGGCAAGAAAAAAGTAGTGAATGGAACTGTAGATGAAAAAAGCCTTGGCAAAAAGCATGTTTTCCATATTGGCGATACGGTGAGTTTCAATGTTGGCCTTTCGGGTAGAGGAGACAGGATGGTGGCATCAAAAATTCAGTTCCTGTACAACACGGCGTTGGATGTGCTTATCAACAAATCAAAAACAGAGAATAATTTTATCGGTTATCTGAAAGTTGTGGATGATAAATATTTTGTAAAGGAAATAGACAGCTACCTTTTTTTTCCGGTACCCTTATCACCCTGGCAAATAATACCAACCGAAGCTGAATTAAACGAAGCAGTAACTTTTGCACTTGAAAATACCGATAAGAAAAATAAGATCACGGCCAAGCTCTATAATAATAAGTACATCCCTGAATTTTATACCGCCGTTAAACTAAATAAAGCTGACAGTCCTATTGACGCTACAGTTTACAAAATAGGTCCACATGGGACATATTTAAATTTGATTGGCGACAAAATACGGGTTAAGCTTCCAACTAAAGACGGCGTGAAAGTTGGAGATACTGTTACGGTTAAAATAATTTATCTGAATCCTTTTAAGATTATTGCCGAGGAATTATAATTCATCCAGCTCGGATGTTTGCAGATTAAGTTGTGCAGCTATCTTGGTTTTTACCGGAATCAACATAGCAAAATACAGGATCAGTACTGCTGCCAATACCAAAAAAGCATAGTTCCCGGCAAGTAAATAAGAAATTCCGCAAACCAGAATGGCTGCCTCAAGCAAACTCCATTGAACTAAACTGGCTGATTGGTATTGCGAAAGCTTAGCTTTTGCATCAATAACCATATTGTCATTTATTAACGCCAGTTTCTTTTTAAAAAAGCTGGCTCCAATAAACAGGGAGAGGGCTGCAAATATCAGTGCAATAACCTGCATGATCTTTTCATGTTTGGTTAAAACAGGTTCGAATATTTTTTGCTGAACTAATATAAACATCACTACAGAGAAAATGATCTGTCCAGCCAGCAACGCTTTGTGCATCAGGCTGAGGGTTGCAAATGCAGTCGCTTTCTTCATTGCATGTTTTTTACTGATAATAAGGATTGATCATCAAATATACAACCACACCGGAAACTGCTACATAAAACCAAACCGGCCAGGTAATGCGTACCAGTTTTTTATGTTTATCATATTCGCCGGTTAGCCCGCGGTAAGCAGTAAATAATATAAAGGGTAAAATAATTGCCGCCAGCGGAATATGTGTTATCAGAATAAAATAATAAAATGTCTTTATGGTTCCAGTGCCGCCAAACTTAGTTTCACCGGCCAGCAAATGATGGGCAATATAAGAGACCAAAAATAAAACCGAGAGAATGATAGCCGTAAGCATGATTGTCCTGTGCAGTTCGTATTTTTTTTGCTTTGCTGTTACTAACCCAGCCAAAAGAAAAACGGCAACCAATGAGTTGATGATGGCATTTGCCGCTGCAAACACGTGAACATCAAAGCTAAGATCGAGCTCTAATTTATATTTACTGAGAAAAACCACCGCAGCAAACACGACAAATGATACCGTGTAAATAAACAGCTTTGCTTTTTTGTCGTTCTTTTTTAAAATTGGCTGTAACATATTTTATTAAGTCTGTTTTTCTTCTCTATTCTTTCGCCGGTTAAAAACTATTACCGCTACCAATACAACTCCCATGCAAATAAATATTACAGGCAGAATTGGAATGAACTCTCTGAACACGGATGGTTTCTTCTTGTCTTTCTCCAGCATCAGCAAAGGAATGTCCCTTACCAGTTGCGCCTGCTTTACCGTATCAAAGCCGTTGTACCAGCCACGAACAACGCGACTGCTGTCCAAAAGAAAAAAGTTTTCAGTATGAATAAAGGCAGAATCAACTTCAGTATCTGCCAGTCCCGCTTTTAGTTCATTCAATGCAAAATCATAGATCTCTTTCTTATCGCCGGTTACAAACCACCAGCTATCATGATTGGCATTATAGCGGTCGGCAAATTTTCTCAACTGTGGAACCGAATCATGTTCCGGATCAACACTAATGGATATGAACTGTACAATGCTGTCATTCTTCTTAAATGAATCCTGCAGTCGTTTCATACTCATGGCCAGCCCCGGACAAATACTCGGGCATCTCGAAAAGAAAAAATCAACCACCAATATTTTTCCTTTCAAATCATCGAGCGATACTTTTTTACCAAGCTGATTGGTAAACTCAATATTTTTTACTTTATGCCAGATGGTATCGGTTAGCATTTTGCCATTTTTTTCAGATACTACCACACTATCAGGTGTAAAATACCTGCCGGGCATATGTACTGCATCATTGCTGTAATGTTTTACAATAAAATAACCGGCAAAAGGTAAAACCGTTGCCAGCATCAATCCTAAAATGGCTTTCTTATTCATATCTCCTACTGTTTTCTTCTGCTCAAAAATGGAGTTCTTTTTATCTCAACATTTCTGTTTTTTATTCCTGCAAATTTAGGGCAATGAAGCTCATTTCCCTTATAAAACAAAAACCACCGCAGATTTGCGGTGGTTAACTATCATAATTAGAGGAAAGTCTATTTCTTTTCGTGATTATCAACTGCAGCAGGAGCATGTTGCTGAACTTGTTCTGTTGGAGCAGTGCGGCTACCGCCGTCGGTATTACGCAGGTTTTTCCAGGCATTACCATCCCAAAGGAATGCAGTTATAAACCATACAAACAACAAAAGTGGAACTACTATTGTCATGATCATATTCCTGATCTCATCGCCAAGATGCATAAAAATTGATACAATATAATAGGCTTTAGCAAGGGTTAAAATACAAACCATGCCTTTAAAAAATAACACAAGGGCGGCGCTGGGATCTGGTCCTTTATGAATATTATAAATAGCCAATCCTATTCCTAATTCTGCAATTGTGATAATAGAAAGTATCCAAAATGTTTTCCATATTTTTTTCGTTCCTGAAGCATGTTCCGGAGAGAAAGTTATTTCTGGTGATGAAACTGCATGTTCACTCATAATTCTTTATTTAAAATAATTCTTTAATGCTGTTTACAAAAGTTATATCAGATAAAAGCAAAGGAATACAAATACCCAAACCAGATCTACAAAGTGCCAGTACAATCCTGCTTTTTCAATCATCTCATAATGTCCACGCTGATCAAAATGCCCCAGCCTTGTTTTAATGAGCATGACTACATTAATAATAACTCCACTAAATACGTGAAAGCCGTGGAAGCCGGTAATACCAAAGAAATAGCCTCCAAACGCAATCGGTCCAGGTGTGGCCACCATAGCTCCTTCATGCATCACTTCATGTCCCCAGGGATTTTTGCTTACCGTAGTTCCCCAATGTTCAATTTGGCCGTTCACTAAAACTGCATGATCGCCAGTAATCAAGTGTGTCCACTCCCATGCCTGGCAACCCAAGAAGGCTAGCCCGCCGAGAATGGTAAGAACCATATATTTTTCAACACCTTTCCTGTTCATCTTGTGTCCTTCATGCACCGCTAATACCATCGTTACTGAACTGAAGATCAGAATAAACGTCATCAAACTAACAAACGCCAGCGGCAGGTTAGCATGTCCTGCAAAAGGAAAGGCATTAAACACATGGTTCGGATCGGCCCAGTTATTTACGCTGAAACGAATGGTGCCATAACTGATCAGGAATGCTCCAAATGTAAAAGCATCACTCATCAAAAAGTACCACATCATCACTTTACCATAGCTTACATTGAAAGGGCTTCTTCCGCCATTCCACCATTTGGTATTTGTTTGTATCGCGTTTGTTGACATATCGGTGTAAATTCTAAATATTAAAAACTAAATGCTAAACCTTTATTTTTTATCTTATCATTATTAAAAAAACAAGCAAGTAAATCCAAAGCACATCTACAAAGTGCCAGTATGTACTTACCAACTCAATCGGCACACTATTATAAATTCTTGTTTTCTTACTGAATGCCTTGGCAAATAACACAATCATTGCTACCAATCCGCCAACCACATGCGCCGCATGCAAACTCACAATCACATACATAAACGAATAAGATACGTTTGCAGTAATTGTAACTTCCTGTGCATACAGTTGCCGGAAACCCAGTACCTGAAACAAAATAAAAAGAACTCCTAAAACTACAGTTACCAAAAGAAGGCTCCTGTATTTTTTCATTTCCCGCTGTACAAATGCTTTTTTAGCCAGGTGAATCATAACACTGCTCAGCAAAATAACCACTGTACCAAACCAAAAAAACGATGGCAAGTCGAACGTTTGCCAATTGGCCAGATTACGTTTAACTATATATGCACTCGTTAACCCTGCGAACATCATCAGCAAACTGCCAATGCCCACCCACAGGGTAAATTTATGCGGATGAATTTTTTTTCGTTGTTCCATTGCCACTATACTCATATCACGTTATCCCTTCGGGGAAATTTATTAATCTTATTTATTACTTTCTACAAAATCGCCCGGTTGGCAAACATTGCCAGCAAAACTATCATCAGGTAGAAATAAGAACTAAACATTACTCTTCTTGCACTTTTTGCATCCATGCGAATGAATAACAACACACTCACATACACCATCCAAAGATTGCAGGCCAGTAAAACAAACATGCTTTCTATCCCGCTGATGCCCGACAGATAAGGCAGAAATCCTACCGGAATCATCATAGCACTGTAGATTATACTCTGGACCGCAGTAAATTTTGTTGGCCCCTTATCAGCAGGCAACAATTTAAAACCGGCATTGGTATAATCTTTATGTGCCAGCCAGGCAATTGCCCAAAAATGCGGAAACTGCCAAAGGAACTGAATGCCGAATAAAACCCAGGCACCGGACCAGCTGATCGTTTCATTTCCGTATGCGGCTACCCATCCTATCAAACAGGGTAAAGCACCGGGAATTGCACCAACCAATACCGAAATGGAGTTCACCTTTTTAAGTGGTGTGTAAATAAAGCCGTATAAAAACAAACTGGCCAAACTTACCATCGCACTTTCCATGTTAAAGAACTTCCACATCATAAACACGCCTGCGGCGCCGGTGATAAAAGCAAAAATGCCTGCTTCATTCACACTCATTCTTCCGCTGGCAACCGGTCTTTTTGCAGTACGCATCATCAGACTGTCGGATGATTTTTCCATCAGCTGGTTTATTGCGTTGGCCGATCCGGTAGTCAACATACCTGCCACAAAAAGTAAAAGAACTGATATTATTCTATTCCTTACAAAATACAATTCGTTAGGAGCTATTAAGAAACTAACCACTGTACTGAACACAACCATAAAACTTAAAGTGAACTTGATCAGTTGAAAATAATCTTTCACTTTACTCGCCAACGTAAACGATGTTGAGTCAACTATGGTTTTATTCTCTTGTTCGGAACTATTCAAAAATCTAAATTTTATTGCTCTTCAAAATCAATCGCACACTTACTTTTTTCTTATTAGTGTCCTTTGGATTCATCATCTCCAACAGGCGTTGTTTGCGGTATAAATTCTTTACCGTCTTTTGCATAGTCATATGCGCCACGATAAACTTCAGGTATTTCGCCTGGCCAGTTTCCGTGACCGGGATTAAGTGGAGTTGTCCACTCCAAAGTATTGGCTCCCCAAGGATTCAAGTCAGTAACTTTTCTTCCTTTGTACATGCTGTAAAAGAAATTATAAACAAACAGGAACTGAGCGGCAAATACAATCATGGCAACAAAACTGATGAACTCATTCAGTCCGTTAAACATGTTAAATGAACTCCAGCCTGAAAAATCGTAATAACGACGAGGCATACCGGCTAGTCCCTGGTAGTGCATTGGCCAAAAGATCAGATAAGCACCTATCAGGGTAACCCAAAAATGGATATAGGCAAGTGTGTTGTTCATAAACCTGCCAAACATTTTAGGGAACCAATGATATACACCCGCAAACATACCGAACATAGAAGCCACGCCCATTACAATATGGAAGTGAGCAACTACAAAATAAGTATCATGCAAATGGAGATCTAAGGCAGAGTTACCCAGGAAAATACCTGTTAAACCTCCACTGATAAATAAACTTACAAAACCAATGGCGAACAACATGCCAGGTGTAAAGCGGATATTTGCTTTCCACAAAGTAGTAAGCCAATTAAATACTTTGATGGCCGATGGAACCGCAATTAATAACGTAAGTAATACGAACACCGATCCGAGGAACGGATTCAGTCCGGTTACAAACATGTGGTGTGCCCAAACCAGAAAGGCCAGAATAGCAATGGCGAAAATAGATCCCACCATGGCCATGTACCCAAAGATTGGTTTACGGCTGTTGATACTAATAATTTCGGAACTCATGCCCATTGCGGGCAATAAGATAATGTATACTTCGGGGTGACCCAGGAACCAGAATAAATGTTGGAACAGAATGGCACTACCGCCTTCGTTAGGTAAAATTTTACCGGCAACAACTATATCGCTTAAGAAGAAGCTGGTACCAAGGTTACGATCGAACAATAATAATATTGCACCTGATAATAAAACAGGGAAAGAAAGTACGCCTAACACTGCGGTGAAGAACAAAGCCCATACTGTTAAAGGTAAACGGGTCATGCTCATTCCTTTTGTACGCATGTTGAGGATGGTAGTAATATAATTAAGACCACCTAATAATGCCGATACAATAAACATGGCCATACTTACGAGCCAGAGGTCCATACCTATCTTGGCACCGCTGGATGCCTCACCCAGCGCACTAAGCGGTGGATAGATCGTCCACCCGCCACTTGCAGGACCGGTTTGAACAAATAACGATGAAAACATGATTATTGAAGAAAGAAAAAAGAACCAGTAACTCAACATATTTAACATTGGTGATGCCATATCTCTGGCACCCACCTGTAACGGAATTAAAAAGTTAGCAAAAGTTCCGCTCAAGCCAGCTGTTAATACAAAGAATACCAAAATAGTTCCGTGCATAGTAACCAGCGCATAATAAAACTCAGGCTTTAATTTTCCACCGGCTGCCCAATGGCCTAACAAATCTTCCAGCCATGGAAATGTAGCTTCGGGGTAACCCAACTGCAAACGAAATATAACTGAGAACAAACCGCCGATAATGGCCCAGATAATCCCTGTTACCAAAAACTGCTTGGCAATCATTTTATGATCCTGACTAAAAATGTACTTGCTGATAAATGTTTCATGATGATGATGCTCATGATGTGAATCATGGCTTCCGTGAACATCTTCGTGGTGTACTGTGGCTACGCTACTCATATTCTTTATTTTTTCTTCCCGATTTTTATCGGAACCTATTAATTATTTTTTTTGTGGCAATACCTGGGTTACCAGCTTTGCACTGTCTGCTACATTTTGTGTTGGCACTTTTGCCGGAAATAAGGTTGAATATTCCGAAGTCTGCTCAGCTAACCATTTTTTATACTCTTCCATTGTTTCAACAATAATAACACCTCTCATCGCAAAGTGATTGGCTCCACACAACTGATCGCAGGAAATTTCATATGTAAAATCAGGGTTGCCGGTTTTCTTCTTCATGTCGGCCGTCGTAATCTTTGGTGTAAACCATTGTGTTGTTGGAATGCCCGGTACCGCATCCATTTTTAATCTGAAATGAGGTAGACCTACGTCATGAATTACATCCTGCGAATGAATCACCATCTTAACCGGCACGCCAACCGGTATATGCATGGTTGTGTTTACATGAATATCATCATGGCTTGCAGGATCATCAAAATCTACGCCCAGGTTATTCTTTGCAGTTGTTAATTTATAATTCTTTTTACCCAACACTTTATCGGCTCCCGGGTAACGGAATTCCCAGGCGAACTGGTGACCTGTAACTTCCACTACAATTGAATCTTTGGGTGCATCGCCGGTAATTTTAAACCAGGCTTTCAATCCAAAAACAACTAATACCATCATCGTTATTGCAGGAACTATCGTCCAGATTAATTCCAGTTTATTGCTATGTGCAAAATACAGGGCTTTACGATTATCCTGCTCCTGGTATTTGAATGAAAACCAAAACAATAAGGCCTGAGTAATAACAAATACAAAACCGGTAATAGCTATAGTGATCAACAACATTCTGTCAATCTCTTCGCCTTCAACCGAGGCAGATCCCTGCGGAAACAAAGTTTTGCCGTAGTACAATTCATTACAATACCAAACGCCAATTAAACCAAACACTAAAAATCCCAACAGGAAAAAAGCATTGATCTTATTATTTTGTTTACGGGTTTTGGCTTCGCCTTTTAAAACGCTTACGTATTCACTCGCTTTCGCAATCTGAAAAATGACTACAAAAACCAAAACACCTAATGCTATCATTAAAAATTCCTTCATAACTCAAAGTTATTTTCTGTAAATATTATTCTAATCTCTTGTTTAAACCTCCGTTCTGATATCAACTGTTTCGCGTCTGAAAAACAGTTTTATTTTTTATGTATGATGTATCATACTTTCTTTAAGGAAAGGATGATTTTTTGTAAGCAACGAATGTTTGCTCAGATAATTACCTGTGCCCCACATGATCAATCCCACAAACAATGCTGCAATACCAAATTCAAAAAAGCCCATTGTATAATGATCGTGCAATGTGCCCGGCATTACCATCTGGAAAAAATCGAGCCAGTGACCAAAAATTATCAGCACGGCCATGAAGGTCATCAATGTCCAGTTTCTTTTTGTTCCCTTCTTCATCAGTATTAATAATGGTGCAAGGAAATTAATGATCAGGTTCAAAAAGAAAATAGCTTTATAAGGGCCTGCTTTTTCTGCAGTACCAATTCTTTCAATAAAATACTTGGTTTCTTCAGGCTGGTTACTGTACCAGATAAGCATGTATTGTGAGAACCACAAGTAAGTCCAGAACACCGAAAACGCAAACATGAATTTACCAAGGTCGTGTAAATGCTCTTCGTTAACATAGGTTAACTGACCGCGGTTCTTTAAATAAATAACATATAAAGCGATCAATGAAATACCGGATACAAACGTACTTGCAAAAGTGTACCAGCTGTACATGGTACTGTACCAATGAGCATCAATACTCATTAACCAAAGCCATGGAATAGTTGAGGCAACTGTTAAAGTAAATACGATGGTGTACAATGATGCCCAAACTGTATTATCCCATATCCATTTTTTACCGGTTTCATAATCCATACTGTCTTTATCACTTTTCAAACTCATGCTGCGCATTTTCCTACCCAAAAACGACCAAAGGAAAATGGTAATGGCAGACCAAACAGTAAAGAACACCGGATTCAAAAATCCTTTTTTACCATTCAGAATATGATCGCCGGCAACCGCCTCTTTATCTAACCAGTGATAAATATCGGTACGTCCACCAAACACAAGGCACATTAATATTACAAAAGTGATAACTCCTAAAATGGGAACTACACTTGAAATAGCTTCGGAAACCCTGCGAAAGGCAATTACCCAGCCACCCATGGCCATGGTTGTAACACAAATAAAGAACATGGCTGCATTTACCACCAGTAAAAAGAATACACTGTTTTGCAATAACACTGCCCAAAATCGGGTGCTGTTTACATTCTCTCCATGCCCTGCATGAGCAAAAGGGTGAAACATGATAAAGCCATACAACAATGCTATTACACCGGCACCAATCAGGCCATAGGTCCACTTTTTGTAACTGCCCGGTAATTGAAATTGATGATCCATCTATTCTTTATTTTGAGCCTGCCTATCGGCAGACAGGTGAATTCTTTAATTTTTATTTTGCTGTTGTACTGTCGGCTGCTGCACTTGCAGTTGCGATAGTCTTCGGCTGTAATGTTCTGATATATTTTATCACTTTCCACCGCTGCTCCCTGCTCAATTGCGATGCATAACTTCCCATATTATTTAAACCATATGTAATGGAATAAAACATGGTACCGTCGGCCATATCAATATATTTTGGTTGTGTAAAATTAGCAATAGCCCCAATCTTTGCAGACAACGGACCATTAGCCGCTCCTTTTTCGCCATGGCAAATACCACAATTAATATTATATAACCTGCCGGCTTCTTCCAGCTCTTTACCTGGCAGGTCGCCAACGATCGGATTTTGAATTTGTCCGCTTATTTTATAATTATTACTGTCGAATGCTAATGGGTAAGGAAATAACTCTCCTCTTTTCATTGTACCGGCCGGCGCTAAATTGTTATAAAATATTTTGTGGCCTGCATCATTCGGATCGGCTGTAAAAATGGAAGAATCTCTTTGAGCATAAGTTTCATACCCACGGCTATAAGCCATATCAGGCATGTAAATTTTACCCGGGTCACGTTTATCCTTACAACCGATAATTACAACTGCCGTTGTTAAGATCAGTGTTGCTATAATTGTAATTTTTTTCATTTCTGTTTCTTAAAAGTCTCTTTAAAATCTATAAGTTTTTCTCAGCTCTTTTAGTATCCTTTTTCTTCTTTGTATAATTTTTGTGTCTTGTCGTAAGTACCTATCCACCATCCGGTTTCTACTTCCTGCACATTTACTTCCTGGGCTCCCGCCTGTTGTAAAAAAGCCTGAACTTCTGCGTCATTTGTTTTATCGGTACACTCAATAGCCATAACAAACAGATCGTCGGTAGCACGTGGATGAAAATGATGCTTTTTTACAAACGGCGCCAGGTTACATAAGTAACAAAATGTGAGCACCATGCCAACTGCAGAAAACAATACCGTTAACTCAAAAGTGATGGGTATCCAGGCAGGTAAAGAAAAATATGGTTTACCACCAATATTCAATGGCCAATCTTTAGTAAAAACCCAGCTTATAAAAGTTAATGCTGTAGTAGTTCCGGTAATTGCATAAATAAATCCTGCGGTATGCAGACTAGTTTCACGCATGCCCAGTGCATGGTCTAAACCATGAACAGGAAAAGGAGTATACACTTCGTGTATTTTGTATCCTGCCTTGCGAACATTTTTCACCGCAGGGAACAATACCTTTTCATCGTCAAACGATCCTACAACAAATTTTTTAATTCCTCCAGCCATAATATTAAATTCAAAATTTAAAATTCAAAAGTCTAATGAGCGTGTTCTACTTCATCAATATAAAACTTCTCCGCATCCGCCTTCTCCATATCCGACATCTTCACTTTATAATTTTCGCCACTGGTTTTTAAAATAGCTTTGATCTCTGCTACCGCAATAACCGGGAAGTATTTAGCAAACAGGAAGAAACAGGTAAAGAACAATCCGAATGTTCCTAAATAGAAACCTATCTCCCAAATAGTAGGGCTGTAATATGTACTCCATGATGACGGCAGATAATCTCTGTACACCGAGGTTACAATAATTACAAAACGCTCGAACCACATACCTATGTTTACGATGATGCTCATAAAGAACGTCACGGTAATATTTCTTCTTAATTTACGACTCCAGAACAACTGAGGCGATACCACGTTACAGAACATCATCAAATAATATGACCAGCCATAAGGACTGAAAAGGTTTGCCCTGTTTTCTTTAAACGCATACCACTCGTATGGATTTTGTCCGTACCATGCAATGAACAGCTCCGTTAAATAAGCACAACCCACAATACTACCGGTCAATACAATAATCTTGTTCATGGCCTCAATGTGCCCGATGGTAATATAATCCTGAAGATTCAATACTTTTCGTACTATAATCAACAGGGTTTGTACCATGGCAAAACCCGAGAAGATAGCACCTGCCACAAAGTATGGCGGGAAGATGGTTGTATGCCAACCTGGTACAATTGATGTAGCAAAGTCGAACGATACAATCGTATGCACCGATAATACAAGCGGCGTACTTAAACCCGCCAATACCAGTGATAAAGATTCATGACGCTGCCAGTGTTTTGTACTTCCGGTCCAGCCGAAAGAAGCAACACCATAAAACATTTTACGGAATTTTGTTTTTGCACGGTCTCTCACTGTTGCCAGATCGGGAAGTAAACCCGAGTACCAGAATAAAAGGGATACCGTGAAATAAGTTGATACCGCAAACACGTCCCACAAAAGCGGTGAGTTAAAATTCACCCATAAAGGACCACGGCTGTTAGGATAAGGCAATACAAAGAAAGCCATCCATACACGACCCATGTGCCAGATAGGAAACTGGCCCGCACACATTACTGCAAATATTGTCATCGCCTCAGCTGCACGGTTTACACCTGTTCTCCAGCCCTGGCGGAATAATAATAAGATCGCTGAAATTAACGTACCGGCGTGGCCGATACCGATCCACCATACAAAGTTGGTAATATCCCAGCCCCAGCCAATTGTTTTGTTCAGGTTCCACTGACCAATACCGTAGGTTACTTCACGATAAACACTATATACCCCAAATAATAAAAGCGCCACGCTGATATAAAATCCAATATACCAGAGCCGGCTAGGCTTCATCTCAATGGGACGTATGATATCTTCTGTTACCTGGTGATAATTTTTCTCACCATCAACCAGCGGTTCCCTTTGTTGTGATTCGTATTTCAGTAATGACATATCGTTAATTAAAGTCAAAAGTTAAAAATCAAAAAATAGAACTGATGCCTGCTTTTTTACTTTTTACTTTCTTAATTTTTACTTGGTTTGATATCAACAATTATTAATTCGCAATTTTTAAGCATGTGCCTTAGTTTCTCCTTTCTTCTCTTCGTGTGTTTCTTCTACTCCAATATGCCTGTCGGTGTTACGCACTTTTGCCAGGTAATTTACATTAGGCAAAACGTGTAACTGCTCCAGTACATAAAAAGCACGGTGCTTCTGATCAATATTCCTCTCTTTATAAATATTACTTTCTTTATCGTTAACATTACCAAAGCTGATAGCGTGTGTAGGACAAGCCTGCATACAGGCTGTCTTTACATTACGTACCAATTTTGGATCCTGTTGTTTCTTTGCTTCCAGTTTAACTTCCTGCAAACGCTGCACACAGAAAGAACATTTCTCCATCACACCTCTTGAACGAACGGTTACATCCGGATTCAATACCATTCTTGTAAGATCATCGTTCATCTGCATAACCGATTCGTTCATATAAGAACCAATCATCGGGCTTTGGTTATCAGGGAAACTATCAGCTCCGGTATAATCAAGCCAGTTAAAACGACGTACTTTATAAGGACAGTTGTTGGCACAATACCTGGTACCGATACAACGGTTATAGATCATCTGATTCATTCCTTCGCTGCTGTGGTTTGTTGCAACAACCGGGCATACATTTTCGCAGGGTGCATTATCGCAATGCTGACATAACATCGGCTGGAACACCACATCCGGATTTTCCAGGTCGCCTGTGAAATAACGATCGATACGCAGCCAATGCATCTCATGGGCTTTCTGTACCTGTATCTTACCAACAACACTCACATTATTTTCAGCTGTACATGCTACAACGCAGGCGCTGCAACCGGTACAGGTATTCAGATCAATACTCATTCCCCATTTAATACCCGGTTTTTCAAAATCGGGATAAATAGTAGCGTCTTTTACAAAGTCTTTGCTTCCTCCAATAGTTAGTGATTCTCTTTCCGCTGCTACATGGGCTAACAGAGCAGCCGGATTAGCATTGAAAGTGGCTAAATTGGTTTCGTAAATAACAGGGCGGCTTTCGGTAAACCCGTGTACCTGAGTTTGAGCCAGCGGATACATTGTTCCTGTTTTTTCAACAGTTGCTACCGAAGAATATAAATTGGTTCCGTTAAATCCTGCAAGTGGATACACATTCTTGCCTGCACCGTTTGCAGATTTACCAATATATAAAGATGTTTCGTCTTTGTTTGCACTCTCTCTTCCGTATCCTACTGCTACCGCAATTGTATTTTTTTGCATTCCGGGAATAACAATTACAGGTAACTCAACAGACTTGCCGTTGGCTGTAATTTTTATAACCGGTTTTTCGGGATGCACTTCATAATCACTCTGCTTACCACCTTCCTGGTTCATTACATCCAGGTTTAACAATGATAAAGCCATTGCCGGGCTTATCATTGCGTAGTTGTCCCAGGTTACTTTTGTAACCGGATCAGGTAATTCCTGCAACCACGGATTGTTTGCCTGGCTGCCATTACCAACTGATATTTTTTGATAAAGCACTACTTCAACATCGCCGCCTTTTACAGACGCAATTGCAGCACCTGCACCACCAACAGCACCGCCGTTGAATGACGCTGTACCTACAGGCATTGTTGCAGGCTCAATAACTCCATCCTGCAGTGCTTTGTTATACAGATCTGTACTGCCCAATTTGGCATTCCAATATGTTTTGAAATAAGTTTCGTAGTCGTTAACCATGCTGCCAGCAGCCGAACTCCACTTGATCAATGAAGTTTGAAAAGCCCTTGTTTTAAACAATGGGTTGATCGTTGGCTGAAGTAAACTGATATAACCGGTCTTAGGTTCCGCATCGCCCCAGCTCTCTAGCCAATGGTGCGAAGGAAGAATATATTTACACTGCTCCGTTGTTTCATCCATGGTTCCGTTAAAGGAAACAGAAACAACTTTTGCTAATGCGTCTTTAATTTTTTTGCTGTCGCTGTAAGAATAAACCGGATTTGCGCCATGAATCAAAACTGCGCCAATTGCTCCCGAGTTCATATCATCAACCAGCTTTGCCATATCCGCATCAACGCCGTTTTTGTAGTTCGACGTCATGGCCCAATTGATGGTAGAACCATTTGCGCCAATGGCTTCGTTGATAGCATTAATTATGATTTGAATATTAACATCGTTGCTTCCGCATACCACCAACGCTTTTCCTTTGTTTGCATTTAATGCTGCAACAACGGTATCAATTCCTTTAGCCAGTTTTGAATCAGCAATAGATGGTGCCGAAACAGCAACACCCAGTTTTGATGCTAATGCTAATGCAACAGCTCCGGTTTCGGATGGTTTATGTGTATAACGATCATCAGCATTTCCGCCGGTCATGCTCATCATACTTTCAAACTGGAAATGTTTGCTCAATTGAGCTTTCTCTCCGGTCATCTTTCTGTTCTTTGCATACTGACTGCTGAACTCTGTAGGGCTTAACCAGGTGCCTAAAAAATCGGCGCCTAAACTCACAATTACATTTGCATTATCGAAATGGTAGGAAGGAATTGCTTTTTTACCGTAACAGGCTTCGTTGGCCTGTATCATGCCACTGTAGCTAACTGCATCGTATTGTACATGAAGGCTTCCCGGATATTTTGCTAAAAATTCACCAATGATTGCTAAGGTAGATGGAGAGTTAACAGAACCTGTCAATAAGGCTACCGGCTTGCCAGCGATAGCAGCTCCAACCATTTTATCAAACGCATCAAAACCAGTTACTTCTTTAAACTCTTTGCCATCTTTCTGCATCGGGTACCGAAGACGGGTATTGTCGTAAAGATCCAGAACTGAAGCCTGAGCCTGTGCATTTGTTCCTCCGTTTGTTATAGTTGATAATTCGTTTCCTTCAATTTTTATCGGACGGCCATCTCTTTGCTTTACCACAACCGAAATAGCATCGCCGCCATTAACATAAGTAGATGCATAATAATCGGCTACGCCGGGAATATGACCATCGGGCTTATTTAAAAACGGAACAGCTTTACGAACCGGAATTTCGCAACTTGCTGCAACAGCAGCCGCAGCTGTACTAAAACCAAGATATTTAAGGAAATCTCTGCGTGGAGTTTTGGCATCTAAAATACCTTTATCATCAAGATCTGCCATGGGCAGCTCTTCATTAAATTCATTTTTGGTTGATTCCTGAAAATTTTCCGTATGATTCAGTTCTCCAAAACTTTGCCAGTATTTTTTCTTACTCATAATGTTCTGATGTGCTAATTTGCGAATATGCTAATTTGCTGATTGTTATTAATAATGACACTTCTGACACTCCGTTCCGCCAATATTTTCAACAGTTACACTGTCCATCTTATGGTTTTTAAGATCATTGTGGAATTTCTCGTAAATGCTGTAATATTTATTGCCAGATCCGGCTTCCTTATTATAAAAATCAACTTTGGTCTCTCTGTGACAATTGATACACCAGCCCATGCTCAGATCTGAGAACTGGTACACTTCCGGCATTTGCTGAATGTTACCGTGACATGTCTGGCAGGCCTGCTTACCCACTTTTACGTGCTGGCTATGGTTAAAGTACACATGATCGGGAAGGTTGTGAATCTTCACCCACTCAATTGGTCTTGCACCATCAGGAATTCCGTCGTTATTATTATCTGGATTGTAACTTTTGGTATTGGTATTCCATCCTGCATAAGAATATAGCTTCTGTATTTCAGCAGTTCCATCAACAGCTTTGCCATTTTCTCTTACTAACACATCTGGCCCTTCATACTTATCAATTGCTTTATGGCAATTCATACAGGTATTAACCGATGGAATACTTGCCTGCTTACTATCCTGAGCACCACCATGACAGTACAAACAACTTATCTGGTTGGTACCGGCATGAACCTGGTGAGAATAATAAATGGGTTGCTCTGGCTGATAATTTTGCTGGCGGCCCATTCCTATTGCACCATTGATAGTATAAAAACCACCTACAGAAAACAATACCAGAATGCCGACCATTAAATATGACTTATTTCTATAGAAAGGAACAGGCTCTGTACGGAGAACGCCTTCTTTTTCGTCAGATAATTTGCGGAGATTGCTGTTTACCTGTAATAATATGAATGCAATTAACGCTAAAACAAGGGTGAGGATTCCAAAAAGAAGTGAATCATCAGTCTTTTCAACGGGTGCACCTACAGGCGCTACGGGTGGTGCCCAATCATCAACATATTTCAGTATCGCATCAATATCTTCTTTTTTCAACTGGCTGCCAAAAGCAGTCATCACCACATTATTCCATTTTGCAGAAATTTCTTTAGCGTAAGCATCTGTCTCTTTCAAAGATGCCGAGTTGGCAATCCACTTATAAATCCAGTCCCCTGCAGGCACTCTGGTGCTCCAACCTTTAAGGGCGGGACCTGTAAAATCCTTGTCCACTTTGTGGCAGCTTGCACAGTTGGCTTTAAATAAGGCCTGACCATCCTGGGCAAAGGATTGAAAGCTTGTAGACAGTAAAACAACTAAAAAAATATTGGCTAATATTCCGTTAAAGATTTTTCTATAGCGACTCATACAGTTATATCGGGGCTAATGTGGAAAAATATCCTGATTCGGTTGCAAAAATAAGACAGGATGCTGACAATATATCAACATTTTCAAAAAAAATTTTCCCTTGTCCAGCCTGCGTTTCAGCCGATTGTTTAAATACCTGCTTTGTATTTGTCATGTATTTGTAAACTGATTGAAGAATTAAAAATTTATTGATCTGGTGAGTCATTTCACAAATTTTTAATCCACTTTTGCCGAATGTTTGAAAAGCTTAAGGCCCGCTGGAAGGTAAATACACTAAACCTAGTTTTGGTAATTGCCACTTTTGCGTTGGGAGGAAGTCTTTGTGGATATGCCGGACGAAAACTATTATTGCTTACCGGACTGGAAAAGGGAGCCCTATGGATTACACTCTATATTATATTGGTTACCCTGCTTTGGCCTGTTTGTGTTTTACTAATCAGTATTCCGTTGGGCCAGTTTCGTTTTTTTAAAAATTATATTATTAAGATAAGTAACAAGATGACCGGCAGAAAGGCAAAAAAAAAAGATGACCTGACGAGGGTTGCCATTTTTGCAAGCGGTGCAGGCAGCAATGCAGAAAAAATAATTGGCGAACTAGAGAACGGACAGGTTTCGCTGATTGTTTGCAACAAAACCGGCGCAGGCGTTATTGCCATTGCAGCGGAACATCATATTCCGGTATTGATGATAGAAAAGGAAAGGTTTTTCAGCGGCGATCATTATTTGCCCGAATTGAAAGACCATAAAATTGATTTTATTGTATTGGCCGGGTTTTTATGGAAAGTGCCGGAGCCTCTCATTAAGGCCTTCCCAAAAAAAATCATCAATATACATCCGGCGCTCTTACCAAAATATGGAGGAACAGGGATGTATGGCAGTAAAGTGCATGCAGCAGTTATAGCCGGCGGCGAAAAAGATAGCGGCATCAGTATTCATTATGTAGATGAATTGTATGACCATGGCGAAATAATTTTCCAGGCAAGCTGCAAAATTGAAGAAGGCGATACTGCCGAATCGCTGGCCAAAAAAATTCATGCGCTTGAACATGCACATTACCCGGCCGTGATCAACAATCTGTTAGAAAAGCAAAATCATAGTTAAATCAGTTTTTTACCAATGCTGTTTTAAATGCTTGCCCTATTTTTACTGCAATTAATCAGTCAGGCATTGCGTTCATTTTTTACAATAACATTTTTATCGCTGTTTTTTATTTTGTCGGCAAACACGCTTTGTGCACAGGTGACGGTAACAGGCACTGTATTCGATTCGGCCAAAAGAAACTACGTTGAAAATGTACGTGTGTTAAGCAGCAGCGGTGCTTTTGTAATAACAGATTCCATGGGTAATTATAAGATACCGGTATCGCTGAAAGACTCTCTCAGTTTTATCTATAATAATAAGCCAACTCAAAAATTTGCTGTGCAGCAAATTGCCAACCTCAATCAATTTGATATTATGCTGCACATGCCGGTAAAAAGCGGCATCAAAACTTTAGAAGAGGTGGTTGTCTTCAGCAAAACGCATCAGCAGATTGCGGCCGAAAACAGGGACCTATATGAAGGATATTTTAATTTCAAAAAACCAACCATCAAAACAAGTGTTGGTCCCGGAGGTGCAGTAGGGGCAGATTTAACCGAGATCATCAATATGTTCCGTTTCAGAAGGAACAAACAGTTGGCAGCTTTCCGAGACCGCCTTGAGCAACAGGAGGAAGATGGATACGTAAATTACCGGTTTAATAAAAATTTTGTTGGCAGGATAACACAGCTTAAAGGCGCCGAACTGGATTCTTTTATGGTTCGCTATATACCCAGTTACGAATTTGCCAGCATGGCTGATGAAGTAACATTCAATAAATATATTTTAAATTCGTCGTACGCTTTTAAAATTGAATTATTAAACAGCGGAAAACCGCTGACAGCAGAAGAAATTAAAATGAAAAGAGACTTATGGAAGAAAATCAACTAGTACTGGGAATTGGCACAAGACTGCAACACACACAATTTGGGCCGGGTGTAGTTGTTGGCGTAAAATATGCCAGTTATCTTATCTCCTTCATCCATCATGGTGTAAAAGAAATTGATAAAACAGATAATCATCTTGATGAGATCATTGCAGAAAATGTAACCGCCGAAGTAGAAACGGTTTCGCAGGTTGAAATGTCTTTATTAAAAATATTAAGACAGTGGAGCGATGTTAGCGAAATTGTTCCCATTGGTGATAAATGGATTGGCGGCACCATGAGTTTACAAACTGCCGATAAAACATTGAAGCCAAAAGATATTCCGATTGATGATTTTTTTCACAAGATCGTTATGCTGCGTGACCGCCTGCGGGTATTAGAGCAAAACATCAATAGCCATAAAAAATTAACCGACGAAGACAAGGTTCACCTGCAGCAATATATTACCCGATGCTACGGATCGCTTACTACTTTTAATGTGCTGTTTAAAAACAAGGAGCAGTGGTTTGTGGGGGATAAAGGAAGCAAAGACAATTAGACCTGTTTTTTACTTCATTGCATATTTATCCATAACGCAACCCTTCCGGCAATACTCCGTGGTCTTTCAGCAGGTTGCCGGTGTTAGCTAAGCCGGTTACAATGATGCCTGACATCTGGTTTCGATTGTTTCTGAATTTAAGATCTGATAAGAAAATTAAAATCCTTTACTTCCGGGATACCCTTTCTATAATTAAATTATTGATATGGTAAAGAAGGGTTCCTGTAAAATTGAAATACCGAAAACAACAGGCAAATATTTTTTACGGATATTTGAACCCGCCAATTAAAATTAACTTGCTCATGAAATTATTTATTCTACTACTGTTATTTCCTGTGCAATTATTTGCACAGCCTTTTTCAACAACCGAAATTAAAGTCTGGGAAAAACAGGCCGCCAGCATTACAATCATCCGTGATAACTATGGCATACCACATGTGTATGGTAAAACTGATGCCGATGCGGTATTTGGATTATTGTATGCCCAATGTGAAGATGATTTTAAAAGAGTGGAACTGAATTACATAGAAAAGCTCGGCCGGCTATCGGAAGTAAATGGCGAAAAAGATTTGTACAATGATCTGCTGATTAGACTGGTAATTGATACTGCCGGTGCAATTAAAGATTATGCAGCAGCAGCTCCATGGTTAAAAAAAATATTGAATGCTTATGCAGATGGAATAAATTATTATCTCCACAAAAATCCAAAAACAAAACCTGCACTGTTAACCCGCTTTAAACCCTGGTATCCGTTGTTATGGACCGATGGAAGTATAGGCGCCATCAGCACAGGCGGAATATCAACACAGGAATTGAAAAATTTTTATTCGGGAAAAGATGAGGCCATAGCAAAAGTTGAATATGAAGAAGAAAATTTAACCGGTTCAAACGGTTTTGCTTTTGCACCAAAAATTACTCAAAATGGCAATGCTATTTTATACATTAACCCACATGTAACCTTTTATTTCAGGCCCGAAGTACATATGGTTAGTGAAGAAGGATTAAATGCTTATGGCGCCGTTACCTGGGGTCAGCCATTCATCTACCAGGGTTTTAACGAACACTGCGGCTGGATGCACACCAGCAGTGATGCCGATATTTCGGATGCATATATTGAGGAGCTGGTGATGGAGAATGACAAATGGTTTTACAAATACAATGAAACTTTTGTTTCGCTTACTAAAAAACCAATCAGCATAAAATATAAAACCGACAATGGTTTTGAAACGAAAACCTTTAATGCCTTGTACACACAACATGGTCCCATCATGGCAAAACGTAATGGACAATATTTAAGTTTGCGCCACAACAACAGGGATACCAAAGGCTTTATGCAAAGCTGGTTACGTACCAAGGCAAACAGTTTTGCCGATTTTAAAAAAACCATGGATATGGGTGCCAACCCAAGCAACAACACCGTGTATGCCGATGCTGAAGGAAACATTGCCTACTGGCATGGAAACTTTTTACCAAAGAGAGATCCGAAATACGACTGGAGCAAACCCGTTGACGGAACAACTTCTGCAACCGAATGGCAGGGATATCATACGGTAGATGAAAGCGTACACATTTATAACCCTGAAAACGGCTGGCTGCAAAATTGCAACTCCACACCATTTACGGTTGCCGGAAAATTCAGTCCAAAGAAAGCAGATTACGCGACTTACCTGGCGCCAGATGAAGAGAATTTCAGAGGCATAAATGCCGTGCGTGTTTTGGATAAAGAAAAAAATTACACAATTGATAAAGTAATTGCTGCAGGTTATGATACTTACCTGGCTGCTTTTGAAAAAACTGTACCAGCACTCATTAAAGCGCTTGAAGAAAATATAGCTACCGGCGATTCGATGTTTGCTGACCTACAGGAAGCAACAAATATTTTAAAGAACTGGGATTTTCGCTGCGGCGAAAAATCAGTTGCCACTACACTTGCAATTGAGTGGGGACAAAAAATTGCACCCGCAGTATACAGGATAAAAATTGCAGAAACGCCCGATGCAGATCAGATAGATAAAACAAATCACTTTGCCGCCAAGGCAACTGCAGCAGAACTGATTGGTCCATTTAGAACTGTTATCAGCGAATTAAAAAATAAATTCGGAATCTGGCAAATAGTGTGGGGCGATATTAACCGCTTTCAAAGAATTTCATCAGATATTGATAATAAATTCGATGATAATAAATCAAGTATTCCTGTAGGATTTGCATCATCTGCCTGGGGTACGTTACCTTCTTATACCAGCCGCTATTTCCCAGGCACTAAAAAAAGATATGGTGTAAACGGTAACAGTTTTATTGCGGCCGTTGAGTTTGGCGAAAAAGTAAAAGCAAAATCATTGCTGGCAGGTGGCGAAAGTGGCGATGAAAATTCAAAACACTTTTTTGACCAGGGGTTGATGTACAGCAAAGGGCAGTTTAAAGATGTGTTATTTTATAAAGAAGATGTGATGAAGCATGTGGAAAGAAGCTACCATCCTGGTGAATAAAAAATAGTACTTATTTATCAGGACTTCTGACTAATTAGCGTCTATAATAATCTTTTTAATCCACATTACTTCTTCGTCAAATAATATCTTACTAAAGTATTTTATCCCGTCAAATTTATTTTTATTACCAAAATCTTCTGGCTTGGTTAGCAACATAAATAAAAGACTGTTATTCATATTTGCTTGTAATTTTATTCCTTTTTCGTCACTCAATTCCACTGAACTATTCAGCCCATAACTTTCTTTTATTTTTCCGCTGGGGAACCAAACAGTAGACCCGCCGTTCAATGATCCGTTATATATGTTTAATTTAATTATTTTCGCTCCTGACGAATCCCACTCAGTATAATCACCCTCCACCAGATTATTGGGGCCTACAAGCGTATATTCACTTTTTTTTACCCCATCCTCATAATATGTTTTACATAACAAACTATTAGCTGCGTTTCGGCTAATAGTGCGCATAACAGTGCCGTTAGGCCAGTAGTAAAAAATATCGGCTATCTTTTTGTCCGCACTTATATTAGCAACGGTTACAAAAGGCTTACCGGTGTTATAAAGCATTTGCGTAGAGGGCTCAAAAAGAATTTC
>JAHEBJ010000149.1 GCA_024642285.1 Sphingobacteriales bacterium
AAGAAATCTTTTCGCAGACTGTATATTCAAGGTGTTTCAAATACCGGTGATGCCATGCCTTCACTCCGATACATGCGCCTGCAGGCTTTATTGCCATTGATCATACATAATGGTAATCCGCAATCTGCACTGGTGATAGGCCTTGGAACCGGAATAACTTCCGGGAGCTTATTACAATACCCCGGATTAAAGAAACGGGTTGTAGCAGAACTGTTACCGGAAGTTTCGCAATCATCGGTAAACTTCAAAGGCAATTACGGTGTATCAACCAATAAGAACATGGACATACGCCTGCGTGACGGCCGGCGTGAATTATTGAGTAGTGCAGAACAATACGATCTTATAACACTGGAACCTCCGCCACCATCCGCTTCAGGTGTTGTAAATCTGTATTCAAGTGATTTTTATAAGCTTGCCCGAAAACGGTTACATGCAAAAGGGATTGTAGCCCAATGGCTACCCATACCTACGCAGAATGATGAAGATACCCGGTCACTTGTAAAAAGCTTCCTGGATGTTTTTCCTTATGCTTCCCTGTGGACGACCGAATTGCATGAGATGCTGCTTGTAGGTTCGGTTGAACCTGTTAATTTAAATGCACCACAAATTATTGAACGATTTAGCAGGCTTGAAGTAGCTGCTACTTTGAAAGAAATTGGTATTGCTTCGCCGGAAGCCTTGCTGGCAACATGGATTACGGATAGGAAAGGACTGGAATCGTATGCAGGTAATGCACTTCCTGTTACCGACGACCAACCCAGAATTGAATATGCCGATTGGGTTCGCAATGACGAAATACAGCGTGTACTGCCTGAGTTGATTATGTTGCGTACCGATCCGCCCGTACAGGGTGCAAGCGACACCTTTATGAAATTAGTTATGGCTGAACGAAACAGGTTGCTGCTCTTTTATCAGGCAGCATTAAACGGCATGCAGGGATATAAAGATCTTTGGGCAAGGGATATGCAAATGGTACTCGCAGGGGACAGCAGCAATGCTTATTACAAGTGGTTTGGAGGGGGTTTATACTGATGTGAAAATTATTTCTGAAATTCGAATTTATTGCGTGGGTAATCTTCTCACAATAATGTTAGTTATATCATTAACCAATGATTTTTGTCATTGATTTTTTTTATTTTGAAATTGTACTTTTATTTTTTAGATTTAAAGTAATATGTAATTAAATTTTTTAAACAAATTTGTCTGCTATGAAAAATGGATTATTAGCTATACTTATTTTGGCAAGCATATCATTGATGTGTAGCTGCAACAACAAAGCTCCTGATATATCTCAAAAAACTTCAACGATAGCTGATCCGCTTTCCTCATGGAATGAGGGTGCTTCCAAAACATCGATCATTGATTTTGTAACGAAAACAACCAAAGAAGGCAGCGCCGATTTTATACCTGTGGCTGACCGCATTGCCTGCTTTGATAATGATGGTTGTTTATGGAGTGAGCAACCCCTGTATTTCCAGTTGGCTTTTGCTATTGACCGGGTGAAGGCCATGGCACCGGAACATCCTGAATGGAAAACCAAACAACCCTTTAAAGCATTGCTTGAAGGAGATATGAAAACCGTAATGGCCGGTGGGGAACATGCGCTCCTGGAAATTGTAATGACTACACATGCCGGCATGAACGTGGATGAATTTAGCAAACTGGTGAAAGACTGGATGGCCACGGCCACCCATCCCAAGACAGGAAAACATTATAATGAAATGATTTATCAACCGATGGTGGAACTTTTACATTACCTGAGGGATAACGGCTATAAAACTTTTATCGTTTCCGGTGGTGGAGTTGATTTTATGCGTGCCTGGACAGAAGAAGCTTACGGCATTCCATCCGACCAGGTGATTGGCAGTTCACAAAAAGTGAAATATGAAGTCATCAACGGCAAAGGGGAATTGATAAAACTACCCGAGCTGAATTTTATTGATGACAAGGAAGGTAAACCAGTGGGCATTCATCAATACATCGGCAAACGCCCGGTTTTTACGGCAGGAAATTCTGACGGTGATTATGCAATGCTGCAATATACCACCACCGGATCTGGCCCAAGGTTTGGAATTATCGTTCATCATACGGATTCTACCCGTGAAGTTGCTTACGACCGGACGTCATCCATCGGCCGGTTAGATAAAGGGCTTGATGATGGGGTTGCAAATAAATGGCTGATTGTTGATATGATGAAGGATTGGAAAGTGGTTTATCCTCAATGATCAATAAAAAATAACTATTCAATTAAACATTGGCAACCAGCAAATAAAACAAAATTTATAACCTGGATCAATTAGGAATCCGGTTAAACGATTACCTTATTTTGCTTTTGTTATAATGCTGCTGTTTAGCGCCTGCAAACCAACGGGCAACAAGATTGAACATGGAATGTAAAAAACACAAGTCTCCGGAACTTTAACATATCCTTTACCAGGTGTACATCAGCTTGAATTCAATCGAAAAAACTAAGGAAACTCCTTTATAGAAAAATCAGATCAATCTCGCTAAGCCTCACTATGCACAGCTGTTTGCCTGACCGGGAATTAATTGAATTCAATGAAGTAAGGATGAGATGTCGAATGTTTCCCTGCATTGCCGGCAAGTAATTAAGGGTTGTCATCGTTTTTATTTCGATATTAAACATTTAACTTTGCCTTCTCAAAAAAGAGGAATAATTATATAAACACATTTAGAATATGAAACTGAAAATAAAGGGCATAAGAATCGCATTATTTATTCTTTTAGCCGGCGCCTGTAATTTTGCTTTTGCACAAACTGAATGGCCAAAAGAAATAGCACTTAGCGGGGGTGGAAAAGTGGTTATTTATCAACCGCAGCCGGAAAGCCTGACAGGAAATTTATTAGTGGGCAGAGCTGCACTATCA
>JAHEBJ010000016.1 GCA_024642285.1 Sphingobacteriales bacterium
GTTTGTAAAGCCAGTTTGGTACAAAATAAGGTTCCGTTAAAATTAATATTCATTATTTTTTGTACAGTTTCAATTTCAACATCCTGCAATAAACCTCTGATATTAATTCCGGCATTGTTAATCAGTATATCTATACCGCCAAATACCTGGATGGTGCTGTTGATGAAATTTTCGGAGTCGTTATAACTGCTTACATCGGCTACAAGAGTGTGTAAAGGTTTTCCGGAGTGCAATTTCTGAAGGTCATATAATTTATCCTGGTTTCGGCCACAGGTAGCAACTTTTGCCCCATTATTAATTAGTACGTCAACCAATGCTTTACCAATTCCATCGCTTCCGCCGGTAACAACCACAACTTTGTCTTTAAAAAATGCTGAATTCATATTATTACAAAAATAGCAGGATTAAACTGCCCAACACAATTTTAAGCATAAAAAACAGGAAGAGGTAATAACAAAAAAAGGAATTCATTTCTGAATTCCTTTTGTGATCCCGCTGGGACTCGAACCCAGGGCCCATACATTAAAAGTGTATTGCTCTACCAACTGAGCTACAGGATCATCCTTAAAAATGAAAAGACCTTTTAACAGGCGCTTTTTATTTTTTGGAGTGCAAAGATAAGGGTATTGAAGTGAAAAATTCAACCTCAAGAGATTTTTTATAACGAAGAAATAAATATGTTGATAATTTTTTAAAGACTGAGCAAACTGCAGCCCCGGATATCACTGTTATCCACACGTCCCAACACCTCAAAGCTGTTGTTTTGGTATAGGCGGCCAGCGTCGTCGGTGGCAATAAAAGAGCAACTGTAAATATTGGCCAGGTCAATCACGTTAATTACACCGGTTATTGGTTTATCAGTTTTAGCATCGGGCGTTCTAACATAAAACGGATCATCTTCATCCCTTATTAATATTCTCATCCAGGGGGGACTATGAAAAATACCATCGCCTTTTGAGTATGCCTGCGACAATAATTCAGTCATCCCATATTCTGAATGAACGAGACTTATGCCCAGCTTTGATTGCATTTGTTCATGCACCTCCTGCCTTGTCATTTCCTGTCGCCTGCCTTTCATGCCGCCAGTTTCCATAACAATGGTATGCCTTAGCTGCATGGGAAATTTTTCAGCAAAATCAAGTAATGCATAAGTTACACCAATCAGCAAAGTTGGAATCTTCAGCAATTCGTTATGCATTATGGTACGATGCAATTTTTCGTGATCGTGAAGATAGAAAGCACTTAACTCATTTTTACTTTGCTTAATCAATTCATCAGTCATTAACACCAATGAAGAATTTTTACGCTCCAGGTAAGAAGGCAATAGGCCGAGAATACATTTAGCCTTTGCAGGCCCGTAGAATTTTTCAAAACAGGTATTAAAACTCTGCTTGTAAATGTCAAGGTCTTTTATGTAATGTTTGCTGCAAACGTTTTGTTCATCAGTTGTACCACTGCTTTCAAAAATTGCTTCAGGTTCAAAATCGGTTGTTGTAACCGAATGGGTCTTAAAAAAAGAAACTGGCAGGAATGGGATTTTTTCCACTGCATAAATTTGTCCCGCCTCTTTACCCAAGGCCTTGCAATATTGCTGATATACGGGGTTATTTTGGTGCTGAAAATTGAACAATTCCAGAGCCAATTCGTTAAAATTATCAGGCGAAGCAGCAAATACTCTTTTTTCGAACTCCATATTTTTAACGGAATGTTTCACCGGCAATCATTAAATTTGATAAACAAAACACAAAGATGCGATACAGTTTACTATTAACAATAGCCATTTTATTTTTTACAGCTTGTAAAAAAGATAAATTTACCACTGCGCCGCAGATAAAATATAAGTCAATTACACCCAGATATGTTGTTGGCGGCCTTGGAGTTCCTGATCCAATACTTACAATCAATATTACTGATGCCGAAGGAGATATTGGAAATACAGGTGCCGACATCGCCTATATTTATATGAAAAATCTGTTGACCAACGATTTTGATTCACTTCCGTTTCCTGATTTATCGGCTGCTGCCAAAAGCAATTTTGATGCAGATGTTGACATTACAACTACAAAAGTGTTTAAATGTAATGTCCTGCCAGGGAATCCGGTGCATACTGATACATTGTACTTTGAAGTATATGTAAAAGACGTTGCCAAAAACAAGAGTAATGTGATCATAACTTCCGATCCTGTTTACTATACCTGCCAGTAATGAAATGGCTGCAATTCATCTTGTCCCATTCGGTCTTTATCGCTTTTTGTGCCGTTGCACTTGTTTTTCAAACTACACAATTATTACAGTCAGGGGTTAGTGAATATGTGTACGGATTTATATTTTTCTCCACACTTTGCAGCTATAATTTTTACTGGATATTAAGTAAGATCACCTTTGCCGACCAAGCAAGGATACCTGCTCTGCTTAAAGATGAACTTACCGGATTCATGCTCTTTATGATTGCAGCAGCCGGAACTTTAATTTGTTTTTATTATTCATCATTATCTGCCGGTCCGGTAATTACAGCTGTCTTGCTGACAGTAGCATATTCTGTTCCGTTATTGCCGGTACAATTTTTAAAATTCAGCCGCAAAGCCGGCGTATTAAAAACGGTATTGCTGGCATGTACCTGGGCTTATGTTACTGCATTTATGCCCTTGCAGAAAACTTATGCCGAACTGAGCAAGGCCGACCTTTTTGTAATCAGCCGTCGTTTTCTTTTTATGCTGATGCTTTGTATACTTTTCGACAACCGGGATAAAGCCGTTGATAAGATAAGGGGATTACATAGTCTTGCCACCGACCTGAAACCGCTAGTACTCAAGTGGCTTATCTATTTAATTTTTGCCATTTTATTTACGAGTAATTTCTTTTATGAAGATTTTGGTATAAGTCTGGTACAGTCAATTGCCTTGCAGGTATCAACGCTGGCATTACTTATCGTTTATTTTTTCTCTCTTAAAAAGCAAGGCTACTATTTTTATTATTTTGTGGTAGACGGGATGATGTTATTTTCGGCTTTAGCAACATTCATAGCTGGTATTTAAGTAATTTTGCCACAAATAAAACAGCATTATGGCAAAAGCAAAAAAAGCAAAGCGAATTTTAAACGATCAATCTTACGAATTTTTAAAAACCTATATCAACAATCCGTCTCCTACGGGTTTTGAAACCAGCGGACAAAAATTGTGGCTCGAACATCTAAAACCATATGTAGATACACATTTTACAGATCCTTACGGAACTGCGGTTGGTGTAATAAATCCAGATGCATCTTTTAAAGTGGTGATAGAAGCACATGCTGATGAGATAAGCTGGTTTGTAAATTACATTTCTCCTGAAGGGCTGATATATTTAAAACGTAACGGCGGAGTAGATCACCAGATAGCTCCATCCATGAGGGTTTTGATACATGGAAAGAAGGGAGTCGTAAAAGGTGTTTTTGGCTGGCCTGCAATTCATACCCGTATGGGAGGATCCGAAAAAGAAACACAACCGAAGGTTGAAAACCTTTTTTTAGATTGTGGTGCCCGCAATAAAAAGGAAGTTGAAGCATTGGGTATTCATATTGGCGCTGTTGCAACTTACGAAGAGGGTTTTGAAGAGATAGCCTACGATTACATGATTGGCCGTGCGTTTGATAACCGTATAGGTGGATTTATGATTGCAGAAGTTGCCAGATTATTAAAAGAGAACAAGAAAAAATTACCATTCGCTTTATACATTGTTAATGCGGTGCAGGAAGAGATCGGATTACGTGGAGCTGAAATGATTGCCCGTCGCATAAAACCTGATGTTGCTATCATCACAGATGTTACGCATGATACAACCACACCAATGATCAATAAAATGATTCAGGGTGAATGCAGTTGTGGTAAAGGTCCGTCGCTTACTTATGGTCCTGCAGTGCATAACAAATTGCTGGAAGTAGTGCAGGCAGCAGCCACTAAGCATAAGATTCCGGTACAGTTTAATACGGTTAGCCGAAGTACTGGTACGGATACAGATTCGTTTGCCTACGCAAACGATGGTTGTCCGTCGGTGCTTATCTCAATTCCGCTGCGTTACATGCATACTACTGTTGAAATGTTGCATAAAGATGATATTGAAAGCACCATCAAACTAATGTATGAAACATTGTTATCGCTTACTCCTAAAACTAAATTGAGTTATTTCTAATTGATGATATGGAGGACAGGTTTATAAAATATTCAAAACTGTATGCGCTGATTTTTTTGCTATTTCTTTCGGTGCCGGTATTACTAGGATTGCTGATCGTGTTATTTTATGGATTATCAAAAGTGGTTGCATCAGGAGTAGTGGATGTTATTTACGGATTGACGATGATAACCATTGCACCGGCAATTTTTTCGGCTGCGTATTTTATTTTTTTCAGAAGGACTGCTAAACATCCGGTCGTCACAATTCGTGTTATATCAAAATTTCTTTTTGTGGTGGGGATACTTGCGAGTGCAGTTGTTTTGACATTGGATATGATCACTTTTTTTACCCAGTTTCAGATCGATATTGCGAAATACCATTGCTTCAGCATTGCTTATCTGGCTGGAAACGTAGGTGGGCTTTTTCTGATCGCTATCATGCAGGCGTTTACAACTGCAAAAGAAGTTGACTGGATGGACAGGCATCGCTGACCAAATAAAAGATAATCTTTACATAATAATTCCCCCCGAAGAATCGGGGGGAATTTCTTTAACCCTTAAAACAACCAACATGAAACCTGTTGATTAGCTTAACAACTATAACTACGTTTAATTGGTGCTTTTGGTTGTACGGGTTTTATAAAATTTATGTTAAAGCAAGATCCAGTACCTGCTGCATAGTTTTTACATAATGAAATTTAATACCCTTTATATATTGAGGGTTTATTTCAGTTACATCCTTTTCGTTCTGCCAGCACATGATAATTTCCTTTAAACCTGCTCTGCGGGCTGCCAAAACCTTTTCTTTTATACCTCCAACTGGTAAAACCTGTCCACGTAAAGTAATTTCTCCGGTCATGGCCAGGTAAGATTTTATTTTACGGCCGGTAAAAGCACTTGCTAAAGCAGCAAGCATAGTAATACCCGCACTTGGGCCATCTTTTGGAACAGCACCTTCAGGCACGTGTATATGCACATCTTTCTTGTTAAATTCCGAAATGTCGAGGTTAAGCTTTTTACAATTGGCTTCCAGGTAGGTAAATGCTGTACTGGCACTTTCTTTCATCACGGTTCCCAAATTTCCGGTAAGTTTTAATTCGCCCTTTCCTTCGCTTAGCTGCGTTTCAATAAAGAGTATATCACCGCCCACATAAGTCCATGCAAGTCCAACGGCAACACCCGGCATATTGGCAATCTTGTACAGGTCGTTGCTGTATTTTGGTTTACCCAATATTTTTTCTACATCATTATTGGTGATGGTTGCTTTCAGTTTTCCTTTTATTACATATTCCTTGGCCTGGTAGCGCATGATATTCGCCAGTTGCCTGTCTAATTCTCTAACACCGCTTTCTCTTGTGTAATCCTGGATAATTTTTTCCAGCACGGTATCGCTTAATTTAAAATTGATATCCTTCAGTCCATGCATTTCTCTTTGCTTGGGCATCAGATGGCGTTTGGCAATTTCTATTTTCTCTTCAACCGCATAGCCGCTCAAATCAATAATCTCCAGCCGGTCTCTTAAAGCAACAGGAATATTGCTCAGGTTATTTGCAGTTGCTATGAACAATACTTTGCTCAGGTCGTATTCCAGTTCTAAATAATTATCATAAAAAGTATTGTTCTGTTCGGGGTCGAGTACTTCCAGCAAAGCTGATGATGGATCGCCTCTATGATCGCTGCCCACCTTATCAATTTCGTCCAGTATCATCACAGGGTTGCTTGATTTTACTTTTCTTATAGATTGTAAGATTCGTCCGGGCATAGCGCCAATATAGGTTTTGCGGTGCCCACGTATTTCACTTTCATCATGCAATCCTCCTAAACTCACCCGAACATATTTGCGTTGAATGGCTGCTGCAATACTTTTTCCTAAACTGGTTTTTCCAATGCCAGGAGGGCCGAGGAAACAAAGTATTGGCGATTTCATATCGCCTTTTAATTTCAGTACAGCCAGGTATTCTAAAATACGTTCTTTAATTTTTTGCATGCCGTAGTGATCCTGATCCAAAACTTTTTTTGCCTTTTTCAAGTCGTAAGAATCTTCGGTAAACTCATCCCAGGGCAGGTCTAGCATCAGGTCAAGATGATTGTACACAACTGAATAATCAGGTGTTGATGGATGCATGCGTTCCAGCTTCTCAACTCCCTTGGTAAACATTTCTTTTGCCGGAAGGGGCCATTTTTTATTTTCCGCTTTCTTCAACATTTCTTTTACTTCAGCCACATTGTCGCCACCCAATTCATCTTTAATGGCTTTCATCTGCTGTTGCAAAAAATATTCACGCTGTTGCTTATCCAGCTCGGCACGTGTTTTATTGGTTACTTTATTTTTAAGTTCGGTATATTGCAGCTCGGTCTGCATCAGGTTCATTAATAATTCAGCTCTTGCTTTTATGTTGCTTATTTCCAGTAACCTTTGTTTCTCTTTTATATCACTGTTTAAATTGCTGCTTACAAAATGAATAAGGAATGCAGGGTTCTCAATATTTTTTAAAATAATGGCCGCTTCGCTTGGCAGATTGGGAGAGAGGTTGATAATCTGCCCAGCCAGATCCTTTATACTGCCTATCATCGCATTAAAATCTGCATCGTCTTTTAGAACTTCCTCAACCAAAACTTCAATTTTTGCTTTAAAGTATGGATCGTCGGTAGTGATCTCTTGAATTTTGCAACGTTTTCTACCTTGAATAATGATGGTTGTTCCGCCATCTGGCATTTTTATCAGTTTGGCAATTTTTGCAACAGTTCCAATATCCTCCAGATCGCTAACTGTCGGTTCTTCCACCGTACTGTCTTTTTGCGCCACTACACCTATCAATTTGTCAGCCTTATAAGCGTCAGTTACTGCTTTAATGCTCTTGTCACGTCCAACTGTAATAGGAATTACAACACCAGGAAAGAGAACTGTATTTCTTAAAGCCAATAGCGGAATTTCAGCTGGAATCGGCTGGTCATCGGCACTTCCGTCGTCATCTTCGTTCAAAGGAATGATCGGCATAAACTCCATTTCATCTTCTGAACCCTGCAAATAAAAATTGTTATCCATAATTTTCTCAATATATAGTCAAAATGTCAATACACACAGCAAATCGCTGGTTTTTATGTGAACGGGTATACGGTCAATATTAATGCCGAAGTGGGGATTGGTAATTGGTAATTAGGAATTTGGTTACAAAACTTAGCCTTCAATTTTGAAATTGCTGTCTGTAAGTTTATTGTAAGTACATGGCATTACTCAAATTTCCAATTACAAATTCTTATCTCCCAATACCCAATTCCCTCATACATGCCTACTTTTGCAACGCATGTATATAAATTGTGACGATAAGGAACTTGAAATTTTAAACAAGATTGCAAAGGCAGCCAATGAATTGGGACTGCCTTGTTATTTGATAGGTGGATTTGTGCGGGATAAGATCCTGGGCAGACCAACTAAAGACATGGATATTGTTTGTGTTGGGGATGGAATTGAACTGGCAGCGAAAGTGGCCGAAAAGTTTTCACCATCACCGGAAGTGCATTTTTTTAAAAATTTCGGCACGGCTCAAATTAAAACCGATGGACTGGAAATAGAATTCGTTGGTGCCAGAAAGGAAAGTTATGATTTCACCAGCCGTAAGCCGGCTGTTGAAACCGGTACCTTAGACGATGATCAGAACCGTCGTGATTTTACCATCAATGCTATGGCCATCAGTTTGAATAAAGATAATTATGGTGAACTGGTTGATCCGTTTAACGGTATTAACGACCTTGCACTAAAAAATATTCAGACTCCATTGTCGCCGGTCCAAACATTCAGCGACGATCCGCTGCGGATGATGAGGGCCATTCGTTTTGCATCACAACTGAATTTTACTATTCACCCCGAAACATTTGCTGCCATTGCTGATAACGCTCAACGGATAAAAATTGTAAGCGGTGAACGAATTGTTGATGAGCTGAATAAAATTTTGATGAGTGACAAACCCTCCGTTGGTTTCGACCTTTTGTACAAAAGCGGATTGCTAAAAATTATTTTTCCGCAAATGGTTGAACTTGCCGGCGCCGAATATATAGACGGCCACGGGCACAAAGATAATTTTTATCACACCATTCAGGTGGTGGATAATATTGCACTACATACCGATGACCTGTGGCTTAGATGGGCTGCGGTATTACATGATATCGCAAAGCCGGCTACTAAAAAATTTGAGGAAGGCCATGGGTGGACCTTTCATGGGCATGAAGTAGTTGGTGGAAGAATGGTGCCCAAAATTTTTGCGAAATTGAAATTACCGCAGAATGAGAAAATGAAATTCGTTAGAAAGATGGTTGAGCTGCATTTGCGACCTATCAGTCTTACAAAAGAAAATATAACTGATAGTGCCATCAGACGTTTGTTATTTGATGCCGGCGAAGATATTGATGCGTTGATGATTCTATGTGCTGCGGATATCACTTCAAAAAATAAAGCCAAAGTAAAACGATTCAAAGAAAATTTTGAAATGGTGAAAAAGCGTTGTGCCGAAGTGGAAGAAAAAGATCATTTACGAAACTGGCAACCGCCCATTACCGGCGAGATGATCATGGAAACATTTAATCTGCAGCCATCAAGAGAAGTAGGCGATCTGAAAAATGCGATCAGAGAAGCGATATTGGACGGTATTATTCCTAATGAATATGAAGCTGCTCACAAGTTTATGCTCGCAAAAGCAAAAGAATTGGGAATTTCTGCATCTAATTCCTAATTGTTAATTGTTAATTCTTAATTTTACTACATGGCTATCTTACGATTCAGAATATATTGGGAAGATGATGACAGTGTTTACAGGGATGTTGCCATCCGGCATACACAAAATTTTTTCGACCTGCACAATTGCATTTTAAAATGTTTTGAGTTTGACAACAAACACAAAGCAACTTTTTACCGGAGTAACGATAACTGGCAACGGGGCAGAGAGATTTCCCTGGAGCAGTACGACAAAGAATACAAGGCCCAGCCATTGATCATGGAAGAAACGCCTATTAATTCCGAGATCAGTAATCCCAACCAAAAATTTATTTACGAATACGATTTTAATAAGTACTGGCATTTTATGGTGGAACTGATAGCTGTTGATAAGGAAGAGGATGCTAAGCTTGAATATCCCTGCAGCATACGCAGCGAAGGGGTTGCGCCTTCGCAGTATGGAACAAAAGGGTTGGTTGACAGCCGCCTCGCCGAGATGGAAGAAAAATATGACCTAAAACCCGATGCACTTTCTGATGGATTTAGTGCAGAAGGAGATGAAGTGGAAGCAGATGGAGATGAAGACGCCGGTGCAGATGAAGAAAATGATGGATTTTAATACTTGTGTGGTGAATCGTGAATCTTGAGGATGCTATCGACAAAATTCGATTAACTCACGATTTACAACTCACTTTTTTATTTTTAAAAAAGCTCTTTACAAGCTTAGCATTTCAAATGAGTAAAACCTGCATTGTTATCGTTGGCCCTACGGCAGTTGGCAAAACCTCTTTGGCCGTTCAAGTTGCCAAACTTTACAACACAAAAATAATTTCAGCAGATAGTCGGCAGTGTTTTAAAGAACTGAATATCGGCGTTGCAAAACCTTCTGCAGATGAACTGGAAGAGGTAGAACATTATTTCATCAATTCTCATTCAATTAAAGAGGAAATGAATACGGCTGTATTTGAACAGTATGCCTTAGGCAAGGCTGATGAAATATTTAAGGCTAACGATGTGGCTTTAGTGGTGGGTGGTACAGGCTTGTATGTTAAAACATTTTGCCAGGGTATTGATGAAGTTCCGGTAATTGACGAAAGGATAAGGAAAAAGATAAATGATGAATACGCCTGGGAGGGATTAGACTGGTTGCAAAAAGAAGTGAAAAAAAATGACCCGCTGTATTTTTCTCAAGGCGAAATAAAAAATCCTCATCGTCTGTTACGGGCGTTGGAAGTAAAACTTTCCACCGGTAAATCAATCATCGAATTCCAAACACAAGAAAAAAAACACCGAAATTTTAATATTATTAAAATTGGATTGGAAATTCCCAAAGAACAACTGCATAAAAATATCAACAGCAGGGTAGATGCCATGATGAAAGCTGGCTTATTGAATGAAGTAAAAAAATTAGTGCCTCACATGAAACTAAAAGCCTTGCAAACTGTTGGCTATCGGGAGTTGTACGGCCATATTATTGGCGATCTGAATATAGAAGATGCGGTTGAAGCAATCAAAATAAATACCCGCCAATACGCCAAACGGCAAATGACCTGGTTTAAAAAAGATGAAGAAGTGATTTGGTGTGCGCCGGAATTTGATATAGTTATTAAATCGATTGAAGCTGCGTTGCAATAATTGTTATTGCTTACTATTCCGGGATTTTATACTTTTCTTTTGTACAATTTAAAATTATTTACTGCGTATTATAACAGGAGAAGTAAACGGTTGTTATAAATAATACTATATTAGGGGAAGAAATCAGCCTTCAGTCTTTATTCAACTAAAAAAATAATCATTTGAGAGTTTTTAAATTACTGTTATGAAACATTTAAGAAACATTTGGATTACGATTTTGGTTACAGTTATTCTATTTGCTGCCTGTAACTCCGGGTCTGAACAACAATCAGATACTTTAGGTGAAATTGAACTTAAAGTTACAGGTAAAGAAGCCGCTCAGGCTAATTTTAAAAAAGGGTTGTTGCTACTCCACAGTTTTGAATTTGATGATGCTGAAGATGAGTTTAATAAAGCAATTAAAATTGACAAAGATTTTGTAATGGCCTATTGGGGAGTAGCCATGTCACATAATCATCCGCTTTGGGATTTCCAGGCTTATGATAAGGCAAAAGCCATATTAAACAATTTGGCTCCAACACCGGCGGCCAGAATAGAAAAAGCAAAAACGGAATTGGAAAAAGATCTGATAAACAGTGTAAATATTTTATACGGGAAAGGTACCAAGGTTGAACGTGATAGTAGCTATGCAGTTTACTTTGGAGAATTGTATAAAAAATACAAAGGTAATAATGAAGTAACTGCCTTTTACAGTCTGGCTTTGCTCGGTTCGGTACCTGTTGGCCGAAATGTAAAAATATATGAAAAAGCAGCAGAATTGGCAAAGGAGGTTTTAAAAACCAATCCAAAACATCCAGGTGCACTGCACTATCTTATTCATGCTTATGATGATCCTCAGCATGCCGCATTAGCGGTTAAAACAGCTGATTCATATTCAGTCGTGGCGCCCTCTGCCGGTCATGCATTACATATGCCAACACATATTTACCTGGCTTTGGGTATGTGGGATAAAGTTATCAGCTCCAACATTGATTCCTGGAAAGCAGGCGAAGAAAGAAAAGTAAGAAAACAATTAACTAACGACGAATTGAATTATCATGCTTATCATTGGCTCATGTACGGATACCTTCAAAACAAAGAGCCGGAAAAAGCTAAACAAATTTTAGACAGCATGATGAAATTTACGAATGAAGTCGCAAGCAAAAGGGCAAGGGAATATCTGGTCTACCAAAAAGCTACTTACCTGGTGGAAACCAATGATTACAAAAATGCCGTATGTGACCTCACGATTAAACAAGAAGACATGAACATTGTCTCCAGAGCCATGGATTATTATGTAAATGGTATTAAATGCTATAAAATGAAGGATGAAAAAAAGTTGAGCCAGATTGTTTCCAATTTAACAGGAGCAATTTTAATTGATGAGGAACGGGTAGGTAATTCGACAGGTGCTGTATGCGGTGTTGTAAAAAGTCCAATACCTAATTCGCTGGATTTACAACAAGCGCAGGTTATGCTTTTGGAATTAAATGCTAAACTGTCTTGTCTAAATAACGATAATACTTCGGCTGATAAATTTTTCAAAAAAGCTGTTGATCTTGAATCGGGAATCAGTTACGCATATGGACCCCCTACAATCGTTAAACCCTCATCTGAAATATATGGAGAGTGGTTGTTGGAAGTAAACAGGCCATCTGAGGCACTTGAACAATTTGAGTATTCTCTTAAAACCACTCCAGGCAGATTATTGTCGATACAGGGAAAGGAAAAAGCGATTGCAATGGTGAATGCTGATAAATAAAGATACCCCGAAGAAATCTCCGGGGCATTTATAGGCAATTAGCGCTGGTTAAAATTTAAACCCTGCAGTAGCAACAACATTTCCACGTTGCTCTTTTAAAGTGGCAAATGTATTCGCCCTGTCTTCCAATCGATATGGAAAGCTTACATCTTTGCTCATGGCATGAACATAAGTGAGGTCAATAAAAAATCCTTTATTGCGGTAACCCAATCCGCCACTCAATAACATGCGGTTGGCTTTGTATTCTGCATCCTTGTATGGGTTGCCATAATAAGCAAAGCCTAGCCTGGCCATAAATACTTTAAATTTCAACTCTCCTCCTAATCTGAAATTTACATTTCCTTTATAATCTCTTTTAACCACATTATTTAAATCCTTGTAATAATTTTTTTCATCCTGAGTCACTTCTTCATTGTCACTGCTGAAGCGGCTTCCCTGGTGGCCGACATATTCAATATCGGCAGTGATAAACCCTTTTTGTTTGGTAACATCCTGAATTTCTCTAAACACGTAAGAGCCACTTAAGATAGCTTTAAACGGCGTGCTTTGAATATATCTTGCAACACCGGGTTGGCTGTTTGTAAATGTTTGTGAGGTTATATAAAATGACTCAACAGGATTCTCCACGTCGGTTCTTAAACTTGTGGTACGGGTATCAGATAAAAACATCCAGCTTGGAGTATGAATGGCTAAACCTATTCTTATATAATCCTGCGGTTTAAATATGATACCGATCTTTCCATTGATACCCGTTCCTTTTGTTTTAAAATTATCATTGTACTCAGCGTACTTAAAATAGTTGGATGTATTAGATGAAGTATCCGACTCTTTAAACACAGTATTACTTTCATAACTCACAATTGGAATTCCAAGCGTTGCACCAATGTAGAATTTGTCGTTGCTGTTATGTGCAAATCCAACGGCCAGTTCATACATTCCACCCGAGGTTGTCTTGAGCATATCCTGACGCAGAGCTTGCCCTGCATCCAGAATGTATTCCGGAGCTCCTTTTACCTGTATCTGTCCGCCGACGCTAACCGTATCAATCAGGTAAGTATACAAAGCGGGTGCAGATGTGTATGGATACCGTGAATTATTATCCAATACCTGGTCAATACTCAATCCGCTTTTAGCAAACTCTTCTGCAAACTGTTCGCTGAAGGAGCTGTAATTATTTAAACCCTGATATCTGATCTCATTATTAAAATTTGCCGATTGAGTTATCGCAATACTGAGGGCGCTGCTTTTTTTAGGATTGTAGCGGTTGCTGAAACCAAATACCCAGCCTGTTGGACCAAACCCCAGGCTGTTTTTCTTATTTTCCGTATTGCTTTCTCTGTAATTTGCTTTGTTATTGTTTAAATTGAAACCGGGCGTGATCACAAATTCGTTGGTCTTATAAAAGCCAAGTCCGGCAGGGTTTACATAAGTTGCACTAATATCTCCTCCCAGCGATCCCATGGCGCCGCCAATGGCCATATTGCGGGCCGTTCCGTTCTGCGGATAAAACGAATAGCGTATCGCATCCTCAGGAACCTGAGCGTAAATGATTGTGCTGAAAAATAAAAATGAAAGGAGTAAATATATTTTCATAAATAGCTTTAGTTGATTGCAATAGTCTTTACAATTCCTAATAAAAAAAGGCATCGAACTGAAGGTCATTGTCCACCTCTGCCCGGCCTTGTAACGCTTGACCCTGAACTGCCACTGCCGGATGATGAACTTCCACTGCTGCTACGGCCACTGTTTGATGATGGTTCGTAGCTTCTGGTATTGTTATTTGAAGAAGATCTCGAACCTGGGACAAAAATTTCCCTGCCGGATGTTCGTGTGCTACTGCTCCTGTTGCTGTTGTTGTACTGTGTCGATGGGTTTGTCCAGAATGCTGTACCTGTTGTTTTTCCACTTGCAACTCTGGTATTATATCCATTATAAGAGTTCAGGTTTACCATGCGTGGGGTTGTATTTACTGGCGGCGTATAAGTTACCTTTCCTGTATAAATAGCCCAAGGATAGTAGTACGGATTGTAATAGTATCCATAATTTGGCCGGTTGCATGTGGCATAATAATAGGGGCTGTAATCGTAGCGATAATCATCCGTGAAATCACGCCAGCGGCGGTCACGAATACCCATCGTTATTTCGTAATCGGTAGCTGGTTCATATCTTACCTGATTGCGCTGTTCACTACGGTTATCATTTTCAATTACCCTGGCTGGCGAATAATAAACGTCATCAGGAGTCTGCCCGGTTTTATAAGCCGTGCTGCAACTGCTGATAGCAGCCACTGATAGAGCTATGAGTAAAAATTTTGATTGCATGGCGATTTGTTTTTAGCATTTAAAATTGAAGTTACTACTTTTGTGCAGTTCTTAAGTATTTTCGTTTACTGCAGCGCCTTTATCCAGAGACAATAAAGTTAAACAGTATGATGTTAACGCGGTGCTAAAAGATATCAAAAAAAATAAAAATCATAAAAGTAAATGAGTAAAGAATTAACATCGAGAGAAGAAGATTATTCGCAATGGTACAACGATTTGGTAATTAAAGGCGGACTGGCAGATTACTCGGCTGTAAGAGGTTGTATGGTTATTAAACCGTACGGCTTTGCACTATGGGAAAACATGCGTGACCAGTTAGACAAAATGTTTAAAGAAACCGGTCATGTGAATGCCTATTTCCCTTTATTCATACCTAAAAGTTTTTTGAGTAAAGAAGCTGCCCATGTGGAAGGCTTTGCAAAGGAGTGCGCAGTAGTAACCCATTATCGTTTAATGAACGATCCCAACGGAAAAGGAATTGTTGTTGACCCTGATGCTAAACTGGAAGAAGAACTCATTGTTCGACCAACATCTGAAACTATTATCTGGAATACTTATAAAGACTGGATACAATCCTATCGTGATCTTCCTTTGCTGATAAATCAGTGGGCCAATGTTGTCCGTTGGGAAATGCGTACCCGTTTGTTTTTACGCACAGCTGAGTTTTTATGGCAGGAGGGGCATACTGCTCATGCCACCAAGGAAGAGGCTATCGAGGAAACCGAACGCATGCTGAATGTATATGCTGATTTTGTAGAAGAGTATATGGCTGTTCCGGTCATTAAAGGAGTTAAAACTGCGAGTGAACGTTTTGCAGGTGCCGAAGATACCTATTGCATTGAAGCGTTAATGCAGGATGGTAAGGCATTGCAGGCAGGTACTTCGCATTTCCTTGGACAAAATTTTGCTAAGGCATTTGAAGTGCAGTTTCTGAATAAAGAGAATAAGCTGGAATATGTTTGGGCAACATCCTGGGGAGTGTCTACAAGGTTGATTGGTGCACTCATTATGGCTCATGGCGATGACCAGGGATTGATATTGCCGCCAAAGATTGCTCCCTTCCAGGTAGTGATCGTTCCTATTTATAAAGGCGAAGAAAGCAAAGCGACAATTGATGCAAAAGCTGAAGAGATTATTGCTTCGTTGAAGGCCTTGGGTATAAGGGTTAAATATGACAATAGCGATAACAGCCGCCCCGGCTGGAAATTTGCACAATACGAATTACAGGGTGTGCCTGTAAGACTGGCCATGGGCCTGCGTGACTTGGAAAATAAAGTGGTGGAAGTTGCAAGGCGTGATACCAAAGAAAAAAACAGCATGCCGATGGATGGGCTTGCAGAAAATATTGCCAAACTGTTAGCCGATATTCAGAACAATATGTATAATAATGCGCTTGCTTTTCGCTCAGAAAAAACATCCGAGGCAAATAACTGGGATGATTTTGTAAAGCTGCTGGATGAGAAAGGAGGATTTATTTCGGCGCATTGGGATGGTACGGCTGAGACTGAAGAGCAGATAAAAGAAAAAACGAAAGCAACAATACGCTGCATTCCTTTAAATAATAGGCAGGAAGATGGATTGTGTATATTAACCGGTAAGCCAAGCAAACAACGTGTTTTATTTGCAAGAGCGTACTGATTTCTTATGAGATATTTGGGTACACTTTTTACCAAATTAGTTTTTGATGGCTTTTTTATTTTATAAATTCTTCCTTTTAATTTTTTAATTAAAAAACATCAAAAAATTAGAAACATAAGAAAATCTCCTAGGAAATAATCAACCAAGTGATCATTTACCATACTATGGCATTAGTCAATAAAAATTAAAAGCAGCTTGTTGAAGTAAATTTGGTATCAGTGAATCAGATTTTCTTGTTGTATTTGCAATTTTTACCAACGCATGTGAATGTTGTTTTAAGAAGTCATTAGGGAGATAGACCTCTAGTCTGTAATACCGGTTTTGTAATCATGTTTAATTCGATTGCTGCCATTATTTTTTTAACCCTGCATGCTATTATTTTGTTTTTAATAAAAAGTCTTATGTCGTTAAACCTAATGTTTCTGTTTCATATAAAATCTTAAAATCTCGGTGAGTTAGTCAAATTACATTGTGAATAACGATATTTACATATACCATAATTATAAATGCACATCATGAATTATAAGTATATTTTTTTCAGCCTGCTGTTATTATCTGCCAGTGGCACTGCTCAAATAATTCCTATACAAAAAGATATTCAGCAACAAAACCCACCTCAACTTAATTATGAATATAACAGAGTACTCAATGGTAATTTAAATGAGTTCTATCGAAAACTTAAAAATGTAAAAGAAACTGGGTCTGGAGTTGTGACTATTGTACATATTGGTGATTCTCATATACAGCCCGATTTTATTGGAACAGTGTTGCGAAACAATCTCCAGTCATTTTTTGGTGATGCAGGCAGGGGATTGGTATTTCCTTATCAACTGGCAAAATCAAATGCACCCCTTGATCTGATCTCATCTTCAAATGTTGAATGGACCTTCAATAGATTGGCGCATCCTGAAATACCAATTAACTGCGGCATCTCTGGATTTTGCATTAGAAGTAAAACGCCACAGGCAAGAATTAATATTTCACTTAAGGACAAAACTACCGGCCCGCAATATTTTAACCGGTTGAGGGTCTTTATTGATACACTGCCAAACGGTGGATGGAAGCTGGAGATGAACGGAATTGAAACTCAAAAATCAAGTGCACTATTAATTTCAGAAGATTCACTGATAATACTTGAAAGAAATACAAATCAGTTTTCACTTATAGCCCAAAATCCCGGAGACTCTGTGAATTTTTATGGAGTTTCTCTTGAAAATGACAGTAGCGGAGTTCGTTTCCATACTATTGGTGTTAACGGAGCTAAATATGACCAATATAACAATTCTGCACTTTTCTGGAAGCAGTTGCCTCAGTTAAATGCTGACCTGATCATTGTTTCATTAGGTACCAATGAAGCACAGAAGAATAACTTTGATGCTGTACTGTTTTTGGAGCAGGTAAAACTTTTCGTTGAAAATTTGCAGGTTGCTTTTCCAAAAGCTAATGTACTAATCACTACACCTCAAGATTCATATCTGGGTAGCCGATCAAATATAATCATGCGTAATTTGAATTTAGCACTCTCTTCGTATTGTCAAAAAAACGGGGTGCCGCTATGGGATCTGTATAAAATTACAAATGGGTTTGGCTCTGCCAGATACTGGGCTGGTAAAGGCTTTATGAGCAGAGATCGGGTGCATTTTAATGCCAGCGGATATAAAATACAGGGGAAACTTTTATATAACGTACTTGCACAAGGATATAATGATTATCAGAAAAGCAATTAAAACTTTAAATAAATAGGTAACACCTGCTCGGAGGATTTAAAGAAACCATATAGAATAACAAACAGAAAGAACATGGTAATATAACCAATCAGTGGTATTGTCTTAAACCTATTTATCACCTTATCAGCAAGCCCATCAGGTATTCCATGTAATATAAATGCTATTAAAATGATACCCAAAACCGGTTTATAATTCATATAAAATGAATACCATACATCGGCGTCAAAATTAAAAAGGATTTGATGTATCATATCAGTAGCCGAATTGAAATCAGCCGCCTTAAAGAAAATCCAGCAAAAACAAACAAAATGAAAAGTAACCAGCGTCATCAGCGCATTATATAAAAAACTGTTGTTAACTTTTGTAAAGGCTTTCCCTGTGATTAACATCCATACTTTGTGTATGGCCAATGCTATACCATGCATGGCTCCCCACAAAATAAAATTCCAGCTGGCACCATGCCAAAAGCCGCCAAGCAGCATAGTGGTCAATAAATTAAAACCGGTAGGAATACCTGACTTTTCTTTTTTGATGATAGCAGGCAAAATAAAAAGTAGAAGGATTCCGGCACTTAGTATGGCAGCCCACAGGTAAGAAAGATTAAAGAGATGTATGCCTGTTGCAAATACACCGGCAAAAAATATGGCCGCAAAAAGGTAAGTGCCAAATGTTGCTTTTCGGTTTCCACCTAATGGAAAATATAAATAATCCCTTAACCAGCTAGAAAGTGAGATATGCCATCTGCGCCAGAATTCAGTTATGCTTTTACTTTGATAAGGGGACAAAAAATTGGTAGGTATATTAAAACCAAGCCATTTGGCAATACCAAGCGCTATATCACTGTATCCGCTGAAATCACAATAAATTACCACGGCATAGCCATAAACAGCAGTCAGGTTTTCAATACCTGTAAACCTCGATGGGGCATCAAAAACAAAGTCAACGTAATTTAGGCTTAGGTAATCCGATATGATTAGTTTTTTAAACAGGCCCGAAACGATAAGATAAAATCCCCTGGCAAAATCGCTTTCAGAAACAACATAAGGTTTGTTTATTTGGGGAACAAAGTCATGTGCTCTTACAATTGGCCCCATTACCAGTTTAGGGAAAAAAGACAGAAATAAAAGATAGTCGGTGAACTTCCTAGCAGGCTCAAACTGTTTGCGGAAGATGTCAATAGTATAGCTCAGATTTTCGAAAGTGTAGAATGAAATTCCAACAGGCAGTAGAATATTTAATGGATGAAAGTTGCTCCCTAAGATATCATTGCTTAACGAGATAAAAAAGTTAGTGTATTTAAAGTAAAAGAGAATACCAAGATTAAAAACAATACTGCATAAAAGCAGCAATATCCTGTTTGATTTTTTACTACTTCGGAAGATGGCATTTGAAACTAAAAAATCAACAATGGCCGAAATAATCACTATTACCACAAAAAAACCACTGGCTTTGTAAAAAAAATAAAGCGAAAAAAAACAGAAGATATAACGCCTGACTATATAATTGTGCCTGAAGGCGTAATATAAAAAGATAAATGCCCCGAAGAAAAATACAAAGAAACCATTGTTGAAAAGCAGTGGGTTCTTTGGATCGTAAAGAAACTGATGAAAAAAAGCAGCTATATCTGGCGACGGCATTAATTTTTATTTTTTTATGGTTTGGGTATATTTTTTATAATCCAGCATAATAGCTTCAAAAAAATGTTTGGCCAGTATTTCTGCACCTCTTAAGTTGGGATGAATATAATCTTTATTGGCAAGCGAAGGTTTTGCATTGGCCCATTCAACAATTGAATTGTGGCCGCCCATTGTTTCAAACTGATTGTAAAAGCTGGCTCCGGTCTCATATGCAGTTGTGGCCTGAATTTTTATCAGCGTGTCAATTCCCCTGGCTGATTTGTATTCACCATCATAGCGGAATGCCCTGTCTGCGGTACTTACAATAATAAAATCAGCATTACTGAAACTGTTCTTTAATTTTTTAACAGCAGGTATCAATAACCTGGCATACCAGTTAAAGTTAATATTATCAGGTTTGTACAGCACATTAACACCATATTGAAAAACCAGCAGGTCATAATTTGTTTTTGCTGCAATTGCCTTTAAAAAAGCAGAATCAATTGTAAAGAACTCAACACCGGAAATTCCCCGAAAGGAAAAATTATCAAGTATGATTCCTGATTCCGACTCCAGGCTGATACCATACAAAGCCAGTGAACTATTTGATGAAACAATTTTTGCATAAGGAGAAGTTCCCTTATCAAACAAAAGTTCACCGTAAGATTCGTTGGTTGGGATATTGAAAACATAACCATTTGCAGTAACAGATGCTGTTAACGCTGAATGTCCGTAAATCAATTTTTTCTCAATCACTGCATTTGTATCCGTAATGGTAAGGTCTTTCATTTCAACCCAGGAATTATTACCCGAAAAGAGATAACCCGAAAGAAACAGAAAATTGTTTTTACCTAATGTTTTAAAACTCTCTTTATTCCAGTTATTTGAGTACTTATGAATGACCGACTGACGGAATTTTGAATTGGGGCTGGTGATAGGAACAAAACCGACGCCCTGACCGCCAAATTCAGTCTGTAACAACTTTCTAAGGTTTTCAGTGATCAGGTCTCCTTCTATCATACTATCTCCAAAATAAGCAATGCGGATCTTGGTCTTTTTCCCATGTTTGAGGTCATCTAGTTTTTTTACTAACCTTTTCAACGAAGGTTTTGTAAAATCTGAACTAAAATCTGTAATTAAATTAGGACGGACATATAGATTAAAATCCTTTTCGGGTATTTTTTCAATAACAACCATGGAGTCTGAAGAAAAGCCTGATGTATCTGCTTTATTAAGTGAATCCGTTATAACAAATATATCCGAAATAAGGTTAATCCTATTTAATGGTCGCCATTGCCAGTTAAAAACGATAGCTAAAATTGATAGGAATAAATAACAAAAGATAATGCTGAGTACAAATTTTAAAATTCGCCTGTTACTGTTCATATATTTATAAAACTGCCGGGAGTCAATTAAAGTTTATATTTTTTTATAACTGAAGACACTCTTTTTTTCCATATATCAGGTAATTCCGAATAGTTACTTTTACTAATCGCATCAATCCAGTGATACGCATTTGGATTATTCTTTAGTCTTCTGTAAAGTGATCTTCGTGTGATTAGTCTGCAAAAGTCAATATAAGAAGCTGTCGCATCAGGGTACTGTTTATATCGTGTTTTAATTTTTCTTGTTTTATAGAGATTGTTTTTACCAACTATGCCAAAATGATTATTAAGTAGTCGGCAATTTCTGCTTGCACCAGAAGATGACTCAACAATTGCAACACCAAGTATTACTGCGGAAGGAATGTGGTATACCATAGATAGGGAATCTGAAAGTGGTCTATATTTATTGATATAGGTACTGGTTTGGGCATGCAAAATAGTTGCACATGTTAATAATAAAATGAAAACTAATATTTTATTTCCCTTCAAAAACATAATAAAAGGTTAAATGTCATATAAATGTCGTGCAATTTGAGTCAATTACCCCATAGGGAAATGTAGCATTTGGTACTCTCACTAACAACGGTTGTTAAAAAGAAACATGTTAATTCTCCGGGATACCAATAGTTAAAGTTAATTTTGCAAATTAATACTTCCAGTTATTAAATTCTTAAAATAATTATTTTTTGATGATTTGGTAGAACAGTGTACATAATGAATACCAAGATAAAGAAACAAAACCTGAATAAAATCGGGTTCCGTTAAAAGAAACCATGAATAAATAGAAATAACTCTAATGAGCGGTTAATTCCTTAGTTTTTACTGGATTTGTATTATTTGTGCAAACAATAAAAAAGTAAAATGCTGCTATTTTGTACCACAACTTCTATTATTCTTTTGTTGCAATGTAATTATAGTCTTCAAGTAACTTCTCCAAAAACTGGTCTACGTGCATGTCAGTATCGATCTTTAGCACTTCTTTTATTTTGTTGGATACACGGTGGCACATATCATAATTATTTCTTTTTGCCGCCTGCGTCAGTACTCCTTTAATCGTATTGATGTCGCGGTCGCTCAGGCGCATCACTTCCGGAAAAATTACTTTGTAATCCGTCTTGTTGATATTCATAAACACAGTATCGGCAATCGTTAAGGCCGATCTAGTACTTACAACTACAGTGCCGGCAATCATATCGCCAAGGCGTTGGTTTTTTGCAGAAACCGCAATAATGATCACCACGGCAATACCAAACAAGCCAGTAATAAATGTGTAGCCAATTAAATTAGCTCCACTGAATGCGATATAACCAAAAAGAAATGGCCATTCAAAAAATTTGGTGATCCAGCGCAACAGGTATTGTCCAAAAGTTGGTTCACCGCCTTCCAGGCTGATGACACGGATATTCATTAGTTTTTTTCCAACGGTCTGTCCGTTTAACCAAAGCTCAGTAAGCAGCGAGTAGAGGAGCATGGGCAACGAAATCAAAAGAATATCCATTCCGGCACTTTCACTCCAGTTAAGCAGCAGTTCATTGTACAGCACATACTTCATGCTTGACAGGTAGATGATCAGTAGTACAAAATCGATCAGGTAGGCCAACAGCCTTTTATGGAATTCGGCAATTTCAAACTCCAGGTCGATATTAAATGCGGTACCGATTTGTATAATGCCCATGGTGCTTGCAATTTACAACTTGGCTTTAACAGTTATTAAAAACAAGGATTTTTTTATTCGTTAAAAAATCGGGAATTTACAGCCATTAATTAAACCCTGTAATATTTTGTAATGAGGGAAGCGATGTTTATTAAGAAGAATGCTGATAAATGGAATAAATATCAGCATCAGCCAACCGACAACCCGGATGAAACAGCAGAACGTTTTGTGAACCTGATAGACGACCTCAGCTACGCCAAAACTTTTTATCCCAAAAGCAAAGCGACACGTTGGGTGAATGGTATTGCAGCAGGTATTTATCTCAGTATTTATAAAAATAAAAAGGAAAAGTACAGCCGCATTTTTCAGTTCTGGAAATTCGAATTGCCACTTTTGTTTAAAAGGCATCACCGTATTTTCTTATTTACTACCATCGCATTTGTTCTTTTTGTAGCTATCGGTGTTTTCTCATCCATGCAAAACGAAGAATTTGTGAGAGGGACTTTAGGAGATGGTTATGTGGATATGACCGAAGAGAATATTGCCAAGGGCGATCCTTTTGGCGTGTATAAAGATGGTAATCCTTTTTCTATGTTTGTATGGATTGGCTTTAATAATATCAGTGTGGCCTTTAAAGCTTTTGTGGGCGGGTTTACCTTAGGCCTGTTTACACTTTTTATTATGTGGAGTAACGGGTTAATGCTGGGTGCGTTTCAATACATGTTTTTTTCAAAAGGCCTGGGTATAAAATCGGTAATGGTGATCTGGATACACGGTACGTTGGAAATTTCAGCCATTGTTGTTGCTGCCACGGCAGGGTTTATTTTAGCCAGCGGCATTTTATTTCCGGGCACCTACAGTCGCAAAGTATCGTTTAAGAGAAATGCCAAAGATGCGGCTAAGGTTTTGATTAGTCTTGTGCCCATATTTATTGTAGCTGCTTTTTTTGAAAGTTATGTTACCCATTTAATGAGCCAGACTTATGACACAGCGAACAACGCCGGTCTGCCGGTTTGGGCAAGCGTGACCATCCTTTCAGTTTCGCTTGCTTTTATTATCTGGTATTTTGTTATACTTCCCATTCGCTTACTCCGCAAAGGATATTATATTCAACCTGATGGTATCATCAACCGGTTGAAAAAAGGAGATGCATAAATTTTTCTACATATCATTACTGTTTTTATTTTTTATCCCTGATGCGATGGCTCAGGATAAAAAATACATTTACCGCGATAGCAGCCTGCTGCAACAGGATGAAACCGATCAGCCAACCAATAGAATAGTAACCATCGATCAAAGTGCTGAGGAAACTGTCAGTGACATTACAGTTGATGCGGTACTTGAAAAACCAGATACCAGCTTGTATTTAAATGAACTACTGATTTCTACAGATTCTGTCGCTGCCTGGAAGAAGAGAAAGGAGTTTGCATACATGAATAATATTGACAGCCTGTTAAAGGCCAGAGCAAATAAAAAAAAGGATGTTCCCAGTGCTACACCCGCTGGCAGAGGCTTTTTCAACAATATTTTAAATTCATCGTTCCTGCAGTTTTTTTTCTGGACGGCTGCCCTTGCTTTTGTTTTATTTATTGTTTACCGTTTGTTTCTGGCCGAGGGTGTTTTTAAGCTTCGGACAATGACTATAAAAAACGGCGATGCCGAAGTAGAGGAAGAAATAATAAATGAAGAAACCGATTTTGATGCAATGATACGGCAGGCTTTGCAAAATAATAATCATCGCCAGGCGGTTCGATACCAATACCTGCGTACACTGCATACACTGGCCGGTAAAAAATTTATTACGCTATCACCCGACAAAACAAACTATCAATACGTAAGGGAACTCAGCAACCGCGATCACCAGAATGATTTTGCCTCACTCACTTTAAATTATGAGTATGTGTGGTATGGCGAATTTTCAATTGATCAAATACTGTATCAAAAAATAGAAACAGGGTTTACCAACCTAAATAAAAAACTGCAGAACTTAATTTGATAACCAGGTTCACATATGCGATCATTCTTTCTGTTGCAATCCTGTTTGCAGCATGTGATACGAATTCGAAAAAACTGCCTTCGTTAAGGGAAACCTATACTAAAAAAGATACAAAACCATTTGGCGCAAATTTGGCTTACAGGATGATTGAGGATATTTTTTATGAAAACGATATCAGGGAAAGAAAGCAATCTTTTATAAATACGTGGCAAAACATCAGCGATACCGGAGCGGTTTATTTTGTAATAGCCCGTACATTATATGTTAACACAGATGAAGTTGAGGCCATGCTTGATTACGTAAACACAGGAAACGATTTAGTTATTTCGGCGGGAGAAATCGACGGGAATTTACTCCGGGAGATTGGTTGTTCGGAATCATACACCAGCATGTCGATGGAGCAAATGATGGACCGAATGGGCAACACTGCTTCCCGATCAATAATAGAACCTTTGGTTGACTATGCGTATTATTATTATCCTTTTCTAAATTATTTTTCAGAATTTGACAGCAGTAATACCAAAATACTTGGCTATAACGACAGCAAACAGCCGAACTCATTGGTTTATTTTCATGGTAAAGGAAAATTGTTTCTGCAATGTGAACCCAGGGCGCTCAGCAATTATTTTTTGTTGAACAATAATAATTATGAATACCTGCAACACGTGTTTTCGTACACCTACGATTTCCCCGAACATGTTTACTGGGATGATTATTACAGCAAACTGCGTGGCCGTAAACGGGGCAGGAATGACAAAGACGGGGCTTCAGCTTTTGGTGAGCTGCTGAAACATCCGCCATTGACTTATGCTTTCTGGATTGCACTTACGTTATTAGCGCTTTATATTTTATTTGGAGGAAAAAGAGTGCAACGCATCATTGAACAAAAGGCGCCCAACGAAAATACCAGTCTTACTTTTACTGAAACAATCGGCCGCCTGTACCTTCAGAAAAAAGACAATAAAAATATTGCTGACAAAATGGTTACTTACTTTAATGAGTACATTCGCAATACTTATTTTTTAAACACCAATCACATCAACGATGATTTCATTGATGTGCTGAGCCGTAAAAGCGGGTTGGAGAAAACTACGGTTGACAGCTTGTACAGAAGCATTGTGGCAACACAAAACAGTGCAGATGTAAGCGATTACCAGTTATTAAATTTACAGGAACAGATTCACCACTTTTATAAAAACAGGATATAATGGAAGAAAATTTATTTCAACAACGTATCGACCTGAGTGGTTTAAACCGCTCGGTATATGAAATTAAAAATGAGATAGGCAATGTTATCATCGGCCAGTATAAAATGGTTGATCTGCTGCTGATCGGCTTGCTTTGCGATGGTCATCTTTTAATTGAAGGTGTACCCGGTGTGGCAAAAACATTAACAGCTAAGTTGATGGCTAAGATCATTGACGCCGACTTTTCAAGGTTGCAGTTTACGCCCGACCTGATGCCCAGTGACGTAATGGGTACCTCGGTTTTCAATCCACGTGACGGTGATTTTAAATTTAAAGCCGGACCGGTCTTCAGCAATATTGTATTGATTGATGAGATAAACCGTGCACCTGCAAAAACGCAGGCCGCTCTTTTTGAAGTAATGGAAGAAAGGCAGGTGACTATTGATGGTATCAGCCATCAGATGGGGTTCCCTTTTATTGTTTTGGCAACTCAGAATCCAATTGAGCAGGAGGGTACTTATCGCCTGCCCGAAGCACAACTTGACCGCTTCTTATTTAAGGTGGAAGTTAACTATCCGACTTTGGAAGAAGAAGTAACCATTTTGAATCGGCAACAAGGCAAAACACAAACTCAATTAATAGACAATGTGAGGAAGCTTTTGACAAAAGATGAAATACACCAGTATCGAAATCTTGTGCAGTCTATCATCATAGAACCTAAGCTGGTTGAGTTTATTGCACGAATTGTAAACGAAACCCGTAACAATCCGTCATTGTATTTAGGAGCGTCGCCCAGAGCTTCGTTGGCAATACTTCGTTCGACTAAAGCAAATGCGGCTATTAAGGGACGTGATTTTGTTACACCGGAAGATATTATTGAAATGGCGCCGCATGTATTGAGGCATCGTATTATTTTAACACCCGAAAAAGAAATGGAAGGCATAACAGCCGATGACCTGATTGAAACAATGTTAAAAGCCATTGAAGTACCAAGGTAACAGGAGCATGAAATTTTTGAAAAAATATATTGGCGGGTTATTCCTTTCTGCAAGATTTTATTTTGTAGCCTGTTTTATTATTTTGTTGTTTTCCGTTTCCTTTTTTGTACCTGAATTATATGATCCTGCTAAGACTGTATTTCTTGCTTTCGTTTTGTTGACTGGTGTTGATTATATTTTTCTTTTTTTGTTGAGTAAATCGCCCGCTGCCCAGCGGGTAGCACCCGACCGTTTAAGTAATGGTGATGATAATTCGATAGAAATTCAGGTAAAGAACAATATGCTTTTTTCGGTAGAAATGGAAATCATAGATGAGTTGCCGGACCAGTTTCAGAAAAGAGACTGGAAGGTGAAACATCGTTTCAAGGCCAGAGAACAAAAGAATATTATTTATAAAGTACGACCCGTTGAACGAGGAGAATACTATTTTGGCCGTATTATACTTTACGTAAAATCCCTACTGGGACTGCTTATGCGCAGGCATAATATTGAAGCCGAAGAAACAGTTCCGGTGTACCCTTCTTTTTTACAAATGCGGAAATATGAATTGCTTTCGCAAACCTCAATTCAAACAGAAATGGGTAATAAACGGATGCGAAAGATTGGACACAGTATGGAGTTTGAGCAGATAAAGGAATATGTAAGAGGCGATGACATACGCAGCGTTAACTGGAAAGCTACGGCAAGAAAAGGATCGCTGATGGTGAATAATTATACTGATGAAAGAAGTCAGCAGGTGTATTGTATTATCGATAAAGGAAGACTGATGAAAATGCCTTTTAGCGGACTGACACTACTTGATTACGCAATTAACAGCACGTTGGTTTTGGCAAATGTTTGTTTGCAAAAGCAAGACAGGGTGGGGTTGATGACTTTTGCTAACAAGATGGGTTCGTTGCTGGCTGCTGATCGTAAGCCTATTCAACGTGAAAATATTTTGCAGTTGCTTTACAACCAGGAAACTGCTTTTTTAGAAAGTGATTTTGAGATGTTGTACACGCAAATTCGCAGCCGGATTAAGCATCGCAGCCTGATCGTATTGTACACAAATTTTGAATCCATGTCGGGTTTAAACCGTCAATTAAATTATTTACGCTCCATTGCAAGGCATCATTTATTGATGGTTGTGTTTTTTGAAAATACCGAGCTGCACAAACTCTCCGGCATGGAAGCTGAGAATCTGGAGGATGTGTACATTAAAACCATCGCCGAAAAATTTGAATTTGAAAAAAGACTGATCGTAAAGGAATTAAAAAAGCATGGTATACTGTCGGTACTTACTCCTCCTGAAAAACTTACCATCAACGCTGTAAATAAATACCTGGAGTTAAAAGCCAGGCAGGCTATTTAGTGATCTGTCCGTTGAAATTTGAGTTCAGTATCTTTGAATAAAAAGATTTGGCCCGCAAAACCACATATCGACAGCGCTTTACCAATAAACTAATTGAAGCCGGAGAAGAGCCTCAAAAAAAGGAAAGGGTTAAGAGGCCACCAATAGATCCTGCAATCCAACAAACTTTTCTTGATGGTAAAGTGCTCTTGATTAATAAGCCGCTGCACTGGACTTCGTTTGATGTGGTTCGTAAACTCCGAAGCATTATACAAATAAAAAAGATTGGTCATGCCGGAACACTTGATCCCCTGGCAACAGGTTTATTGATCGTTTGCACAGGAAAATTTACAAAGAAGATTAATGAGTATATGGCACAAGAGAAGGAATACACCGGTTCTATAACCCTTGGAGCAGTAACTCCAACCTACGACCTGGAAAGTTTGCCTGAACAGCAAAAAGATTTTTCAATGTTGACCGATGATATGTTGCAAAAAGCTACTGAACAATTTACCGGTGATATACAACAACGGCCACCAGTTTATTCAGCTATTAAAAAGGATGGTGTTGCTCTGTACGAATTGGCACGCAGAGGTGAAGAAGTGGAATTGAAACCGAGAAGTATTCATATCAAATCCTTTGGGTTAACGAAAATTGAATTGCCGTTTGTTTATTTTAAAGTGATCTGCAGTACCGGAACTTATATACGCAGCCTTGCAAATGACTATGGTGCTGCGCTTGGGTGCGGTGCATACCTAAGTAGTTTGTGCAGAACAAGAATAGGCGATTTCGAAATTGATAATGCTATTGAAATGGAAAACTTTGAAAAGTCAATATTTCAATGACAAATTTTTTAGAATGGATAACTGATGCCGATGGTAAGGTTATAGTTTTCGTATCGCCATTTTCTATACCTGTTGTCGTTATAAGTTTTTCCCGGATTAGCCGGGTCAGGTATTTCAACTCCCCGGCCGAACAGGTTTTTTAGACTAATTGCCGGAAACTGCCAGCCGTTATCTTTAGTCACATCAGGCCGCTTAACTCTGAATCCAAAATCAAAGCGCAAAATAAAATAGTTGAAATCAAGCCGGAAACCCGTGCCCAAAGCTACCCCCAGCTCCTTATATAAATTTTTAAATTTAAATTGAGTACTGTCTGTTCCACCGCTGGGGTTTGTATTTCTAACATTCCACACATTACCAATATCGGCAAATAAAGCACCGCGTAATACCAGTGAATTGGGAATTATTTGAGCAATTGTGAAACGGTATTCAATATTAGATTCTAACTGAAGGTCGCCGGTGCGATCATTAAATGTTGTGGACCCATAAGGCGCAAGGGCTTGAGCTCCCCGCCCGATACCACGTACCGGCCAACCTCTCATACTGTTGGCCCCACCACCGAAATATTGTTTGAAAAAAGGCACGGTGGTATCCCTGCTGTATGCGTAGCCAACACCTCCAAAGATCCTGAAAACAAAGGCCGATCGGGGACGACTGGCCGAATAGGTATATTCAGCGTCGAGCTTTATATACTCTTTCAGGTAATTTTTAAAAAAGCCAAATCTGCCCCAAAGTAAACCCGATTCTTCAAAATTAGCTTTTATGGCATGCTGCCGGTTACTGTGTTTCGGATTGATTTTGCTGTACCTGTAACTCAGGCTTGAACCTGCTACCAGTGCAGTGTTGAATGAGTATCGTAGAAACGGATTTTCTTCGAGTGTTTTCTTAAAACTATCCGTTTCATTATATAATCGGGCAAATTCCACATTGGGAAATTTAAATGTCCACTGACGGTTTTTCCTGGTTGTACCAGAATAGCCGTACGCAAGATTGAAAGACTGCATATTAAACAGGTTGATTCTGTTTATATAAGATAACCTGGTATTTATAAAGGTTTCTGATGTAATGATCCGCTTTGTATTATTTAAAAAATTAAATGGCCATAGCAACCTGGGGATCGAAATATTGTTTGTATAGCTTATTTCATTGGCGTTAATCAGGTTTCTTATGTTGTTACTATCTGCTCTGAAATTAAATTCAACTCCGGCCGATAAAGAATTGGTCATTTTTATACCTTCTTTGCGGAAGTTTCGGTTAATGAATGAAAAATTACCTGACAAGCCCAGCAGGTTTCCTGCATTGGCAGCCGTTACACTGTTGGTGTTGCTTTGTGCTGAATAGCTTGTTTCAAGCCCAGCTTCATAACCAAATTGTTTTCCCGGCATTAATTGTACAACTAAGTCAACCTTATGTACACTGTCGGTTTTAGGCAGTTCTTCGATCTGGATATTTGTACTTTGCCAAACACCGGCCTTTGCATAATTATTCAATGATTTATAAAAATCTGTTTGATTGTACAAGTCACCCTTTCTAAAGAACATATTCCTTATTAAAAACCTCGGCCTGAACATGTACTTGTGGTACCCCATAATAAAATTCGTGTCGGCTATACAGGTGTCGCATATTTTCCTGCTTAGGTATCTAACAGTCAATCCACTGTCTTTAACATTATCACCATTTCTGTAATCGGGTAAAAAATAAATATTGTTGATGTAATACTGCTTTAGTTTAGTACTATCTGCAGGCGGATTTAATATGACAGCAAGTTTGATGGTGGGAGAATCTCTAGCCTGTTGTGCTTCGGCCAGCAATTGCAGTTGTTCAAAAATGTCTTCAGTAATAGTTGTCAGGGCCGCCACCGTCGTATCTCCACGCATGACCAGTTCTTCTGGTGAAAATTTATAGTATCCATTATTGCGATAGAGGTCAATCAGTCGGTTCAACTCACCCAATACTGCGGCTTTAGTAACCGGCTGGCCTTTTTTTATTAAACTTTGGTTGATGTTTTGAACGGCCAATTGTTGCAGATCAGGCTTACGCAGAATAAAGGAGAAGGTATCGATCAACGTAGGTTTGTTAACCTCAACGGTGTATTTAACCTGCACCCTTTCCTGGTTGCCAACCGTGGTGGTGTCTGCTTCATAAGTTGCATGTGCGTTATAGTAGCCCAGGTGCAACATGGACGTTTCCATATTGCGTGCCGACTTAGCTGCTGAGCTGCTGTCGTACGCTGGTGGGCTCATTATTACATGGCGAATAAAATATTTATCAATTACTTTGATGCTGCTGCTGTCGTCGAGTTGGGCATTTAACCGCTGCCTTAAATTGGTTCTTTCTTCTTTGGTAAAATTTCCTCCCGTAACTTCGATACTGTTTTTAGCAACAAAGGGTTTGCCTTTTTGATATTTTTTGGCAACAGTGCAGGAACCGGCGATTAAGCAGATGAAAATAAAATATTTCATTGCATTTAAAACACGGAAATTAATAAATGGGTTACCCTGCATAAAAATTTATAAAAGCTACAATGTTAAGCAAAACACATACCAAATATATCCAAAGAATTTCGCACAAAAAATTCAGAGATGAATCTAACCTTTTTATTGCAGAAGGTCCAAAAGTTGTTTTGGATTTATTAACAGGCCAGCAATTTATTTGTAAAGAACTATTTGCTGTTAAAGGTTGGTTGCAGGAACAGGATAAATTGATAAAAACATTAGCCGGAATTGAAGTTGCGGAAGTAGAGGAATTTGAATTGAAGAAAATATCTTCTTTGTCAACATCGCACAATGTGTTAGCCGTATTTAAAAAACGACAACCGGTTACAGATTTTTCTTTAGAAGGAAATATTACACTGGCATTGGATTGTATCCAGGATCCGGGCAACCTGGGAACGATTATACGAATTGCAGATTGGTTTGGGGTTAAAAATATGGTATGCGCTGTTGGAACAGCCGATATGTACAATCCTAAAGTTGTGCAAAGCACCATGGGTAGTTTGGGCAGAGTGAATATAGTTTATACAGATCTCCCGGAATGGATTAAAAACAATAGTGGGACAAAAATTTATTCGGCCTCACTGAATGGAAAAGATGTTAAGCAAGTTGGAAAAATTAAAGAAGGGGTTATTGTTATTGGGAATGAAGCTAATGGTGTAACCGGGGAAGTGCAGGAATTGGTTTCTGAAAGAATTACAATACCTAAGACCGGCGACGCAGAATCTTTGAATGCGGCGGTAGCTGCCGGAATAATTCTTTCGCACCTGGTTTGATAATTTCTATCTGAATTGAATTGCTTTAACCGGATTTATTTTTCTGATCAATAATGTTGGAATGATAAGCGTAGCAAAGGAAACTGCCAATGTTGCCAGGCAAACCAATGCAACCTGCCACCACACTACGTCTGCATGAGCGGCACTCATATAATATGCGTCCTCATTAAGTTTTATGAATCCAGTTTTCATTTGAAGCCAGCAGATACCCAAGCCGATAACGAGCCCTGCAAAAATGCCAGTTACAGCAATCACCGTAGTATTATACAGGAATATTTGTTGTACCTGCCAATTGGAGGCGCCTAGTGCTTTTAAAACTCCCGCCATCCGCGTTCTTTCTAAAACCAGTATGATAAGGCAGGTAATCAAATTCACAACTGCTACAATCATCATGATGATAAGCAGAATATTTTTTATCTGGCCCTGCAGGCCAAGCCAGTCAAATATATTAGGATAGATATCCTTAATACTTTTGCTGTACCAGCTTTGCGGAAGTTCTTCATAAACCTGGTTAGTTACCGAATCGGTGTCTTTATAGTCTTTTAAAAATATTTCATAGCCGCCAATCTGATCAGGTTGCCAGTTGTTGAGCCGTCGTACAAGGTTAATATCGCACAGTGCGAAATTTCTGTCATACTCTTCTATTGCCGTTTTGTAAATACCTGCAATCTTTAACCAACGGGCAGTTTTTGATCCGTCTTCCCTGAAGAAAAAAACAAAAACGCTATCGTTTACTTTTGCGGTAAGCTGGTTTGCTGTGTAAGCCGAAATATTTATTTCCTTGCTATAACCGCTGTCATTAAAAGATACCCATTTGCCATCCTTTAAAAAAGGTTGCAGCCGTTCAAAATTAAAATCATTGTCAACTGCCTTGAGTAACACACTTTCTATTTCTGCATCAAATTTTATGATGGCCGATTTAGTAGCGAATTTTTCAACAGATTTTACCTGTGGAAGATTTTTCAGATAATTTTCTACTGTATCATTCTGAGTGATGGGATATTCTTCGGCAATACTGACGCGGTTGTTCACATCCTGCTGTACACGTACGTGTCCCCAAAAACTAAAAACTTTATTGCTGATCACCTGTTGAAAACCATTTACAAAACTCATAGCCACAATCATAATGGCAACACTGATAGCTGTTGCACTTACAGCAAGGCGGATGATAAATTTTGAAAAAGTCTTTTGCTGGTTAAAAGCTATTCGTTTTGCTATAAAGGCGGAAACATTCAATCGGCATTTTTTTTGTTATCTTACAAATGTATTTTATTTAAACGTATGAGTAAAGATAACAAGGGAAAAGTTGAATTGGGCAGTGTAGTACAAGAGGGCGATGCAACGATAATGATCAATAATCTAAAGCCCGGACCAAAAATAATTCTGTTTATTCTGGGTATGATGTCAGTAAGTTTTACAGGTCTTTCGCAAAATCCAGAATCAATTTATAAAGACAATATTAAAGCTGTTCGCTTTCACATGTATGGCGATCAACTGTCGTTGCCAATCTATAAAATGAGCAGTGGCGATCAACTTGAATTGAATTTTGATGACCTGGATGCCAATGTTAAAAGTTATTACTACAGTTTTCAGCTATGTGATTACGATTGGAATCCTGTTGATATCAGTCCATTTTTGTACACCAAAGGTTTTACTCAACAGCGAATACCAACCTACAGGTATTCGTCAATTGCGTTAACCCGTTACACCCATTACCAGGCTATATTGCCCGACAGGAACACAACCTTAACTATGTCGGGAAATTACATGTTGAAAGTTTTTTTGGATGGAGATACATCTAAACTTGCGTTTACCCGGCGCATGTTGGTACTTGATCAAAAGGCAGCGATTGGGGGAAAGATAAGCCAACCTTTTGCGCCTCAGTTGTATAAAACTCATCAGAAGGTTCAGTTTAGTGCAAACATAAATGGATTGAATGCATTTAGTGCCGCACAACAAATCAAAGTTGTTATCCTCCAAAATAACCGGTGGGATAATTCGCTAAAAGATATTAAACCAACTTTTGTAAGAAACAATACACTTGAGTATAATACTGAAAACAATTGCGTATTTGCGGGTGGAAAAGAGTGGCGCTGGCTGGACCTGCGGAGTTTTCGATTACAAAGTGATCGGGTTAAAAAAGCCGATTATACGAAAACGTCAACGGACATGTATTTGTTTCCTGACGCTGACCGCAGTGCACAGCGTTATGTTTACTTCAGGGATCTGAACGGGATGTACCTTGTTGAGACTTATGAAACAATTAATCCCTACTGGCAGAGTGATTTTGCGACTGTACACTTTAACCTGGCCGCACCGAAGGGTACTCCTTTTGCCGACAAGGATATTTATTTAGCCGGCCAGCTCACCAATTATGAATTCAACGATAAAACTAAAATGGTATTCAATGCAGACAACGGAATGTATGAGTGCACAGCATTTTTAAAACAGGGTTATTATAATTATACTTACATAGCTGTTGACAAAAATAATAAGACCAACAAACGTGACCTTGAAGGAGATTATTGGGAAACTGAAAATGAATATACCATACTTATGTATTACAGATCGTTTACCGATAGGACTGATCAGCTGATAGGTGTTGGAAAAATAAAGTCAAGATCTGATAAACCTGGGATTAGCTTTTAGTTGATAGATATTCCAATTCCCAATTTCAAATTCCCTATCTTTGCCGCGGCAAGTCTTATACGGCCAGCTCCTGTTGAACTCCCCCAGGACCGGAAGGTAGCAAGGGTAGATGGTTGAGCGGTGCGATGTAAGTAACTTGCCATTTTTTATGCCCTAAACTCAAGCCTGTAGGCGATTCCCTGCCGCTACCATCACCAAGAGGTAAATTGTTATTATAACTGTATAAATATTTACTGTTTTACTCTTTCAATTATTTTATTTTTGCGCTGCAAGTAATTTTTAAAACTTAAATAATACATACGAATGAAATTTTTTATTGATACGGCTAATCTGGCACAGATAAAAGAAGCAAACGACTTGGGCATTTTAGATGGTGTTACAACAAACCCTTCGTTAATGGCTAAGGAAGGAATTAAAGGTGAAGCAGCTGTTATGGCTCATTACAAAACCATTTGCGAATTGGTAGATGGCGATATAAGTGCTGAGGTAATTGCAACAGACTTTGATGGCATTGTTGCTGAAGGAAAGAAATTGGCGGCTATACATCCCAACATAGTAGTGAAAGTGCCGATGATAAAAGATGGAATTAAAGCACTTAAATGGTTTACTGATAACGGAATTAAAACCAATTGCACATTAATATTCAGTTCAGGCCAGGCAATTCTTGCTGCTAAGGCAGGCGCCACTTATGTTTCGCCATTCATCGGTCGTGTTGATGATAGCGGTTGGGATGGTATGGACCTGATTCACCAAATGAGGCAGATATTTTCGATGCAGGGATACAAAACTGAAATATTGGCCGCGTCAATCCGTAATCCAAATCATATTATCAAATGTGCCGAGGCTGGTGCAGATGTTTGCACCTGTCCGCTTGATTCTATTTTAGGATTGTTGAAACATCCTTTAACTGATATAGGGTTGGCTAAGTTTTTAGAAGATGCAAAGAAATTTGCTTAAATAAATTTTTGAGCATAAAAATGCCCGGCAGGTCTTACAGATCTACCGGGTATTTTGTTTATGGTTAAAATTATTTTCTGCCTTTTTTACTATTCGATTTCTTCATCACTTCTTCAATCGTTTTTAATTCGGGATCGGGTTGTTTTTTAACATAGATGGTAAATTCTTTTATTATAGTTGGATTATTTCTCAAACTCACTTTGATGTCTACTTTGTCAGCAACTATGTCGCGGTCAATCCATAAACTGTTTCCACTGAATTTTCCTGCTGACGATTTAAAAATCAAATGAGTACTGTCGAGCGGCAGGTAATTACCATTGGATAATTTTCCGTCAATATTAATATAATTGAAAGTCCCTTTTTTCAGGCTGTCGGTGTAAAGGTTTACGTAAATGCTTTCCACCTTTTGAGCCTTGGTAAAAAGTGAACATAAAATAAAAAAGAGTAGTAAAGTTTTTTTCAATGCTTATTATTTACTGCAAAGATGGAAAAAATTATGCCAGTATTCTGCATGTTGACTATTACAAATGTTAAAGTTCGGTTTTCAGTTTTTAACAACTTTGTAAATACTTACTTATCTATTGTATTCGAAATAAGATGTTGCAGTTTTTCAGCATCCGCTTGTTTTTTCGTCAATGCCTTACGTTGTTTAGTTAATGGGCCTCCTTTCATGTCTTCCAGTTGAAGAGAAATTTTGTACATCAGTTCTTCCATGGCTTCAAGCAGGAGTGGTTTGTATTTATTGTCTATTTGTAACATGATGATTCGTTTTTGCGGTGACTAAAATTTATCAACTGAAAAATATTAAAAAAAATAACATATCAAACAAGGAGTTTGAATTTATTGCCAAATTCCTTGTTAGATGTATTATCATTTAGCTCCTAATTGTTCCAGAAACTTTTCTGAATTAGCTTTAACATTTGCGTTTGGGTTTAAACTAAGTGCTTTTTTAAAGCTGGCAATAGCATTCTTTTTATCGTTTTTCGTAAAATAGGCTTCACCGAGGCTGTCCCAGGCATTGGCACTTTTTGGATATTTTACAGTGTTTAGTATAAAAATATCAATTGCTTTATCTGTATTTTCTGCAGTCAACAATTGGTACCCATAGGCATTAATCTGAACTTCATTTGCCGTTGGCAGGGCATCTGTCATTATTTTGTCTGCTTCGGTTGAGCGGCCCAAAGCTGTTAACACCGCAGCTTTAGAACTTTGTGATGTGAAATTATTATTTATTGAAATTGCCTTATCAGCCCATGACAAAGCATCCTGCAGGTGCACTTTATTCTGCAAAGCATAGTTCACAGCCGATGTATACGACTGAGCGTTGAAACCAATTGCTCCTTTTAACTCATCTTCGGCGTTGGCCATTACTATTTCATCCACAGCAAATTCAATTTTAACCGGGAACTGTTTTTTCTCCCAGTTCAATACCAGATTACAACTATTTTTTGTGAGGTTTGTAAATTCATATGTTAGCAGATTAGTATTAGGAATGTCCCGCAATATAATATTAGCTCTTAACTGATCGTTAGCAGGATCGTAAAAAAAGTTTCCCCATGACTTTGAATCTTTCGATAAAATTACTTCTCCGGTATTATCCCTGTTTATCACAAAAAACAAACCGTATGACCCGGCTGGTACAGATTTGCCTTCAATCATCACAGGATGTGAAAAAGTGATCTCCGTATTTTCATTAGCACCAGCACGCCAGGGCGCAAGATTACCAGTTCCAAAGGCTTGAACATTCCAGCCATAGGGTACAAGTGCTCCCCATATAGCCCGGTTATTTACTGATGGCCTAGAGTAGTTGACAGAGATTGTTGAGATGCCAATTGTTTGAGATACACCTGCCGCAGGGCTTAGAGTGCGGGGAGTTGTAATATTTTGAGATTTTGCCGTTAAAATGGCAGATAAGAAAAACAGTAAAGCTGTGGGTTTTAAAATAGACAAATTTATCATGGCTTTATTTTTTTATAAAATACAAACTATAAGCCACTAAGTCTTGTTAAGAAATGTTTGATGGTTTGGTTTAGGGATAAAAGGTCTTGCCTGTTATTTTTACGAAGGACAACCCGTATCAAAGGAATTGAATATCCTCGGGATCCTCTACAATTATCTGAGGTTTCCCTCTATACTCAGTAATAATACCTTTAGTGCAAATGTTCTTATCTGTAAACATATCTGCCATCGGCATATCAAACTTTGAATAATTTTTACCGAATACAATTACAGTTAGTGGATTGTTGGGATAACTATCACCAACTGATATTTGTGTAACTGCGGCAGTTGAACGTACACTGAATACTCTTGTACAAACAGTCACTTTTTCCCCCATGTAGTTGTCTGCATCTTTAACATCAATTCCGTTTTTGAATTTGGTGGTCATTTCGGTAAAATCAATTACTGGCGAAGGCGTGTAGAACAGTTTGTTTAAGATAAAGGCGAGCCTTACACCAGCTTTTAACAATTGCTTTTGTACAGTAATCTTGTTCTTCTGTAAATAAGTATCATCTAGTACAAAACCGGGGAAATCGTAAACGCCATTAAAAGGCTTCTGCTTTCCTGCATCCATGCGATAAAATCTACATCAATCAATCAGACAAAGCTTTGTCATAGTACTGAAAGCAATCTGCATCTGTTATCCCTGTCAGGCCGATAATATCTTCGTCCCAAAACCTGTGAAGATTATGTGTTTTAAGTGTGTCATATTGAACCATGATCTTGTTACCACCCAGGTCATCATCGTAACCTGTATGCAAAGGCATGTGCAGATCACCCATTAAATGAAGCAGGATATAAAGGTCTGTTCTGATCTGTGCTACGCATAAAACCTTTTTATGTTGTAGTTCATTGTAGGTTAAGATAAGTCTGTTTAAAATATTATCGTTGTTCAAATTTATATAGGCTTGTCCTTTTGGAAAATCAACATAATGCCAGCTACGCATAAAATCATAATTGGCATTACTCTTCATTATGTCCATCCAGTTTGCAGCTGTGTTAATCGACATGCTGCCAAGAAGTTTATTGATATTTTGCTTAACGTCTGCTTTTACAAGTCGTATAGCAATGCGGCCAACAATGGCGTGCCCTTCGGGGCGCCAGGCATAAGTTTGATTGGAAATACCTATACTGATAAATAGGAGAAAAATAATTATCCGGTTCTTAATACTTGAATTTTATACCCAAAGGTAGGAGTTTTAGCCGCCTCCTGAATTTAAAGGGTTTTGAATTTTAGTCAGATTCCTCCAGCCTAAAAATTTCATTTACCGGAACATTAAACTTTTTAGAAAGTTTTAGTGATAGTATTGTGGAAGGTACATACCTGTTCGTTTCAATACTGTTAATGTTTTGTCGGGAAACGCCAATTTCTTTTGCCAGTTCATCCTGAGTTAAGTTGTGAATAGCCCGTTGCACTTTTAGCTCGTTAATCATTTGTGCATTCTTCTAAGCATTTCAAAATAGGCTAACTATACGCACAACAGCATCCACATCATGGGATAGTAACCCATTTCGTTATTATTCGCATTTTGTTTATTGCAAACAGGTATTATAATACATAGTCGGCAAACAAGGCTAACAGACTTATAATAGTTTCCATTATAAAAGCATTACTATACGACTGCATTCTTAACTGAATGTCAGGTTTATTTTCAATCTTTTCTTTGGATATGGGAATCATTAATATCCCGATCAACAGGCCATATTTTGACGATACTCTGATTTGCTGAATTTCGAAAATGTATTTGGTAAGAATGAGTGCGACAACGGTGATCAAAACAACGGCTATTCCGATTTTTAATTTAGTTACACAATTGCAGTTTTTTTAGTTTATCCAGGTTTTTTCTTTCACATTCCAGAATTGAATTCTTTGTCGTCATGACAAATTAATTTTTGGTTGCAATAAAAAAGGCCAGTTTTAAACCGGCCTTTTTTTTAGACTATCGAGTAAGTTTTATTTGGCATCTTTTACATATTTCTTCAACCACTGGTCTTGTTCCCAAAGCATGTGTAAAATATTTTCTTTCGCAGCATATCCATGGCTTTCAAAAGGTAACTGAACAAAACGAACTGTACCACCATGCCCCTTAATAGCGTTGTACAAACGCTCACTTTGAATAGGGAAGGTCCCGGGATTGTTATCGGCCTCACCATGGATCATCAACAATGGTGTTTTAATTTTATCGGCAAAACTAAACGGGCTCATGTTAAAATACAGATCTGGAGCCTGCCAATACGTACGCTCTTCATTCTGAAAACCAAACGGCGTAAGTGTACGGTTGTATGCACCACTGCGGGCAATGCCCGCTTTAAATAAATTTCCATGGCCTAATAAATTGGCTGTCATGAATGCACCATAACTATGTCCACCAACAGCAACACGGTTGCGGTCACCAATGCCCATATCGGCAATTTTATCAATGGCTGCCTGTGCACACCATTGTAGTTGCTCCACAAAATTGTCGTTGGGTTTTTTATCGCCTTCGCCAACGATAGGAAACTCGGTATTATCCATCACTGCATATCCTTGTGTGGCCCAAAAAATAACTGAACCATAACCAACTCTTGAAAAAGTGTATTTGCTGCCACGTATCTGCGACGCATCGGCAGCACTTTTAAACTCCCTTGGGTAAGCCCACATAATAACCGGGAGTTGACCATCTTTTGCTGCATCGTAACCCTTAGGTAAATAAAGATCCGCCGCTAAATCAATTCCATCTTTACGTTTGTAGGTTATTTTTTGCTTGGTAATTCCACGCAGGCCAGGTTGCTGATCAGGAAAAGCAGTAATGGCTTTGCTGGTATTGTTTTTTATATCGCTGATATAATAATTTGGTTGCTCCGTTGGACTTTGACGATTAGTGATAACAATTAATTTATCATAATCCAGCACCTGGCTTACTGATTCATAAAATCCTTCCTTACAACGCCATAATTCTTTTGATTCTTTGGTTTTAATATCGAATGTATTTAAAAACGGAAGATCGCCTTTATCAGATGCACCATTGCCACGCATGTACATCGTTGTTCCATTTACAAACTTGATGGTATTGCGTCCGTATTTATTTTCTTCGGTGACAGGAGAGCCAGGATCGTTGTAAGCATCGTTGGTACTACGATCGTATATTACATCAGTAGCGCCTGTTACAGGATTTACATTTACCAGTTTGCGACGTTGCTTAGCCTGCGATCCTTCAGTGATGAACAGCGTGTTGGCGTTGATATCGTTAACCGCATACATCCGCATTTCGCTTTTAGCTACTTCTTTTGGTGTACCGGTAAATGGAGCCGCTAAAATATATGCCGCATCATGAAAAGTCATTTTGTTTTTCATGAAGCCGCTGTCTAATGGTTCTATCCATGAAATGGTAGCAGGTTCATTATC
>JAHEBJ010000150.1 GCA_024642285.1 Sphingobacteriales bacterium
TCAAGAAAAAAACCAAAATTACAATATTGGTTTTATGCAGGGCAGAAAGAAGAGGACGGTGACCGCGACAAAGACGGCATCATAGATGTAGTGGATGATACGAAAGACCTTATCGAACTGATAAAAAGTAAAAATATTTGTTTACCTGATGATATCAGGTTTACGGAAGACGCAAACGGAAAACATGATTACGGGGCCTGGAGTAAGCAGCTTCCTGCGTTTTTGATTTGGGCGTTTGGTAAGTAAACGAAGAATTAAATTAATTACCTGTTCTTTCTGCTGATATTGCTTGCACCCCTCGCCTGATTTTCTTTCACCGTGGCATTGCCCTTATAGTTGATATTTGAAGCACCACTGGCGTTAGCATTCAATTCTTTGTTCACCGTGATATTGATATCAGAAGCGCCCGATGCATTTACTGTGCAGTAGTCTGTAACAAGGTTGAATCCATTAACATCACTTGCGCCGGAATTACTTATATCTACCGTAGTTGCGGTTCCCGATATATTCAAATCGGAAGCACCGCTTAAATTTATTGCCAGCGCATTAATTTTTACGTTTCCATCAAAATCGCTGGCGCCTGTCATTTTGATCTCCAGTTTGTCGGCCGTTAAAGTTCCTGACACTACCACATCGCTGGCACCTGTAGCATCAATTTTTATCAACTCCGTATAAGAAATATAAACCCTCAGTTTGCGTAATTTTTTCTTCCGGCTTTTATCTCCATCAAAATAAATTTTGAGTATGCCGTTTTCTAAATCGGTTTTAATTCCCTGTTTCAATGTTTCATTGGCCGCACTTATTGCCATTGCGGGTTCAGCCGATTGGGAAAGATAAAGATCAATTCCATCAGTTACTATAATAGTATTAAACGTTCCGTTTAAGGCACGTACTGAAGCATTAGGATCAACCACGTACTGATCCTGAGCCACGGCGCCCATCAATGGAAAAACGAAAAGTAATATCAAAATAACCTTTTTCAACTTAACATTTTTTACTTTTTAAATTAACCTTTTTTAACTGATCCACCGCTGCTGGTCTTTATATCTCTTATGAGAGCAGTTCCTTTGTAACGAATATCAGCTCCACTGCTTGCATCAGCACTCAACTCTTTGTTAATGGTTACCTGTATATTTGAACCGCTACTGGCAGATGCATTGCAATAATCAGTCACAAATTCATACCCTTTAAAATCAGCACCGCTGTTAACGTCAACAGATAACTTGTCAGCCTTCCCCGAAATTTTAATTCCGGCTCCGCTGCTTACTTCTGCTTTTATTTCGGTTGCATTTACAGCTCCCTTAAAACCTGATCCACTGCTTACACTAAGAGCAAATTCACCGACATTAATGGTTCCGTTAACCTTAACCTGCGACCCGGCAGCCGCATTTAATTTTTGGAGGGTTTTGAAAGATACATAGGCACGCAATTTCCGGTTGTCCGATTTCCATGTGATTCCTTTATTGTCGTAGTAGATTTTTAAAGTTCCGTTTACTATTTCAGTTTTTATCCGATCAATATGTTTTGGATCAGATGCACTGACTGCGATTGACTCATTATTACCCTGGGTTATCTGGAGGTCAATTCCACTTGACACATTTATGGCATTAAAACTGCCGTTTAAAGTTCGGGCAACGGCGTTGGCGTCGTTAATCACTTTAGTGTCCTGTGCTAATGCAGAAATGGCAAGAAAACATACCATCATTAGGAATAATTTTTTCATCATTTTGTTTTTAATGGTTGAAAGATGAAATATCAGGACCAAAACAGCCGGAGCATTACTATTACCCGGTTGTTTCAGCCTGCTTATTTCATGACTATACTTTTGCTGTTATACGTTTGGAGAACAATTTTTGTTACAGGTGAAGAAAAATAAATTAAACTGCCCTACCTTTACGTTTCAAAGTTCTTTTAACCGTTTGAATTTCCGGGGTGCCTATACCAACTGGTAGAAGCTGAGATAACACCCGATAACCTGCACAGGATAATGCCTGCGAAGGGAGAAATACAGTACCATCTTGCAAGAGATTTTTACGGTTCCCGTCTCCCCGGATTTTCAGCATATTTTTTACAATGAAGAAATTTATAGTAAGTACAGTTTTATGTGCAGGTAGTTTATTGCTGTTTGCCCAAAAAGAAAATAAATTTAATGATACCGCCTTCCTTCAGCCAGTGGAAGTGCAGGCCATCAGGGCCGGTGAAAAAGCGCCATTTGCAAAGACCGACATAACAAAAAAGGAATTGGAAAAAAATAATCTGGGACAGGATCTGCCTTTTCTTTTAAATGAAACACCATCGGTTGTTGTTAATTCCGACGCAGGCAATGGCGTTGGATATACAGGAATTCGCATCAGAGGAACCGATGCCAGCCGTATAAATGTAACGCTGAACGGCATTCCTTACAATGATGCCGAAAGCCAGGGAACTTTCTTTGTTGACCTGCCTGATATTTCTTCCTCGGCAAACAGTATTCAAATTCAAAGAGGCGTTGGCACTTCATCAAACGGAGCAGGAGCATTTGGAGGCACAATAAATGTTTTAACCAATGAGCTGAATACAAAATTTTACGCAGCATCAAACAACAGTATTGGATCGTTCAATACATTCAAAAACAATATTCAGTTTGGCAGCGGCATCCTGGGTAAACATTTTACTGTTGATGGAAGGGTGAGCCGGATAAGCAGCGATGGCTATATCGACAGGGCTACATCAAACCTGCAATCGTTTTACCTGAGCACTGCTTATGCGAATGAAAAGAATTCCCTACGGCTGAATGTTTTTTCGGGTAAAGAAAAAACTTACCAGGCATGGAATGGAGTAGCAGAATATTTATTAGCAACCGATCGGAAAAATAA
>JAHEBJ010000151.1 GCA_024642285.1 Sphingobacteriales bacterium
TTTAAAATTGGATGTCCCGAGGAAATTGCCTGGCGTATGGGTTTTATAACTAAAGAAGAGTTATTGAAACAAGCCGCGGCCTTGGAGAAAAGTGGCTATGGAGAATATCTTAAAAAAATTACAGAATAGCATGAAGAAAGCGTTGATAACAGGAATTACCGGGCAGGATGGATCGTATTTAGCTGAGTTGCTTTTGGATAAAGGCTATGAGGTGCACGGCATGATTAGAAGAACGAGTTTATTTAATACTGAAAGAATAGATCACATCCTTAAGAAAATTCATTTGCATTATGGTGATGTTACCGATAGTGCAAATGTTAATCATCTTATGAGTATCCTCAAACCTGAGGAAATTTATAACCTGGCCGCACAAAGCCATGTAAAAGTTTCTTTTGAAGTACCGGAATATACTGCCCAGGTAGATGCTTTAGGAACACTTCGATTGCTGGATGCAATGCGTATCCATTGTCCCCAATCAAAATTTTACCAGGCCTCAACTTCCGAGTTATATGGCAAAGTAAAAGAAGTGCCGCAAAGTGAAACCACACCGTTTTATCCAAGAAGTCCCTATGGTGTTGCCAAGATCTATGGTTTCTGGATAGTAAAAAATTTCAGGGAAGCCTATAATTTATTTGCCTGCAATGGTATTTTGTTCAACCACGAAAGTGAACGCCGAGGACAGACTTTTGTAACCCGAAAAATAACCATCGAACTTTGTGAGATCGTAACGGGTAAACGTGAATCAGTAAGGCTTGGTAATTTAAATGCTAAAAGAGACTGGGGCTATGCACCGGAATACGCTGAAGCGATGTGGCGCATGTTGCAGGTTGATGAACCCGAAGATTTTGTAATAGCAACAGGCAAAACCTACGGTATTAGAGAGTTTGCCGAAAAAGCCGCAGCCCATGTTGGTTTTAATATTGAGTGGAAAGGAGAAGGTGTTGATGAAAAAGGAATTGACTCAAATACAGGCAAAGTGATTTTTGAAGTTGATCCCAATTATTTCCGCCCTGCCGAAGTTGATCTGCTTATTGGTGACGCCACAAAAGCAAAGGAAAAATTAGACTGGGAGGCAAAGATCGGTATTGATGAACTCATTCAGATTATGATGCAGCATGAGAAAAAACGTTTTGCCATTAAATGATAACAAAACAAACTGATGAAATATTTTGTCCATCCATCTGCTGTTATTGACGAAGGCTGTTCCATAGGTGATGGTACAAAGATCTGGCACTTTAGTCATGTCATTACCGGAGCGGCTATTGGAAAAAACTGCAACCTGGGGCAAAATGTAATGGTGGCTGCCAATGTAAAACTGGGCGATAATGTAAAAGTGCAGAACAATGTAAGCATCTATGAAGGAGTTACCTGCGAAGATGATGTTTTTCTTGGGCCGGGTGTGGTATTTACCAATATCATCAATCCACGAAGTGCGATAAGCCGTAAAGAAATGTTTAAGCCTACAACGATTAAAAAAGGTGCAACCATCGGCGCTAATGCAACCATCATATGTGGCAATACAATTAATGAGTTTGCGTTCATAGGTGCCGGTGCTGTTGTTACAAAAGATGTGGAAGCATATGCATTGATAGTTGGTAACCCGGGTATGCACACAGGATGGATGAGTGAATATGGTCACCGGTTGACATTCGACAATAATAATTTCGCCGTTTGCCCCGAAAGTGAGCAGGAATATGTTTTGCAGCACAACACGGTTAAAAGAGTAAAATAAAAAATGAAAAATTTCGCCATAATAGGAGCAGCAGGTTATGTGGCTCCAAGGCATTTGGAAGCAATAAAAAAAACAGGCAACCGCCTTGTTGCGGCGCATGATATTCATGATTCAGTAGGAATTCTGGACAGCTATTTTCCTGAAGCCGATTTTTTTACAAGCTTTGAAAGGTTCGACAGGCATCTTGAAAAATTAAAAAGGAACGACACGCCGATAGATTATTTAACGGTTTGCAGTCCTAATCATTTGCATGATGCACATATCCGCTATGGATTAAAACTGGGTTGCGATGTGATCTGCGAAAAACCGATTGTGCTGAATCCGTGGAATATTGATGCATTGGTTGATATTGAAAAAGAAACCGGCCATAAAGTATTTACCATTTTGCAGTTAAGGCTGCATCCGGCAATACAGAAATTGAAAGCAAAAATTGATGCCGCTTCTCCCGACAAAAAGTTTCAGGTAAATTTGCAGTATATCACTGCACGTGGCAACTGGTATCATAACAGTTGGAAAGGCGATGTGGAAAAAAGCGGGGGTATTGCGACCAATATCGGAATTCATCTTTTCGATATTTTATTGTGGCTGTTTGGCCAGGTAAAACAAAATAAATTGAAACGGTACGATGCCAGTGCAGCTGTCGGTGAGCTGGAGTTTGAAAATGCAAATGTAGATTGGATGTTGAGTATAGATGAAGCGGAATTGCCACCGCAAGCAAAAGAATTCGGTAGGAGAATATTCCGTAAATTAATTATTGATGGTGAGGATTTCGAGTTTAGTGATGGACTTGCCGATTTACATACCCAATCGTATTTAGATATAGTTAATAACAATGGATTTCGATTGAAAGATACAAGGGCGGTTATACAATTAGCGCATGATATAAGAACAGCAGCAAAATAATTTAGTACGAAATGATTACAGTTACCAAGCCATATTTACCCGACCAGGAGAAATATTTTACATACCTGAAAGGTATATGGGAAAGAAATTGGCTTAGTAATAACGGTCCTCTTGTGTAGCAACTGGAGGAAGATCTTAGAGAATATCTCGGTGTCAAACATCTGATCTATGTTAATAACGGAACCATCGCCCTGCAGATAGCTTTA
>JAHEBJ010000152.1 GCA_024642285.1 Sphingobacteriales bacterium
AAATTAGAGAAGAATTTTACACCCTTCTCTAAAGTATAGTGATTTTACGATATGTTTAACTCAGCTTACCGACCATATCAACAGGCTTTACCCAATCATCAAACTGCTCAGGAGTAACATATCCAAGCTGTACAGCCATCTCTTTTAATGTTGTTCCTTGCTTATGTGCTTTTTGGGCAATTTCAGCAGCTTTGTAATAACCAATTTTTGTATTTAAAGAGGTAACCAGCATTAAACTATTATCAAGATGCTTCTTAATATTAGCATTAATCGGAGCCAGTCCAATAGCACATTTATCATTGAAAGAAACACACCCATCACCAATCAAACGGGCACTGTGTAAGAAATTATAGATCATTACGGGTTTAAAAACATTTAATTCAAAATGACCATTGCTACCGCCAATGCTGATAGCAACATCATTTCCCATTACCTGTGCGGCAATCATTGTTAAAGCTTCGCACTGGGTAGGGTTTACTTTGCCCGGCATTATAGATGAGCCTGGCTCATTGTCTGGGATATAAATTTCTCCAATACCACTTCTAGGCCCCGAGGATAGCATACGAATATCATTTGCAATCTTCATTAGGCTTACTGCAACAGTTTTTAAAGCGCCATGTGCTTCTACTATTGCATCATGCGCTGCCAGTGCTTCAAATTTATTTTCTGCAGTTACAAATGGCATGCCCGTCAATTTTGCAATATGTTTTGCAACGTTTATATCATACTTTGCCGGAGTGTTGATGCCCGTACCAACGGCAGTACCACCCAAAGCAAGTTCAGATAAATGTGCTAATGAATTTTTGATAGCTTTCATGCCATGATCTAGTTGCGAAACATAGCCGCTAAACTCTTGCCCAACTGTTAATGGTGTTGCATCCATAAAATGTGTACGACCGATTTTTACGATCTTCATGTATTGTTTGCTCTTCTTTGCAAGTGTATCTCTCAATTTTTTTATTCCTGGCAAGGTCGTTTCTACTAGTATTTTATAGGCGGCAATATGCATCGCTGTTGGAAACGTATCATTGGAAGACTGCGATTTATTTACATCATCATTTGGATGAAGGAATTTTTCTTTATCAGTTAACTTACCACCTTTTAGTACATGTCCACGATAAGCAACAACTTCGTTTACATTCATATTGCTTTGTGTGCCGCTTCCGGTTTGCCATACTACCAATGGAAAACTATCATCCAGTTTCCCCTTTAATATTTCATCACAAACTTTACCAATTAATACAGCTTTATTTTTTGGTAAAACTCCAGCTTCATTATTGGTAATGGCAGCAGCTTTTTTTAAGTATGCAAATGCTTTAATGATTTCTTTGGGCATTTTATTGATGTCCTGTGCAATTTTAAAATTGTCGATGCTGCGTTGTGTTTGTGCGCCATAATAAGCATCAATAGGTACTTTTACTTCACCCATCGTATCTTTTTCTATTCTGTATTCCATATTATAATTTGTATTTTAAATATCAGCAAAGGTAATCCAATTGCTAAAGTAAATTATCGGATTCAAATCGATAATTCCGTATTTTTAGAACACTCTCTATCAGTTTAAATCAAGGTTTGTTATGAGAATTATTTTATTATATCTATTTCTATTGAATTCTTTTGTATTGTTTGGGCAACAGCAAACTCAAAACATTATAATCATTACAACGGATGGTTTTCGTTGGCAGGAAGTTTTTAAAGGAATGGATTCGGTTATTGCCAATAATGCTAAGTATAATCAGGGTGATAGTGAATATATTGTCAAAAAATATTGGAGCGATAATGAAAAGGAGAGAAAAGAAAAATTAATGCCCTTCCTCTGGACTACTATTGCAGCAAAAGGACAAATTTTCGGAAACAGAACAATTGGAAGCAATGTAAATAATGCAAATCCATACTGGTTTAGCTATCCGGGTTATAGTGAAATATTCACCGGATTTGCAGATACACTAATTAATAGCAACAGTTTTCCACCCAATCCCAATATTACCGTATTGGAATTTTTAAACAATCAGCCAAAGCTGAAAGGAAAGGTAGCGGCGTTTGGAGCTTGGGAAGCATTTGACAGAATATTGAATGAAGAGAGAAGTGGAATACCTATTGTATCTGCATATGATGAACTTGGAGGGAAATCTCCTACAGCAAATGAAAAGCTAATGAATGCAATGCGTAAGGATGCATATAAGCCATGGGGTGAGGAGGAATGCCTGGATGTATTTACTCATTATGGGGCATTGGAGTATTTAAAAACGAAAAAGCCCAGGGTCTTATATATATCATATGGAGAAACAGATGAATGGGCACATGCTGGAAATTATCGTTCTTATCTTGATGCAGGTCATCAGGTAGATGAATGGCTGAAAGATATCTGGGAATATGTACAATCGGATCCGCAGTATAAAAACAAAACCGCTTTATTAATTACAGTTGATCATGGGCGAGGGGATAAAGTAAAGAATGAATGGACAAGTCATAATAATAAGATTGAAGGTGCAGATGAAATTTGGTTTGCGGCAATTGGTCCGGATATCCCTTTTCTTGGAGAGCTAAATTCAAAAACCAATGGATCAGCAATACAACTTTATCAGCAACAGTTTGCTCAAACAATTTCCCAATTGATGGGTTATACTTATGAAGCAACCCATCCCATTGCTGATCGAATACATTATCTTTTTAAAAAAAATAAATGAAAAAAATTTGGATAGGCATACTCTTATTTGCTGCAATAAATGGTCGTTCACAACAAACATCAATCTCTCCATTACCCAATAAATACCAACTTGCCTGGCAGGAAAAAGAATATTACCTGTTTATGCATTTTGGCCCGAATACCTT
>JAHEBJ010000079.1 GCA_024642285.1 Sphingobacteriales bacterium
GTTAATGGTTAATTGTAAAACAAACATCGCCATCAACTTTTAACTATTAACAATTAACCGATTTATGCAATTTACCGCGGCGCAAATAGCAATGATGATCAATGGTACTGTAGAAGGCAATACCGACGCAGCTGTTGCTTCTTTTGGTAAAATTGAGGAAGCTCATGAAGGGCAACTGGCTTTTTTAGCAAATCCCAAGTACGAAGAATACCTGTATCGCACAAAAGCAACTATCATTATTATTAATGAAAGCCAGGAACTGAAGCAAAAGATAGAAGCCACACTAATCAAAGTTCCCGATGCATATTCGGCCTTCGCAACATTGCTTGATAAATACCAGCAAATACAAAGGCAGCAGTTAACAGGCATTCAACAACCTGTTTATATAGCCGCTACCGCAAAAATTGGTGAACAGGTGTTTATTGGCGCCTTTACCTATATTGGCGAAAATGTAGTTGTTGCCGATGGTGTTAAGATCTATCCCAACTCCTACTTAGGCGATAATGTAACTGTTGGTGAAAATACAATTCTTCATCCCGGCGTAAGGATCTACCATGATTGTGTTGTTGGAAAAAATGTTTCGATACATGCAGGCACGGTCATAGGCAGCGACGGATTTGGTTTTGCACCACAATCTGACGGTACTTTGAAAAAAGTTCCTCAAATTGGCAATGTGATCATTGAAGATGGAGTTGAAATTGGTGCAAACGCCACCATCGACAGAGCTACTATTGGAAGTACATTAATAAAAGCCGGTGCCAAATTAGATAACCTTTTGCAGATCGCCCATAATGTTGAAATAGGCAACAACTCTGTTATTGCTGCGCAAACAGGCATCAGCGGCAGCACCAAAATTGGCAACAATGTTATGATTGGCGGACAGGTAGGTATTGTAGGTCATCTAAAAATTGCGGATGGTACAAGAATAAATGCCCAAAGCGGCGTAAGCAAGTCAATAAAAAATCCCAACTCAGCGGTAACCGGTTCGCCGGCGTTTGATTATACCGCAGCTTTAAGAAGCCAGGCTGCCAGCCGCAACCTACCCAACCTCGAAAAAAGGGTTTTTGAACTCGAAAAAATTCTTAAGGAAATGATGGAGAAAGCAAACCTGTAATCCTATATAACTGTATTACATCTAACTGCTGCTTAATATTTTGTTTGCCGGATAGGCTTTAAAAAATAGATACCTTTGAATTACATTATTTTTCAAAGCAGAAACATCTTACCCAAATTATTAAAACTATTTTTTGCGAATTTTTAAGATCTATATTGTTTTTCTTTTTCTTCAGTTTGTTTCTTATTCATCCATTGGTCAACAACTAACTATTTCGGGAACTGTAATTGACGGACACACTAAAGAGCCGGTAGGCTGGGCCTCGGTTTATTTTGCCAACTCCCGTTATGGCCAATCAACCGACAGTGCCGGAAAGTTTACTTTTGTGATAAACGATTTTAAAGATGATACTTTAAAAGTGAGTTTTATTGGATTTGAGATCTTTAAAATTCCGCTCACAATTGAGGAGAACAATAAAGTACTGAACATACAGCTGGAGCGTGGCAGTGCAAAAGGCGAAGTGGTCATAAAAGCCAAATGGAACCGGGGTTTGTACCTGTGGAATAAGATAATGAGCAAAAAAAAGCAGTACAACCGTTACGACCTTGATAATTTTGGATACGAAGCATATAACAAACTGGAAATCGACATTAAAAATTTTAACGCCGATAAAGCCCGCAAAAATTTTCTGCTGAAGAATTTTTCGTTCGTTTTTGATAATATCGACAGTAGTTCCGAAGCTGTTCCTTTTTTACCCGCCTATTTAATTGAAAGCCTGAGTGATTACGCCTATCAAAGCAAACCACTTAAGTTTTATGAAAATATTAAAGCAAGCAAAACAATTGGTTTCGATAATCAGAGTTTCAGCAAACTGCTTGGCGTTATGAATCAAAATGTGAGCATCTACAGCAATTTTGTAAATGTGATGGACAAAGATTTTATCAGTCCATTTAATGACAACGCCGATAATTTTTACATTTTTACCGTTCCCGATACGCAGGTTGTAAATGGAAAAAAATTATACCATTTTGTTTTTAATCCAAAACGTGCGGGGCAAAATGCATTTAGCGGCGATGCCTGGGTTACAGAACAAACCTACCAGATAACCAGGGTCAGCCTCTATCTTGGTAAAGATGCTAATATTAATTATATAGACAGAATCAGTATTTTCCAGGAATATATTCCGCTCAACGATTCAATTATTTTTTTAAACCGGGATAAATTCTTTGCTGACTTTAATGTGCTCGGTAAAAATTCGCTAACGTTGATTGGGAGAAAAACTACTTCCTACAAAGACATCGTTATCAACAGCGATTCGCTGACCAACGCTTTCAGCGATCAAAAAATTGAGGAAGTTGTAAAAACCGTTGAAGGTGTAACGCAAAAATCTGATTCGGCATGGGGTGAAATGAGGCATGATACATTATCAGCCAATGAAAAAACTATTTATGCCACCATAGATAAGTTGCTCGAAATGCCAAAATTTCAAAAATTTCAAACCAATGTAAAATTTTTAACCGGCGGATACCGGAATATTGGCAAACTTGAAATTGGCCCCTGGTTTAACTGGATAAGTGGCAACCAATGGGAAGGCACCCGTTTCAGATTTGATTTGGGTACCAATAAAAAACTGATGAAAGATATTTACCTGCACGGTTATCTTGCTTATGGCACCAGGGATAAAAAATTTAAAGGTTTGGCCGAAGGATTCTGGCTGATAAAAAGAGCACCCAACCGCACCAGGTTGCATCTTGCATATCAGAACGATGTTGATATTGGAATCAGCCAGGTTGGTGAAGTAAGCCAGGATAATATTTTTTCGTTAGCTGTTCGTAAACCGAATGTCAATCGCAAGTTTTTAAGTACTAAAGACTTAAGTGTGGAGTTGTTTAATGAGTATGGCGGGGGATTTTCAACCGAATGGTTTGTTTCATACAGGCAATACAATCCCTTACTTAATTTGCCGCCGGCTTCTAATTTTACAGTAAACACCGGTACCCCACTTACTAATTTTGAACTGGCCGTTAAATTACGGTTTGCTTATCTTGAGCGGTTTATTGAAACTGACTATAATCGATACACCGTGAGCACAAAATATCCAATTGTTGAGCTGATGCTGGCAAAGGGTATTGCCGGGGTTTTCAGCAGCGCTTATAATTACACCAAGTATTCGCTTACCATAAAAGATTTTGTTAAACTTTCGCCCTTTGGTACGCTCAACTATAAAATAGACGCTGGCAAAATTCATGGCATTTTGCCATTTACTAATTTAGAGAACCATCCAGGCAACGATCTTTTTTATTACGGTCGTAATGTTTACAATCTCATGACGAGTTTTGAATATTTAAGTGATCAATACGCAGGTGTTCATCTGGAGCACAATATAGGATCGGGCCTCTTTCGTTTTATTCCTTTTACCCGTAAACTAAAGTGGCGCCAGTTTTGGACAATAAAAGCGCTATGGGGCTCATTAAGCAGTGCAAATAATTCAATCAATTATGTATTGGATACTGCCTCAAATAAAATACCGGCTTTTAAGTCATTAAATGGCCGAACCTATTTAGAAATGGGCACCGGCATAGATAATATTTTTAAGATCTTCCGCCTCGATTTTGTTTGGCGACTTTCCCCTTCCTCTTCTTATGCAGGAACCCGTTCTCAGTTTGGCATTTTTGGAAGCTTCCAGATACAGTTTTAGCTTAAAAATGTTACAATTTCGTTTAAGTTATGTGGGCAGCATATTTTAAATATCTTTGCCAACAAAATTTAGCGGTTCACATGGATAAAAATTTTAATCCAGATAAACAACACACTTTAGTTAAAGCTGTAAAGATCTCAGGCACAGGGCTTCATTCGGGTATCAATGTAGAGATGACGCTTAAACCGGCCAACCCCGGTTTTGGATATCAGTTTCAACGAAGCGATCTGCCAGGTGCTCCTGTTATCAAAGCAGATTGTGATCTGGTAACTGATACTTCAAGAGGGACAACATTAGTGAAAGGTGATTGCAAAGTAAGTACAGTTGAACATATTTTAGCTGCATTGGTGGGCATGGGAATTGATAATTGCCTGATTGACCTGAACGGTCCCGAAATTCCAATCATTGATGGAAGCAGCGTGCCCTTTGTAAATATTATTGCCGAAGCAGGCGTGCTTGAACAAGATGCAGCCAAAATCTGGTACACTATCGATACCAATATTACTTATATTGATGATTTTAAAAAAGTAGAGATGACAGCATTGCCTGCTGTTAATTACCAGATCACCACGCTTATAGATTTTAACAGCCCTGTTTTGGGCACACAGCATGCCAGTTTAAAATCAATGAAAAATTTCCAAACCGAAATTGCTCCATGCCGTACTTTTTGCTTTTTACACGAACTGGAAATGCTGCTCGATAATAATCTTGTAAAAGGCGGCGATATTAATAATGCCATTGTTGTGGTTGACAAGCCGGTAACTGAAGATGAGATGAGCCGACTGGCAAAAGCTTTTCGCAGAAATAAAATTGAAATAAAGAGTGAAGGATATTTAAACAACCTGGAACTGCGTTTTGCAAATGAGCCTGCCCGCCATAAACTTTTGGATGTAGTGGGCGATCTTGCACTGATAGGTTATCCTATAAAAGCTCATATTATTGCTAACCGCCCGGGCCACAGCAGCAATGTTGAGTTTGCAAAAAAAATAAAACAGTACATCAAAAAAAATAAACACACCAGAAATATACCTAACTACGATCCTAACCAGGAACCGGTTTATACGCAGGAGCAAATTGAAAAAACTTTACCGCATCGTTTTCCTTTTATCATGGTTGATAAGATCATTGAGCTTTCCGATGATATGATTGTAGGAATAAAGAATGTTACCATAAATGAATATTTTTTTCAGGGGCACTTTCCTGAAAACCCGGTAATGCCAGGCGTTTTACAAATTGAGGCGTTGGCACAAACCGGCGGATTGCTTTGTATAAATGCTATGCCCGACGGACAATACGATACTTATTTTTTAAAGATCGATAATTGTAAATTCAAACAAAAAGTAGTGCCCGGCGATACATTAATATTAAAAATGGAACTGACCGAACCCATTCGCCGCGGTATTTGTGTGATGAAAGGAAGTGTGTATGTAGGTAATAAATTATGTACCGAAGCCGACCTTACCGCACAATTAGTAAAAAGGAAATAGCCAGATGATACTTTAAAACTTAAAACAGAGATTAACCAATAAATAACCTGATGATTCATCCACACACATATATACATCCAAACGCAAAACTGGCTACCAATGTAAAAGTTGATCCATTCAGCGTTATTCACCAGAATGTAGAGATTGGAGAAGGTACCTGGATTGGCAGTAATGTTACCATTATGGAAGGATCCAGGATTGGGAAAAACTGCCGCATTTTTCCCGGTGCTGTAATTGGAGCCATACCGCAGGACCTGAAATATGAAGGAGAAGAAACAACTGTGGAGATTGGCGATAATACAACCATTCGTGAATTTGTAACTGTTAACCGCGGAAGCAAAGACAGGTGGACAACCAAAGTTGGAAACAACTGTTTGATTATGGCCTATTGTCACGTTGCACATGACTGCATTATTGGTAACAACTGCATTATGAGCAATAACACGCAAATGGCCGGGCATGTTATTTTGGGTGATAATGCAATATTAGGTGGCATGTGTGCATTGCATCAGTTTGTACAAATTGGGCAGCATGCGTTTGTATCGGGCGGTTCGTTGGTAAGTAAAGATGTACCTCCCTATATTAAAGCAGGACGCACACCGCTTAGTTATGCCGGCGTGAATTCTGTAGGGTTAAAACGGAGGGGTTTTACACTTGACAAGATCAATAAGATCCTTGATATTTACCGTATCATTTACAACAAATCATTAAATACTTCACAGGCGCTTAATTATATTGAGGAAGAATTACCTGCAACCGACGAAAGGGATGAGATCGTAACTTTTATCAGGGAGAGCGGACGTGGTATCATCAAACGTTTTACCAAGGGTAGCATGGAAGATGAATAATATAATCTAAGTTGATTTAAAAAAGATAAGTTCCGGCACCACCGTCGTTCAACCATGCAAATCAATTTATCAAATACAGGCAAACGGTATAACAGGGAGTGGATATTCCGTAAATGCAGTTATGAATTCAATTCAGGGAAAAGCTATGCCATAACCGGCGCTAACGGCTCAGGTAAATCTACACTGCTGCAGGTTATAGCTGGCGCAACTTTACAAAACGAAGGTATCATTGAGTACAAATCGAATCAATTCCACATAGAGCCTGAACAACACTACAACCATATTTCCATTGCTGCTCCTTACCTTGAACTGATTGAAGAGATGACCGCAGAAGAAATGCTGGAATTTCATGCAACTTTTAAACCACTAACACAATCTTTATCGGTTGAAGAGATGTTGCAAATAGTTGGCCTGGAAAAAGCCATCAACAAACAAATACGCTATTACAGCAGCGGTATGAAACAAAGATTAAAACTGGCGCAGGCTTTTTTCAGCAACACTCCCATTCTTTTATTGGATGAACCGACAACCAATTTAGATGCAGATGGTATCACTTTGTACCATAACCTTATAAGCAACTACACAAAAGATAAACTGGTAATTGTAAGCAGTAACGTAAAACAGGAATATGATTTTTGTGAAGAGGTGATTGAGATTGGTAAATATAAATAATTGCTACCTGATGAAATAGGTCCCCAATTTTATCATCTGCGAAATCAAATCAATCACTTCAATCATCGATTACCTCTTACTCGCTATCAGCAAATTCAAATCTGTAAACTTCAGGTCAAATCTTTCGCTCAGGAAAAAATTGGTTAAGCTTCCTTTGTATAAATAAATACCGCTGCGGATATTTATCTTATGCCATACAATATGATCTATGCCGCCATCGTCGCCGGTTTCCAGCATCAAAGGCATCAACACGTTGCTGATAGCCTGCGAAGCAGTACGGGCAAAACCGCTGGGAATATTGGGCACACAATAATGTATCACATCATATTTTTTAAAAACCGGTTTTTCATGACTGGTTACTTTACTGGTCTCAAAACAACCGCCGTGGTCAATACTCACATCCACTATTACACTGCCTGGCCGCATATTACTTACCATTTCTTCGGTAACAATAATGGGCGTTCTGCCAAGGGCGCCACTCAACGCACCAACTGCAACATCACAGGTTTTTAATTGCTTGGCAAGAATTTTAGGTTCCATCACAGAGGTCCACATCCGCACACCAATATTGTTCTGTAACCTTTTTAAACGGTAGATGCTGTTATCAAAAACCTTTACACTGGCGCCCATAGCCAATGCCGTTCGGGCTGCATACTCACCTACAATACCTGCGCCAATAATAATAACTTTTGTTGGTGGAATTCCGCTGATGCCTCCAACCAGCACTCCTTTTCCGTTATTGGCTTTGCTTAGATATTGCCCGGCGATCAACATTACAGCACTGCCGGCAATCTCACTCATACTTCGTACAATTGGATTGTGTCCTGTATCATCTTTTAAATTCTCAAAACTCAGCGCCGTAATTTTTTTGTCCATCATCTTCTGCAGAATATCCCTTTTCATGATGGCCATGTGTATGGGAGAAATCACGGTTTGATTTGGCTTCAGCAATTCACATTCGCTTTCGCTGATGGGTGCACTTTTTACAAGTATTTCACATTCAAAAACCTCTTTTTTATCGTAGGCAATTTTGGCTCCTGCCTCACTGTAATCTTTGTCGGTATAACTGGCGCCATCGCCGGCTTTGGTTTCAACTACCACCCGATGCCCATTGGCGACCATCACTCCAACGGCTTCGGGCGTTAGTGCAATACGGTCTTCATTAAAAGAATTTTCTCTGGGTATTCCAATCAACAGTTCTGCACCCTTGGGTTTTACGTCCAGGGTTTCTTCCATAGTTTCATACGAAAATGAGGAGGATACAAAGGGTTTTGACTTAGCCATAATACATTCTTTGAAAGCCTACAAATTACAAATTATATTTCAGCTTTCGGGTATTATCGTTAACCGAAGTGATAGTTATATGCAGGGTTTCATCCGGAAAGATCCCCGGTATTTTCTCCGGCCATTCTACCAGGCAGATATCTCCGCTATACAAACAATCTTCAACACCGGCATTTATTGCTTCTGCTTCATCCTTTATGCGGTACAGGTCCATGTGGTAAATGGTGTGCCCTGCTTTGGTTTTATATTGATTGATGATTGAAAAAGTCGGGCTTGATATCACATCTGTTACATCCAACACTTCGCAAAAGGCATGAATGAAAGTAGTTTTGCCTGCTCCCATTTCTCCATGAAATGCAAACACATTATAGCTTTTAGATTCTGCCAGCAATCTTTTGGCTGTTTCCTGTATCTGCTCCAGTGTAAAATTTACCTCCATGTTGCAAAGATATTTTCCTTCATTAGTAATTGAGTCACAAGTTCAGTTAATAATTTTGCATTATGGAAAAAGTTGATTGGAAAGTAGAGGGAATGACCTGCACCAACTGTGCACTCACCATTAACAGGTATCTCGAAAAAGAAGGGTTAAAGGATATACATGTAAATTTTATCGGTGGCGATGTTAGTTTTGAAATGAATGGAAAGAAAACCAAAGAAGAACTAACAAAAGGGATTGCTGATTTAGGTTATAATGTTGTGAGGGAGGATTCCGTTGTACCAATTCAAAATTCAAAATTCAAAATTCATTTTTTTTTCAAAAATCATTTACAGCGCTTCCTGTTCTGCCTGCCATTTACAGTTGTTTTGATGATGCACATGTTGCCCTGGCATATTCATTTCTTAATGAACCCGTGGATACAGCTTGCCATCTGCATTCCAGTATTCGTTGTGGGTATGAGCTACTTTGGTGTTAGTGCTGTTAAAAGTCTGCGTCATGGTATTCCAAATATGAATGTATTGATTGCCATAGGTTCACTTGCGGCTTTTGTTTACAGTCTGATTGGCACACTGGGCAATATGGGCATGGATTATATTTTTTATGAAACAACAGCCACCATCATTACACTTGTTTTCTTAGGCGAATGGGTTGAACACAAATCAGTTGCTGCAACACAAAAAGAACTGAATAAGCTGGCAGCTACAGAAAAAGTGATGGCCAACATGATTGCATTTGATGAAGATCATAAAGAGTTAATTTTTCCGGTTGAGAGTACAACCTTACACGTGGGCGATCTCATCTTGATTAAAACTGGTGAGCAGGTACCTATAGATTGTAAAATACTTTGGGGCGAAGTGAATGTAAATGAAGCCATGCTAACCGGCGAAAGTAATCCCATCTCAAAAACTAAAAAAGATGCACTAATAGGTGGCAGTATGATTATTGATGGCACCGTAAAGGCACAGGTTACTGCTGTTGGAAAAGATACGGTGCTCAGTAATATACTCACCATGGTTAAACAGGCTCAGAGTGAAAAACCACCCATTCAACAAATGGCCGACAAAATCAGCGCAGTTTTTGTGCCCGTAGTTTTAGGAATTGCTGTTCTTGCTTTTTTAGTCAACTATTATGGTTTCAATATTAGTGGTACCAATTCACTCATGAGAAGTATTGCCGTATTGGTGATTAGTTGCCCATGTGCCATGGGACTGGCTACGCCTGCTGCCATTGCAGTTGGGCTGGGGCGGGCTGCAAAAAATGGTATCCTCTTCCGCAATGCAAAAAGTCTGGAGTTATTCAAAAATATTAGCACTGTTGTTTTTGATAAAACCGGAACTTTAACCAAAGGAAATTTTAAAGTGACCGGTTATAAATCTATGGCCCTTTCGGAAGAACAATTTAAACGGCTGATCTTTTCAATGGAAAAATATTCTAATCATCCTATTGCTAAAACAATAACAGATGACTGGAAGATCAATAATCCAATTCATTGGAAAAAAATTGAAGAAATAAAGGGACTTGGGATGAGCGCCGAAGACGCAGAAGGAAATAAGTATTTGTTAGGTTCTTTTAAAATTGCTGATTCGCATACCGATGACCATTCACATACTGCATATATTTTACAGAATAATAAATTAATCGGCTGGTTTGATATGGAAGACGAAATTAGAGTGGAAGCCAGGCAAGTGATCGATTACCTGCATTCAAAAAATATACAAACCATTTTGTTAAGTGGAGATAGTTTGCAAAGAACAAAGCAAATAGCTGATACGTTAGGAATAGATAAGGTATTTGCTGAAAAGACGCCGGAAGAAAAATTGCTGATTGTTGAAAAATTAAATAATGAAAACCCCGTGGCAATGGTTGGTGATGGTGTGAATGATGCGCCGGCGCTGGCTAAAGCAACTATTGGTATTTCTATGAGTGATGCTACACAACTAGCCGTACAAAGTGCCCAGGTTGTATTAATGAACAAAGGCATCCAACATTTACCAT
>JAHEBJ010000017.1:0-15589 GCA_024642285.1 Sphingobacteriales bacterium
GTTCAACCAGCAGCGAAATGTCTTTTTTGTTTTTAAAATGTTCCAGTCCTTCCACAGCATCATTCATAAATTCATCATCGGCCATCTGCTTTTCCAGGTCGTGGGTATCGGCAGCCGACAGCTTTTTATTAAGATAGTCGAGTAGTTTTTCCTGCTCAATATCTTTGTTTAAGTTGGATAATATGTTTTTCAGCTCATCGCTCATGTTTTTCGTAAATTCTAAATTCTAAATACTAAATTCTCAATTCTCATCCCTCTCCATAATTATCTTCAAATTCCGTTTCCCGTTTTGAATATGGCTCTTCACCTGCATCAAATCAAATTCCGTTTGTTCCGTAATTTCCTGGTAGGTTTTTTTTTCAAGGTAAAACAAAGTTACACATAGTTGTTGTTCCCTGTTAAGTTGTAGAAGCGCCTGTGCCAGGCTATCCAGTTTTTTATCTTTTTCAATGGCTTTGTTCTTTTCATCCGCATCTGAGGGTGCACTCATAATGTGTTCATTTATCTCCACCTGATATTTTCCTTTATCCCTCAATTTCATCAGGCAGTGGTTCTTGGCAACCATATAAATCCAGCTCTTAAAATACTCCACTTTGTATTTGTGCAGTTCACTGATGGCTTTTAAAAAAACCTGCTGCACTGCATCTTTCGCTTCTTCCTCATTCTTCAGATATTTCATACTTACACCCAACAGCAGCATGGTATAGCGTTCCATTAATATACCCAGCCACTCGTTATCCCGGCTTGCATTAAACCGGTTAAGCAGTTCGGCATCGCTTATATGGGCGTGTTTCTTTTTGTTCAAAACCTTTGTAGAAAATTGTTTTTTGTTAGATGTAAACTTAGTTTAATTTCCATAATTTAGTTGTACCGAAAATGAAAACATGAGTTACGCTGTTTGTTGTGTACCTGTTGCCCCAATAAGACTTGAACCGGATCATAGATCAGAAATGGTCAGTCAGCTGTTATTTGGCGAATGCTGCATTATCACCATTGTTGAAAAAAACGGATGGATAAAAGTGGTTAATAAAGCCGATGCATACACCGGCTGGTGCAGGCTTACACATTTCCAGGAGATTGATGATACCATGTATTACCTCGAGGATACAAATCTTACCGCCGACTGGGTCAGTGAAATAGATTACAATGGTCATATGATGTGGGTGCCGCTTGGGAGCTCACTAACTGCCATGAAAAACGGGAATGTATTCTGGCGTAAGAACACCGTGCATTTTTCGGGTAATGTTTGGGATGCAGCCACCGTAAAGAAAGATGCAAAAACCATAAAACAACTGGCGTTTAAGTTTTTGAATACTTCATATTTGTGGGGTGGCCGTTCGGTATTTGGTATCGACTGCAGCGGTTTTACTCAACTTGTTTATAAGTTACTGAATGTGCATTTGCTCAGAGATGCCCAGCAGCAGGCTACACAGGGCGAAATGGTGGCTTTTTTGCAGCAGGCCCATTGCGGCGATATTGCATTCTTTGATGATGAAGAAGGACGTATCATACATGCCGGTATTTTACTGAACCCTCATGAAATTATTCATGCGGCAGGAAAAGTGCGTATCGACAAAATTGATAACGAAGGAATACTTAATGCAGAAACGGGGCAGCGTACCCAAAGATTGCGGCTGATAAAGCGATATGTGTGAGGGGGTAGTTTTTAGTTCTTAGTTCTTGGTTATTAGTTCTTGGTTATTAGTTCCTGGTTTGTGGTTTTCAGGTTGGTTTGGAGAGCGTTGTTTCTGTTGATGTAACCGAAGTTTCTTTTTTTGTTTTATCAAAAAACAACATTTTTACAGCGATAATCAGCATGAACCCCGCGAATATTTTTTTAACGGTTTCCTGTGGAAGGCTGAGCGCTATTTTACTTCCAAAATAACTGCCAAAGAAAAAAGCCAGCGAAATAATGACTACAATCCGCATGTCAACATATCCTTGCTTATAATATTGTATAACGCCTAAAATTCCTACCGGTAATAATAATACTCCCAACGAAGTTCCCTGCGCCATTTTTTGCGAAAAAGCCAAAAAGAAAACAAGGCAGGGTACAATGATGATCCCACCGCCAACGCCTACCAGTCCGCTTAATACTCCGGCGCAGATACCGACTACCACCAATAACAGTATTGTTTGCATATCCATAGCTTTGTTTTTTATTTTCATTTGGGAAATTTCTTTTTATAAAATTCAATGGCTTCTTCAATAACATGGTATGCCGCTGCCTTATCCTGAAACTCATCGATCTCCACTTTTTTATTTTCCAGTACTTTATATTGTTCAAAATAATTACGAAGCACAGCAATAAAATGTTTGGGCAACTCATTTACATCGCTATAAAAATTAACGCCCGGATCTTTGGCAGCTACAGCAATGATCTTATCATCTTTCTCTCCATTATCAATCATCTGCATATTGCCGATAATTGTTGCTTCAACAAGGCAAAGCGGCTGAATACTTTCGCTGCACATCACTAAAATATCCAGCGGGTCGTTATCCTGCCCTAAGGTTTGTGGAATAAAACCATAGTTAACCGGGTAATGAAAAGAGGAATAAATGATACGATCCATTTTCAGTAAGCCCGTATGTTTATCCACTTCATATTTGGTATGCGATCCCATAGGAATTTCAATAAGGGCATTTATCTGTTGCGGAGCTTTATCTCCAAAATGAGCGCCGTGCCAGGGGTGAAGTGTGTACATAATTAAGAATTAAGAATTAAGAATCAAGAATTGACTGTATAACCAGTCAGTGTTAATTCTTAACTATTAAAAAATATCCTGCAAAAGTTGCGGCTATACCTAAAACAATACTTAGTACGATGTACATTAGTGCCAGTCCGGTTTTGCCGCTTTGTAACAGCCCCATATTTTCTAAAGAAAAGGCAGAGAATGTAGTAAAGCCTCCGCAGAATCCTGTTGCCAGGAATAATTTCCAGTTGCTCAGCAAATCTTGTTCTTTAAGGGCCAGTGCAAAAATTATTCCTATGATAAAGCTGCCGATTATATTTACTGTGAGCGTGGCATAGGGAAAAAGTTTTGTTGTGATAACCAAACCGGTTACATACCTGAGTATGCTGCCAAGTCCGCCGCCCAATCCTACAAGTAGTAAATTTTTGATCATGATATTATTCATTGCCCGAAAAAGTATGTTTCAGATCGATAAGCCATTTGCCTTCCACCCGTACAACTTTTAAAATGGTCGTATCTGTTTTTCGGTAACTGTTGCTGTAATTAAAAATACAAACCGAGTCCACCGGATTGTTGATCTCATTTACAATAATATCAGCACGCTTATATTTTTCAAGTGTGGCGTTATCAATGTTATGATACTGGGTTTTGAACAACTCAAAAAACTGTTTGTTCATTTCATCTTTCAGCAGGTATTGCTCTGCTTCGTCAAATTTATTATCCAGTATATCTCTTACAAAACCGGTTGCCACTTCAACGTCTGTTACGGGCGCTTTTTTTTCAGTTTTACAGGAGAACAATACGGCTGACAGCAGGAGCAGGGGGAAGTATTTTTTAATCATGGTTAAAGTTAATCAACTTTGTGCTATGTAAAATAAAAAAGCATCCCGGTATTTTCGGAATGCTTTTTTAAGATAATCAACTTACTATTGTTTCGTTGCATTTTTAATAGAGTCCATTTTCTCCATCATTTCAACGCCCTTGTTCATCAGCATTTTCAGCGAATCGGGATCCATATTCTTTAATCTTTCCAACCCCTCTTTCAAGTCACGGTTATCGGGTCCCATATTTCCTTTCATGCTGTTAAACATATCTCCACCCGAGTTCAGCAAGGATATTTTCCACGCACCATCTTCTTTAACAAGATTAAAAGTGTGGGATTCGGTTTTTCCCCCGTCGGTTACTTCGGCGTCAACCGTTGCTTTATTACCATCTATTTTTTCATTCTTCAAAGTATATTTAATGTCTTTTGCTTTTTCTTTAAACTCGTCACCCATTTTAGTTTTCATTTTATTGATGGCTTCAGGATCAATACTGTTGGCCAGTTTTTCCATCGATTCAATCATTGCTACATCGGCAGTGGTGATAAATTTTTTAAAGTCATCCACCTGACCATTTTTCATGGCGGTGAACATGGCATCTATGGAAGCAGTTGGTGAGCCCTGGTCAGCGCTGTTGCAGGCCGCCATACCAGCTGTGAGGCAAAGTGCAAATAATATCTTTTTCATGTTTCTGTTTTTAATTGAGCTATAAAAATAAATTATTTTTATGGCTTACCGTGTATTTTTCTACAACCTCCTGTTAAAAACAGGTTCAACGGTATCTATAAAAAAGGGGCACTAAAAAAGTGCCCCGGGTATGGAAAGGTTAGTAAGTGTTATTTTTTCAAGCTATTTTCTTTTTGCTCTGTTACTCTTACATCATCTTTGTTATAAGCTTTGATGATTTGTTTTACCAGTCGGTGTCTTACTACATCTTCCTCATCCAGTTCTATATGGGCAATGCCTTCGATATTTTTCAATATCCGGGTTGCTTTAAATAATCCACTGGATTGATTTTTAGGAAGGTCGATCTGCGTTGGATCGCCGGTGATGATAGCTTTTGCATTTGGCCCGATACGGGTAAGGAACATCTTGATCTGAAGATCGTTGGTATTTTGTGCTTCATCCAAAATGATAAAAGCGTTGTCCAGCGTGCGGCCACGCATATATGCCAGCGGCGCAATCTCAATAGTACGGGTACTCATATAATAACCGAGTTTATCTGCCGGGATCATGTCATCCAAAGCATCGTAGAGCGGTCTCAAATACGGGTCTATTTTTTCTTTAAGGTCGCCGGGCAGGAAACCTAAACTTTCTCCGGCTTCTACGGCGGGCCTTGTTAAAATAATTTTTTTAACTGTTTTGTTTTTTAATGCCCTTACTGCCAAAGCCACAGCAGTATAGGTTTTACCGGTTCCGGCCGGGCCAATGGCGAAGAGCAGATCGTTCTTGTCGCAGGCTTCCACCATTTTTTTCTGGTTGGCGGTTCGTGCTCTTACCGTTTTTCCGTTGGGCCCAAAAACAAGTACGTCGTTGGGGTTGCGGTCCATGAAATTGTCGATCACCTTTTCATCATCGCCGCCCAGGATCTGTTCAAAATAATTGGCACTCATGTGCCCGTTTCTTTCAAGGTAACGTAGGATAAGGTCAATTTTTTCCCTGGCGCCTTCAATTTGTTCAGGGGCCCCGCTTAATTTTATCTGCGTGCCTCTGCTGAGAATTTTTAAAAGTGGGAATTTTTTTTTGAGGATGTCGAGTTTACCGTTGTTGACGCCGAAAAATTCGATAGGGTTTACGGTCTCGAGATTAATGATCGTTTCTGTCAATGGATTTTTAGGTTTTGCCACTGTTTCTGTCATACGACTGATTTCAGAGTATACATAGCAGCGGTTAGTTAACAATTAAAATGCAATTGGTATTCCTAACTTGTCTTAAACCAAATATAACAAAATCCATGTTATACATCTTGTGTTTACTTATACACAGAACGTATTATTTAGTGGAAAAGTTTATGAGATTTAGAATTTATCAAAGAAAAATTAGCGTATCAGAATAAAATTTTCCTGCAACATTTTCTTACCGGTTTTTGTTTGTGTTTAACCAACCAATATTATTTGTTCAGCCAGGATTTAAGGATTTCAGTTTGTAATAAATCAAGATTAGCAAGCTGGTGGACAGCAAATTTTTTTATTCCCTTTTCGGGTTCAGTTATCGATTCAGTTTTTAATCCTGCGTAGGCAAAGTAAAGATCATAATCAAGTTCTTTGGTTGTGTAAACATATTCAAATTCAGCAGAGAGCGAAATGCCTGCCACTGTTTCACAGGCTTGTTGAAATTCAGCATCGGTGAATCCGCGTTGCAGTTTCTTATAATAATGATTGTATAAAAAGCGCATCACATCATCCAGTGATTTTTTATTTTGAGTGGCATGGCGGATGCTGAAGTCGAGTATCATACCAACCAGCGGGCCTTTGTCATAATAAGAAATAGATTTTTTTGGATCTTTACCCTGCGTGCCAAAAGGGCCATCACCCCAGGTTTGGTAACTGGCCTGTATCAGCGACTGATGTAAGCGACCTGGATTGTTTTCAACTGCATTGATATTTTTTTCAAGATTGCTAAACAGGGTTTGTTCATCAATCAAACCTGCACGTTTTACAATAAGGTATTCGTAATAAACTGATAAACCTTCACTCACCCAAAGCAGATTACTGCGATTTTCATTATCATAATCAAAAGGCCCAAGCTCAAACGGCCTGATGCGTTTTACATTGTAATGATGAAAATATTCGTGTGCCAGAAAGTTCATGATCCTGTTCATGCCGGCATCTGTATCGAGCCCCTTGCCATCAAAACTTACGGTAGTATTGTTCAGGTGCTCAATACCACCACGGCCGGGGCCAATGCCTATAAAAGTATATTCGTTAAAAGGGATATCGCCGATAACAGCCACAGCCGCTTCAACAACTTTCTGCAGGTTTTTCATGAATATTTCCCGGTTGAAGCTGCTCATTTTATAACCGATAAAACGATGCGGCACTCCGTTAACCATAAAAGAAGGAAGTTCTTCCAGGTTTCCTATCAGCAAAGGGCAATCGTACAGGATATTAAAATCGGTGGCGGAAAACTCATCAGTTTTTCCGGTAACTTTTACAAGCCCGCTTGCAATATCTCTCCATTGCGGCGGCCTGTTTATTTTAACCGTTACAGGGTTGTTCAGATATCCGTCAGCATACAGGAAAATGCTTGCAGGTACAATGTATGCATGCGTGCTGTCCAAAAAACTGTTGGCAACAAATGCACGTGTTGCTTTTACGTCATACGATAAAATAATACTGCTGTTTTTTGTTGCGATTATTTGCCAGGTATTGTCATTAGCTTTTTTTACTGCAATGGCTTTACCGGATTTATCTTTTGCCGAGAAATTTTCAACAGCTTTGTCGTAGTTCATCAACTGGTAATAGCCCGGCATCCATTTTGGCATTTTAAGGCTGATGGTTCCTGCGGGCCATCCGCTGCTGTTCAGTTCAACATGAAAATACTGCGACGAAGGATCGGGCATGGAAACTGTGTATTGTAAAACAGGATTCGATGATTGAGCAGAGCTGACATTACTGTAATTAACAAATGAAATCAATAATACCATATTTAAAGCAGCCTTACTTAACAGGCACCAAACGGTTAAAATATATCTCATATGTTATTTTATATGGTTCCCAAAAAATTAAAAAAGCATATCTGCCTTTTTAATTAAAACCTCCCGACAATCTTAAAATTTACCAGCCTTGGTGTTAATCGGTTAGGAATGCTGTACACGTTGTTCGCAAAATCTTTTATCAGTTGAAAAGAAATGGTATTGCGCCGGTCAATCAGATTAAATACTTCAAAACTTGCCCATATATTTTCGAAACTGCGGAAGGGGCTATGACTGCGGCGTTTGGTTTTTTCGCTGAGCAGTTGTGCGCTGAAACCAGCATCCACCCTAATATACGGCTCAATGATGAGGGCGTTGCGGTATTTCACGCTGTTGGGAATATTGTAACTCATATTGCTGCCGTACAACAAGTTTAAATGAAACTTGAAATTTTTGTTGGTAGGCAGGTAATCTTCTAAATACAATCCTGCCGTTATTAAACGATCAGTTGGGCGGCGTACAAAACCTACTTCATTTCTTATACTGTCAACTGCAACCTGGTCGGTGCTTTTAGCAGTAATAATTTCCCCGGCTGCATTTTTATATTGGTAATAAAAATCGTTATCAAGGTCTTCTTTGGTTTGCATGATGCCAATGCTGAACCAGCTTTCTGCATCTTTCACCAGTTCTCCAAAAATGCGGGCTTCAATGCCAGTGGCGTAAGCTTTTGCATCGTTGTTACCGGCATACCGGATCTTTACGTTATCAATATCATAAACATTCACACTGCTCATGCTTTTATAATAGGCTTCGGTACTAAGGCGAAACGGGCGGCCTCCCAGTCCTTTAAAATTAAAATCCATTCCGGCAACTACCTGGTAACTTTTTTGGGCCAATACCTGCGTGTTCAAACTGCCGTCGTAACGCCGAAGCTCCCTGTAAAAAGGTGGCTGGTGATAAGCGCCTGCAGCGAGTTTAAGCGCTACATCTTTTTTCCAGTTGGGTCTAAAGCTGACCTGCATACGTGGGCTCAATAAAAATTCCCTGTTCAGCGAATTATAATTATAGCGAACACCGGCCTGAAGGGTAATATTTTGTCTGGCGCCGCCAAGGCGGATATTATCCTGAATAAATCCACTGTATTTTTGAATTGACAGGTCGGCGGTTGAATTGATTGACTTAAACAAGTTAAGTTGAGCAGGATTGTGCGGCAATGAATAACCGGCGCTGTCCTGGTATTCCCATTCTTTTAAAATGTCTTCAATATTTGTTTGTTCAATGCTGTTACCAAACTGGATGAAATGGTTTTTGGCTGCATAGGAACCTTTCAGCGTTGCATTATAAACATTTATATCAAGCTGGTTGCGGCCGTAGTTTTGATAGTAGCCGGCGCCAAGTGGATTTATGATTTGTCCGTAAGTGCTGCTGGTATTATCAAAGTCGCGGTCGCCAAATAAATAGGAACCGGCAATATCAAAATTTTCATTTTCCTTGTTTTGAAAGCGGCTTACCATCCACTTTAGTTTTAATTTCTTGTTGGGGTTATGTACAATACTCAATCCAACAAGGTTGGTCTTATAACCATCACGTTCCTGTCCTTCAAACAAAATATCGAGGCCAAGGTTAGCCGTAAAGAAAGGAGAGAACACTGAAGTTGTTTTTTCAGCTGACTCGGGGATTAAAGTAAATTTGGTTACCGAATAAGTGCCTAATAATTCAAACTGAAGTTTCTCATTCAATTTGTAAGTGATTAATCCCTGCACATCTGTTGACGATGGAATATAAGAACCGGTTGTCTCCTGGCTCTTCAGTAAATTTTTGTTGCTGCGGTTGCGGACGCCAACCAGGTAAGATACTTTCCCTTTTTTTGTTGCTCCTTCAAGGTGAAGCCCCTGCTCCAGTAAACTCACATATACTGATCCGCCAAAGCTCGCTGGCTTTTTGTACTGGATGTCCAGCACACTGCTCATCTTATCACCATATTTTGCCTGAAAACCACCCGTATAAAAGTTTACATTATTCGCCAACTCAGGATTAATGAAACTCAGGCCTTCCTGTTGGCCGCTTCTCACTAAATAGGGACGAAAAATTTCGAAGTCGTTGATATAAATCAGGTTCTCATCATAGTTTCCGCCACGTACACTGTATTGCGATGTAAGTTCATTATTGCTGCCCACTAATATCTTTATCAACCCTTCAACTCCGCCAGTTGTGCTTGGTAAAACGATCGCATTTTTTGGATTTATTTTAACGAGCCCGGTTTCGGTTCTTTCTTTTTCATCGCCAACTACAACTGTTGTCAGCGTCCTGATACCTCTTTCCATCTGAATAGTTACCTTTTCTTCCTCTGCATCACTCAGGAAGAAATTTTTTTGTACTTCATTAAAACCGGCAGAAGAAAAAACCAACGCAAAGGAACGGCCTGCGGCAACTTTTATTCTGAATTGTCCGCTGTCGTTTGTGGTAATTCCTGCCGTGCGACCCAGGAAAACCACAGATACTTTTGGAACAGGGTTTTCATTTTCATCAACGACTTTACCACTAACCCATGCCGATTTTGATTGTGAGAAAGATATTAAGGAACAGAGCAGCGCTAGAAAGGTAATGGCAGTTCTCATTACATGAAGATATATCTTTTATTGTTTTGCAATATCTTAAATTTGCAACTCAAAAATAGATATTGTGATCAGATTATTTTTAACTGTGTTGATTTTTTCTGCGGCAATTATTTCCTGCAGCGATTCAACCGGTAACGCAGATGCAAAAGAAGACCAGCAGGTTTCAGCAAAAGTAAAAAAGGTAAAAAATGATCAGCTGATCTATCTGGATAATGAACGCAATATTTCCGGTATTCTCTGTCAGTCGTGGGTGATGGAGGACGATGCAGATGCATTGGAAGGAATGACTGAGGATTCGAAATTTGAGATTCCTTACCGCAGTTATTATTTTTCGGCTGACGGTTCGTTTTTGAAAAATCCGCGGAATGCATTTGATTATGGAACCTGGAGTTTTGATGATGCCACAAAAACCATTACTATCAACAATACCATCGATAAAGAGACGAGTATTTATAAGATCGCATCCATTGCTGCTGATGAATTAATACTTGTGAATACCGGAATCGGCAGTACTACCAATTTAAAATTCGTTGCTCCCGGTTTACGTTTTAAAGATGATGCTGATGAACCTTTTTCGCTTAAGAATAACCGCTGGCGCATACGGCCCAAACAGAAAGAAACAGATTCGGCTGTTCACCAACGATTGAAAGACAATATGCGGTTCTTTATTTTGTTCTATAAATCAGTGTTGGCAAAGGATGACAAAACTGTTTCGTTCTGGGGATTACCATCCTGTTTCAAATGGTATGGCGGCGGCATTTTTTTGAAAAAGAAAGAAGAGCTTAAGGACAACTGGATACGTTGTTTTTACAATGAGGAGCAGGCCATGCAGGCCTACAAAATCGCAAGCCGTTTACTGGAAGAAAAATACGAATGGCCAAAAGGAGAACAAAACTGGCTGAAACTAAACCTTGCGGTGTTGGAACAGATGTATATGAAAATTGATGAAATTAGGTGATCATGAAAGTAAATACTACCATGCCGGAAGCTTTACTTCCTTTTTACCGGGAGGAGTTACTGCTGGCAAAAAAGGAATTTGCTGAAAAGCATTTTCAACAAAGCTGGCGCCATCTGGAAAGGGCTCATATCCTGGGCCAGCCTTATCCTATAGCTCATACAGCGGTACATTGGAAGATGTTGCGATTTGGTATTAAAATAAAAAACCGCAAAGAAATTATCGGACAGATACCCAGATTATTGGTTGGTGGCGTAAAATCTTTTGTTGGAAAAATTCCGGTTGGAAATACAGGAGGAGCAAATGTTCCGCCGCTTCAGCCTATGGAAATACCTGAAGATCTGCAGATACTAATTGAACACCACAGTGATTAAATATTTTTTAAAGCAGCGATTGTAGCTTTTGGATCTTTTGATTTAAAAACCGTACTGCCTGCCACCAAAACATCGGCGCCTGCATCAATGATGGATTTTGCATTTTCCAGCGTAACACCACCGTCAATTTCAATCTTTACATTTAGTGAATGTTCATCGATCATTTCACGCAGCTGTTTAATTTTATGCAGCGTATGAGGAATGAATGATTGTCCGCCAAAGCCGGGGTTAACACTCATCAGGCAAACCAGATCAATATCTGCCAGGATGTCTTTTAACGATTCAACCGGCGTATGCGGATTAACAGCCACACCGGCCTGCATGCCTAAACTTTTTATCTGCTGAATATTTCGGTGGAGGTGAGGGCAAGCTTCAATATGCACAGATAAAATATCTGCTCCGGCTTTCTTAAATGCGTCAGCATAATTACCGGGGTTTTCAATCATCAAATGCACATCACAAACCTTGGTAGTTGCTTTTCTGAAAAACTCGATGATCATAGGGCCAAAGCTGATATTAGGGACAAAGCTGCCATCCATTACATCAAGGTGATACCAATCTGCTTCGCTTTCATTAAGCATGTTGCAATCTGCCTTAAGATTTAAAAAATTTGCCGAGAGCAGAGAAGGAGCGATGATAGCCATTGTAGAATGTTAGAAGTTAAGATGTTCGATGTTTGTCGTTTGTAAAGTTAACACAATAATTATTGAGCGCCTAACCTCTTCAGCGCATCTCTTGCTTCCACATAATCCGGTGAAATGCGTAAAGCGTTTTTATATTCCTCAATAGCATCCGCTTGTTTGTTTGTTTTTTCAAGACAGCGACCAAGCCAATAGTAGCCTTCATCAAATTTATTTTGCAGGGTAACGGCTTTGTCTAACACCGTTATGGCGTCTTCAAATTTATTCAAATCGTACAGAGCGATAGCTTTTTCCCGGTAGGCATACATATAATTATAATCAATGTTAATGCACTTGTCGAAAAAACTGATTGCTTTTGATTTGTCGCCGGTAAAATTGTAATACAATCCTTTTATAAAAAATGCTTCCTTATCATCCCTTGTCATTTTGGCTTCCAGTAAAAAATCTGCAATGTTCAATGCCAGGCTGTCTTTAGTTTGAGCGTACATGGACCCAAGGGGAATAATATATTGTGGTATTGGATTTATACCGGCAGCACGGTTCAAGGCTGTGATGGCGTTAATGGTGTCGTAGTTTTCAAAATGAAGGTTGCCTTTAATATCCCATAGCCTGTCATTTAAACTGTCCTTTTTCAGTGCTTCGTCAGTTGCGGCAATGGCTTTAGTGTAATCGGCTGAGTCGCGGTAATATTGTATGAGTTGCTCTCTTAACAGAAGAGAATCCGGGAATTTAGCAACAGCGTCCATCAACGATTGTTCCTCCGCAGAAATATTCTCAGTACCTGTATCGGGGGTATTATCATTGTTTGTGCAAGCCGCAAGTATGCAGCATAAGAAGAAGAAAACCAGATATTGTTTTTTCATTGTGCAAAATTAGGCACTGTCGTGTTAAGCAGATGACAATTTTCTGACAATCTGAAAACATTCCTCTTTTATCTTTGCACCACTAATATTTCAGATTATGAAAAAGGCAATTTTATCGGGGGTAGTTACAATTGTAGTTATCTGTTTGGTTTCATTTAAATACAGTTCAACAAAAAGCAATACTGAGATTTCTGTTTTGAATGATACTATTCATTTTGAAGGAGAGAAACATTTTGCTAATGTGCAGCAGTTAACTTTTGGTGGAGATAATGCTGAAGCGTATTTCTCTTTTGACGGCAAGTATATCGTTTTTCAAAAAACAAATCCTAAGGAAGGCATCATGTGCGATCAGATATGGGCGGGGAAAGTGCCTGCAGCAGGAGAAAAATTTCAACCTAAATTAGTGAGTACGGGAACCGGCCGAACCACCTGTGCTTATTTTTATCCTGATGGAAAACATATTATTTATGGATCTACACACCTGGGAAGCACTGAATGTCCGCCTGTGCCCGACCGTACTAAACACGGAAACAAATACATCTGGCCTATTTATGAAAGCTTTGATATTTTTAAAGCCGACCTGAATGGTAAAATTGTTAAGCAGTTAACTAAAACAAAAGGTTACGATGCTGAAGCGGTTATTTCTCCAAAGGGTGATAAAATATTATTTACGTCGATGAGAGATGGCGATCTGGATTTGTACACTATGGACCTTGAAGGCAAAAACGTAAAACGAATTACCAGCACTTTAGGTTATGATGGCGGTGCATGGTTTAGTCCGGACGGAACAAAAATTTTATGGAGAGCTTCCAGACCGGAAACTGCAGAAGAAATAAATGAGTACAAAGAACTTTTAGCACAAAACCTTGTTGCACCAACGCATATGGAAGTTTGGATCGCCAATGCAGATGGAAGCGATGCAAAGCAGATTACTAATTTAGAACAGGCCAACTGGGCTCCTAATTTTACTCCCGATGGAAAGCACGTAATTTTTTGCAGCAATCATGAGTATAAAAGAGGATTTCCTTTCAATATGTACAAAATAGACCTTGACGGAAAGAACATGGAGAAGATAAGCAGGGATAAGGGTTTCGACGCTTTCCCGATGTTCAGTCCTGATGGAAAGAAAATTATTTTCTGCAGCAACCGCAATAACGGAGGAACAAGAGATACTAATATCTTTATTGCTGATTGGGTAGAGTAGTGTACAGTTAAAAGTTAATGGTTAAGGGTTGACAGCTTTTTTGAAGTTGTCAGCCTTTTTTGTTTATATCGTACCATTTCATCTTGCTCCCAGTTCAATTACTTCGGCATTCTTCATCTCTGTTCCGTCAATTACAAATCGGATAATCGTTCTCATTTTATGCCAACCCTGTTTACCTGCAGCACCGGGGTTCATATGAAGGCATTGAAGTTTATCATCGTAAATGATCTTTAAAATATGCGAATGTCCGCTGATGAATAAATGCGGTTTGTGGACCAGCATTTCTTTTTTTGTATCGGGATTATATTTTGGCGGGTAACCGCCGATATGCCGCATCATCACTTTTACTCCTTCGCAGAGAAAAATATTTTGTTCAGGAAATTCCAAGCGGATATTCTTGTCATCGATATTTCCATAAACACCCTTCAACGGTTTAAAAGATTGCAATTTTTCAACTACCCCTCCGCCAAAATCGCCGGCGTGCCAAACCTCATCGCAACCTGCAAAATGTTCAAGAACGGTTTCGTCAAGATAATGATGTGTATCAGATATTAAGCCTATTCTGGTCACGTTTTTTAAATTTATAAGCCTTAAATTTACAACAACAAATAAAGCAAATGCCCTTTAACCGCAACTTTACATATGATATAGACAAGCGTAGCTGGAAATACTATTTCCTGATGCTGTCTCTTTGTAAAGGGTATTAAGTAATTCTTACTTTGAATACTTTATTTACTGTTCATTTTATATAAAAAACTATGTCACATTATTATACTTTAGGAACCATCCCTCACAAACGGCACACGCAGTTTCGTAAGCCCGATGGTACATTATATTCCGAGCAGCTTTTTTCTACCGAAGGTTTCTCAGATGATTACTCACTGTTGTATCATTGTTACCCACCAACAATGATCACAAAGACGGATGAACCTGTTGACGTTTCTCCAAAAATTGCCGAGGAAAAAATGCTTAAGCATCGCAGCTTCGAAGGGTTTAATGTTAAACCCGAAGCAGATTACCTGCAAAGCCGTAAGGCCGTTTTGGTAAATAACGATTGTCATGTTGTGCTGGCAGCACCCCAAAAAAGCATGACTGATTATTTTTACAAAAATGCTGATGCCGATGAAATGATATTTGTGCATGAAGGCAGCGGCAAGGTGAAAACCCAGTATGGTGAATTGCCCTTCAGTTACGGCGATTATATTGTTTTGCCAAGAGGTTCAATCTATCAGATAGAATTCAATGACGAAAAGAACCGGTTATTCATTGTGGAGTCGTTTACGCCGCTGCGTTTTCCTAAGCGATACATGAGTCACTACGGACAGTTGATGGAACATTCACCATTCTGCGAAAGGGATATCCGTACGCCGCAGGATCTAAAAACGATTGACGAAAAAGGCGATTTTTTGATCAAGACAAAAAAGAAAGGAATTCTATACGGGCTTCATTATGGCACACATCCTTTTGATGTGATTGGCTGGGATGGATGTTGCTACCCTTATATTTTTTCTATTCATGATTTTGAACCCATAACAGGAAGAGTGCATCAACCACCGCCGGTGCACCAGACTTTTGAAACCAATGCTTTTGTCGTATGTTCTTTTGTGCCGCGTTTGTACGACTATCATCCAAACGCAATTCCGGCTCCATACAATCATAGTAATATTGACAGCGATGAGTTATTATATTATGTAGATGGTGAGTTTATGAGCCGCAAACATGTAACCCGTGGAATGATCACTTTGCACCCTGCAGGCATACCACATGGCCCTCAACCAGGTGCTGT
>JAHEBJ010000017.1:15689-40822 GCA_024642285.1 Sphingobacteriales bacterium
TTGACAGCGATGAGTTATTATATTATGTAGATGGTGAGTTTATGAGCCGCAAACATGTAACCCGTGGAATGATCACTTTGCACCCTGCAGGCATACCACATGGCCCTCAACCAGGTGCTGTTGAAAAAAGTATTGGTGCAAAAGAAACCGGCGAGCTGGCAGTGATGGTGGATACGTTCAGGCCATTGCAAATAACTGAGGAGGCATTGAAAATAGAAAATGAGGGTTATGTGATGAGCTGGGCTGAATAAAACCCAAACATCATTTCTTAAAAATTGCTATATTGAGAATCAAAAAAACAACTAATTATGATACAATTTCATGAAATTAAAGTAGGTGATTATTTGATAGCCGAAAACGAGGGTGACAAAAAGCAAGGGGAGGTTACCAACCTTAATGGCGACGAAAAGCAAGTGTGCGTAAATACAGGCGCCCAGGATTTTTGGTATGAGACTGAACAACTTAGTGCAATCCCCTTAGATGAAGGGCAACTTATGAAGCTTAAGTTTCAGAAGCAGGAAAATGAAGACGGGTCGGTGAAATATATGAAAGGTGCGTTCAGGATGTTGTTGCCCTCCAAAGATGGGTTCAACAAATTTGAGATATGGTACCGCGATGAGCATCGGCATATATTACATCCGATAAATGTGCATCAACTTCAAAATCATTATTACGAGATGACCAAAGTGCATTTGAATGATGAAGCTTTTGACTAGCAAGCCGATCATCCATAAAAATAAAACGCCTTTACTGTTTCAGTAAAGGCTTTTTTATAAATAGCTGTTTATGTTTGCGAAATGGAAGATTCTCTTTTTTAATATTTATAATCATATTTTTGCTTTTTTAATGAATTTCCCCCATTGACATGACAAATAAATTAAATATTCTGATTTATTTGTGGAAAAACAAGCTTTTTGTTGGTAAATAGAACCATTTTATGCTGTTAATTAAATTATTCCTCCTATCTTTGCGCTCCAAAAATTATGGCTAAACAAGCGTTGATTAAGCAAGACGGAGTAATAATTGAAGCACTTAGCAATGCTATGTTCAAAGTTAAATTGGAGAATGATCATGAGATTTTGGCCACAATTTCAGGTAAAATGAGGATGCACTATATCCGTATTTTACCGGGCGATAAAGTGGGAGTGGAAATGAGCCCTTACGATTTAACCAGAGGACGGATCATTTTCAGGTATAAATAACAAACAGAATTTAATTAGAAATATAAAAACTAAAAACAATGAAGGTTAGAGCTTCAATAAAAAAACGCAGCGTTGATTGCAAGATCGTAAGAAGAAAAGGCAGGCTGTATGTGATCAACAAAAAGAATCCTCGTTTTAAGCAAAAACAAGGGTAGTTTTTTAAAATCTTAAATCAAAAAAACTAAATTCTAATCTGTTGAGGCACACAGTTACCAGTTTTAGAACTTAGAATTTTAATATTAAAAATTAACAAATAATATGGCTCGTATTGCCGGTATTGAGATACCAAAAAACAAAAGAGGCGAAGTAGGCCTTACTTACATCTACGGAATTGGCCGTTCAACTGCCCAGTATATTTTAACCAAGGCAGGAATAGATCATAATAAGAAAGTGATTGACTGGAATGATGATGAGCAAACCGCCATCCGTAATGTGATCAATAACGAGTTTAAAACCGAAGGTGCTTTACGTAGTGAGACACAGGTTAACATTAAGCGTTTATTAGATATCGCCTGTTATCGTGGGTTACGTCATCGCAAGGGATTGCCTTTGCGTGGACAGCGTACCCGTACAAACAGCCGTACCAAGAAAGGTAAGCGTAAGACAGTTGCGGGTAAGAAAAAAGTAACCAAGTAAGCAGTTGACAAAATCCAGTTGGCAATTGCCAATCTGTTTTTTATATGACTTCAATTATTTGAAACAAAGCCAGATCGCAAAGAAGTCGGCAGGAGGGTTGTTTCAGTCCCGGGTTAGTTCGGGAATTATTTTTAAAAGATTACCTATCTAGATTTAATTATGGCAAAAGCACAAGGCGGTAAAGCAGCCGCAAAAAAGAGAGTAGTAAAAGTTGACAGCTACGGAGATGCACACATTACAGCAAGTTTCAACAACATCATCATCAGTTTAACCAACAAGCAGGGCCAGGTAATCAGCTGGAGCAGTGCAGGTAAAATGGGTTTCAGGGGTTCTAAAAAGAATACTCCTTATGCTGCCCAGATGGCTGCAGCAGACGCAGCTAAGATAGCTTTGGATGCAGGTTTAAAAAGAGTTGATGTATTTGTGAAAGGACCAGGAAGCGGTCGTGAAGGCGCTATCCGTTCTTTATCACAAAACGGAATTGAGATCAATATGATCAAAGACGTTACGCCTTTGCCTCATAATGGTTGCAGACCTCCAAAGAAAAGAAGAGTCTAAACACGGTTGACAACTGGCAATATGCAGTTGGCAACTTTTTTTATAACTGGGTGTATTATTCATTTTAAAAGGTCTTTATAATGATACACCGACACTAAAAGACCACCAATTCAATTATGGCACGTTATACAGGCCCCAAAACAAAAATCTCCAGGATCTTCGGAGAACCTATTACAGGAAACGGAAAATGGTTAACCAAAAACAGCAACCCTCCGGGGATGCATGGTGCTAACCGTAAGCGTAAAACTTTAGGCGAATATGCTTTACAATTAAGAGAAAAGCAAAAAGCAAAGTACACTTATGGTTTGCTTGAAAAGCAATTCCGTAAAACATTTGATGAAGCTGCACGCCGCAAGGGTGTAACAGGTGAGAACCTGATCAAGTTGTTGGAAGCCCGTTTGGATAATACCGTATTTCGTATGGGTATTGCGCCAAGCCGCCAGGCTGCACGTCAGCTGGTTTCGCACAAGCATATTACTGTAAACGGCGATGTTCTTAATATTCCTTCATACAGCTGCAAGGCTGGCGATGTGATCGGCCTTAAGAATAAAACTGCTGCCAACGGAAATATCACCGGTAATATTCGTGGAAAGAATCCAAAGTTTAACTGGTTAGAGTGGAACGAAACTGATTCAAAAGGTACTTTTATTACTTATCCCGAAAGAGAAAGTGTTCCTGAGAATATTAAGGAGCAACTGATCGTGGAATTGTATTCTAAGTAATTCTGAAGGCTGAAACCAGCTTGCACAAAACAAATTTTAAACAATTAAAACAACAAAATAAAATGGGTATTTTAAATTTTGTTAAACCAGATAAAATCGTTCTTCAAAAAGCAACTGAATTTGAAGCCATCTTCGAATTCCGTCCACTGGAACCAGGTTATGGTGTAACTATTGGTAACTCTCTTCGCAGGGTTTTACTGAACTCTCTGGAGGGTTATGCTATCATTGGCGTTAATATTGCCGGTGCCGACCATGAGTTTGCAACCCTAAAGGGAATAACTGAAGACGTTACAGAAATAATTTTAAACCTGAAGCAGGTTCGTATTAAGAAGAAAGTTGAGCATGATGCTAATGTAGAGAAAGTAACGCTTTCTATTAAGAACAAAACTGAATTCACGGCCGGTATGATCGGTGAAGCATCTCCTTCTTTTGAAGTGATGAATCCTGAATTACTGATCTGTACCATGGATAGCAGTGCCAAGCTGGATATTGAGATCACCATTGGCAAAGGCCGTGGTTATGTACCCGCTGAAGAGAATAAAGAAAAGAATCTTCATTTTGGATACATTCCTGTTGATGCTATTTACACGCCAATCAAAAACGTAAAGTATTCAATTGAGAATACCCGTGTTGAGCAGCGTACCGATTTTGAAAAACTGATCATGGAAGTGGTTACCGACGGTACCATTCATCCGGAAGATGCAGTAAAGCAGGCCAGCCGTATCCTGATCCAGCACCTCATGATCATCACCGATGAGAATATCACTTTTGATACAAAAGAAGATAAGAAAGAAGATCTGGTTGATGAGCAGACTTTACAATTGCGTAAGGTGTTGAAGACTCCATTGGAAGATCTTGATCTTTCAGTTCGTGCTTTTAACTGTTTGAAAGCAGCTAAGATCAATTCATTGAGTGAGCTGGTTCAATACGAGCAGGAAGACCTGATGAAGTTCAGAAACTTTGGACAGAAGTCTTTGAGTGAGATTGAACAGGTTTTACATGAGAGAGGATTGAGCTTTGGAATGGATCTGAGCAAACTGAAATTAGACGACGAGTAAAATCAGTTGGCAGCCAGCGTTTGGCGGTTAACAGAATTATAAAACAAGTACTTCACAATTCCTGACACGGTGTGAGGGAAATTAAAACTAAAATGTCATGCGTCACGGAAAAAAAGGTAATAAGTTAAGCAGAACGGCATCGCACCGCAAAGCGTTGTTGATGAACCTGGGCTGCCAGTTAATTACTTACAAAAGAATTACTACCACATTGGCTAAAGCAAAAGCTTTACGTACTTACATTGAGCCAATCATTACTAAAACAAAGAGCACAGAAAGTAAGGAAGCGATCATGCACAATCACCGTATTGTGTTCAGCTATCTTAACGATAAGGCAGCAGTAAAAGAATTGTTTACTGTTGTTGCTCCTAAAGTTGCAGGTCGCCCCGGAGGATACACCCGTATCATCAAATTAGGTGCAAGAACAGGTGATAATGCTGAAATAGCTATGATTGAACTGGTTGACTTTAACGAAATTTACGGTAAAGGAATTGGTGAATCGGCTGAACCAGCTAAGCGTACACGTCGTAGCGGCGGTAAGAAGAAAGCGGCAGTTGAGGTTGAAGCAACAACTGAAGATGCAACTGAAACGGCTGTTGAAGAAGCAACTGATACTGAAACTGAAGAAAAAGCATAATCTTGAAACTAACAGTTTATACAGGCTCCGGTATTTTACCGGAGCTTTTTTTATTTTGTATGACGTATAAAATGTGAAAAATAATATTTGTTCAATACGCCATTATGTTCTTTTCTTTGCAAAACCTTTATAATACATGTCTGATACAAAAACTACTCCAGCCATTTTAATTTTACAGGACGGAACTATTTTCAACGGCACTGCTTTTGGTAAAACAGGAACAGCTACCGGCGAAATCTGTTTTAATACCGGGATGACCGGTTACCAGGAAGTTTTTACCGATCCGAGTTATTTTGGACAGGTGCTCATCATGAATAATGTTCATATCGGTAATTATGGTGTTAAAGCTGTGGATGTAGAAAGTGATAGTGTAAAAGTAAAAGCTGTTATCGGCCGTAACCTCGAAGACCGCTATAGCCGCTTTATGGCTGATGCTTCTTTGCAAGAGTATTTTGAGGCACAGGATGTAGTAGCTATTGACGATATTGATACCCGTGCATTGGTTGCTCATATTCGTACACAAGGAGCTATGAACTGCATTATTTCTTCGGAGATAACTGATGTGAAGCAGTTGACAAAAATGCTGAACGAAGTGCCATCAATGGATGGACTGGAGTTAGCATCTGCGGTAAGTACAACCGAACCCTATTTTTTAGGTGATGAAAAAAGTGAACTGCGGATTGCTGTGTTGGATTTCGGCATCAAAAAAAATATTTTAACCTGTTTGGTTGAAAGAGGTGCTTATGTAAAAGTGCACAACGCAAAAACACGTTTCGAAGAAACGGAAAAATTCAAACCGCACGGATATTTTATCAGCAATGGTCCGGGTGATCCAGCTCCAATGGATTATGCAGTTAACACTGTAAAACAGATACTGGCAGCTGATAAGCCTTTATTTGGTATCTGTCTGGGTCACCAGTTGCTGGCGCTTGCAAACGATATTCCAACTTTTAAAATGCACCACGGCCACCGGGGTTTAAATCATCCGGTAAAAAATGTAATCAGTGGCAAAAGTGAAATAACAACGCAAAACCACGGTTTTGGTGTTGATCCGGAAGCAGTGAGGGCAAATGGTAATATTGAGATCACTCATATTAATTTGAATGACAGCAGTATTGAGGGTATCAGAATAAAGAATAAAAAAGCATTTTCAGTTCAATATCATCCCGAGGCTACACCGGGGCCGCATGACAGCCGTTACTTGTTCGATGAATTTATTAACATGATCAACACGAATTAAATTAGTGCCATGAAAATAGCAATCATTAATGGTCCTAATCTAAATCTTCTTGGCAAACGTGAAGTGGACATTTACGGCAGAGAATCATTCGATCATTTTTTAAAGCAGCTCCGCGATAAATATACAGATATAGAGATCACGTATTTTCAAAGCAATGTGGAAGGGGAGCTGATCAACGAAATTCAGCTGGTTGGTTTTACAGTAGATGGGATCATTTTTAATCCCGGTGGCTACACACATACTTCTGTTGCAATAGGCGATGCCATAGCCGCCATCAGCAGCCCCGTTATAGAAGTGCATATCTCAAATATTTTCGGACGGGAGGATTTCAGAAAGCTTTCACATATTTCCGGCAAAGCCAAAGGAGTGATCAGTGGTTTGGGCCTACCGGGATATGAACTGGCGCTGGAATCATTTATAAAATAATCCGAAGCAGCAGAGCGTAACCCGTATCCTCTTTGGGATTATCTGCAATGTTTACGATATGTAATCCAGAGCCTGACCACACTTTAAATAACTCTCCCTTTTTACGTTTTATCATTTCCTTGTCCAATTGGGGCAGCATCACGCCTTGAATAAACCAACCTAAGTCTCCGCCTTTTGATGATGAACTGTAGTCGGCACTGTAAATACTTGCCTGGGCTGCAAAGGTTGAGGACCCCGTTGCAATTTTAGCCATAATGGAATCAGCCAGGGTCTCCGCAAAGCTCTTATCAAATACAGTTGTATCAAGCAAAATATGTTTTATGTGGTAAAATGTATTGGGTGCTTTAACCAGTATTTTTACCAAAATGTTTTCTTTCTTGAAAGGACCATATACTTTACCTGTCTTACCATGGTAAGCAAGGCTGTCAGACTTACCAAGAAACTGTTGGGTACTTACTACAGTCACTGTATCAATAAAATATTTTTTCTTCAATATGTATTTTACATACCCAACCGGATTGGTAGTAGTATCCAGTATTTTTTTTATTTGGGAAAGCGACTGGCATTTAGCAGCCAAAAGAAAACAAAAAGAAAATAGGGTTAGGAATATACTTTTCAAAATTTATTTTATTTTTTTGATCACAGCTTTAACTTGCTTTTTCAGCGTATCGAAATCTGCCAGCTGATGCTGAATAAAACTGTTGTCTTCAAGGCGGCCGATTACATTATTCATTTCCTCATTGGTATCATAGATCATTTTCCGGAACGGATTGTCGTAATCTTTTGCCCTTGAATTATAAATGCCCTTAACCATCCATTCTCTGGTATCTATTGCCTGATCCAATAATTGTTTAAAAACATCTGGCGTAAATTGTTTGGGTGTAATATTCAGTATTTCTAATAATGAAGTATAGCCATGGTGTATTTTTTCAGTAATATATATTGCTCCCTGTTGTTTGTAAAACTCATGCAGCTCTACCCAGTTTTTTATTTTACCCGATTTAATACTGCGCTTTAATTTTTCTACTTCAGATTGTTTTATTAACTGTCCGCCTACATTTAGCCAACTGCTTCTCTCTAATTTAGCTGATAATGATTTTTTAAAGTTGGTAAAATCCGAAAATTTATTCTGCTGGTAATGTTTGAATAATTCCATAGTGCCATAGTACTTGATGAGGTCTCTAAATATTTGTATGCTTCCTGGAACTTTGTGCAGTTCAGTTTTTCTTTTGGTATTCTCCCATCCGGTTACAACCGCAGTACCTGCAGCATCACATTTTACTTTTTCCAGCATTTTCAAAGCATCAAACAATTCATTGACTGTATCCGGCGCCAAAAAATTATATTCAATGTGCTGAATTTTTTCGGTTCTTTTATCCCTATTGATATATTTCCACTCATTGCGGGCCAAGGCATACATATTGTACATGAACCAATAACCGGGTATCACAACCAGTTTGTCGTTTGCTACATCGTTACTTACTAAACTAAAAGGAACCGGTATTTTCAGCTCTGCTGGAAAATCGCCTTTAGCAATAATTGTGAAGGAAGCAAATTTAGAATTGTGTTTTAAACTTACACATAATCCCGGCCAAAAGCCACGACCAGCCACTATTTCACCATCTGCTGCACGGCTGTTATGATTACTTCCAATGGTGGCCCCGGCTGCCATATTGCTTTGACCCATTACCATGGCGGCACATAAAAAAGAATTATTGTGGTGCTGCTCATGGGCAGGAAAAATAAGAGAGTTCAATACTTCGCAACATGAGATGGTGGAGTTATTACCCAGGTAAGAGTTTATCAGTCTTGCACCATATTTTAACTGCGAATGTGCAGCCATAACAAAACGCACCGCCTTTACTCCATAAAATATGCGGCAGCCATAGCCTACAACACCATTTACCAATTCGCAACCTTCACCAATTTGCGAAGTTCGCTTTTCATCACTGTTTACTGTAATGTTTTTTAATTTGTTGGCTCCTTTAAAATATGCATCAGTGCCTACCCATACATCTTTGATGATCTTGCAGTTTTTGATCACCGTGCGGTCGCCAATTTTGCCGTAATAACCACGCTGTTTATCGTATCGGTTTTCGGTAAACTCTTTAAATTTTTCCAGCAGTGCTTCATCATCACGGTACTTGCTCCAAAGCCATGCATCGCCGGCAAGCATCCCGTTAAACGGTATCACATTTCTTCCTCCACTTTCATTGCAAAGCTCTATCCATACACGTGTTCTCTCTTCTTCTCCATCCTTCAAAATTCCGTTGCCAAATTTTGCAATATCTGTTGTTGCCAGTTCATTTACATTGGCGATCATTACTTCGTTACCAATAATATAATGACTGAGATAATTTACGTTGTCGATGCATACATTATTACCAATATCGCTGCTGATGATAGTGCTGTTGTACAAACCAACCGGCATCCGCAGGTTATGAAACTCCAGGTAAAACGGTTCGAGTTTGCCAATGCGTACCAGTCCATGGAATTTACAATTGCGTACCAGTTCCGGTTTAAATTGTTTGGCAACGAATATCTTGTTCCAGTCGTCTGATGTATTTCTGTTCTTGATCAACGCTTCAATATCCTGCGCTGTTAATTTGCGGTATTCAATTCCGTTCTTATTATGTTTGTTACGCAGATGGTATTCATCCTTGCCCTTGGGAATATATTTTTTGTCTACAAAATTATAACCAAGGTTGTTTACCGGATGTTTAGTAATGATGTTCATGAAACTAATAGGAGGTTAATCTGGATGATTATTTTTTGTTTGATTAAAGATAAGATTTATTCAGCTTCAAGTATTGAGATGACTGTAATCAGATACCAGGCAGGAAATTCAAATTACAGGTTAAAGTCAGTATTTAATAATTTTTAAAGATGCTGTACCTGAACCCTCCTTACTGATTATTTTCAATATATAAATTCCTCCAGCTGCTTTTTCAAAAGGAACAGATGTTTTATTTACACCTTTTCTCAGCATTATTTTTTGTGTGGTAAATAATTTTCCGGTAAAATCAAAAACAGATAAGTTGATCACCTGATTTTTATCACTTTGAATTTCTACATTCAACAGATCATATACCGGATTTGGATAAGATTGTGTAATAAACAATTTGTCTTTTACCGGTACTTTTATTTTTAATACTCCAGAGTAGGAATAGCTTCCATCCACATCAACAGTCTTTAGCCTGTAATAATTTATACCGCTATATGGATTAGGATCAAATACTGAATAGGCTGCCCCGCTGCCATTTATGCCTTTGGCAGAGTTAACTAACAATTGGGTGAAATGAACAGCATCAGCGCTGCGTTCAACCATGATCTCTTTAACATTGATCTCAACAGCCGTATTCCAGTATAGGTTAACTGTATCGTTAACAAGTTTTCCATTGAAGTTGGTAAGTGCAATTGGTAACACACCACAAGCCGGTGCAGCAGTCATCTTTTTAAGCATGAAATTCCTTGCTTTAAAAATAATATCCTGCCAATAAACTGTAGGTCCGCCCGGATCAAAAGTTCCGTTGCTGGTTCCCCAGTATTCATGGCCTAAACCGGTCTCTGGAAAAAATTCGTGGTAAATATTTGTGCGGTCTAACTGTTGATTTACCTGTTGTGAGCCCCTCACGTAAGTGATGGTTGAAAGTCCAAATGGGTATCCCTCGGTAAACGGTACTGTAGCATCTGCCGTGCCATGAAATAACTGAGTTGGGATGTTGTTATTGTTTTGAATCCAGGAAGTGTCTTTGGTTGCACCCCAGCATGAAATAACACCTGTAACCCGAGATGAATAGTTGTAGTTATTACCGGAGCAATCCTTGCAACCCAGATCGGGCCTGAGAAAACCGGAATAAGTGCTGGACGGCCGTTCCACATCGTCAACAAAAGCCACGCCCAGTGCCATAAAAGCACCGGCGCTGCTGCCCCAAAGAAAAATATTAGCAGTATCAATGCGGTATAATGCTGCATTATTTTTAAAAAATCGAATTGCTGCACTGGCATCCTGAATGCCACGCCAAACGGCTCTTTCAGATGCATTACTACTGAGTGGATTAAAACCGAGACGATAACCAATTGATGCTGTAACATAACCGCGGCTGCTGAACGAATCGCAAAGAGCCTGCATATCCTGGTTGTTACTGCTGCCGTTTAAAAATCCGCCAGAATGGGCAAAAATAATGAGTGCTCTTTTTTGGGCAGTATCTCCAGCGGGTTCAAAAAAATCGAGCGTAAGGTTTTGGTTGGTTGTGCTGTTTTCGAGTAAATATGGCGAATTGATGGCAGGTGCGTTACCGTAAACCACAGTGGATGTCTTAACAAAGCTTGAAAATATTCTCAAATTATACCGACAGATTTGTGCTTCGGTTATGAGAGGGAATGAAAGGAAAAATAATATGATTGGTGAGATTTTCAAAAGAAGTTATTTATCGCAATATAAAAAGAAATCTGCTATACATCACGATATCGAGAACAACGGCTGATGTAAGGCAATTTATTCTACCGTTACACTCTTCGCCAGATTTCTTGGTTTGTCAACATCAACTCCTTTCGCTATGCCAACATAGTAGCTTAATAATTGTATGGGTATGGTGCTGAGCATGGGTGCAATAATTTCGTCAGCAGCAGGCACATAGAAAACATCATCGGCCATGCCAGGAATAATATCATCTCCTTCTGTTACAACTGCAATCACTTTTCCTTTGCGTGCTTTTATTTCCTGGATATTGCTTACAATTTTTTCGTGGTATGAATCTTTGGTAGCAATAAATACCACCGGTAAATTTTCATCAACCAGTGCAATGGGCCCGTGTTTCATTTCGGCGGCCGGATATCCTTCAGCATGTATGTATGAAATCTCTTTTAGTTTTAACGCACCTTCCAATGCAATCGGGAAGTTATATCCCCGGCCCAAATACAAGGCATCGGCAGCATCTTTATATTTTAAAGCAATTGCTTTAATGTCCTCAGCCGATTTTAAAATAGCAGCAACTTTTTCGGGCACAGCTTCCAGTTCCAATAATAAGTTGCGGTATCGCTCTTCACTAATTGTATTTTTTTCTTTAGCAATCTTTAATGCCATCATAGCAATTACTGTCAATTGCCCGGTAAATGCCTTTGTTGAAGCCACACCAATCTCGGGGCCTGCATGTGTATAAGCACCGCCATTGCTGATCCTGGCTATGCTTGATCCTACAACATTTACGATTCCAAAAATAATGGCGCCGTTTTCCTTGGCCCGTTCAATGGCAACCAATGTATCGGCTGTTTCGCCGCTTTGAGAAATGGCAACTATAATATCTCCTTTGTTGATGATTGGGTTGCGATAACGGAATTCAGATGCATACTCAACTTCTACAGGAATCCTGCAAAGCTCTTCAATAATATACTCTGCCAATAAGGCCGCATGCCAGCTGGTGCCGCAGGCTACAATAATTATGCGTTTAGCATTTTTAAAATGTTCAATATTATCCTGAATGCCACTCATGGTTATGGTGCCGGCTGTTGCGTCAAGTCTTCCTCTTAAACAATCATGAATAGTGCTGGGCTGTTCAAAAATTTCCTTCAGCATGAAATGATCGTAACCTCCTTTTTCAATCTCTGCCAGTTCCATATCCAGCTTTGTTACAAAAGGCGTGATTTTTTCGTTGCCCAGGTTTTTTAAGATCAGTTCGTTCGGCCGTACAATAGCCAGTTCATAATCATTTACGTACACTACTTCCTTGGTGTATTCCAACATAGGAGAGGCGTCGGAGCCTAAAAAATGTTCACCCTTACCAACGCCAATTACCAATGGACTTCCTTTTCTTGCTGCGATAATGGTGTCGGGTGTAGCGGAATTTAAAAGCAAGATCACATAAGCTCCTGTAACTCTTTTCAACGCTACCCGCACTGCTTCCAGCAAGTCGCACTGATTATTTTCCTGAATGTCTTCAATAAAATTCAGCAGCACTTCGGTATCGGTTTCGCTGGTGAATTTGTATCCTTTATTGGTAAGTTCTTTTTTTAATTGAGCGTAATTTTCAATAATGCCATTGTGGATCATCGCAAGTTTTCCGCTGGCGGAAATGTGTGGATGTGCATTAATATCGCTGGGTTCACCGTGAGTGGCCCATCTTGTATGTCCGATTCCGGTAGAAGAGTGAAGGTCTTTTCCAATGATAGCTTCCTCCAGTTCGGCAACACGTCCTTTCTTTTTATAAACCTTTAGCCCGTCGTTTAGTAAAGCCACTCCTGTACTGTCGTAGCCACGGTACTCAAGTCTTTTTAATCCTGTAATTACAATTGGATAAGCCTCTTTTGGTCCGGTGTAACCTACAATTCCGCACATATGTATTGTGATTTTGTTTAAAACCGATGAAATCTATCAGTTTGTTGACTAACAGATTCTTCAGCAGATAAATATCCGTGCAATTTAACAAAAATGTACTCAATTGGCTCATTTGACGGCTAACTAGTTTGCAGTTGCGCAGTAATGACTTAAATTAGAGATATAATATAAGTATGATGAAACAATTATTTATTTTTTTAGTTGCTTTTAGTTTTAGCAACAGTTCATTTGCACAAAGTGAAACTGCAATTACTAAAATATTTATTGTAAGGCATGCCGAGAAGGAATCGGGCAATGACCCTGATTTGACTGCTGCCGGAAAAATACGTGCCGGTGACCTGATGCGGACTTTGCAGAGTGAAGGCGTTCAGAAGATTTACGTGAGTAAAACCAGGAGATCGCAAAATACAGCCGATAGCATGCGCATTCAGCTGCATATATCGGCTGTTCAATATGATGCCGATACTTTATGCGAAAAGCTCATTGCGGCTATTATGGAGAATCGTGATTTTGGTAAGACGATCCTTATCATTGGGCACAGTAATACCATTCCACAGATTATACGTAAACTTGGTGTAAAAGATTATCCATATGGCGACCTTGGCGATACCGAGTACGATAATTTATTTGTTATATCCTACAAAAAGGAGAAAGCAATACTCAAGACGACGAAGTTTGGTGCTAAATCGGGCCCGTCAGCTGCTATGAAGTAATCATAAAAGAACTCCTGATAAGAACAAATACGCTACCGAAAAATAAATAATGATTCCGGTAACATCTACCAACGTTGCAACAAAGGGTGCAGATGATGTGGCCGGATCAAATTTCAGGCGCTTTAAAAATATGGGAAGCATTGAACCGGCAAGGGTGCCCCATAATACAACTCCTAAGACTGAAACGCCGGTTACCATTGCCAATAAAAAAGTATGTGTACCATATAGGTGAGGTTCTACATAGCTCCACATAAAAGTTCTTAAAAAACCAACAACGCCTAACAGGCCACCCAAAACAACTCCGCTTTTCAGTTCCCGTTTAAAAATTGTGTACCAGTCAGAAATTGATATTTCAGCTTTTGCCATTGCCTGTATTATTAAAGTTGATGCCTGGCTGCCTGTATTACCACCACTTGAAATAATAAGCGGCACCAACATATTTAAAACAAGCACCTGTTTTATTTCATCCTCAAAAAAACTCATTGCACTGGCAGTTAATAATTCACCTGCAAAAAGTATCACCAGCCAGGGTGCTCTTTTACCAATCAGTTTCCAGAACGGCATATCCAGGTATGGTTCATCCAGTGCTTCGGTACCACCAATCTTTTGAATGTCCTCACTGAACTCTTCTTCAGCCACCCAAAGAATATCATCAATGGTTACGATGCCCAGTAAAATATTGTTATCATCAATCACCGGCAAGGCCACACGGTTATTCATTTTAAACACTTCGCTGGCGCTTTCCTGATCGTCGTTAACGTTCAAAGCAATAAAACGGCCATCCATTATATCCTTTACTTTGGTTTCCGGTTCAGCCAAAATAAAATCACGTATCCTGATGTGGTCGAGCAACTCGCCATTGTCGTTTATCACATAGATTACATCGATGGTTTCGCTTCCACGAGCATGTTTGCGGATGGTTTCAATTACTTCAGCTACGGTGTTCTCTTCATACACGTACACATAATCAGGCGTCATTATACGGCCCATGCTGTCTTCGGGATAACCCAGTAATTCAAGTGTGTCTCTTCTTTCGTCGGGGTCTAATGTTTTGATCAGGTCCCGTACTATACTTGTAGGTAATTCTTCCAGGAAGGCAACACGGTCATCCACCGGCAGTTCATTCAACAGTTCTGTTGTTTTAATGGACGGAAGATTTTTTATAATTCTTTTCTGGTAAGAAAGTTCAAGGATCTTAAAAACGCTGGATGCACGGTTGATAGAGAGCAGAGAGATGATCTGAGTTTCGTATTCCTCATTTTCATAAATGAGATCGGCCACATCACTGATATTCTGATCGTTCAGAAAATCCTGAATAGCCAGCTTGTCCTCTGAAGCAATTACTTCTTCAAACTGTTCCTGTATCGATATTTCGTCCAGCTCCGGCAACATGTTGGATAGTTGTTAAATAGTATTTTAATAGTTTTGCAATTTAACCCATTTATCATTAATTAGAAGTTATGCTGAAAGCTTATTTGTTTGTTGCACTTGCACAAGGTAAGGGGAGAGCGGTTTTTACACGTGAGCGTATTCCGGCAAATACGGTTATTGAAATTGCGCCGGTAATAACTATGCCTAAGGCAGACAGGGAACTCCTTGACAAAACTTTATTGCACGATTATATTTTTGAATGGGGTAAGGAAAAAGACAAATGTTGCATGGCCCTTGGCCTCATACCGATTTATAACCATAGTTATGAAAGCAACTGTGAATATTTTATGGATTTTGAAGACGATACCATTATGGTAAAGACAGTGAGGGTGATTGAAAACGGAGAGGAGTTAACCATCAATTATAATGGCGACTGGAATGACAGCAAGGAGGTATGGTTTGATGTTAAATGATTCTTTTCAGTGCTTCTCTTTCGCTTAGCGGCGCCAGTTTGTTCTCCTTTACAAATTTTTTCACCCAGGCTGGATCGGTTTTACTGTATTCCCGTAAGGCCCAACCAATTGCTTTCTGAATAAAAAATTCATTGGATTGAGTATGATTCAAAATGTATTTACTCAATAACGCTGTATCCGTTTCCTTCTTATATTTTTTCTGAAACATGATGCTGCTGCGTTGCAGCCAGAAATTATCAGAACGATTCCACTTGTCTGCGACCTTACTAATTTGTAGCGGAAATATTTTAAAGTAAGGGCCTGTAAGATCTGTAGCCGCATGATCAACCGTTTCCCACCAGCTCTTATTCACTAAAACATATTCAATCAGTTTGATGACATCGGCCGTCCATAGCTTTTTCATGGCAGCTATCAAATCAATTGCAAAGTATTGGTATTCTCTTTCGGGTAATTGCCACAATTGCGTTACAATAATTTCCAGATCAGCATAAGCAGGTAATTTTTTTTTCATATAGGTTTTACTGATTCTTTGCCTGGTTGCTGCCTTCAAACCAAAAAACTCAAACTGGTTGCGCATGTAGGCTTTTGCCCCTGCGGCATTTTCAACATCGGCGTGTTGCATAAATATTTTTGCAATGGGAGAGATATATTTATGCATGTGCGAATATAATAAAATAAAAAAGCGAAATCCATAAGGATTTCGCAGTATTCAGGTACGTAAATCATATTTTGAATCAGTCCTGTAGTACAGGTTCTTCAACTTTTTCTATCAACTGAATCTCACTCATAATTCTTACTTCCTCACTAACAACCACGCCGCCTGCTTCAGTGACCGCATTCCACGTAAGGCCGAAATCTTTACGGTTTATTTTACCATTGATGGTAAAGCCGGCTTTTGTATTTCCGTAAGGATCTTTTACAACACCTCCGAATTCAACTGTTAATTTTATATTTTTAGTTATACCACGAATGGTTAAATCTCCGAACAGATCAAATGAACCGTCATTATCACCTGAATCAGCTTTTGTGGCTGCGAATTTAATTTTAGGGAAATTTTCAACATCAAAGAAATCAGCACTCTTTAAATGTGCGTCTCTCTGTTCGTTATTGGTTGAGATTGAATCTACATCTGCTGTAAAACTGATCTTGGCTTTTGCAAAATCGTCTCCTTCGGTTTTTGCCGAAATATTAAAATTGTCAAAACTTCCTGTAACATTTGTTATCATCAGGTGTTTGATCTTAAATTGTACTTCACTGTGTGTTGGGTCTAATGACCAGGTTTTGGTTGCCATAATTTTAAGTTTAGATTGCAAAGTTAATAATTAATGTTTAAACATTGAAAATTGCATGATTAAAAAAATGTTAACAAAAAAAAGTCCCGTTTGTTTGAACAAACGGGACTTTTTTTCTGGTTATACCTGAATGAGGCTATTGCTTACTTTCAAATTCTTTGCGTATTATGTTCAAGGCAGCTCCGGCTTTAAACCATTCTATCTGCTGCTCATTGTAGGTATGATTAACATTAATGGTATCTGAGGTTCCATCTGCATGGTTAAATACCATTTGCAGTTGTTTGCCCGGCGCAAATGTTGTTAAACCAATAATATCAATGCTGTCATCTTCCAGAATTTTATTGTAATCTTCCTTATCGGCAAAAGTTAATCCCAACATGCCCTGCTTCTTCAAATTGGTTTCATGAATACGGGCAAAAGACTTTACTAATACTGCACGTACACCAAGGAACCTTGGTTCCATTGCCGCATGTTCTCTTGAAGAACCTTCGCCATAGTTTTCATCACCAACAACAACAGAACCTACGCCTGCCGCTTTATAAGCTCTTTGTGTGCCCGGTACCGTTCCGTATTCGCCTGTCAGTTGATTTTTTACATTATCAGTTTTTTCGTTGAAGAAGTTTAATGCACCAATCAGCATATTGTTGCTGATATTATCCAGATGTCCACGGAATTTCAACCATGGTCCGGCCATAGAGATATGATCAGTTGTGCATTTTCCTTTTGCTTTGATCAGTAGTTTTAATCCTTTAAGGTCAGTTCCTTCCCAGGCTTTAAACGGCTCTAATAATTGCAAACGATCAGATGTAGGAGAAACAATTACGTTCACACCGCTTCCGTCTTCAGCCGGTGCCTGAAATCCTGCGTCTTCTACAGCAAAACCTTTTTGTGGCATTTCAATACCCAAAGGTTCTTCCAGTTTAAATTTTTCTCCTTTATCATTGGCAAGATAATCGGTGAGTGGATTAAAAGACAAAGAACCGGCGATAGCCAATGCAGTTGTTATTTCTGGCGAAGCAACAAATGCATGCGTGTTAGGATTACCGTCATTTCTTTTCGAGAAATTACGGTTATAAGAAGTAACGATTGAGTTTTTGCGATTTGGATCCGTTGAATGCCTTGCCCACTGACCAATACATGGTCCGCATGCATTGGCTAAAACAACGCCGCCCATTTTTTCAAAAGTATCCAGGTAGCCATCTCTTTCAACAGTATATCTAACCTGCTCCGATCCCGGCGTGATGGTAAATTCAGCTTTAGCTTTAAAACCATTCATTGTTGCCTGTTCGGCAACAGAAGCTGCACGGGTAATATCTTCGTATGAAGAGTTGGTGCATGAGCCAATCAAACCAACTTCCATTTTATCGGGCCAGCCATTTACTTTTACAGCATCAGCGAATTTTGAGATCGGCCATGCCAGATCTGGCGTAAATGGTCCGTTGATATGTGGTTCCAGTTCACTTAAATTAATTTCAATTACCTGGTCAAAATATTTTTCAGGGTTTGTATATACTTCATTATCTCCCGTAAGGTGTTCAGCGATGGCATCTGCACCGTCAGCTACCTCAGTTCTTCCCGTTCCTCTTAAATATTCGGCCATTTTTGCATCATAACCAAATATGGAAGTGGTTGCTCCAATTTCGGCACCCATATTACAAATGGTTCCTTTACCTGTACATGACAATGATGTTGCACCGTCACCAAAATATTCTAAAATTGCTCCGGTTCCCCCTTTTACGGTAAGTATTCCTGCTACTTTTAAAATAATATCTTTTGAGGCCGTCCAGCCACTTAATTTACCGGTAAGTTTTACACCAATCAGTTTCGGGAATTTAAGTTCCCATGGTAATCCAGCCATCACATCGCAGGCATCGGCACCACCAACTCCAATCGCCACAATGCCCAGCCCGCCTGCATTTACGGTATGACTGTCGGTACCGATCATCATTCCGCCAGGGAATGCGTATTGCTCCAAAACCACCTGATGAATGATACCTGCACCGGGTTTCCAAAATCCAATGCCATATTTATCGGAAACCGAAGCCAGAAAATCATAGACTTCTTTATTTTGATTTTTTGCTTTTGTAAGATCTGCATCTGCGCCAACTTCAGCCTGTATCAGGTGATCGCAATGAACAGTAGATGGAACGGCAACCTGTTTGCGGCCTGCCTGCATGAACTGCAATAAAGCCATCTGGGCCGTTGCATCCTGCATAGCCACACGGTCCGGCGCAAATTCTACATAATCTTTCCCTCTTTCATAGGCAGTTGTAGCGGCTCCCTGCCAAAGGTGGGCATAAAGTATTTTTTCGGTTAAAGTAAGCGGTTTACCGGTTGCTTTACGTGCAGCGTCAATACGGCTGCCAAAGTTGCTGTACAACTTTTTAATCATTTCAATGTCGAAGGCCATGGTAATTTTTTGATGATTTGCTAATTAGTCAATTTGAAAATGAGGGGTTTAGGAAGAAAACAAAGCCTTTTAATCAGCACATTTTCAAATCTTCACATCATCAAATTGAAGTGCTGCAAATTTACGAAAACTAAGGCATTTTTTAAAGCCTTTGTTTTTGCCTGAAAAACTGTTTAATTTAGCAAAATGAACAGGTTCAAAAACTTTATTGAGTGGCATGTATTTGGCGTTTGCTCGGCCATTGGAGAAAAAATGGGTATAGCTACTTCTACCATCCGTAAATATTTTATCTACATGTCGTTCATGACATTCGGGTCTCCCATTATCGTATACCTGTTTGTTGCTTTTTGGATGAATATTAAAAGGTACATTTTGAATGGAAGGAGGAACCCATTGAAGTACCTTTAAAAGGCAAAAGTGAAAAGTAAAAACCTAAAACCAGAGGCCTTTATGTACTTTTTGGTTTTCACTTTGAATTTTGATTTTAGATCGCTTTCCTGATTTTTACTAACTTTTCCAATAAATTTTCAATTAATTCAAGCCTCAGCATATTTGCACCATCGCTTTTTGCCGCAGCAGGGTTGGGGTGGGTTTCTATAAATAAACCATCAGCTCCGGTTGCAATGGCGGCTTTGGCAATGGTTTCAATTAACTCAGGATTACCACCGGTAACACCGCCAGTTTGATTGGGCTGTTGCAATGCATGGGTGCAATCCATAATCACAGGAACACCTATTTCTTTCATCCAGGTAATGTTGCGGTAATCAACAACAAGGTCGGTATAACCAAAAGTATTTCCTCTTTCAATTAAGCCTACTTTATTATTTCCCTCGTTCTTAATTTTTTCTACAGCGAATTTCATCGATGGGCCACTTAAGAATTGCCCTTTTTTTACATTTACGATCTTACGCGTTTTTGCCGCTGCAATTAATAGATCCGTCTGCCGGCAAAGGAAAGCGGGTATCTGTAAAATATCTACATATTCCGCAGCCATGGCTGCTTCTTTGGCAGTGTGAATATCAGTAGTTGTTGGGATTGAAAAATGGTCTCCAACTTTTTTAATCAGTTTCAAAGCAGCTTCGTCACCAATGCCGGTAAATGAATTTGCTGAAGTTCGGTTTGCCTTTCGATATGAAGCTTTGAAAATATAAGGTATCTCAAGTTTCTGACAGATGCCTGAAACTTTTCCGGCAATGTCCATCACAATTTCTTCGCTCTCTACAACACAGGGTCCGGCAACGAGGAAGAAATTATTTTCGTTGTACTTTTGGCTACTGAATAAATCAACCAGATATTTTTCCATCGGGTAAAGTTACAATATTCAATATTGAATTTTACATTTACAGAATAAACGAAATGCTATGATTAAAGAAAGGATTTTGGTTATTGGCGCCTCGGGTCAGATAGGTGTAGAGCTTACGCTGGCATTACGGAAGATTTACGGTGATGCCAATGTGATTGCCTCGGATTTGAGGGAGGAAAACGAATTACTCAAAGGCACCGGACCATATGTGAGCATGGACGTGATGAACAAGGAGATGCTGCATGTGCAGGTTATTCGCCAGGGTATTACGCAAATCTATTTATTGGCAGCCATACTTTCGGCCACCGGGGAAAAAAATCCAAATCTTGCCTGGAGTTTAAATATGCAGAGTTTATTGAACGTGCTGGATATTGCTAAAGAAGAAAACCTGCATAAGGTTTACTGGCCGTCTTCCATTGCCGTTTTCGGACCTACGTCGCCCAAACAAAACTGCCCACAACAGACCATAATTGAACCGGTAACTGTTTATGGAATCAGCAAATTTGCCGGTGAGTTTTGGTGTAATTATTATAACCAGCGTTATGGTATTGATGTGCGGAGCCTGCGTTATCCCGGCCTTATCAGCTACAAAAGTGCGCCGGGTGGCGGAACAACAGATTATGCTGTAGAAATCTTTCACGAAGCGCTGGAAGAAAAAAAATACGAATGTTTTTTACGGGAGGATTGTTATCTGCCGATGATGTATATGCCGGACGCTATCAGGTCAACTATCGAATTGATGGAAGCAGATGCGTCTAAGATTTCTATCCGCACATCCTACAATATTTCCAGCATGAGCTTCTCTCCAAAAGAAATTGCTGCCGAGGTAAAAAAGCATATTCCGGAATTTACAATCAGCTACGAACCTGATTACCGGCAATCTATAGCCGATAGCTGGCCGCAGAGTATTGATGATTCTGTGGCAAGAAAAGACTGGGGCTGGAAAGAAGAGTTTGCTTTGGAGCGGATGGTAAAAGATATGTTTGATAACCTGTAGGGAAAATCAAATCAGGTTGTGATCATGAGCATACTTCACCAAACCTATAACACTGCTGGTATTTGTGTTACGGAAATTTTTTTTGTGGTGTGTTTCAATGGTACGTTCGTTGAGGAATAGTTTTTCGGCAAGCTCACATCCTGAATTGGCTTTTGCCCGGCATTCTTCAAAATCATTGAAGATAAGTCCCATTGAAAGATCCTTGTAAGCTTTTAGTTTTTCCTGCTTCTCGGGATTGAATCTGATGACAAACTGCAGACTATCTATGTTGGCAGAGTGCGCAGTTGACAAGTGAGAAAGCAAAACAAAGAGTAACAGTAATGTGCTTTTTTTATCAGCTGCATTTTTAAAATCCTTTCTGAAGTTAGAGGCCCAGTATATCTTTCATACTGAATATTCCTTTTTTATTGTGAATATATTCGGCGGCAAGCACTGCTCCCCAAGCAAAGCCCTGCCTGCTATGCGCCGTATGGATGATCTCAATATCGTCTATTGCCGAACTGTATTTTACGCTATGTGTTCCGGGTGCCGGATCTTCCCGTTTGCTGATGATCACCAGCTCTTGTTCATTAACCGTTTCGTTGTTTACCCAGTTTTTCTTACGTGGATTTTCATCAAGTATCTGTTCAGCCAATGTAATTGCCGTTCCACTTGGTGCATCTTTTTTTTGTGTATGATGAATTTCTTCCAGACTGATATTGTAATCTGTTTGCTGTTTCATCAACTTCGCCAGTTTTTTATTCAGCTCAAAAAATATATTAACGCCAACACTAAAATTACTGGCGTATAAAAATGATCCGTTACTCTTACTACAAAAATTCTCAACTTCTTTGCGACTCTCCAGCCAGCCGGTGCTTCCACAAACAACCGGAATTCCGGCATCCAGACATTTCAAAATATTTTCTTTGGCGCTGTGTGGCCCGGTAAATTCAATAGCCACGTCGCAGCGTTCCAGATTTTCTTTTGTGAAAGAAGATAAACTGTCAATGTCAATTTTCAGTTCAACAGTATGCCCCTTTTCAGCTGCAATAGCTTCAATGGTTTTACCCATTTTGCCATATCCTATTAGTACAATCTTCATTATTATTTTTAAAATTAGAAGTAAATTAACTTATAAATTGAAGTTAATTATTTCGAGTGATTATTACCGATCTTCAATATTAAACTTATGCCATTGGTATTGGCCAGCTGGCTATATCCCGGTTTTAAATATAAGCTCAGGTCATCGGTAACATCAAAAGTTTTCATGTGTGCATCTACCGTTGCATCAACAACATTTAATCCCCAGAACAGGATAAAAAACAATACGGTATAATCTATATTCTGTCTTACCTCGTTCCGAAAGGTTTTAATTCTTTCAGGCTGGTCCTTTACTGAGAAGTAGGGTTGGGGTATTAGATAGTCGTTGGTTGGGTCACCGTCAATTGCGTTTGCATAGGCTGCTTTGGCTTCATTAAACTGTTTAACGTTCCTGAAAAAAATATAAGTAGTGGTTCCTAATGCAGCATATACTACAGGTACCTTCCAGATCTTTTTATTTGTAGCCTGTCCCCAACCCGGAAGTATTGCTGATCGATATGATGCAATGCGGGGATTGTACGCTAAATCCGGATCAGCTTTTCTGAAAATTTTTTTGTTCTTTTTGACCGAACTGTCCTTTGAAGTACCCGGAACAGGTTCTTGAGCTAACACAGCATTGTAAAAAAACACTGCTCCTAAAAAGAGCATAAAAGTAAACACTTTCAACATCAGGTAACTTTAATATTCAGTTTGTCCAGCAGAGCATTTAATTCTTCGGCAGAATAATACTCAAACAAGATGCTGCCGGTTCCTTTTTTGCTGTTTGTTAATTTAACACGGGTATTATAGTGCGATGCTAAATTATCTTCAATCTTTTTAAGATTGGCCGGTAGTGCAGGTTTTACCGCAACTTTAACAGGTACGGTATATATTTTTCTTACTAATTCTTCGGTCTGGCGAACCGAAAGTCCTTTCTTTTTTATTTCGTTGAAGATGAATAATTGTTTGTCCACAAGATCCACATTGATCAATGCACGGGCATGACCCATACTTATTATTCCGGTACGAACAGCTACCTGAATATCGGGAGGTAGTTTTAGCAAACGTATATAGTTGGCAACGGTGCTTCTTTCCTTGCCCATTCTTTCGGCTACCTGTTCCTGCGTGTATTCCAGTTCATCCATCAGGCGTTTATAACTCAGGCCAATTTCAATGGCATTAAGATCCTTACGCTGCAGGTTTTCTAAAAGCGATAATTCTAAAAGCTGAGTATCATTGGCCTGCCTTACGTAAACCGGCACATCAATTAGTGCGGCAATTTTTGATGCCCTATACCGGCGCTCACCTGCAATAAGCCGGTATTTGCCGTTGGCTAATTTTGTAACCGTAAGCGGCTGAATAATGTCGTGCATTTTTATTGACGAAGCCAATTCCTGCAAGGCCTCATCATCAAAGTCGCGGCGGGGTTGTTTGGGATTTACTTCAATCTGGTCCAGCTTAATGCGCATGGATGTTGTCGCCTGTTCCGCAACCTCGGTTCTTAAATTTCCGGCGGTACTCTTAAGATCTGCATCAATATTCTGCAGTAAACTGCGAATTCCTTTTCCTAATGCTTCTTTTTTATTTGGTTGAGCCATATTATTAGTTAGTTGTTAAAGGTTAAAAGTTTGGTTCATGTATTATCGGGAATCCGATTAACATCATGCACTTAACTGATAACCATTATTCCATTATCCGGTCTTTTTCTTTGATTTTAGTCATATTGTTTTTCTGTAAAATTTCCTTGGCAAGATTAAGATAGTTTATAGCTCCCTTGCTGTCCGAATCATACAGAATCACCGGTTTTCCAAAACTGGGTGCTTCACTCAGGCGTGTGTTACGATGAATGATGCTGCTGAAAACCAATTCGTCAAAATGGCGGCGCACTTCACTCACCACCTGATTACACAGGCGCAGACGGCCATCATACATTGTCATCAAAATCCCTTCTATTTTTAGTTCGGTATTCAACCGGTTTTGTACAATCTTAATTGTGTTCAATAATTTACCCAAACCTTCCAGTGCAAAAAATTCTGTTTGCACAGGAACTACCACACTATCAGAAGCTGTTAATGCATTTACGGTTATCAGTCCAAGGGATGGTGAGCAGTCGATAATGATGAAATCATAATCGTCTCTTACCGGCTCCAGTATTTTTTTCAAAACCATTTCCCGGTTGGGATAATTGATCATTTCAATTTCGGCACCCACCAGATCGATATGTGATGGCAGTACTTCCAGAAAAGGGATCTCAGATTTTAAGATCATATCCCTTGCCGAAGCATCATTCACCATACAATCGTACAGACTTTGCGTAACATTATGCAGATCGAAACCCGTTCCTGTTGTACTATTGGCCTGAGGATCGGCATCAACGAGCAAAGTTTTAAACTCAAGCACGGCAAGACTTGCGGCCAGGTTAATTGCTGTAGTTGTTTTTCCTACTCCTCCTTTTTGATTTGCTACTCCAATTATTTTCGCCATAGTTGAGTTTCTCATTATTACGTTTGCTGGTTTACAAGTCTATTGTTTCTCCAATGGAAGGGAGTTTTAATTCCAGCTCGTTCTTTTTGAACAGTTCAGTTGCTTTTTGATGATCTATTTTAATAAAGCCAAAGGTATCGTAATGTACCCCAATTACCATTTTAGTTTGTACCATTTTTGCCGCCTGTACAGCATCTTCCATACCCATGGTAAAATTATCG
>JAHEBJ010000153.1 GCA_024642285.1 Sphingobacteriales bacterium
GCACGAATCCACTTGCTTATCTCTGCTGATTGGTGTGTTTTGAAATGAGGCCGGAACTGAAGTTTTTTAGATTTAGCTTTTTGAGCCATTCTGTGGATATTGGCTTTGCATTTATTTTGGTCAAGCAAAAGAGTGGGACTTGTAATGTTATGTAGATTCATATTTCCGTCATAATTCAGTTTTAATTATAGCACTTTCTTAGCGGTAGCTATTTTTTGTTAATTTAATATTACCAAAAAATTTCAATACTAAACACATTCTGTTAATTTTGCGGCACAATTTCTAATGCTTGAAATTGCTTTTTAACTATAAACCTTCCCGATAAAAATGAAAATCGGAATCATAAAAGAAAAATCGGATAACCGTGTTGCAATTGTTCCTGATTTGGTCAGGCGACTTATCAAAGAAGGAAATGAACTAATCGCTGAAAAGGGATGTGGGGAATCTTCTTTATTCGCTGATGAAACCTACACAGAAGCTGGCGCAACACTGGTGAGCAGGAATGATGTACTCAAAGCGTCAGAAATAATTTGTACGATTGCACCGTTAGATCCTGTGGATTACAAATTACTCGCAAAAGATACCGTGGTGATATCATCGTATCAGCCCTATTTCACATTGGATAAAACCAAGGAAGCCGCAGCACATCAGCTTACGGTTTTCAGCATGGATATGATCCCCAGAATTACACTTGCACAAGCCATGGACGTGCTTTCATCAATGGCATCTATTGCAGGGTATAAGGCTGTAATCCTTGCTGCCAATCATTTGCCAAAATATTTTCCTATGCTTACGACAGCTGCTGGTAGTATACCTCCAGCTAAGGTTTTAGTCATGGGCGCAGGTGTAGCTGGATTGCAGGCTATTGCAACAGCAAAAAGACTTGGTTCGGTTGTACAGGCATTTGACACAAGAGCAGCAGCAAAAGAAGAAGTCGAAAGCCTGGGGGCAAAATTTGTGGAAGTGGAAGGTGCCAAAGATGACAAGGCTGCCGGTGGTTATGCCGTCGAACAAACCGAAGAATACAAACAACGACAACGAGAAAAAATTGCAGAAGAAGCAGCTAAAGCAGATGTGATTATCACAACTGCCCAGTTGAGAGGGAAGCCAGCTCCTGTGCTTATTACTAAAGAAGTTGTTGCACAGATGAAAAATGGTTCTGTGATTGTTGACATCGCTTCTTCTACTGGAGGCAATTGTGAGTTGACTGAAGATGGAAAAACTGTGGTTAAGCATGGTGTGACCATCATTGGAAATTCAGAGCTGGCTGCCGATGTCCCGAACCACGCGAGTCAATTATTTAGCAAAAATGTTCACAATTTTTTAAATATATTCTTAAAGGAAGGCAAATTGGAAATAGATCTTGAAAATGTCATTTTGAAATCCAGTTGCATTGCCTCAAAAGGAGAAGTATTATACAAAAATTAAATCGTTACCATCATGAATGATATAATGCAATTTATCACCAGCAATATCGAGATGCTATACATCCTGGTTTTTGCTATTTTTCTTGGTATGGAGGTGATATCCAAAGTACCTACCGTGTTACACACTCCTTTGATGTCAGGTGCTAACGCCATTAGTGGTGTTGTAGTAATTGGAGCTATTATCCTTATCAGAAATACACCATCAGACAATTATATCATGCTGTCGATCGGTATGTTAGGAATAGCCCTGGCCAATGTCAATGTAATTGGTGGTTTTGCCGTAACGGATCGCATGCTCCATATGTTTAAAAAGAAGAAAAAATAACTCAAAACCCATATAACGTGGAAAATCAAGTATTAGACTTTTTATATCTTGTTTGTATCGTTCTATTTATAATAGGACTTAAAAGGCTTAGTCATCCCGACACTGCACAAAAAGGCAATCTGATTGCCGGAATTGGTATGGGACTGGCTATCGTGCTTACCATTTTTTACCCGATGCAAAATGAATCCAATAATTATGGATGGATTGCTGGTGGCTTAATTCTTGGGGGAGTTGTCGGTTATTTCGCTGCAATCCGTGTGAAAATGACAGCCATGCCAGAAATGGTTTCACTGTTCAATGGATTAGGAGGAGCCTGTTCGATGCTTATCGCTACAGTGGAATTTTATAACCTTCCTGAAGGCACACCGATGATGAGTGCCCAGGTACTTACCATCATTTTTGCATTATTCATAGGCACGATTACATTTACCGGAAGTATTATCGCATGGGGAAAACTGGATGGCTTTTTCAGAGATAGCATCGTTCTTCCCAAGCCTCAAATAATCAATATTTTACTACTTGCCATAATTCTTGGCCTCAGTGGATATATCATGGCACAGCCAGGATTGAATTTTTCACTGGTACTTATACTGCTTTTTCTTTCCGCCCTTTATGGTGTCACATTCGTAATGCCAATCGGTGGTGGGGATATGCCAGTTGTCATTTCGCTTTTAAATTCATTTTCCGGAATAGCGGCTGCAGTTGCCGGACTAATTTATGGCAACCAGGTCATGATTGTTGGTGGAATTATCGTTGGCGCATCAGGAACTATATTATCAGTACTGATGTGTAATGCAATGAACAGATCCTTACTGAATGTAATTATTGGTGGTTTTGGGTCCAGTGGAAAATCAAGCGGAAGCGGCAGAGAACAAGTAGTTAAAGAAGCAACGTTTGGAGATACAGCCATTCAGTTGAAATATTCTAACAAAGTCCTCATAGTACCCGGTTATGGTCTTGCTGTTGCTCAGGCGCAGCATACTTGTCATGATCTTGAAAAGGCGCTTGAAGCCGAAGGTGTAGATGTCAAATATGCAATACACCCTG
>JAHEBJ010000080.1 GCA_024642285.1 Sphingobacteriales bacterium
ACGCTTTGTTTGTTTGTTGCGAAACAATGAGATGCTGAATTGAGCTTAAAGAATTAAACAGGAAATGGGGGTTCATCTGCAACCGCAAATTTAAAAACTTCGATTCAGCCATTTTTACATTGAGTTCCATCAATTCCAGTTCGCTTTTTTTCATAGCATCGTTTGCAATGGCGCTGGAAATTTTTGCACCGCAGATGGAGCTAATGGTTTCAAGTGCTTTAAGATCCTGTTGGGTAAAATTGTTCTTCTTTTTACTTTCCGAATCTATTACGCCAAGGAGTTTTCCTTCATGTATGATGGGCACAGTCAGTTTTGAAGATCCAGGCTGCTTTTCTATGATATACCTTTCATCTTTTGAAGTATCGTTTACAAGGCTTGCCTCGCCGGTTTTTGCCACACTGCCCACAATACCCCGTCCTAGTGATATTTCCAGCGGATTCACTATTTTGTAAGTATCGTTAGCCTCTGTACCATAAGCTGCTTTTTGCACTAAAACATTTTTCTCGTCATCAGCCAGATACACAACACAATCTTCAAAACCAAGTCTCGATCCGCAGTTCCATGCTATATCCCAAAGTATGTCGTCAACTGACGAATGAGAATTACCCGAGTTGGCAAAATAATTAACCATTTTTTCAATTTCATATGTTCTTCTCCTATGTGTTATATATCGATAGGTCAGGTACAAAATAAACAGCAGGAGCAGAATAACCAATGATCTGAACCAGGTTTGTTTCCACCACGGTGGTGTTATACTTATGGAGACCGGGTACTCTGCATCGTACCAGTTAATTCCGTTACGGGATGCTTTAATGTAAAAAGTATAATCTCCAGGTGGTAAATTATTATAAACCACCTGCCCATTGGTAACAGTTTGTTTCCATACTTTGTCGAATCCTTTTAATTGATACCGGTATTGTATTTTTTTGGCCCCTCCAAGTTCACCGGAGGAAAAATAGAATGCGAACGAGGATGTGTGATAAGGAAAACTATGACGGATATTTGAAGTATAGTGAAAAGTATCGTTGTCGGTTTGCAATTCATTTATGAACGGGTGCAATGGAATTAATGTATTCGTCATTTGCTGCGGATAGAAATATGTGAGGCCTTTATCAGTACCCCAAAACATTTCGCCGGTTTTACTTTTGTATGAATACCGCATCCTGAATCCTGCATGACTGAACCCAAGCCCTTCTTCAAAAACTGCAAAAGTTTTATTTACAGGATCAAACCGTATTATGCAATTCAGGTTGCCGATCCACATGTAACCGTCATTATCCCTTAGTATACCTTCGCATCTGTCGTTCCGTAAACCATTTCCGCGGTTATAATTCTTTATTTTTCCATCAGGTGAAATAATTGACAAGCCATCGGCAGTACCAACGTATATATTTCCGAGTTTATCCTCATTGATATCATAGATCAAACCAGCACTAATTCCATTCTTATTATCATAGTTGGTCATTGTTGCTTTTTGCTCATCATAGCACCATACGCCTACAGTTGTTCCAAACCAGACTCTTCCAGATTCATCTTTCCAAATCGTTTCGCAGGGAGTCTTGCTAAGTTTGTCAAGCACTGGATGACCAGCCAGTGAAGTTAGTTTGAGTGTTTTGTTATTTATAATACAAACACCGCTATAAGTACCTATCCAGCTATTGCCTTTGTCGTCATTGCAAATCATGCTGATCGCATTGGTTGGTAATCCTGATTTTTTACCGTCAATCGAATCAGCAATATGTGCAATGGTTTTGAAATTTTTATCCAGCACCAGAATACCATACCTGGATGTACCAACCCATAGCCTTCCTTCATCATCTTTTTTTACTGCCCGGATAGTTTCATTGCCGCTGATATTTGTTCCATCTGACAGTATGCAGGGGATGTACTTTGTTTTACCCGACACTCGGTTCCACATGATGAGCCGGTCTTGTGCACCCATCCATATATTTTCTTCGTCATCACTTACAAGGCTCTGTATATAGCCATCGAAAATCTGGTTATTATCGTCTATAAAATAAGGTTTAACTGAAGCCTGCTGCTGTTTAAGGTTGTAAAAATGCAGGCCTGAAGTAAGTGTAGTTACAAAAAGATAGCCACTGGTGTCGTATTCAACATTGAAAGTATTATTACCGCCAACACTCCGATGATCAATGGGGTCGTGTTCCCAATGTTCGGCCATTTCTTTTTGAAGGTCTAAAATATAGATCCCCGAAAAATAAGATGTAAATGCAAATCGATTTTCATCAATTCTATCCATGTTTCGCAGCCGGCCTGTGATCAGTTTATTGTGTTGATCCCTGATATTATGATATTCTTTTACTACCTTCTTTTTGCTGATGCTTATGCGGTAGAAAACTTCACCGTTGGCAGTAAATGCAATCAACTCATCATTGTTAATATAATATGCACCCCTTATACCAGGCATTGAAAGGTTCAGCAATACCTTATAAGATGAATAATCTATAACAATCAGATTTTGATTTCGATAATAAATAACACGATCCTGATCAGTATAATAAGTAAAGCCAACACTACCTGCAAATAAGCTTTCAAATGGCAGAGTGACTTTTTCAAATTTTCCGGATTTGTTTAAATCTAGCAGGAAGTATTGACCGCGTTTAATGGCGAAAATTCCACGACTGGGAGAAAAGAAAATAGCCTGAACAGTTTTATTGTCAGCAGAATCTCCAACCAGGTATCGGTGCATGACTCTTTGTTCGTCAAGCATGTTTACGTACTTTGAATTGCTTTTGAGCCAAACCCGGTTGTTATTGTCGATAACTATTTTTTCAACGTTGCTAACGCCCAGCTCTGGATATTTGGTTGCATCAAAGGTGCTGATCCGGTTGCCGTCAAAACTGCTCAACCCCTCAGATGTTGCAATCCAAACAATTCCATTCCTGTCACGGGCTACCGATCTGATGCTGTTATCACTTAGTCCTTCGGCGGTACTTAAATGATAAAATGCCGGTGCCTGTGCCTGTATTTTAACTGGAGCAAATAAGGCATAAAGTGTTATAAATAAAGTGTATTTTTTTATCAATGGTGGCTTTGTTCAAATCATTTAATTCATAAAATACTTCATTTTATTTGAAATGCTTATTTCCATAGTTATTTTATCACCAGTTCCTGTAAATGTTCCACTCTTTTATTAATCAATATCTGCAGAAAATACATTCCTTTCTTAAGTCCATCTAAAAAAACTGATTCTGTCCAGGTACCAGTTTTTGCAGCAGAAATATGCTTAGTACTGATTATTTTTCCATGTTCATTTGTCAGCACAATATCAGCAAAGCCTTCGCCTCGTTGTGTTATTAACACATTGGCAGTATTTTCTAAAACCGATTCAATATGTATCAACGCTTTTTTACCATCGGCAGGCGATAAATATTGCGCTGGTGGTAAAAGGGCAGTTGTATCATTGAGATTTGCAAAGTATCCTGCAACTCCTCCGCTACCACAAGGTCCTATCATTGCTTTGAACTGTGTATTTTCCTTAGCTGTAAAACCATCCGTTAATAAAACCTCGTTACCTCCACGCATTTGAACTTTGGAACCTTCGGAGGCTTGAATTGATGCAGTTGAGCTCAAGCTGTTTGACGCTTCGTAAAATTTTTGTCCCTCCAATGTTCCTGTTACATTCAAAATGGCCGGGCATGCGCTATATAATTCGCTTGCCCAAATGCCCCGGCCAAATGTTGCTGCTCTGATTCGGTTATTAGATTCGGAGATTACAAGATCGGAAACGGGTACGTAAGGCAGATCATTGTAAAAAGGTACCCAGTCATTCATACCCGAACCCCGGTAATATACGCCGTTATCAGTTCCAGCATAAGCGTTATTATTGTTATCCAGCGCTATACAGTTTACAGGTAAATTGGGTAAACTGCCAGAGCGGTTGAACCAGTTAACCCCTGCATCATTGGAGAAATAAACTTTTACATCGGCATTATATCCACCAAAGGTTACCCATACCCAATTTGAGTTTACTGGATCAACATTTATTGACGTGATCTTTGGATAGGGATTAGGGAAATTATTATTATTGCTAAGTATGTTACCGTTAGACCAAGTGACTCCAGCATCATCACTTCTTCTTAATACTCCTGATGTTGACTGGTAACTGTTTCCTCCTGCCATATATATTCGACTACCATTGCTGGGACAGGTTCGCATAAACCATCCTCCAAGAATATTTGGAGATTGAACCCAGGATCCAGGATTGCTAGCCGTTGAATTACGCCAAAAATTACTTTCGCCAACAAATATTGTATTACCCTGCGACGTAGATGCAGCCATACTTGCGGCAAATGGCAAACTGGAATTAGGCCATGTTATTCCAGCAGTATTTGCCCCGCTGCCGGTAAATCTTCTCACACCCTGATTAGCAATACCATAATACACTGTGGGATCGGCATCGTCATACGCCACGCTAAAACCGTCGGCACCATTGATCTCAAAAAAATTGGAATTACCAGTTGTTCTTTGTTTGATACCGTTATCCTGCAAACCGCCAATCATATCAAGATAATTATCGGGACTGACGGCTATGCGATAAAACTGGCTGATGCACATGCCGTCAAAATGCGATGTCCAATCTTGTCCATTATTTGTGCTGCTATATACGCCACCATCGGTTGCAGCCCATAATTTATTATCAACAGGATGAAAGCCCAGTTCATGTACATCATCATGCAGACTGCCTCGGTAATCCCAGGCAACCCCTGCATCCAAACTACGCCAAACCTGTATGGCACCTACTGCAACCGTATTGCTGGTATTATTACTTACAGCGATCGTCAGATCATAAATAGATTGTGTTGCAGTGTCCAATCCGTCTGTTGCCCGTCCAAGTATATTTGGTGAATTGGTTTGGAAAGTGAAACTGTCGCCGGAGTCTGAGCTTCGAAACAGTCCCTTAAAGCGGTTGCTGCCGACTTTAAATACTCCACCTGCCAGTAGATAAACCACACTGCTGTTTGACTGGCCAACTGCCAGGTCCGCTCTGTCAGTTGGATTGTTGATCTGGTTATTTATCGTGGAATTGTCACTGAAATTTATTCCGCCATCGGTACTTTTGAAAAACTTTGATGTATTCCCATGCATCGAAACCGCATAGCACACTTGCGAACTTCCTGGTTTGAATTTAAGATTGAAAAACCTTCCCCTATTTTCAACCAAAGTCCAGTTGTTGCCACCATCAGTTGTTCTGTAAATTCCCTGGCTGGTGCACGCAAAAAGTATGTTTGGGTTTGTTGGGTGTATAGTAAGCCGGAAACCAACGAGCGTGGAATAATTAGCTCCAGGAAAATTGCCGGTTTTTATCCATGTGCCACCTCCATTTGTTGATTTTAGTACCCCAATTGAAAAACGCATATAACCAAAGTCATTAACCAGTCCGCCGCTGATGTTACTGTCGCCATCACCAGTTAAAATATAAATGGTATTGGTGCTGTTATAATCTATTGCGATGCCACTGATGCCAAGACACGGAATATCGGATGTGAGATTTGTCCAGCTTGTGCCGGCATTAGTTGTTCGCCAAAGCCCGCCACCGGCGGCACCTGCATAAACTGTATTTGCATCCGTAGGGTGAAAAGCTAACCTGTCAATACGGCCAATACCGTTATCAGTTGTATTTGGACCAACCAGGGCCCAATTCCCTGCTGTAATTTGAGAACCCTCTCCAAAATTAGCACCAGTGCTCAGTTTCCGGTTTTGCTGCACACCGGTTGCCAGTATCATTTTCTCGTTGATATTTACAAATTCTCCGTTTAGCCCCAGACGGTTGCTCATGAACCACTCGAAGCGCTGCCAATGTTTTACTGCCCGGTTAACTGATGAGATTCCAAGTCTGTTGATATTGGCGGGATCTTTGTAGTAAGCCGTCACAACATTCATAATATCAGTGAGATTATCTTTTCCCCGCAATTGTTGTTTTAAAATTAAGTCGTCCTGAGCACTTACATTTGAAATACTTATTATTGCTAAAAGTAAAATATTGTACAGGATTTTTTTCATTGTGCTTTTTTTATTTTTCATGAACTGATTTATTTTTCTGCCTTTAACAGTTCAATTTCTTTTTTTAAATCGATGATGTATAAGGTGAGCTCCTCAATTTTTTCCATCTGCAGTTTCTGCATTTCACCAACATTCAATCCTGATTTCTCCATGCTGGCGGCAGAAGGCACTCCCGGTAAGTGGTTATTTTGTTTGATAAAACTTTCTACATCGTCAAGCTTGGGCAGTTTATAATCGTTCTTAAACACGTAGTCGGGCCAGTTGGCTACAATACGTACCATCAGTTCGGTGCAGATCACTTTTCCATCAACGGCCAGCTTATATCCGTTGGGGCCTACTGTTGTACCAACTCTAAGCCCGCCAGTTACAACAAGGTTTCCTTCCACACCTAACTTATGAGAGCTGTTGAAATTTGACGGGTCGCCCATTACAACGTTACCACCAAGCCTTTGAATATAGAGATTAGTGTAGCTACCATTACTGCGGGCCAGAATATCATTATTGTCAATAACCGTGTTAATGCTGTTAACATTGCCAAGCATCAGGTATCCGTGTTGGGCAAGGCTTGCCGGATCGCCCGTTGCAATTTGAAATTTACCAACAGGATCCGCAATGCCGAAGCCAATTTTACCCAAAGGCGAAACGTACATATAGTCGTTGCCCTTTGTACCCAGTACAATATTTCCTACTGGATTATCAGGATGTGTTTGCAACCTTAAATTATAACCAGTTGCTTGTAAAAAACCTGTTGCAATTCCATTATTCATAAGTGCTATTACAGGGTCAATGTCATTAACGGTTAATTTTGAAGCAGGGTTAGGTGTGCCAATTCCAACATTCCCTGAATTAGAACTGTATATATCTGTTCCAGTAGCAGTCCAGTAACTTTCTACGCCTGGCTTGATTTCTGTCCAGCCACCATTGGCAAGTCCACGATGTACCCAATAGCTAAAAGTATTGGTATCAAATACTGTCAGTCCTAATGCGGGGCTTGCAATTCCTGTACGTTGAGCAGTACTCATCCTGGGAATCAGTAGTCCTTTGGTAGTACTTTTAATATCTAGCAGGGCAGTGTTGTCAGGTAATGAAGCATCGTTGTTTATAGCAACACTTTGTGCAATAGCTGCCAGAGGCAAACAGACGATAATCGCTGAAAGGAATTTTTTCATAATAATCATTATTAGTGATTGAGTTTTTTGTTGATATTACAAAGAAGAATAAATAAGGCGGGTATATATCAAACTGAGATAGTTAACGGTAGGAACATTCTATTTTACGGAAAACTGTGTTTTAAAATCAGTCCTAAGCTGTAAAATTTAAAATTTGGCCACAGCCGTATGTAAAAAAATGCAGGAAATTAAACCTGCATTTTTTTTTTGGGAAAACAAAACCTGGCATTTTACAAAACCTTTTTTTCTTTGCTTGCAGTCATTTGTTTTTTCAGTTCATCTATCTGTTCCTGTTGTTGCAAAATATATAAAGTGAGTTCTTCCACTTTTTCCATTAGCCTTTTACTTATATCGCCTAGTTCTACTCCGTTTTTTTCAATTTCGGATGCAGGTGGAATATTTGGAAGATGTTTATTTTCAGCTATGAATTGTTTAACTTCTGAAAGCGTCTTTAATTTATAGTCGTTTTCAAAAACATAATCGGGCCAGCTATTAATGGCCAGTGCGGTTACACTGGTACCGATAATGCCTCCATGTACGCTCAACATTCTGCCAGCTGCTCCAAAATCACCACCCATAATTATTGACGTTCCATACAGTTTAATGTTGTTCTGCCCAAGTGTACCAATAGTGAAAGTGGAACCGGTGGCACGTAATTCAGAACCGGCAATGCTGAAAACCAGTTTCCCGGCTAGATTAAGCTGATCTAGAAATTCAATTCCTGAACTGTTGCTGCCGCCATTTGGTCCAATAGTTAAAGCATAGTTTCTAAAATCAGAAGTGTTTATACCAACTTTTCCATCATGATTGACAAATAATCTGTCGCCGCCATTTGTGCGGATTGTAAATTTGCCGAAATCATTGCTTACATTGGTTCCTATTTTCATATCATCACCCACCAATTGCAGAAATCCTTTGTCAACATTTGAATTTCTTATTTGTAAAATGGGATCAGTTCCGTTTAAGGTAAGTAACGATGAGGGTGAACTGGTGCCAATACCTACCTGCCCGTTATTATCTATCGTCATCCTGTCAATAAGTTTAGTTTGAAGCACCAGGTTTCCATTGGTATTAGTAGAATTGGTGCCAAGTTTTAAATTAATTCCTGATGCCTGAAGAAAACCGGTGTTTACATTCGCATTTTGTATTTCAATATAGGGGTTGGTACCGTTTATAGTTAATTCAGATACCGGAGCGACAGTTCCAATGCCCACCAGACCGTTCTCATCAATCGTCATCCGGTTTAATTGTTTGGTTTGGAAGATCAGGTTGCCTAATGTGTTCGTTGAGTTTGTACCCAGTTTAAGATCATTACCCAGAGCCTGTAAAAAACCTTTGTTTGAATCTGAATGACGCATTTGTAACAGTGGGTTAGTTCCATTAAGGGTGAGCAGTGATGAAGGCGTTCCTGTGCCAATACCCACCTGTCCACTCTCATCAACCCAAACCCTGTCAATACCTTTAGGCTGAAAAACAATATCACCAACGGGATTATCCGGATGCGTTCCTATTTTCATATCAAAACCATCTGCCTGAATATGACCTGTCGCAAGGCCATTATTCATTAATGCAATTACCGGGTCGGCTCCATTAACAGTTAGTTTGGAGGCTGGGTTGGCAGTGCCGATACCAACATTGCCGAGGTTATTGTTGTAAATATCTGTTCCCGTTGCCGTCCAGTAATTCTGTTGCCCATGTACCATCTCTACCCACCCATTATTTAATGCACCCCGGTAAATCCAAAAGCTCAAAGTATTGGTATCAAAAACCATGAGCCCTAAAGCTGGTGAAACAATGGCTGTTCTTTGAGCCGTAGTCATTCTGGGTGCTAGTAAACCCTTTGTGGTGCTTTTAATATCCAGCAAAGCAGAATTATCGGGTAATGATGCGTCGTTGTTAATCGCTACACTTTGCCCAAAAACTATTACAGGCATACAAAAGATAATAACTGAAAGGAGCTTTTTCATAATAATTATTAGTTAGTGAAAGAGTTTTTTGTTGATAGTGCAAAGAAGAAAAAAAGCGGCGGGTATATATTAAACTGAGATAGTTAACGGTTGAACTGTTTTAGTTTGCGGTAAAAGTTAAAGTAGTTTTTGCATAAAATGGTGCGAATTGCCTGGGAGAAATATTGGCAAATCAATTTATTTCAACGGATTATCAAATCGATGATCGTAACAGGCCGTTTAATGCAGGCATCAATCAAATCGTAAGTAAACTATGGAAATTATTAAGCGTAGAATTCCGTTATGACCTATATAAATTTATATTAGGTTATTTTTTTTAGATTGTATCTAATGAAATTGATTTTTCAAGTATCATAAACTCTAATTTTTTTAAATGCCTGCCTGTTATACCATCTTCTTCAAATGGAACTCTTTCGCCGGTATCATGATAGCCGTGCCTTTTATACCAATCAATCAGTTCGGTACGCAGGCTGATGACCGACATATAAATTGAGAAGCAGTTTTTTTGCAATGCATATTCTTCTGATGCTTTCAGCATAAGTTTACCGATGCCTGCACCCTGCAACTGCGGCAATACGCTAAACATCCCCAGGTATATTTTTTGTTCCTTTTGTTCAAGGTTTACACAGGCAATAATTTTATTTGCATCATCGGTAAATTTTAAAAATACACTTCCCGTCCGTTGCATAACATTTTGTACCATGTTTTCATCGGCACGGGTTTGGCCTGCAATTAATGCGGCTTCGGTGGTCCAGCCCTGCTTTGATGCTTCGCCACGATAGGAAATGTTTAGAAGCGCAGTGATGTTGGGTGCGTCATCAATACCTGCAACAGAAATATGTGGATTGGTGAAGGAGATCATTTCGTTTGTAAATATACAAAACGGGGAATAAGCAAATGCTCATTCCCCGCAGTTTGTCTACATGGCTATAAAGACAATAGCTTTAATTATTCCTTGTCCATATTCTTCGTCATGGTGTAACCAGTAAATAATCCTACACCAGCCATAAAGAAGATGGTTGCCGGATATACCGCATCTTCGTCAAGCGCACTGTAGGTAGTTAACAGTAGCGCAAGGAAAACACCTATTCCAATTCCCATTAGCAAAAGTGCCAGGTTTAAGATTAGTACTTTCCAGATTGGTGCCGTGTGTTTTCTGCCACTCATAAATATGCTGGCATCGGCACCTT
>JAHEBJ010000018.1 GCA_024642285.1 Sphingobacteriales bacterium
GAGCCTGGTTCAGCACCGCTTAATCCTTTTTCAATAGTAGCACCTTTTAAAGCATCGCCTAATAATCCAACTACCATTGGTACATGAGTATTCAGGTAATAATCCATGTTGAAATTTCTGTCGGCCCCATTGGGATACAAAACACTTACTTTAATCATTCCTTTTTTCATAACTGATAAAATTTTAAAGTTGGTTAAGGTTCTATTTCGGGTAAGTTAAACTGGTAAAGCACTTTACTAGCATAGTAATTTTACAAATAAAAAATCTAAAATACAAACAGATGTTTAATTATACAGATATGCAACGGTCACGTGCTATATTCTTCCATAACAAAGCGGCCTGTCCATTTTCAATAAGCGTTACAGTGTCATAGAGTGCCACTGTAGGGCAGATATGGTAGGGGATACCATAAAGAATATCTCCGGGTTTGAATGCATGACCGGTTTTATTTTCCAAAACCAAATGCTCCTCACTTTGGCTAATCGCAGTCAGCGATTCAAATTCGGAAAAAAAAATCCTTTTAGTTATTTCATTTTCAGAAGCAACTGATTTGTGACCGAGATCAGTACATACCTTGCCAGCACCGGGTATTGAAATGACCCTTGTTAATAAAATGGCTGCAGGAAGAAATTCCTGTTCGGGACAAATAGTAGAGTAGCCTCTGTCCCAATAAATAAAGGTGCCCGGACTGCATTCTACATTTTGTCGTTTGCAATGAACGGAAAAGGTAGGAGAGCCGCCGGCAATAATAACCGGAGCAGGTAATTTTATCGCATTGATTTTGTTTACCAAAGTTTCTACCAGTGAAAAAGCTTCGTCAACATTTTTTTTCTTTTCATCGTAATCACAATGCCTGATATGTCCGTCGTAAGCATGCAGACCTTTTATTTCAATACCCGGAGCTTCTGAACAATATTTGTAAAGTGCCAGTGCATCATCGCCGGTATTGATTCCGGTTCTGTTCATACCTACATTCAAATCAATATAAACCGGCACGGTTAACCCTGCTTTGATAAATGCGTCAGAAAGTTGCTTTGCCGAAAACTTGTTATCGGTAAGGCAGGAATATGTTGTTGCCGGATATTTTTTTACCAAACTAATAAACCGGCTCAGTTTTGGTCCGATCGGTTGATAAGCCAGCAAAACGTTTTTGGCATTTACCATGCCCAACATTTCGGCTTCAGCAATGGTGGCGCATTTGAATTTGTAAATGCCGGCTGCAATCATCATATTAACAACTTCGGCACATTTATGTGTTTTAACATGCGGACGTAACCTGTTTAAATCACCAACCATACCGATTGCTGTTTGAATATTAGCAGCAACTCTTTCTGGAAAAATTAAAAGTGCAGGCGAATCAATGTCATCTGCATTGGAAATTTTATACCAGCTATTATATCCATTCATCAGAAACAGGTTAATAATGATGATTTGTTTTCCTTTATCCGGCGTAATTTTTTAAACATTACGACTCAGTTTGATGAGAATAATATGACCTATTGCTTTGCCAGCAATTTCTTTTTCTGTGCTTCGTATTCGTCTTTGGTTAACGCACCGGATTTGTACAGGTCGAATAATTTTTTTATTTCATCAGCTACAATTATCTGTCTTAGATCATCAGGTATGTTTTGTTTATTTACTTCCGCAGGTTGGGTTGTTATTTTAACAGGTTCTGCAATGGGTTGGCTTCGGTTACCTAAAAATTCAGCAGGAACTGTTAATTCATTGGGTAGCCTGTCGGGACTTGCTATAGCTTTTTCAAAGTCCAGAAAAAAATCTACATCATCGGTTGATTTATTTTTAAAAGTAACCGTTCCCTGAATGCGGATGCTTTGATTTTCGGGCCCGGTGTTTTTAAAGGTTCGTAATTTATCAACAACTACAGAGCTGTTTTGCATTTTATAAGTATCGGTACGAGCCATGTTTGAGTGAAATTTAATAAACCTGAAATAGCCCGCTGCTGATGTGCCGTTTGCAAAATTCAATACCTGACCAGGATAAATTTTATAGCCGCCGCTGCAGTAAAGTGTATCATTTTCGAAACTTGGCAGGTTGCTCTGAGCTGAGGAAACCATCGGGAAAAGAAAAATAATTGAAAATATAAATTTCATAAATAAACTATTAGCAGTAAGTAAATAGTGTGATAGTTTTAATTTTATTGCGGTTTTCAGCTTCTTAGTCTACTTCATCTCCTCCACCCACTTATCCCTGTCATCAGGACTGAATTTCCACGGCGCAAAATTATTTTCAATATTGCTGAACATAACATTCCATTCCTGTGGAGCATTGCTGTCTTCCATAATCAGGGAGCGGCGAAGTTCTAGTATAATATCCAAGGGTGAAATAGATACGGGGCATTCCTGCACACAAGCATTACAGGTGGTGCAGGCACGCAGTTCTTCAACAGTAATATGAGAGAAAAGATTTTTGCCATCATCCTTAAATTCACCGTTGCTGCGGATGTTTTTTCCAACTTCTTCAAGCCGGTCACGGGTATCCATCATTATTTTGCGTGGACTCAATAATTTACCGGTTTGTGTTGCCGGACAGGCCGCTGAACAGCGTCCACACTCGGTGCAACTATAACTATCCAGCAAACTTTTCCAACTCAGATCAAAAACATCTTTGGCGCCAAATTTCATTGGAGCAGCATCTCCGCCAGCTGGCGGAGCAAGTTCGGGCTGCATCATATACTTTACTTCGTTCTGCACATTTCCCATATTATCCATCTTACCTATGTTTTCAAGCCTGGCATAATAAGCATTAGGGAAGGCTAACAAAATATGAAGATGCTTGCTGTAAGGCAGGTAATTTAAAAACGCAAAAATGCCGATGATGTGTAACCACCATGCACCACGCTCTATTCCAATCAGCGTTGATGATGAAAGTCCGTCCATCATTGGAGCCAAAATACCTGAGATCACAAAATTTCCGGTTTCATGATAATGCGCTGCACCTTGTAATTGCAACGCTCTGTCTGCGCTGTTCATCGTAAGAAACAATGTCATTAATACTATCTCGGTGATCAGAATATAATTTGCATCACTTTTCGGCCAGCCGTCAAGGTCTTTACTGATAAATCGTTTTATTTTGATAACATTTCTTCTGATCAAAAAGACAACACAGGCTACTAAAACACCCAATGCAAGCAATTCAAAACTATTTATAAGAAAACTATATAACCCGCCGATATATGGAAGGAACAATCTGTGGGTTCCTAAAATACCATCCAGTACAATTTCAAGAACTTCTAAATTGATGATGACAAAACCTGCGTACACAATAAAATGAAGTACCGCAACCAGCGGATTTCGAAACATTTTTTTTTGGCCGAAGGCAAGAAGCAACATATTTTTCCAGCGTTTGGAAGGATTGTCGGAAAGGTCTTCTTCTTTGCCTAAGAAAATATTGCGGCGGATAATGCCGATATTTTTTGCAAATAAAAGAATGGCAAAAGCCGAAACAGCAATAAACAATATTTGTTGTACGATTTGCATAAGCGGGTTTATGCTGCTAAGGTAAATGTTTTTATTACCACAGATGGCACCGATTTGTTTTTACTGATTACCAAAAATATTTATTTAAATCTGTGCATTAATTTGCGTAAATCTGTGGTTAACTCTTAAATTCGTACTATCATGGAATACAAAAGACAGATACTAACTGCCGAAGTAGCTAACAGAAAGCTACGCCGTATGGCACTGCAGGTTGTTGAGCAAAACTATAATACCCCACAACTTGTACTGATTGGTATTAAAGCCAATGGTATTGTAATAGCAGAAAAGATACGCCAGTATTTGAATGGCGTTTTTAAAGGAGAGGTGGTCGTTTTGGAGTTAAGTCTGGATAAGAAGAAACCGGCTGCAATTACAATGAATAATTCCGTTGATTTTACAAATAAGACCGTATTGCTGATCGACGATGTGGCCAACAGCGGCCGAACCATGATGTATGCATTAAAGCCTTTGCTGGAACAACTGCCAAACAAAATTCAAACACTGGCTTTGGTTGAAAGAACCCATAAAACTTTTCCGGTGGCGGTTGACTATGTAGGCTTTTCAATTTCAACAACGCTCGACGAACATATACAGGTTGAGGTAGAGAATGGAGAAGTAACCGGGGCGTGGATGGATTAAAAGCCGATTGCCCGTACTTTAAAACTTCCGTTCGAAAATTCCAAAGCCGGCGCAGGTATTTTAATGATGTTCAACAAGCGAAGCGCCAGTTTAATTCCTTTTTTATTGGTTTTTATTTTTGTGAGATCAACATCTGGTGCAAGGTACCACTGGCGGTAACGTTTTATATCTGTCCGGCTGAAGTTGATATTGCCATTATCATCTTTTCCAATATTCTCCCTTGCGCCAAACATGCCCTCGGCACCGGTACCAATTGAAATATTCAGCCATGCAGGCAATTTACTTTTAGGAAAAAACGATTTGAGGTTGGTACTGAGCCAGTAAGTTTGTCCGTTATAATCTTTCAGAAACCTTTCAGCCGTGCTGCTGCCAAAAATTTTATCACTGCGGTCGTTTAAAGCCGGGTCAGAATAGGATTTTCGGTGCAAAGAGAATTTCATTTGAATGCGTTGTTCATCCCAGGCAAGTTCCTGCGATATCATTAATCCGCTACCGATAAAGTTAGCGCCAATATCGCTCCAGCTCCATCCCCATTCGCAGCTGAAACCATCCAATATTTCTATCAACGTATGGTAAGCCACGCCGGTCAATCCACCAAGCCAAATTCTTTTTTTTCTGTCTATACCTGTCCATCTCCACAATTCCATGCCCACCAGGCTTTCGGCATAAACTCCATAAACATGTCCAATCTTATCCATGCCTTTCCATTCGGGAAGATCGTTGAATGTGTGAAAATTACATTGAGGATAATTTTTATACCAGGCCGAATAAAGACCCAACATTGCTCCGCCATAGGCAACAACATTTGTGGCAGCAATAATTTTCACCCTTCTGTTAATTTGCGTTTTAGTTAATGCAGTGATTTGTTGATTTGATGTTTTATTTATTTTGATACCTGCGGAATCCTGTGCAAAAACTAAATTCGAAAATATAATACTGATGGAAATTGTGAATGCCGCTTTGCGGATAAATCTGCAAGAGGTTTTTGCATTTGATTTTATATTTGCTTTTTGGTACATAAAAAACAAAAATACGGGTATGTGTCGTGAAAGATATACGAAACATTTATTTTTGAGGATGTAAACAGATAAACTATGAACGAGATTACACAGTTAAAAATTGCAAAATGGCTTGAAGGAAATTATGACCAATCAGTAAAAGATGACATATCGTCTTTGCAAAAGGAAAATCCGGCTGAGCTGGAAGATGCATTTTATAAGAATCTTGAATTTGGTACCGGGGGCCTTAGAGGAATTATGGGCGTGGGCACCAACCGGATGAATAAATATACTGTGGGCATGGCTACACAGGGTTATGCCAATTATTTAAAACAATGTTTCGCAGGAGAAGTTTCTGTAGCTATAGCGCATGACTGCCGAAACAACAGCCGTTTTTTTGCGGAAATAACAGCCAATGTTTTTGCGGCAAACGGCATTAAGGTTTATCTTTTTGAGGCCCTCAGACCAACTCCCGAATTAAGTTTTGCCATTCGTGAAAACGGCTGCAAGGGTGGGGTAGTATGTACCGCATCGCATAATCCAAAAGAATACAATGGTTATAAGGCTTATTGGGATGATGGCGCACAGATGGTTCCTCCACATGATAAAAATGTTATTACCGAAGTTGAAAAAATTGCGAGTGTTGATGATGTGAAGTGGAGCGGTGGTGAAACCAATATAACCATCGTTGGTGAGGCGATGGATAATGAATATCTCGATATGGTTAAAAGCCTTAGTGTTTACCCGGAAGTATGTACCACACAAAGCGATCTGAAAATTGTGTACACACCGATTCACGGAACCGGAATTGTACTGGTGCCGAAAGCATTGGAAAAATTTGGATTTAAAAATGTGCATATTGTAGAAGAGCAAAGCACACCCGATGGAAATTTTCCGACAGTTGTTTATCCAAATCCCGAAGAGACAGAAGCCATGAGCATTGGTTTGAAAAAAGCCAAAGCACTTGACGCTGATATTTTACTGGGCACCGATCCTGATGCAGACAGGGTTGCCATTGGCGTAAAAAACAAAAAAGGCGATTGGGTTTTGCTGAACGGTAATCAAACCGCAGTGCTTGCTTTTAATTACATGATTGAGGCACGTAAAGCAAAAGGTATTGCTGAACCCAATGATATGGTGATAAAAACAATTGTTACCACCGATATGATTGATGCGATAGCCAAAGCCAATGGCGTGGCCTGTTATAACGTACTCACTGGTTTTAAGTGGATCAGTAAGATGATCAAAGAAAAAGAGGGCAAAGAAAACTATATTATAGGAGGAGAAGAAAGTTTTGGACTGATGATTGGTGATAAGATTAGAGATAAGGATGCAATTAGTGCGGTAGCGTTGAGCTGCGAAATGGCCGCTTACGAAAAAGGTAAGGGCCGCACATTGTACGATAAGCTGGTTGACCTTTGTTTGCAATATGGTTTTTATAAAGAAAGCCTGGTAAGTATTACTAAAAAGGGGATGAATGGCGCTGCAGAAATCGCTGCTATGATGGAAGGCTATCGAAAAAATCCACCAGCAAATATTGATGGAGCCGTTGTAGCTGAATTGCTGGATTACGAATTGCAGGTTGGTAAAAATTTAATCAGCGGCGAAACCTGGCGGATTGATCTGCCCAAAAGTAACGTGTTACAATTTGTTTTGGAAGACGGCACAAAAATTTCGGCCAGGCCAAGCGGTACTGAACCAAAAATAAAATTTTATTTCAGTGTGAATGATTCTCTACCCGAAGCCGATGCGTTTGATGCTACAGAAAAATTGCTTGACGAAAAAATTGGCAGAATCATTAAGGAAATGGGTTTAAACCAGTAAAACTTTTTTGAAAATGATTGGACCATTTTAAGCCGACATTCTTTTATCTTGCAGCCAGCTATGAGAAAATACGAAGACAGTTACCAGCATAAAGGCCTCCGCAATAAACTGATGGATCAGCTAAGAGATAAAGGCATCAGCGATGAAAATGTGCTGCGAGCCATGAACAATATTCCAAGGCACTATTTTTTAGACAGTGCTTTTGATAAGATCGCTTATGAAGACCGGGCATTCCCCATCAGCGAGGGACAAACTATTTCGCAACCTTACACGGTTGCTTATCAAACGCAGTTGTTGCAGGTAAAACCAAATGATAAAATTTTAGAAATAGGAACCGGTAGTATATACCAGGCCACGGTGTTGGCCGAAATGGGCGCCAAGGTATTTACTATTGAAAGGCAGAAAAAATTATTTGAGCTGACAAAGCAATTCATTTTTAAATCGCAATATCCTAATATCAAATTTTTTTACGGCGATGGATATGAAGGATTACCAACCTTTGCTCCGTTTGATAAAGTGATCATTACAGCGGCTGCACCTTTTATTCCGCCTAAACTGATTGCACAATTAAAACCCGGAGGTAAAATGGTTATACCGGTTGATGAAGATCATCATCAACGTATGTTACGCCTTACAAAAAATGAGGATGGGACATACAGTGAGGAAGCTTTTCAGAATTTTAGTTTTGTACCAATGCTGAGTGGGAAGAATGGGTAGATAGTTAGTTAGTTTTTAGTTCTTAGTTTTGAGTTTTCTGACTAAGTAGGTTCATCTAACATCGGGTACCTAAAACAATAAAACTAAAAACTAAGAATTAAAAAACTTTATGCTCTTATGCGTTTCTTCTCAAAAATAACAGTCATTTTCAACATCAGTTTCGTTCTTGCTGTAGTGTTGTGGTATGTTGAAAGAAACAATAGTTATGAAGGTAACAGTCAGCAAATTTTGCCGCTTCCATGGCTTGAGGGAACCTTGGTTATCCTGGGCTACGGTGCCATTATTGTGAATACACTATTTCTGATCCTTTATTTTGTTTTCTCGTCCTTAAAAGTGAATACCCAGGTTGCAAAATGGATCATTATCTTTAACATCATTATTTTTTGCTGCCAGGTTTATTTTCATTTCATTTTAAAATAAATTTAATGGAACTTAATTTTCTAAAGGACAGACCTACCAAACTATTTGTTTTTTTTGCCGCGTTTTTTGTTGCCAATGCTTTGATCGCTGAGAGTATCGGCACAAAAATATTTTCGCTGGAGAAACTTTTCGGGCAGCAACCTTTCAGCTTTACGATCTTTGGAGAATCGGGACTGGGCCTCAGTTTAACCTGCGGCGTTTTATTATGGCCACTTGAGTTTGTGATGACAGATATTGTAAATGAATATTACGGACCAAAAGCTGTTCGTCGAATTTCTTACATCGCTGTTGGGCTAATCCTCTATGCCTTTCTGATGTATTATATGGCAATGGGAGTGCCAGCCGCCGAATTCTGGTACGGCTCGGGTGTGGAGGATGGAATACCCGACATGTCAAAAGCATTTAACGGAATTTTTGGACAAGGTATGTGGATCATCTTTGGTAGTCTTACTGCGTTTTTGGTCAGCCAGATTGTGGATGTTACCATCTTTCATAAAATAAAAAAAATAACCGGTGAAAAGAAAGTGTGGCTTAGAGCAACCGGTTCAACCCTGGTTTCGCAACTGGTTGATAGCTTCATTGTTTTGTTTATCGCTTTTAAGATTGGGAAAGGCTGGAGTTGGCAACTGGTTTTCGCTATCTGTTTGATAAACTATGCCTACAAGTTCACCATGGCTATTTTATTGACTCCGCTAATTTATTATGTTGAACACCGGATTGAAAAATATGTAGGTAAGGAAACAGCATATCGGATGAAGCAGGCGGCTATGGGCAGGTATGCAGATTAGATGTGTATTGGGTTAACAGGCTTTATACATAGTGAATAATGGGTAATTAATTACAGATATTCAATTTTGTAATAACAAAGGCAAAAGGCTATATTTACAGCCAGTTAACTACCCGATAATGCATAGATTTTTACCAAAAAAGTTTAGGGAGAAATATTGCGGAATTAAATTTGTTTTACTGTTGATTGCTATTCTTGCGTTCAACAGCAATTCCAACGCCCAGTGCCCGCCCAATATCGATTTTGAATTAAGGAGTTTTAATAATTGGGAGTGCTGGTCGGGGCATGTTTTTGACAGAGGTGGAAAGAATTCAATTGAGTGGGACCCTCCCGGCCTACCTGTACCTCCTGATCCAGCCCGTCATATCATGCTTTCACGTATTCCGGGAGATGGACTTGATCCATATGGACTTTTTCCAAAGAACTGTCCTAACGGCAGCAACAATTCAATTCAATTAGGTAACTCCGGGGGCGGACACGAAGCTGAAGGTGTTTCTTATACTTTCACAATTCCATTGGGACAAAATGAGTTTAGCCTTATTTATAACTATGCCGTGGTTTTTCAGGACCCAGGACATAATGATTGGGAACAACCAAGATTGGAAATAGAAATATTTAATGTTACCGATAACGATACTATCCCTTGTTCTAATTTTAATTTTATTGCAACAAGTTCACTTCCGGGCTTCTTTGTTTCACCGGTAGATCCTACTGTGTTGTGTAAAAACTGGTCGGCCAATTCAATTAACCTTAACGGCCTTGCAGGAAAAACAATTCGTTTGTTTTTTAAAACAGCCGATTGTGTTTTTCAGGTTCATTTTGGATACGCATATATTGATGTAAATACCCAATGTGGATCATCATTTAATGGTGCCACTTTTTGCCCCGATGATACAGCAATAAATATTGTAGCACCTTTTGGATATCAGGCATATAAATGGTTTGATATAAATAATACCGTTTTAGGAACTACTCAGAATCTTTACATGAACCCGCCCCCGCTTTCCGGCGATTCGGTTTTTGTAGAACTAACTCCTTATGCAGGATATGGTTGCCTGGATACGCTTACTGCGCATTTATGGGATACTTTAACCGTAATATCCAACGCGGGGCCCGATCAATTGTCCTGCCAGAATGCGCCTGTGCAATTGGGGATTCCGCCAACGCCTGGCTGGGTGTATAGTTGGGATCCCATAACGGATTTGAGTGATCCTAACATTTCAAACCCAATAGCAACACCTTCGGTCACTACAACCTATGTTCTCTCGGTTAAAAACAGCGGAGGAGGATGCTTAACGATGGATACGGTTGAAGTTAAAGCCGCAGTTTTAGACAATGCACTTTCGGTCACGGGTATTAAAACCTATTGTCTCGATGATCCGCAGGGTGCAATAATGGAAGTTCCTCCAGCTGATAGTATACAATGGTATTTGAATGGCTTGCCAATACCCGGTGCCAATCAAACGACTTACCGTGCTACCCAAACTGGTACTTACCGGGCTACTGTTTTCAGTTTTACCGGTTGCTTTTTAAATACAGTTGATGAATTGATTACTGTGTATGCAGAGCCTGTTGCAGGCTTTAGCCTGAATGCATCGCAAACTTTGGAGCAATGCTTTAACGGTCACCAGTTTGATTTCACTAATACCAGTTCTATTTCTGCAGGTACTATTACTTATTCATGGGATCTTGGCGATGGTACAACATCTACCGCTGCTGATATCAGCCATACCTATGCACAACCAGGTTTATACCTTGTTAAGTTGGTAGTTACATCCGATAATGGTTGCGTTGACAGTACAGAAGTAATGGTGAAAGTAAAAGTCAGTCCTGCGTCGTCGTTTGATAATACACCCGATGATCAGTGTTTCTTAAATAATGAGTTTGTGTTTACGAGTACCAGTACAGTAGCCGTTGGAGGCCTGCTACATCGCTGGAATATGGGTGATGGAAATTTCAAAAGTTCTAATGACGTTATTTACAGTTATGCAAATCCGGGTACCTACACCGTTCGTCTTTTAGTGTTCAGCGACGAAGGATGCGTTGACAGTAGTGATTTTGATGTAATAGTTAATCCTATGCCGGTTGCTGGTTTTTCAGCCTCCAACCCGCAACAGTGCTTAGGTAATAACCAATTTGATTTTACAAATACCAGCACTATTCAGTGGGGTAATATGAATTACCTGTGGGATTTTGGGGACGGAACAACTGCCACAACAAGAGATGCATCACACCAGTTTACAACTGTTGGTAATCATGTTGTAAAAATGCTGGTAACATCCGATTTTGGATGTGCCGATAGCAGTTTCACTACTATAAACATTTATAATCGTCCGTTCTCTGGATTCCTCATCAGTCAGCCAACCTGTGTAGGTTTGCCTTTGAATCTGGTTAATACCACACAAAACAATACCACATCAACCATTAATTATTTGTGGGATTTTGGAAACGGACAAACATCCACTTTTAAAAACCCTGTGCATAGTTATCCGGCGGCAGGTACCTATGTTGTAAAATTGTCGGTTAGCACAGCACAGTGTCCAACAACATTTACAACGCAGCAGCAAGCAGTTGTGATCGACGAAAAATTGCCAGGCATTGTGTATCCGGAGAAAACTGCTATCTATAATTTTCCATTAGATCTGGCGGCCAGAAATATTGGAAATGGAGTTACCTGGACACCGGCTACCAATTTAAATAACCGGTTCAGTTATACACCAACCTTCAGAGGTTTAACAACCCAGTTGTACACAATTGAATTGAAAACTCCAAGTGGTTGCATTACTGTTGATACCCAGTTGGTGACTGCCATTAAGAAAATAAAGATCTATGTGCCTACAGCATTTACACCGGGTAAAAGAGACGGGCTGAATGATTTGTTGCGGCCATTGTTGTACGGTTTTGTAAAAGTTAATTACTTCCGTATTTATAACCGGTGGGGAAAAATGCTTTTCCAAATGCAGAGCGACAGGCCGGGATGGGATGGCAGGTTAAACGGACAACTGCTTGATAATGCAACCTATGTTTGGATGATAGAAGCAGTTGATGTGGATGGCAAAGTACACAGGGAACAGGGAACAACCGTTTTGTTACATTAAATGTTTGTAAATGCTATTATATTAAACTCCACAATTTAATTGTGGAGTTTTTTTATGAGATGATTGTAAGGAAAACAATTAACGAAATGTGTTGACCTTAATAGTTAATTTAGAGAAATAAAAAATTGAAACATGAAAATAAGCTTCGGACTACTCTTTAGCCTTTGTATTTTCCTTTCGTTAAACCTGCATTCGCAAAATCAGGATATGGAAAAAGTGCCTGCTGCGAAAACTATTTTGGATAATGCTTTAGTCAGTGCCAAAAACCAAAACAAAAAAGTATTGCTGATGTTTCATGCATCGTGGTGTGGCTGGTGCCATAAGATGGATGATGCGCTGACCGATCCTTCGTGTAAAAAATATTTTGACGATGAGTTTGTAACTATACATGTTTCAGTACTGGAGAGTAAGGGAAAGGAACACCTTGAAAACGCCGGAGGACAAGAAATGATGGAAAAATACAATGAGAAAAATCAGGGGTTACCAAACTGGGTTATTCTGGACAATAATGCAAATGTACTGGCCGACTCCCGGGTAAAGACTAAACAACCGGATGGAACTTATGCCATGGAGAATATCGGTTGCCCCGCAACAGAAAAAGAAGTAGAGAACTTTATAGAAATCTTAAAAAAAACCACGGCACTTAAGGCCAAAGAACTTGCTGTAATTGCAGCACGGTTCAGGAAGAATGAAAATTAAGTTCCAACAATTAGAAAACTGGGCTTATAGGCGATTGAAATATTATTCTGATTTTTGCTCCTTGAGAATTTGATGAAGGCCCATAATAAGCAATATTATGGACAGGGGATAAATGAAAAAAATAAATGCCTGACACCTGGATCCCGAAAATTTAACAGCGAAAATAAACTGCAGCAAGGCAGCAAATACCAGCCCGATGATACCGGATGCAAGGAACCAGTTCATGTTTTTCATAGAGGTTAATTTTGTTGGTTAAAGAGGTCATTCTGCAAAAGCTTATGAATGATCTTTTCTTCTTTTTATAATCAGGTAATATTTAAATAAATTCAAAACAATGATCATACTAAAACTGCATATTGAAATGATAAGCAGTATAAATGACCGGTCATTGGTTCGCATGCTGTAAAGACCGAGAAAAGCCAATAAACTGATAATTCCGGTGAATCTGAAAAAGCCGGTGATCTGTTCCATAAAAAAATCCTTTAATTGGTGAATTGAGTTGTTTAATCTACGGGTAAACACGGTATTAGGATTTTTTATTTGTTAAGATATAACAGTAAGTGAATGTATATAAATTGCCGTGCATAGAAAATACCACAAATAGGGTATAAGGAACCAGCAATTTGGCTTAAAATTCGGAAAAATGCTCACGACTTAATAAAACCTTTGATCCCCATAAACCTTAAAGCTGAATTTGCCTGTTTAATAAGGTACTGTTTTGCGTAATACAGTTTTAGTCGCAGGCCTTTAGATGGGGGCTTTTTATTCATAGGAATGTTGCCCGTTTTTTCCGAATAGGGAGGTCTATCTCTTTTCTTTTTTTCTATAACCAGCATGCTGTCGTAGTAGTGAATAGAGTCCACTGCCGTTGTAAATTCGTTAACCCGAAGCCCGGTTTGCTCAGAGTGATATGCGTTAAGAAGATCGATAAAGTTTTTACTGTATTCAATGAATGTTCCTCTTCTTTTGTAACCTCCCCCAAATCCCGACCAATAAGAAGTATGGAGATCTTCGCAAACGTAAATGCCGTCGGCTTTGATATGAGGGAATAGTTCTTCGAAACTAATGATTTGTTGATTCATGCTGTGACCGCCATCATCAATTAAAATATCAACTTCCGGAATGATTGTTTTTACTTCTTTTAAAAACTGCCTGTCCGACTGTGAACCTGTTAAAATTGTGATATTATCTTCTTCAAATGCCTTACAGGCAGGATCAATATCTATCCCGTAAATCCTTGCTTTATTTCCAAAATAATACTTCCACATTTGCAAACTGCCACCCTCCGAAACGCCAATTTCGAGAATTACAGGTTCTGAATTTCTGAACCTGGCAAAATGCCGGTCGTAAATATTAAAATAGTGAACCCATTTATTAATTGGCCGTTTGTGGTTTTCTCTGAAATATCTTTCTAAATCATTCATTAATTATAAGAGTTGCAATTATGTTTTCGAAAACTGATTTTGTTTTCTTTATTATCCCGCTTTATTGATCAGCAGGGATATTAGGTAAAACTAATTCAGTCAATAATATCACCTTAAAACAATATTAATTCAAATATGATAAAACTCCTCCTTAAATAAAATTATCTTTGCATTCTATCAGCCGGGTTATCGTTCTCCGATTTATTGGGGAAAGGAAAGTCCGGACAGCAAAGAGCAACATACCCCGATAACTTCGGGGCACCCGATCTGATCGGGGAGAGACAGGGCCACAGAAAATAACCGTCCTGCCTTTGGCGGGGTAAGGGTGAAAACGTGAGGTAAGAGCTCACGGGTTTTGGCAGTAATGCTAAAATTGGGTAAACCTTGTGTGCTGTAATGCCACGTATACCGGCGCTTGAGGGCGGCTCGTCCGATGCCGAAGGGTAGGCAGCAAGATCACAACAGTAATGTTGTGGCCAGATAAATGATAACCAGGCTGTTTCATACTATTTACCTCGGTATGATAGTTACAGCTTACAGAATCCGGCTTACAGGCTGATAGATTTTTTTAATTATTGGGGAACGGAAAGGCACAAAAAAATATGCCTTTCCGTTTTTTTTATCATTTCAGCAAAAGAGAAATCTGTTTATTAGGTATTGGATATAGATTTCTTCCCAAAAGTTTTTGGAATCGAAATGACTCAACATCTTCCTTTATATACAATATTTACTTTTTACTGTCTCCTTTGAATCCACCGGCATCAACATCTTTAATAAACTGTATCAATCCCGGAAAATAATTTTTCTGGTCATCATACATATCCATATGGCTTCCTTCAGGACACAATAAAAATCTTCCGTTCTGTACCTGGGTGCTCATCCATTTCATGTGCTCGGGGTCCATGGTATCGTATTTACCGCCTATGGTCAGTGTGGGTGTTTTTATTTTTGGCAGTTCTTTACTAACATCCCAATTTACCAGGTTCCCGCCAATGCCAAATTCGCTGGGCCCCTGCATGGTTACATAAAGCGAGTGATTCATTTTTGCAAAGGAGCGGTTTACCGGTTCGGGCCATTGATCAACAGGAATGCGGCATATGTGTTTTGCATAAAAATTCGGCATGAGCAGTTCCATATATTTTGGATTATCAAAATCGCCGGCGGCTTCAATCTGCCTGATGGTATCCAAAACTTTCTGGTCGAACTGCGGCGCTAATACTTCCTGAGCATACTTGCCATACAAGGGGCAACTGCTCATCATATTGCTGATAATAAGGCCTTTTAAATTATCCTGATACTTCAGGGCATATTGCATTCCCAAAATACCGCCCCAGCTATGACCGAGTAAATAAAAATTGTCTTTATCCAGATTAAGTGCTTTGCGTACCTGCTCCACTTCTTCTACAAAACGATCCAGATCCCACATGGTTGTGTCATTGGGATTATCGGATAAACCGCAACCAAGTTGATCGTAATAAATAATTTCGAATCCCTCGGGTAACAAAAAATTTTCGAAACATTCAAAATATTCATGAGTGGCGCCGGGTCCACCGTTTAACAGCAGCAATTTTATTTTAGGATTGTTACCTATGCTTTTTGCCCACACATTGAATTTACCTTTTGGTGTTTCTATAGGAATAACCTTTACACCTCCCGTTTGAATTTGGTTGTATAAATCATTACTGACTGCAACTGTTGTTGTTTTATCGGTGTTGTTGCAACTGAGAATTGTTATCGCACATAAAGCAAAAAATATTTTTTTCATAAAAATTATTTTTGGTGTTAATAAAAATCTCTGCTGTCATACAGCAGCAAACTCAGTAAAAAATGTTGTTTTTATTTTTGGCCATTCCTCTTTTATAAAACTAAAATACATCGTATCACGGATAGTTCCATCATCATTTAAAATGTGGCGGCGAAAAACCCCTTCTTTTAAAGCACCAATCTTCAACATAGCTCCCTGTGATTTTACGTTGAGTACATTGGTTTTTAATTCTATCCTGTTTAAGTCAAGTATTTCAAATCCATATTGTAATAGTAAATACTTGCAGGCTTTATTGATACCTGTTCGTTGCAGCGAAGGATGATACCAGGTAAAGCCAATTTCCATTCTTTTATTGGGCAATGAAATAGCTGTAAACCTTGTACTGCCTGCGTATTGCTTATTTAGTTTGTCGTAAATAGCGAAGGGATAGGAGCTGCCGGCTGCACGTTCTGAGAGGGCCGCATTAAAATATTTTTTGAAATCTGTCTCAGTATTTATTTTTGAGCTTGAAAATTCCCAGAGTTCAGTGTGGAGCGCCACCGGGAGTAAAAATTCGAAATGTTTTTCCTGCAGCGGCTCTATTAAAGCTCTTTCGTTTTCTAGTCTGATTTTATTTTCGAAGAAAGATTCAGGGTTCATTTTACATTTTTTCTTTTATCAGGGATGCAACAATTTTATCAATGGGGTAGGTAACCGAAAGCTCTGAGAAGCCGTTCCAGTCTAGTAAACGGAAAGTTTCTGTTTCGCCTGTATCAGCATAGTTTTTCATTTGCTGTTCGTCAAAATCGAAAGGGTTGGTCCTGAGCGGAACACTTATTGCTTCAAGGGCCTCAACTTTGTAATAAATGGATATAATCTGATGCCGCGGGTTGAACACACTTAACTGAAAAAAATCTGTTGTATATATATGGTCAGTCACTTTAACTTTTAAACTCATTTCCTCCATAAACTCACGTTGTAAACAATCTCTTGTGCCTTCACCGAGTTCAAGGCCGCCACCGGGGAATTTGGTTAATTTGTTTCCTCTTACCAATTCATCACTGACCAAAACCTGGCGCTGTTCATTTATTAACACACCATAAACACGGATATTAAATTTATCGATCATCGCCTGAACCGTTTTAAATAATTCCAAACTACAAAAGCCAGAATTATTACTGAAAGAATAACCGGCAGCCAGAATGCCATATTGCTTTCATTATAAGGAATGGGTACGTTCATTCCATAAATACTGGCTATTAAAACGGGTACACTTAAAAAGATGGTCAGCGTAGTAAGTCGTTTCAACACGTCATTCTGATTATTGCTGATAATGCTTGCGAATGCATCCAGCGTACTGTTCAGAATGGTGGTATAGGTGTTGGCCATTTCCAGGGCCTGCGATGTTTCTACGATAAGGTCTTCAAGCAGGTCTCTTTCTTCTTCATTAAGTTTTAAAATATTTGTGCGGTTTAATTTCATCATCAACAGCTCGTTGCTGCGTAAAGCGGTAAGAAAGTAGACAAAACTTTTCTGGATTCGCATAAGTTGCAGCAGCTCTTCATTCCTGTTGCTATCGTAAAGTTTTTGTTCGAGGCTAGTGCGGCGTGTATTAATTTCTTTCAAATAATCCTGGAAATTAGTTGTGATCTTTTCAAATATCTTAAGTACCATCATGTTCATCCTGTCGGGGTTGCGATGCTGAAACGTGTTCAGAAATTTTTTGATGGCTTCGTTCTCAAAAGAATTTACGGTTACGATCTGGTTATGCGTAAGGATGATACAAATGGGGATAGTAATATAAAATGCATCGCTCAGGTTGAAGGAATTGTTTTCTGTTGGTGTTTTTATTACGATCAGTTTTACATCATCTTCCAGTTCATAGCGGCTTCTTTCATCAATATCCAGCGAGTCTTTTAAAAAGTCGATCGGTATATCCATGTTTTCACTCAGCTCATGAAACTCCTCCTGCTTAAGCGGGGGCAGTACATTTACCCAAACGGCATCTTCAGCCTTTTCGATGGCAATGGTTTTTTGCTCGATATTTTTAAAATACTGGATCATGGTTTTTGGGTAATATTTTGAATGCTGTGTAAATGATGTTCAGTATGAAAAATGGTGAAATAACAAAGCTCCTTTACCGTAATTCGTCCAAGCAAAGGATGTTTTATCAGGTAATTTTCAAGATCTTCTTCACTTCTCCTTTTTTTTAGTGAGCTGGTGAATTTAGCGGTGGTCCTTTTCCAGTCATCCAGCAGTTTTTCTTTCCCGTATTTAATTTCAATGGGTTTAGGAATAAACCTGCTGCTTGCTTTGCCGCCATCGGCCAGTTTCTTATAGTATTTATCTTTTAATTCGGCATAACTACGTGAACTTCTGTTGGGTTTACCGCCAATCAACCGTACCAGAAATTTTGGAAGTGTAAAAGCCAGGGATGAGGTATTGGTTGATATAATAAGGTGTTGAATATTTTCGGCGATGGACCATTTGTTTTCCGGAGAGGAAAAAAATACGGCTTCGTCAATAACCGCACAGTTTGTTGAAAATTGATTGAACATATCTTCAGCAGCAGTTATAATTTCTGATTTGGTCATAATTCAATTTCTCCTTTATACACTTGTTCTGCCGGGCCACACAACCAGATGTTTTCATAATTTTCGTCGTCAAGTTTGTTGAACTCCACACTTAAAAATCCGCCCGGCGTTTTTACTTCTACCCGGTTAAATCCTCTGTCGTTATGAGCGTTCATCAATGCCGAAGCAGTTACGCCGGTGCCGCAACTCATGGTTTCATCTTCTACTCCACGCTCGTAGGTTCTAACAAAAATGCTGTCCTGATCAGTGGTTTCAACAAAATTCACATTTATACCCTCTTTTTCAAACTGTTTGCTGTAACGGATATCACGCCCGGTTTCCACTACATCAATTTCCTCCACATTGCTTGCAAATTTCACAAAGTGCGGCGATCCAGTGTTTAATATAGCATGCCCTGTATGGTATTCAACCTGCTGCACGTTGTTCATCTTTAACCTGATCTTTCCGTGTATGTCTATATCTGCCTCATGCTCGCCATCAATGGCGATAAAACGATAAGTGCTTTTATACATACCCTGGTCTTTTGCAAATTTCACCATGCACCTGCCACCATTGCCGCACATACTGCCGGGATTGCCATCGGCATTATAGTAGATCATTTCAAAATCAAGTTTATCATGTTTATTCAACAACATTAAACCATCGGCTCCAATACCAAAACGGCGGTGACATATTTTTCTTACCTGATCGGTTGTTATTTGACTGTATTTTTCAGACCGATTATCGAGAATCACAAAATCATTTCCTGTTCCCTGGTATTTAAAAAATTCTATTTTCATATTATAGTCTTGAATCTGCAATGATCTGCAGCGATTGTTTAATTAAATTTTCAACAGCCAGATTTCCATTTTTAGAAAACGTTTTGCTTACCCTGTTGGCTACAATGGCACTTAAACTCAGGCAATGATGACCGAGTATTTTACCGAGGCCATAAATGGCCGATGTTTCCATTTCAAAATTAGTGATTCGGTAATTGCCAAAACTAAAGTTGGTAAGGTGGTCAATTAATCTTGGATACCCCAGCCCAACTCTTAATATGCGGCCTTGTGGTCCGTAAAAACCCGGGCAGGTTACTGTTATTCCCTGGTGATAATTTTCGGTAAAATGTTTTATTAGTGATGCGCTGGCCATATTAATATACGGAATTATTTTTCCGCTGCTCAACTGGGTATGCGTATTAAATGCCTGTATCAATTGTTTTTCTTCTTCGTTGTTATCAATACGGTAAAAGTGCATCAGGTTATCAAGCCCCAGTCCATGGGTGCTGCTTACAAAACTATCAACCGGAATATCTGCCTGCAATGAACCCGATGTGCCAAAGCGGATAATGTTTAAACAGGTGAGTTTTTCCTTTATCAATCTGCTTTCAAAATTAATATTCACAAGTGCATCCAGTTCATTCAACACAATGTCGATATTATCTGGTCCAATACCGGTGCTGACACAACTTATTCTTTTGGAACCAATATACCCTGTGTGAGTAATAAATTCCCTATGGTTGTTCTTGAATTCTATCTTATCAAAATGTTTACTCACTGCGCTAACCCTGTCCGGGTCACCAACGGTGATAATGGTTTCGGCAATTTCCTCCGGGCGGCAGTTTAGATGATATACTGCTCCACGTTCATTAATGATCAATTCTGATTCGGCTATCCGGCCCATAATTTTATTTTTGAAAATGCGAAGAGTAAATTTCCTTAAAATTACCCTATTTATCCTATTTTTGCGTCCGAATAACGCAGTTATTGATATTGAATTTAAATCGACATTCGTCAATCAGAAATCTTAACTCAATATTCATCTGGTCCTGTAGCCGAGTGGTTAGGCAAAGCTCTGCAAAAGCTTCTACACCGGTTCGAATCCGGTCGGGACCTCAAACCTTACTTACGTCATTGCCCGTTGATAGTTTTATCTGAAGTGCAATGACGTTTTTATTTTTTAGATTATGTTAGTTAAGTACCTGCACTGGATTGGCCTTGCTGCCTGTATTACTTTATTTGTTTCCTGTTTTTTGCCCTGGGTTCATTATGCCGATATTGACCAGACTTTCACGGGATTTTACAGTTATAAGAATGAGTACGGTAAGCCTGGAAAGTTTCTATTTTTGTTTGGTGGACTGGCGTTTTTGTTTATGTTAGTACCAAAAGTGTGGGCTAAAAGAGCCAATCTGTTTATTTGTGCATTGATAGTGGCTTATGCAGTTAAAACTTTTATTCTGTTTGGTTCCTGCTACAATAACTATTGCCCCGAAAAACTTTTTGGATTGTATCTTATGGTATGCAGTACAGCCATTATGCTTTTAGCATCGGTGTTTCCTAAATTTAATATTAATAAGACGCCCTGATCTTATTTTTTCTTCACTTCCTTAGCCCAGGCATCTTTTAAAGTAACTGTGCGGTTAAAAACCATTTTGCCGGGAGTTGAATCTTTATCTAAACAGAAATATCCTTTACGGATAAACTGATACCTGCTTTCGGCCGTTGCATCTTTCAGCGATGGCTCAACCATGGCGTTCTTGATTATATCCAATGAATTTGGATTGATGGTGTCCTTAAAGTCTCCTTCTTCGCCCAATGGATTTTCGACCGTAAATAGACGGTCATATAATCTAACTTCTGCTGTTACGGCTGTCGCGGCATTTACCCAATGTATAGTGCCCTTTACACTGATGCCGCTGGAGTCACTGCCACTCTTGCTTTCAGGGATATAGGTACAATGTATATCCGTAATTTTTCCGCTGTTGTCTTTTATAAAGCTTTCGCATTTTACGATATAAGCACTTTTCAAACGCACCATTGCGCCCGGAGCCAGCCTGAACCATTTTTTTGCCGGCTCTTCCATAAAATCTTCACGTTCTATATAAAGTTCTTTGCCAAAAGTCAATACTCTTTTGCCCATAGCTTCATCGGGGCCGTTTTCACTTATCAGTTCTTCAGTTTTGCCATCATCATAATTGCTAATAATTAATTTTACCGGATCAAGCACGGCCATAACACGAAGAGCTCTTTGATTCAAATCTTCACGTAAACAAAATTCAAGCAAACTCAGGTCAATAAAATTTTCTCTTTTGGCAACACCAATCTTATCACAAAATGTGCGTATGCTTTCGGGAGTGTATCCTTTCCGGCGGAAAGCACTAAGCGTAGGCATGCGTGGATCGTCCCAACCTTTTACATGTCCATCATTCACTAACTGCAATAATTTTCTTTTGCTCATCACCGTGTAGGTCATGTTCAGTCTGGCAAATTCATATTGATGCGATGGGAATATTTCCAGTTTCTCAATCAGCCAATCATATAATTCACGATGAGGAATAAATTCCAATGTACAAACGGAATGAGTGATGTTTTCAATACTGTCACTTTGCCCATGTGCAAAATCATACATTGGATAGATGCACCAGTCGTTACCGGTACGATGATGATGGGCATGTTTGATACGGTAAATGATAGGGTCTCTCATCAGCATATTTGTATGCTTCATATCAATTTTTGCACGCAATACTTTTTTGCCGTCCTTGTATTTGCCGTCTTTCATGTCGGTAAATATCTGAAGATTCTCTTCAATGCTGCGGCTGCGGTATAGATTATCTTTTCCAGGTTCGGTAGGCGTACCTTTCATCGCTGCGATTTCTTCAGCAGTAGAATCATCAACATAAGCCAGATCTTTTTTAATCAGGTCAACTGCAAATTCGTAAAGCTTGCCAAAATAATCTGAAGTGTATAATTCTTCGGCCCAGGTAAAGCCCAGCCACTTAATATCATCTTTTATGCTGTCCACATATTCAGTCTCTTCGGTTACGGGGTTGGTATCATCAAAGCGAAGATTGGTTTTACCACCGTATTTTAATCCCAATCCAAAGTTCAGGCAAATGGCTTTTGCATGGCCAATATGCAGATACCCATTAGGCTCGGGTGGAAAACGGGTAAGGATGCTTTTATATTTGCCTGCTCTAAGATCTTCTTCTATTATATCTTCTATAAAGTTGAGGCTTTTTTCTTCGCTCATTATTTTGTTTTTAAAAGCGAATTTACGAAAAGAAATACTGACTTATTTATTCATCTTCATTTCCTCAAGTATGGTAATAATCTTGTCGAGTTTTTCTGTTTCTATTTTATTTAATTGTATCTGGAGTAACTCAATTTCCTGTTTGGCTTCTACATTTGTTTTGTAGTCTTCCATTGCATGCAGCCTGTCTCTTTCTCCCTGCCTGTTTTGCGACATCATAATTATGGGAGCAGCGTAGGCAGCCTGTGTAGAGAAAATGAGATTAAGCAAAATAAAAGGGTACACATCCCAATGCTGTATGAAGCCAACAACATTTAAAGCCATCCATATTATCACAAAAATGGTTTGCAGGATGATAAAGGTCCATGATCCCATGCCATTAGCAACGGCATCAGCAAAACGTTGTCCGTAAGTAAGATTTTCTTTGTGTTTATCAAGCCAAGTTTTTATGGACATAATTATTTATTTAAAAGTGAATAGAAAAAGCCTTTTTATTATTTCATAAAAGTAAATAATAAAAAGGCTTCCTTGTCATCCTGAGCGATAGCGAAGAATTTGTCGAATTCTTATTAGGTGTTCAACTTCAGTACCAACGTCAGGCAGATTCCTCCTGCGTCGGAATGACAACTATGCTCTGCCCATATTTCTTAAATGCACCGTATGAGAAACAATAGCATGGCGCATTTTTCTGTATTCAATATACTTTATACCGTACTCTTCGCAGGTTTGCTTGATTATTTTGCTTATGGCTGGGTAGTGGATATGAGAGATTTTCGGAAACAGATGATGTTCTATCTGAAAGTTCAATCCCCCAACCAGCCAGGAGATCAATTTATTTTTAGTGGCAAAATTTGCTGTGGTTTCAATCTGGTGAATAGCCCACTCATTTTCTATGCGATTAATATCAGCATCAGGCACGGGAAATGATGTTTCTTCCACCGTATGCGCCAATTGAAAGACAATGCTCAATATAAATCCGGCAAACATTGCAATGATTAAAAAGCCAACCAGCCAATTTACAAAACCCAACAACATGATTGGAAGAACGATCATCATAAAATAATATCCGGCTTTGGCTATCCAGAATGCAAAATGATCCCATGTACTCATTTTCTTAATTGGCACTATACCAACTTTTTTCTTGAAATATTTGCGGTAGTCTGATTCGAAAACCCAAACCAGTAACAAGAGTGTATATAAAAACCATACATAAATATGTTGAAAACGATGGATGAAATATTTCTTTTGTGAGCTGCACATGCGTAACATAGGTTTGATTTCTATATCATCATCAATACCATCAATATTTGTATAGGTATGATGGATTATGTTGTGTTTGTTGTTCCACATGATACCACTTGCTCCCAAAGCATTTACCGAAAAAGCGGCTATCTTATTCCAGAATTTGCTGTTACTGAAACTGCCATGGCCTCCATCGTGCATTACATTAAAACCAATGGCAGCAGTTAGTCCGCCCATTACAAAACATTCCACGATGGCTATCCAGGTTGTTGGCGTAAAAAACAGTAAATGCACATATAGCACTACATAAAGCGTCCAGAATAGTACAGCTTTAAAGTAAAGTCCAAAATTACCATGTGATGGTTTTTTGTTTTCAGTAAAATAGTTTGCTACTCTTACCTTTAGTTCCTGGTAAAAATTGGAGCCTTTTGCATTTAAAAATTTGGGAGTTGCCATGATAGAATATGTGATTTTTTTTAAGTATTTATTTTTATGATTGGATCGAAATTTTTTAAGCCGATCATTTTTTCTGTTATAAACCCTTCGGCATACTTTACACCGATCATCTTGCCAAACCATTTGTGCCGGTATATCACACTGTCGATAAAATCGGGCGACGAAATATATGTTTCCGGTTCGTTAAGATCAGCGTTGTGAAACTGTGTTTTAAAAGCCTTTATGGCTTCTATCTTTTGATCAAACACATCACTGATATCAATTACAAAATCAGGATTCAGCATCCGGTCCTGAATATATTTAAACACATATTTAGGCCTCCATGCTTCTTGTGCCTTTCCGTTAACCTGCGTCTCAATTTTCATTAGCCCCGAAAGAAAAGCAGCATCTTCAACCAGTTTTGATGAGCGTCCATGATCGGGGTGTCTGTCTTTTGGAGCGTTGCAAAAAATGATTTCGGGTTGATATGTTCTTATGGATGCAATAATTTTCCGCTGATGAGCCTCGTCGTTTTGTAAAAACCCATCGGCCATTCCTAAATTATCCCTTATTTCAACACCTAATATTTTTGCTGCATCCGCTGCTTCAATTTTCCTCGTCTGGACATTTCCTCTTGTTCCCAGTTCACCTGCAGTAAGATCTACAATTCCGGTTTTTCTGCCATTCATTTTTTCAACCAGCAAAGCTCCTGCACAACTCAATTCCACATCATCGGGATGAACACCAAAAGCTAAAACATCTAACTTCATGCTAAGTTGATAAATTAATGCCGCAATTTAACTCATTTTGCCCAATAACTAAGTAGTTGGAATATGACAATCGTCACTAATTACTGAATTATTAACAGTAATCTGTTTATTAAGTTCAACAGATTACAGCAATATGCCAAGTAAACAATTTTTAAGGAGCTTTAGTTTGCCTTTAAAGTAGAAGTAAATCTGTTATACCGGTAACCATAAGTTTGACAAACTTCCTTTACGATGTATTCCATTTCCTTATCGTCGCCTTGTGGTTCGTAGGGTTGTTTTAAACTGCTGTTAAAGAAGAAAGCAACAGTCTGGTAAAAACGTGCAGTTAACCCCCCTTTATATTCTTTAATGATCTCATAACAATTATTACCGGTTTCCCGGTTGATCAGTTTCATTAAAACCTTACCCTGGTAAATGGATAAATTGCTGAGCGGATCTGTAAATTCTTTTTTAAGTTCTTTCTCACGGCTTTTTATATAAGCCCTTCGCCCCGATTTTTTTGTAACGCCCTCTAATTTGGCGTTAATATCATTTAATATCAAACTGGAACGCATGGCGTAGGGATAGGTTACGATGATGGCATTGCGGAGTCTTGTCCATTTTGCCCTGGCACTGGCATCGGTATAACGGGAATAAAAGTCAATATTCCATAAGGTCTTTGCTTCAATAGTATCGCCATCATACACTACTGCATAGGTTGTAATTGTGTCATTGATACCGATCTGGGCAAAAGCAGAACTGCTCATCAGCGTTAAAAAAAACGCTACGAAATAAACTTTTCGTCTGCTAAAATGAATATGCCTTAACCAATGCATACCGTAAATTTACAATTAAGACCGATAATTAAATCAAGTTGATGCTTAAGGTAACCTTAATTTTTATTTTTTATTGCGCCGTCTTCCTTCTTTTGGGGTGTAATGCTGAAAATAAAGAGCTTATTGACGTGCAGACTCAAGCCTATAGGGATTCTCTTTCTGAAATCAGGATTGATTCAGCCTATGCCGAAATCAGGTTGAATTGCGATAGTCTGATGGTAATTCAGGTGCCGAAAATGGTAGATTCGGTAATGAAGGATTCAAACCTTATTCGCCTGTTTTTTGACACTACTCTTCAATTTACCGACGCCGATAAAAAAGTGGAAAGGGTAGTCAGGCAATTACAAGCCGACTGCGATTCTAGTTTGCGAAAAGAAACATATAGAAGAGTCCGACTCCTGCAGAAAGTAAAGCCAAAGCGGCGTAAAAAGTAGAAAGCTTTGCTCTTTTTACCGCACTCATAACAATACCCAATGCCATAATGATCAATCCAAGCCACACTAAATTAATGTATGGGAAGACATAGGCTTTAAGGGTAACGTACTCAATCAGTTTGTCCGATTCTTTTATGCCCAGTTTTATTTTTCTGGTATCGGTTACACCGGCGAATTTTACGTACAGGTTTTGTGCATACACCGTATCATCAATCTGGTTCACACCATACTCATCAATCTCAATCAACGGCATTGCATTGTATCGCATGTTGTCTTTGCTGATAAACGAAACGTCGGCCATGAGCGCAGCATCGGTTGGTTTAAAGTGATATTTTTCGTTATGCGGATTTTTTACCACGCTGTTTAAAACCACAATTCCGTTGCTGTAAAAAGTGGTATCTCCTTCGGCCAGCTCAATAATCTTAAATTGGGCAGTGTCTTCATTCTTACTGTTATCAATAGCGTAGGAAATGTAGGTGAAAACATCCCGGTCAAAATAAGCCTTGGTATCCGGATTACTGCTCATGTTGTTATCCTTCATGATGTAAACATCAGGCTTAAGGGTAAACTGTTCTTTTATTTTTTTGGTGGTTTTGTCTTTTCTCACAAATTGCAATTCGTAAAACCGCCGGCCTTTTTCGTTACCGAAAGAATCTTTCAAATAAGTTACTTCATAAGGCCCCATGGCAGCAGGAACCTGCCGGATAAGGGTAAGGTTTTCCAGCGGGTTATCGGTTTGTTTAGTCATTGGATCTTTACCCGATAATTGTAAATTGATTCCATTGACCATGCTGCTGCTGATTACTTCCTTATTGCTGCTGGAAATTAAAATTCCAACCAACATTAAGGCAAAGCCCAGGTGAGCTATGGATCCTCCGGCAGATTTTAATTTGCCTTTTAATCCAATCCATATATAACTGGCATTAGCGATTACTGAATAAATTGCAGCGAATAATGCTGCATACGCAGCGCCTAATAATCCTGCACCCATTTTATAATAGGTAAGTGGATAAAAGATTGCCAGTGCAGTTGTGATAGTAGCGGCAACTAAAGTAGGTGCAGCTATCTTTTTTAAAATATAGCCTGACTCGGTCTTTTTGTATTTGAAATATTGAGTAATAGCACTCAATAAGCCAACAATTATTGCAACAAGAATGACTACTTTGTTATAAGAGAATTCCACATCCTCGGGCTGGGCAATACTGGTGCCAAATAATTTGTTGTAAACCGGTACTGATGTTTTGGCAATGATGAACACTGCGGTTAAAAAGAATACCAGTGATCCGATAAACATCCAGAACTCCCTTGAGTTAATATTTTCCTCTTTCTTTTCTGAAGGTATCTTTTTTAAATTAGCAATGAGCATACCTAACGAAGAAAGGGTAAATGCAGATACAAAAACACCGATCATCAGGTTCATCATTCTGAAGGAAACACCCAGCCCAAATAATTTGAATCTGACCATATTCCCGGTTTCTGTAAATGAATGAACAGAAGTGTCGCCAAGAATTCCGGTACGGGTTAAGAAAGTTGAATAAAGAATGAATATAAATGTTAGAAATGCAAAAAGGTAACTCGCTTTTAAAGAATGACCTGTTGCTTTAAATATCACCATGGTGTGCAACCCGGCAATTAATATCAACCAAGGGACTAAAGATGCATTTTCTACAGGGTCCCAGGCCCAGTAACCACCAAAAGATAATGACTCGTAAGCCCATTTGCCACCCATCATTATACCAACACCCAGCACACAAGCGCTGAACAAAGCCCATGGAAGGGCAGGGGTTACCCAATCGCCAAATCGCTTAGTTTGTAAACCTGCATAAGCATAGCCAAACGGGATTATAGTGGATGCAAAACCTAAAAATAAAATGGGTGGGTGTATAACCATCCAGTAATTACGCAGTAAAACATTTAATCCAATACCGTCTTTAATAAATGAAAGGTAATTCGCCTGGCTGAAAATCGGGCCTTCAATTTCATTTCTTGTTAAAGTAAAAGGACTGCTGCCAATATGAATATTGCCAATGTACAAACCCAGTATCATCATGATCAGAAAAACCTGTGCAAGACTGATCACTGACATTACCGGCGCTTCCCATTCTTTGGATTTACGCATGATGAAGATGCCGAGAATACTGTGCCAGAGGGTCCACAGTAAAAAACTTCCTTCCTGTCCTTCCCATATACAAGCCAGCAAATATTTTGGTTCCAGTTCTTTTGATGCATGCTTGTATGCATACATGTACTCAAAATAATGATTGGCGCAGATGTAGAAAATGGTAATGAAAATAACTATTGCCGAAACGAGTTGAGTAACGAAAGCTATTCGGGCAAAATTCAGCCAGGATTTTTTCTGAACCAGATCAGATTTAAAACTTGCAGTTGCGAAACCAATTGTTGACAATATAGATGCAATAAATGCAAGCAACACAAAAAAATGACCAATCTGTCCGGGTAATAAATGTTCTCCTTCAAACTGCATCTGCTGAAATTAATTAGTAAGCTGAATCCTGTTGGTTGGTAATGGTTTTCTGCAATTGCTCCTTATCATCCTTGTATTTGCTCGGACATTTCAAAAGAATGTCTTTACACTCAAAATGATCGGCCTGCATTTTTCCCTTCATTACAATGCGTTCACTTTTTTCGAGATCGGTGGGTTTGCTGTTATGAAAAACCACTTTTGTTTTTCCTCCCAAACTGTCGATGGCGTAAAAGGATAAATAATTCGGGTTGTTGATGGCATCATATTCTATCGGCTCCGATTTGTCCAGTTTGGCTATCAGGTGAACAAAAGTTCCCTGCTTCTTTTTTGCAGAACTAATGGATTCATAGGTAGAAAAATCGCCTGCTGAAAAAACGATGAGTGCAACGATAAGCGCCGCTATGCCAACCAGGAAAATGATATGTGTTTTCTTCATACTTAAAATTTCGCTGCAAAGGTAACTCAATTAGCCTTTTTTCACACTTTTTGTATAACTAATTCGTCAGGGCTCTGGCTGATTTTTGTCATTTGGAACTTTTTCACACAATTATTTTATCAAAATCTTATAATTATTCTTTTAGTTTTCCGTTTGTTCAGCAGTCGCTTATCTTTGCTGCGATTTTACCCTGGCTCATTTGGGCCGAATATACTCAAATAAAAAAACGAGATGACAGATCTTTCGAATTTTGATCCCAATGGCGTTGGCAACCCCGACAACAATGTTTTTGGTTTACCCTTTACAGAAGATGAAGCAAGGCTGGTGATTATGCCGGTACCCTGGGAAGTTACTGTAAGTTATAATGCCGGCACAGCCAGAGCTCCTGAGCATATTTTTAATTCTAGTCTGCAGGTAGATCTGTATGATCCAGATGTTAAAGACGGATGGAAACAGGGTTTTTACATGCGGCCATATGATAAGAAAGTATTGATGAAAAGTGATTACCTGCGTAAGGAAGCTGAGTTGCTCATTAATTATATTTCGCATGACGAAGTGGTTGCTGATAATAAATTTATGTGTAAATCGCTGAAAGAGATAAATGAGGGCAGTACATTTTTAAACAACTGGGTTTTTGAAAGGACGAAGGAATTGCTGGATCAGGGCAAATTGGTTGCATTACTTGGAGGAGACCACAGTACGCCGCTGGGATATTTTAAAGCCATTGCCGAAAAGCATGGCGACTTTGGAATTTTGCAAATTGATGCTCATTGCGATCTGCGAAAAGCTTATGAGGGATTTACTTATTCGCATGCATCTATCATGTACAATGCATTGGAAGAAATTCCGCAACTTAAAAAAATAGTACAGGTTGGTATACGTGACTATTGTGGTGAAGAAGTGGATTACCTGGAAGCAAACAAAGAGAGAGTGATTGCTTATTTTGATCAACACATTAAAGAACGCCAGTACGAAGGCGAAACCTGGAAACAGATCGTTGATGAAATGATCAGTCATTTGCCTGAGAAAGTATATATTAGTTTTGATATTGATGGTCTGGATCCAAAACTTTGTCCGCATACCGGCACTCCGGTGCAGGGCGGCTTTGAAACGGAAGAGATTTTTTATCTTTTCAAAAAACTGATACAAAGCGGCCGCAAATTTGTTGGATTTGATTTGAATGAAATAGGAGTGAGCCATAACGAGTGGGACGAAAATGTTGGCGCCCGGTGTCTATTTAAATTGTGTAACTACCTGGTTGCCGCAAACCCGGCCTGATGAATTATCAGTTTACTTTAAAAGATAAAAACGCAAAAGGGTACAGGACATTTGTATGGTTTTTGTTTTGTTTGCATATTGCAGCAGGTGCTTTCATGGTTTTAACGGCTACTGATAAAAACGAGCAACTGGCTATTTATATTTTATTTGGATTTTACGTTGTCATAACAGCCTTGTATTTTATTTTCAGAAAAAGAAAAAAGGCATTTGAAACTTTTAGTTTAACACTGGCTTTACTTTATGCCAATTTCTGGCTGACCAATGTGGGAGTTATTGCGGTAATTATTTTCGGCGCCATTTTTTTATTTGTAAATATTGTTCAAAATACAAAAACAAGATTGTTGGTTACTGATAAGGGAGTTCAATACACCAGGATGTTTAAAACCATAAACTATGCCTGGGCCGATGTTGAGAATATGGTTTCAAAAGACGGACTGCTTACATTAGACCTTAAATCGAATAAACTAATTCAGTCGGAATTTGAATCGGGGGTTGTGGAAATTGATGAAAATGAATTCAATCACTTCTGTAAAACAAAACTTTAGCAAACCGGCGATCAATAAATTTTATGTTAACAGAGAGTCCATATATATTGTATTCAGATGGTGAAGGGAATATTTTTGAAGATACCAGTTTATACGCAACCGGCCGAAGCGGATGGGATGCGATGCCTGTACCGCCTGATGAATGGATTGAATTACCAACCGGAGGAAATCTGTACGAGCTGCCCGGCCGCAAAGGAATTGGCATTGATGTAGAAACAGGAGAGATGAGGCTTTGCGAAAAAGGATGGGCAGTTGCTGCTTTCATTCCGCCTGCACATACCGGATTGTATATGGCCGCTTACGAAACTGAAAAAGACGCACCAACCTTACCACTTTTTTGTTATACCGCTGCAGCATGGTTCGATGATAAGATCTATGTGCCTGCTGTAAGAATAGAAAAAGATATCAGGCAGGAAGCACAAGGATATGTAGATGAGTTGATAGAGACTGGCACTAAAAATTTATTGGAGGCCTATCCTCACAATCGCCTTGTAAAACATTTAATGGAGAACTGCTGCATGACCTATACTTGTCCGGCGGCTCGTAATCTGGCCATTGGCAGATGGGAGTGCCCCGTGCCTGTTTCTCCGGCATGCAATGCAAATTGTATTGGCTGTATTTCTTTTCAACCCGAAGAAGAAACGATCATTAGTACACAAGACAGATTAACTTTTAAACCAACTGCCGAAGAAATCATTGAGTTCACCGTTCCTCATCTGGAGTCGGCGCCTTTTCCAATCATTAGTTTTGGGCAGGGCTGCGAAGGAGAGCCGCTGCTGATGTGGGAGACCATCCGTGAATCAATTATTGAAATAAGAAAACACACACACAAAGGAAGCATCAATATAAATAGCAATGGCAGCATGCCAAATGCCGTAAAGGCATTGTGCGAAGTTGGATTAAACAGCATAAGGGTTAGTACAAACTCGGCACGTAAAAATATTTACACTTCTTATTATCTCCCCAATAATTACGAGTTTGAAGATTTGATTGAGAGTTTAAAAGTGATGCGTAGCAATGGCGGCTGGACGAGTATTAACTATTTTGTTTTTCCAGGGATGACAGATAGCATAGAAGAATATGAGGCTTTACGAAAACTAATAAGGGAAACAGATTTGTGCATGATACAGTGGCGCAATTTTAATATTGACCCCGATTGGTACCTCGGAAAAATTAATGTTGCCGATACCGGCGAATGTATGGGCATGAAACAAATGATGGAACTGATTCATGAAGAATTTCCCAATTTAAAGTTTGGCTACTTTAATCCCTCCATCGAAAGGATAAAAGGAAATTTTGAAGTTGATTTTGCTCATTAATGTTGACACCAATTTTTATCTTATAAAAGCAACACTTTTATTCTTATTGAACTGTTTATTTGCCTATTGTTTTCGGGTAATCAAATACCAACTGGCAAAAGGTTTTTACACCAACAAAAAGCTGGCTGTCATCAATCATAAAATCTGGTGTATGATGTGGCGGTGCATTTTTAGCATCGTTACCACGCGGCATACCACCAAAATAAAAAAAGAATGCAGGCGCTTTAGTTCCAAAGTAACTGAAATCTTCGGCGCCGGTAACCCATTCCATTGGCCGCACATTATTACTACCGGCGGCGGCCTGTAAAGAAGGTAACATTTTTTCAACCAGCTCGGGCGTGTTGTAAGTAACCAATGTTTTTTCGTGGAAAATTATTTCGGCACTTGCGCTTGATGCTTCTGCAATTTTTGTTGCGGTAAGTTTCATTCTTTCCTGTACATCAATTCTCATTTTGCTGTCGAGTGTTCTTAAAGTTCCTTCCATATACGATTCCTCGGGGATAATATTGAAACGTACACCGCTTTTTATTATGCCCACCGAAATTACAACAGGTGCTTTTGTCAGTTCCATCTGCCGGCTTACAATATTCTGCAGGCCTTCGATTATTTGGGCCGATACAGCAATAGGATCAACACCCAGCCAGGGCTGCGACCCATGCGATGATTTGCCTTTTACGCTTATCGTAAATTGGTCGGCCGATGCCATAAATGATCCTGACTTATATTGGATATCACCCGCGGGAATCCATGATTCAATATGCATTCCGAATATTACGTGCACTTTTGGGTTTTCCATTACACCTTCCTTAACCATCAACGCAGCGCCGCCTTCTTCACCTGGTGGTGGACCTTCTTCTGCCGGTTGAAAAATGAATTTTACAGTACCTGCAATATCTTTTTTCATTGATGATAAAACTTTTGCAGCGCCAATCAACATGGCAACATGTGCATCATGCCCGCAGGCATGCATCAATGGAACTTTGTTGCCGGCATACATTCCGCTGTCCGTTGATGCAAACGGAATATTTACTCTTTCCTTTACCGGCAGTGCGTCCATATCAGCTCTCAGTGCGATAACCGGTCCCGGCTTGCCTCCTTTTAAAATAGCTACCACTCCGGTTTTTGCAACGCCTGTCTGTATTTCCAGGTCAAGTCCTTTTAGTTGTTCAACTATATACGCTGCTGTTTTAATTTCACCGTTGCCAAGCTCAGGATGCTGATGAAAGTGACGCCGCCATTCGGTTAATTCTGGTTGAATGGCAATTGACCTGGTTGAGATAACAGCGCTGATATCTTGTGCAGTTAACATAAAAATGTTACCACAGATCATACCCAACACAGTCAATAATTTGAGTTTTGTCATAATAAAGTTTGTTTTCCCGAACAAATTAACTTTTATATACGTGTTGATAACAATAATCAACTGATATTTTTATAGTGATGTTGAAATTTCGTATTATTGCCACTGAATTTACAAACGAAAAATTAATCTCTTTAAAAGTAAAATCTTTTTTCACAGAAAATACGCATATGATAATAAACTTTACTTCTTCTTTTTCCCTCAACAATTCAGGTAAATAAAATAAGTAAATTCTGTTCATCAGAATTTCTCTGTGCAAAACTTTTAGATTAAGGGATCGTATAATTACTTTTTTATAAATAAAAAACAAACTCAATTATGAGAAAATTTCTCCTCTATTTTATTCCGATGATTTTTTGTGCATTTGTTATGAATGCCCAAACTTTTAACCAGGAAGAAAATGCTGCGATTGCATTGGTGAATGCCAATAAAGGCGACATCGGTTTATCTGTTGAAGATATTGCCAATGTAAAAGTTACCAGTACTTATGTTGACAGAACATCCGGAATCAGGTATGTTTATCTTAATCAAACTTACCAGGATATTCCTGTTTACAATCAAATACTGGTATTGGCTTTTAAAGCCGACCGTCTGCTATCTAAAGCCGGAACTTTTAATAAAAGCATTGCTAAACTGGCAAACGGAACTGTTGATGTGCCTGCTGTTTCTGCAGAATCGGCGGTACAGGCTGCCATTGCCGACAGAGGCTTAGTTGCTTCGCAGCCGGCTATTGCAATTAGTAGAAAAGAGAATGCAAGTTTAATTGAGTTTGGAAATTTGGGTGTGTCCCGTGAAAATATCACTGCGCAGTTAATGTGGACGACAGTGGAAGATTCTAGAAATGTTCATCTTGCCTGGCAGGTGTACATCATTCCAAAAACCAGTTCCGATTACTGGTTGGTTAGAATTGATGCTTCTAACAGCAGGACTTTAGCGGTTGATAACTTAACTGTTTATTGTAATTGGGATGATCCTGATCACGTTTTTGAATTTGGAAAAGAACATGCGCACCAACCTGCTGGAGAGATGTTTGGAGGAAACCCGCTTTTTGATTTTAAAGCGATCAATAAACTGAATGTTCAAAATGCAGCCAGTCCTTTGTTGGCTGATAATGCAGATTACCGTGTTGTTCCCTTTCCTTTTGAAGCGCCTACTTTCATGCCGCCGCCAATAAGTACGGCACACGCATTGAGGACAAATCCCTGGACAGCTGCTTCTGCAAATGCGTCAACTTTAAAATGGCATAGTACTGCTGCAACCGGTTCTGATTTTAATTATACCAGAGGTAACAATGTTTGGGCTTATCATGATCGTAATAATAATAACAGTGGCGATCCTGCCCGCTCGGCAACCTCTACTACTGCGTTGCCTAATCTTACATTTAATTTTACACCCGATTATACTTTGGAGCCAACAGTTACAACTCCTCCAAATCAACAATTTAATATCACTAATTTATTTTACTGGAATAATATCATTCATGATATTTTGTATGCCTATGGATTTGATGAACCCGGAGGTAATTTTCAAACGAATAATTTAAGCAGAGGTGGCGCAGGAAATGATCATGTATTAGCCGAAGCCCAAGATGGCAGTGGAAATAACAACGCTAACTTTTCAACACCTGCTGATGGTGGAAGTGGAAGGATGCAAATGTACTTGTGGACAGCGCCAACACCAGATAGAGATGGTGATGTTGACAATGGAATTGTAGTTCACGAATTTGGCCATGGGCTTAGTAACCGTTTAACAGGCGGACCTTCCGCTGCAGGTTGCTTGGGAAATGCGGAGCAAATGGGTGAGGGCTGGAGCGATTACTATGCATTGATGTTTACACAGGATTGGGCAACTGCAACTTTGAATACCGGTTTTAATTCACCACGTGGAATTGGAACCTATGCTTTAAATCAAGGCCCTACAGGACTTGGAATTCGTACACAAAGATATTGCACCGATTTTACAGTTAATAATAAAGTGTACCTGGCATCTTTGCCAACCGGTCCTCACCCACGTGGTGAGATATGGTGTGCTACATTATGGGATATGACATGGAATATCATTAATCAGGTTGGAGTTATCAATCCTAATTTATATAACCTTGCTGGTGGTGGCGGTAATGCGATTGCTATGAAATTGGTTACGGAAGGAATGAAACTACAACAATGCAGCCCCGGATTTATCAGCGGAAGAAATGCAATTTTACAAGCCGACCAGAATTTATATGGTGGTTTGTACAGTTGTTCAATCTGGGAAGCTTTCAGAAGAAGAGGAATGGGTGCATTTGCATCAGAAGGATCTACCGCAAGTGTAACCGATCAGGTTCCTGACTTTAGTCCTCCAACAACTTTAGGAGCTGCAGTAAGTGCAACTACTATTCCCGAAGGATTTAATTTAACATACACTAATAGTGTAACGACTTGTGCAACCGTTTCGGGTTATACATTAAGAGATACGCTGCCTGCTAATGTAACTTATGTTAGTGGTGGAACTTATGATGCACCAAACAGGGTGGTAAGTTTCCCTGTTAATCAGGGAGCTGGAACTACCAACTATCCTTTCATTGTTAATGTGAATATTGGTAGTTACTTCCCGCCTGTGAATTTAATAAATGAGCCGGTTGCCGGAAGTACAATTCCTGCATCATGGACAACTACAGCTCCTCTAGGATCTGTTTGGACGGTGGTGAATACACAAAGCAACAGTGCTCCTAATGCCTTCTTTGTTGCCAATCTGCCTGCAGATGGTGATCAAAGATTGGAGACTACGAACTCGATCGCTCTGCCTGCCAACTCATATCCAAAACTAAGCTTCTGGCATCGTTTCAATACTGAAGACGGATGGGACGGAGGTGTTGTGGAAATAAGTACCAATGGTGGTACAACCTGGATCGATCTTGGTCCTTACATGACAGCAGGTGCTTACAATGGTGGCCTTGGTGTTTCACCAAATAATCCAATAGGAGGCCGGCCTGCTTTCACTGGATTGACCCCAGGAACAGCATTTATGAATACCATTATCAACCTGTCTTCTTTTGCAGGTCAATCAGTTAAACTTCGTTTCCGCTTTGGTTCCGATAATAATACAACAGCTCCTACTTCACCAGCTGGCTGGTGGGTTGATGATATTACGTTAGATGCTTTGGCTGCAGTTCAAATGCGCTCAAGCTTGTTCAATGCTTCAAATACAAGAGTATCGTTCAAAGATCTGATCACTGAAATTACCCCAATAGTTGCTTGTGCACCAACCATTACACAGCAGCCGGTAAATGCAGCTGCATGCGCAGGTACATCGGTTACCTATACTTGTGTAGGAACTGCAACCGGAGGTGTCACCTATCAATGGCAGTTAAGTACAACCGGTATTGGCGGTACTTTTAACAACCTCGCTAATGGAGCACCATACTCAGGTGTTACAACTTCAACGCTTACTATCAATCCAACTGCTGTTGGCTTAAACGGATATTATTATCGTTGTGTGGTAACTGGTACTTGTGCGCCAAATGCTATTAGCGATCCTGCCAGATTAGATGTGGCCGCGGCTTCAGTTGGTGGTACAATTAATCCTGCAAATACAAATGTTTGCGGAACGACCAACAGCGGTCTGTTGACACTTTCAGGTCATAACGGAAACATATTACGTTGGGAAACTGCAACAAACCTTGCGGGTCCGTGGACAACTATTGTAAATACATCTACCACCTATACTTTTAATAATGTTACGCAAACAACTTACTACCGTGCGGTGGTTCAGTTTGCAGGCTGTGCACCGGCTAATTCTTCCGTTGCAACTGTAACTTTTGCAGCTGCTTTACCAATGCAGATTGTGGCCGATCCAGGTACAACATTATGTGCAGGTGACCCTGCATTGTTAACTGTGATGGAAGGAAACTTTACTACTGCAAATCCATCTACTCCAACAACTGGAGGAAATGGTCAGGCTTTGATTGCATTTAATATTACTAACAACAATGCTTTCCCGGTAACCTTCACCGAAATCGCAAGCCGTGCAAGAAATACGGGCTCTCTAAATGCAAGAGTATTCTTTAAGGCATCACCAATTGCCGGTCCTCCGGGTGCTATCAGCGCAGCGAATGGATGGAACCAGTTTGGTGCTGGAACAAGTACTGCAACAGCTGGTGTAGTACATACGTTCCTTACAGGCCTAACCCTTGTTATTCCACCAGCAGCAACATATGGTATTGCATTGGAAGGATTGGTAGGTGCAGCGGCAGGTATTGACTATACCAATGGCGGTGGAATTGTAACATATACTAATGGAGGATGTACTATAACAACTGGTGGTAATGTTGGTTATGGCGGTGCAGCAGCTCCGGCAGCTCCAACCTTTAACCCAAGGAATTTTAACGGTTCCGTAAAATTGGTTGGAGGCGCTTTAACTCCAGTAACTACCGGAACATTTATGTGGTCACCTCCGGGAGGATTAAGCTCAACTACAACGAATCCGGTTGCTGCATCTCCGATGACTACAACTACGTATACTGTAAACCATGATAATGGCGCAGGTTGTCTACGCCAGGCTAATATTACGATTACAGTTAATGAGCGTCCGAGGGTAACAGTTCAACCAACTAATACAACAGCATGTAACACAACAACAGCAAGCTTTACAGTAGCCGGTGTTGGTACAGGGCTGACTTACCAATGGCAGGTTAGCACTGCTGGTATAGCCGGACCATATGTTAATATTCCTGCGGGTGCTCCTTATTCTGGAGAAACAACCGCGACATTGACAATTAATCCGGTTGCTAGTATTATGAATGGCTATGCTTACCGTTGCGTGCTTAGCGGTATTTGTGCTCCAGGAGTTCCTCCTTTGAATATATCTAGTGGTGCTGTGTTGTCTGTTAATCCTTTGCCAGTAGTAACTGTTACTCCAACATCGGGTTGCGGTGGCGTGGCCGGTAGTAATGGATTGTTGTTGACTGCCTCAGGTGCAAGTACCTATACCTGGGCTCCAATAACTGGATTGTACACGAACGCAGCTGCAACTATCGCTTACACTGGTGGTAATAGTGCAACTGTTTATGCAGCTCCTACTGCATATACTGAGTATGTAGTTACGGGAACCATTACTGCGACTGGTTGTATGAATACAGCCGTTGCCAAAGTAAACTATACACCTCCGGCGCCTACTGTAACACCAGCATCTGTAACGATGTGTTTGGGCGATCCGGCTGTCCGTTTGGTAAGTGCTTCTTCTCAGTCCTTCTCAAGCAGTTTCAGTTCCGGAACGGTGAATATTGTTATACCTGATGGTCCTAGCATTCCTCCGGTTCCAACTTCATATCCCGCAACTACCTCTAACATAACTGTTTCAGGTATACCTGCAGGAGCAACTATTGCTAATGTAAGGGCAAGGTTAAATGTTACCCATGCTTATGTGAGTGACCTGGTAATTGCCTTGAAAGCGCCAAATGGCCAGATTATCAACCTTAGCGCATTGCTTAACCGGACCAATAACGCGGGTGCAAACTTTACCAATACGGTGATCAGTTCTTCCGGAACTACGGTTCAAAGTGCTGGAACAGCGCCTTATACAGGTACATTTAGGGCTGACCTGGCTGCGGCAACCTTTACGGCTTTTGGATTTACATTCCCCGGTGGACCAGTTGGATATGTGCCAACCTCAACTGCGTGGAACAGCATGTATACCACAGCAAACGGCGTTTGGTCTATCGGTATCTATGATGCCGGTGCTCCTGATGGAGGGGTACTGAATAACTGGTCGTTAGATATAGATTATGTAATCGGTGTTCCTTCTACACCCGCAACATGGTCGCCAATAGCTGGGTTGTTTAACGACGCAGCGGCAACAATACCATATGCAGGAACTGAAAGGGATACTGTTTGGACCAGACCAACGCCTTCAGGAACTTACAACTACCAGGCTACGGTTAAGAGTATGGATCCAAGTGGATCTTTGGCGCTTCCGCCGCAGGCAGCAACTTTCACCGGTAATGTAAGAGGATATTGGTTCACTGCACCAAGCGCATTTGTGATGACTGCTTTGCAGGTTCCTACTGATGCTTCTAGTGGCAACCAAAGTATTTCCGTTGTAAGATTTAACGGAGCTACACCGCCACCTGCATTTCCGGGAACAACCAATGCATTTACTACATTGTTTCTAACACAAAATAATCCTACAACAGGTTCTATACCGGTTAATATACCGATAGCGGCTGGTGATGTGATTGGAATTTTAGGATACCGCGGAACAACAAACTCTTATGCTGCAAATGGGCCACAAACTGTTGTTATCAACGGGGCGAATGTTACGCTGACAAGAATGGGTATGCAATTTCCGCTAACTACTACTGCTCCCCAGGATATCTGGCAGGAAGCCGCTTTCGGAATTTCGAGAGTATCTTTTGATTACGGATTGGGATTAGCTCAGTGTACTTCACCAGCACGTACAGTTGTTGT
>JAHEBJ010000081.1 GCA_024642285.1 Sphingobacteriales bacterium
CCAGGATAGCAGTAAAATTTTTTCCTTCCGGAAACTTACTAATTGATTCGTCGAGATATTGGTATGCGCTGCGGTTTTTCGATAAAAATCTGCCCACATTGGAGCAAATAAATTTCATGTACAGATTATACATGAACTTAACTACTGCATATTTTGGTTTACTAAATTCCAGTACAACCAGTTTTCCTCCCGGTTTAAGTACCCGTATAATCTCTGACAACCCTTTTTCCAGGTTCTCAAAATTACGTACCCCAAATGCAACAGTTACCGCTTCAAACGAATCATTTTTAAAGTTTATTGTTTCGCAATCACCATTTAACAGTTCTATAGTATTTTGCAAACCAGCTTTTTGAATTTTTTGTCTTCCAATTTCCAGCATACCATCGCTGATGTCGATGCCGGTAATTTTTTCCGGTTTTAATATTTTAGATGCCATAATGGCTACATCTGCTGTACCGGTGGCTACATCAAGCATGTTTTGAGGCTGCAAATTTTTCAATTGTTTAATGGCCTTCTTACGCCATCTTACATCAATACCAGCACTAAGGAAACGATTTAAAAAATCGTACCGGAATGCAATATCGTCAAACATAACTGCCACCTGCTCCTTCTTCGCAAGTCCCGAATTTTTATCCGGCAATACAATATCATGTGCGTATTCAGTCATCGGGCGCAAAGATAAGTGGTTTTTAGTTTTTGGATTTAGAGCGATGAAAAATAGGAATTGGGGGTAAACATTACTACAGATTTCTGATTTGAAATTTATTTAGAAAACTTACAGAATAACTCAACCCTTATCTTTGCCGCATGCAGATAAAACATGCCAAATATATTATCAGCAGTCCCGATTACGATAAATGCCCTATACCCGACCGACCGGAGTATGCGTTTATCGGCCGCAGCAATGTGGGAAAATCATCGTTGATAAATATGCTTTGCAATAATGAAAAGCTTGCAAAAACCTCGGGCTCGCCGGGCAAAACGCAACTAATAAATCATTTCAACATCAACTCTGCACCTTCTATAGTTCAAAAAGAAAAAGGCAAGTTGCAAAAAGAAACGCCGATAACGGAATGGTATCTGGTGGATTTGCCGGGTTATGGTTTTGCCAAAGTAAGTATGAGCAGCCGGCGACGCTGGGAGCAGATGATTGAAAACTATCTGCGCAAGCGTGAAAACCTGACCATTGTTTTTGTGCTGCTTGATGCCCGTCACTCACCACAAAAGATAGACCTTGAATTTTTGGAACAGCTTAAAACCTGGCAGGTTCCATTCTGCCTTGCTTTTACCAAGGCCGATAAAGTAAATCAACGCACGGTCAGTAAAAATGTAAAAGACTTTTTAGAGGCGATGAAAAAAACATGGCAGTTTTTGCCGCAGCATTTTGTTACCAGCGCTGCAAAAAAATCGGGAAAACAAAAGATCCTGAATTTTATTGAAGAAACCAATGAAGGGCTGCAATAGCAGCAGCTACCGAAAAAAAATTGATTAATCAGCTCACCACTTTATTGGCGCAACTGCTGCTGGCAAAAGCCTCAGGTTTAGCTTTAAAGGCAAAGCCCATTCCCAAAATATAGCCCATGGCCTCACGTAAGGCTTCATTACTTTTAAACTGTGGATTGGTATTGATGTCGGCGTGTACTTCCATATCTACATCGTACACAGTAAACAGGTCGCAGAGCTCATATGCTATCTCAATGCTCTTGGCCACCTCTACCAGCATCCTTTCTTTAATACTGTAGCTATGTGTTGTTTTTTCGTTGTGAATAAACATAAAGCCACCATGGCCTTCACGTAAAAAAACAATCACGGTCGCAAATTCCGTTTCTTTTCCTTTTACCTGACTGTCGGTGCCAATACAAACTTTTAAATGATAACCGGCTTCAGTTTCTCTTGTTATAGCTTGTTCTACCGCATCTTTGATGTGAAGTGTAATGGGATCGCCGTTAAATTTTCTCCATAACATAAAAAGGGGTTTTTTAAAGTTACGGATAAATTGATATACCAACCGTGTAGACAAAAATTAAATAATAAACATAAAAAAGGGGGCAGCCCCTAACGCTACCCCCCGACTTACACATGAATCTACCTTACTGTTTTAAAATTCTTTCTGTCTGTTGCTGTTCGTTGTTGAAAAGCTTCAGTATGTACATACCCGCCGATTGATTTGAAACATTAATGCGGTTTATGCCTTTAAGGCCTGCTCCATTGTTTATCATACGGCCGTTAAGATCTATTAACTGATATTTATAATTTTCGGCTGCGTTAACTACAATTTCGCTTTGAACAAGAGTAGAAACACTAAACTGTTTGCCAGAAGTCTCTGTACCTTTCAATGCAATAACATTTGAATAAACTACCTGATCTACTACCGAAGTAACCTTCAGGCGGTAATAAACGGTATTGTTTTTAAAAGGCTGATAAGTAAAATTGGTTACAGAACCTGCTAAACTGGTTAATGCACTAAAATTACTGCCAGATAAAGAAGATTGTACTTCTACACTTCTTATTGGTTCGTCCGCTATGATTTTCCAGCTTAGGTTGTGTTTATTATTATCCACTTTACCATTTAAACTAACATTCCGGATTGGTAAAATACTTGTAGTTCCTGAAATTGTATAAGAGCCAAGACTTCCATACGCACTCACATTTGAATTCCCTGCTCCGCTCACTTTTATGTAATATGTTCCTGCATTTAAAATGGTGTCGATAGTTACACTCATAGTTGTCAACGGATCGTATGTTGCGATTAAAGTTGTAGGTGAAGACTTGTACAACTCAATTTTTACATCCAGATTTGCACCCGCCGAATTAGCGCCGATACTGTATGGACTTGCTGTTAAATGAAAATTTAAATTTTGTGCCAGCGTAAATTTAAAGGCATCCTTATCGGTGTTTGTTGTGATAATACCATTAACAGAAAAGTTATTACCCGTTAATGCATAAGTTCCTGAATTAAGGGTCTCACTAAAATCATCTGCCCTGTAGCCAAAACCATTTTGAGTGGTAATAGTAGTGAGGTTATTTTCCAGTTCAGTGCAGCCATAAGGAGTTGGTCCGTTATTCCAGTTGGTCATGTTTCGGTAATAACTGTTTCCCATTATTGGCGACCAGCCAGTTTCGCCTGTTCCATAACCGAGGTTATATGGCTCAGTTGGGGTATTACAATCGTTGCCATATTTTGATTGATGTGCCAATCCAACAGTGTGACCGGTTTCATGGGAAATACACTCAGCTACCATTTTAGTATTATAAGGGCCAAGTTTATCGCTGAATACAAAAGCAGGTGTGTCATCGCCCCATGTGAAGGATCCCATGTAAGCAATTCCGCCAACGCCGGGCATCCATGCACTTGTACTGGTAACGATAATCCGTACACGCCTGTTTAAGGGTGCGGCCAGAAATTTTGTTGAATCAGTTGTGATGTTTACGTTAAATGGGCGAAAATCTTCTGCCACCCTGTAAAAAGCATCTGTTATTTGTTGCTCAGTTAAACCCGATGGAGCACAATTTAATGGGTTGCCACCATTCCATACGGCGCTTTGAACAAGGTGTCCGTCGAAATCAAGAAATATTGTAGCGGTTGCTGAAGGAAAACTATTCAGGATTGGAACACTGAATACATTGCCCGATATCAGCAACGAAACTGAAAAGATAAGTGATGTAAATAGCTTTTTCATGTTAGAGGATTTTTGGATGTCTGGATTGGATAAAGTAAGGATTGTGTTTATTGTTTTAAACAAATCGGCATTACCCGATCGGTTTCAACTTTAGTTAATTGGTAATTACCGGCAGCATTTTGCTTAAGCTCATAACCATCAAAATATTCCTGGTTGATAATGCGTCCGATATAGGAAATACCGCCGTTGTCGTCGGTAATTTTTGATACGCTGAATATGGTATTATTGAAGTAGGGCGATACCACAACTACACTTTGCAGATTGGCGTATTTAACCAGATTGTTTTTTACATTTCCCGAAAAAGTAAAATTGCTTGAAAATGAGATGCTGATGGCCTCTCCCGGAGTTGCATTGAATACTTTGCTTAACTCAGATTCAGAACAATCGATAGTTGAAGGAAAATTGTCGAACTGCTTTTGCTTTACAGTGTTGCTTTGAGAATAGACTGCCGTTGCATACAAGGACAGGATGAATACCAATGCATAGGTGGCATAGTGCTTCATAGGAAGTATTTTAGTTTTTAATAGAAAATTGGATAAAAAATCTTATTACAGTAACGGCGGTAAGTCCGGATTATTATATGCAGTAAAAAAAAAGAGTGGTATCCGGTATAAAAGAGTACTTATACTCTTAAAAGAATCGAAAATCTACGATAGTTATGAAAATTAGATTTAATACTGACCTGAACTCAGCATTACGAGGGTACAGGCTTCCAGTGCCTTTATTCCATGCCGGATGGCCAGATCAGCCAGTTCATCATTCTCGGCACCGGGATTAAAAATTATGCGCTGAGGTTTTAAGGAAATAATATAATCGTAATATTCTCTTTGGTGATCGGCATTCAGGTAAAGTGTTACAGTATCTATTTTTTGATGATCAGTTTTTTCGGTTTCAATATTCACACCGGCAACTTCGCCTTTTCGTTTACCAATGGCCACAACCGGATGCTGATTTTTGACCAGCCTGTTAATTGCCAGATAACTGTATCTTGATGGATTTACCGACGCACCCAATACCAATGTTTTTTTCTTTTCCATATCAACTCAAGAATCTTGCTTTTACTTCAGGCGTGGGTATCATACATTCCTGTCTTATGCCAAACCATTTGTATCGGTTTTTCGCAATCCAGTTATAAACGCCATTTCTAATAAACCTGGGAATAATCATCAACCCATAACAAAGCGGCCACAATCCTCTTAAATGCCGGCAGACTCTTAATCCTGCAGTCGATTGTTTATAAGCAACTCCGTTTTCAATAAAAATAAAAGACTCCATATCATCAACAGGCAAATTATATTGTAGCAAAAATTTTATTCCTGCTTCTGACTGCAGAGGAGCAAAAAGAATATTTGCCTTGCTGTTTCTTTTGAGGGTGAAATTAACTGCATTGTTGCAAAAATTACAAACACCGTCGAATAATATGATGGGTTGATCTGTCACGGAGCAAAGTTAACTGAGTTTAATCTGTTTGCCTTAGCAGGTAAAATATAGATGACCGAAACGCCAGCAAAAAGCGTTGGTTTAAAAACCAACGCTTTTTTATTCTACAGATTTCTTCCCGAAAGTATTCGGGTTTGAACTGACAGAAGTTACAACAACATCGTCACCGGATTCTCTAAATATTTTTTAAGTGTTTGCAGGAAAGCTGCTCCTACAGCGCCATCCACCGTACGGTGGTCGCAACTCATGGTCAGCTTCATGATATTGGTTGTACCAAATCCATCGGCTTTTTTTACGACTGTTTCTTTAATTCTGCCCACAGCAAGGATGGCGCTGTCGGGTGGATTGATGATGGCGGTAAACTCATCAATGTCCATCATACCCAGATTACTGATGGTAAATGTATTGCCACTGAATTCGTTAGGCTGCAGTTTTTTATCCTTTGCTTTGCCATACATTTCTTTTGCTTCAGCAGCAATCTGAGATAAAGTTTTCTGATCGGCAAAACGAATTACCGGAACAATCAAACCATCGGGCGTTGCGACCGCACTACCAATATGTATATGATGATTCTGGCGGATAAACTCTCCCATCCAACTACTGTTAACTGCCGGATGCTGGCGCAGCGACAATGCAACCGCTTTAATAACAAAATCGTTGAACGATATTTTTACGGGACTGAGCTCATTTAATTGTGTACGAACATTCATGGCATTGTCCATGTTGATCTCCATGGTCAAATAAAAATGCGGAGCAGCAAATTTGCTTTCGCCCAGGCGACGGGCAATGGTTTTACGCATTTGCGTTAACGGAATATCAGTATGGCCTTCCTGACCGGTTGCGGTAAATGCCGGTACTGCAGCAGTTTGCACAGGTGTTGCTCCAGCAGGCGCTGCAGATGGAGAATAACTGTCGATATCTTTTTTAGTAATACGGCCGCCATCACCACTACCACTTACTTTTTTGATATCTATTCCTTTTTCGGCGGCTAATTTTTTGGCTAGCGGAGATGCTTTTATTCGTCCGTTTGAAGAAGTTTGCTGTACACCCTCCGCAGACTGCGAACTGCCATTTGCCAACTGCTCACTTACCGCCGACTGCGAACTGCCACTTGCAGACTGCTGACTGTTTGCTCCACTCTTTTCCGCAGCTACATAAGCACTCACGTCGGTTCCGGCTTTACCTACAATAGCAATGATCTCATTTATTTTTGCAGCCTGTCCGGCTTCAACACCTACATATAATAATGTGCCCTCTTCATAACCTACCACTTCCATAGTTGCTTTATCGGTCTCCACATCGGCCAACACATCATCGGATTTTACAAAATCACCCACTTTTTTATTCCAGGATACAATTTTTCCTTCAGTCATCGTATCACTTAACAGTGGCATGCGTATTTCTTTTGCCCCGGCCGGTAATGACACAACCGCTGTTCCGGTATTTGATGCTTGGGGTGCGGCAGTTTCGGTAACCGCTGCTTTATTGTCTGCGGGAGCAGCTCCTTCTTTGTCGAGAAGTGATTTAAAATCTTCTCCTTCCTTTCCAACAATTGCGATGATCTGGTTTACTTTGGCAGCTTCACCTGCAGGCACGCCAATATGAAGCAAAGTACCATCAACATAACCGTTTACTTCCATGGTAGCTTTATCGGTTTCCACATCAGCCAACACGTCATCTGCTTTCACTTTATCACCCACCTTTTTATTCCAGGTGATGATTTTTCCCTCGGTCATCGTGTCGCTTAAAAGCGGCATGCGTATTACTTCAGCCATATTATTTAGTACTATTTTGTATTGAGGCTCGAAATTAAGGCAAAATGAGGAAATGATGGGCGCTTTGGTCTAATAATCCAGTTCCAGTCTCAATCTGTCTTTCAATTCTTTTACTAATGGATATTCCTCAATTATTTTAAGATATTGTTCCCTGCTGCTCAATGGCTTCTCTGCCGGGCCGGCATCATCTTCATTTTCTACTATTACTACATTATAGGAAAGTTGCCGGTTGCAAAAATATTCCTGCAAGTCATCAACCAGTTCTGCACGTTCCTGCTCAATAAATTTTTGCTGAATGTTATTACCAGTGATGATCTCGATAGAGTTGCCATCAATAATTTTCAACTCAGCCATTTTAAAATTGGTAACAGCCGAATGATTTTTTTTGGCAACCAGTTTTTCAATAAACCTGCCCCAGCAAACCTGCAATTCTTCGTCGGTTAATTCCTTAACTGTATTTCCGTTTGATTTATTCTGTGCAGTAACTTTTTTACGAATAGCATCAAGACTACCAAGTGATTTTTTTGTTTCAGGTATGTTATGCTCAGATTTTTGAATCGCTTTTTTCTCCAACGCTGGTTCGGGTTCTTCAATCACCAACGTGGCTTCAGCTTTTTTTACAGGAGCAGGTTTAGCCGCAGAAGGTTCTTCCTGTTCTTTTATTTTGATCAGCTGTATAGATTTAAAGGAAACAGCTTTTGCTGACTCAACTACTTTTTTTTTAGTAACTGCACCTTCATTATTTACCAGCTCAACAGCCTGCATTAAATAAGAAAGCTTGATGATGGCCAACTCCACATGAAGTCGTTTGTTGCGTGCCTGCTTATAATTTATTTCTGCTTCGTTAAGTAAATTCAATGCAGCGATAAGCCAGCCGGTATCTATTTGTTTGGCAGCCTGCAAATATTTTTGCCGGAAATCTTCGGCTACTTCTAATAAAATAGCAGCCTTGGTATCTTTGCAAACCAAGAGGTTCCTCATGAATTCGCTATAGCCTTCCAGCAAAGTATCACCCTCAAATCCTTTACGGTTAATTTCATCGTACAACAACATGGCATCACTCAGTTGTTGCTGCTGCATAAAATCCATCATCTTAAAATAATAATCCTCATCTAAAATATTCAGGTGCTCTAAAGTATTGCTGTAATTCAGTTCACCGTTGGTAAAGCTTACTATCTTATCAAGAATACTTAATGCATCTCTCAAACACCCTTCGCTTTTTTGGGCAATTACATGCAGCGCTGCTTTCTCGGCTTTTATTTCTTCCTTGTCGCATATTTCCTGCAGATGATCTATGGTATCATTGTTGGTGATGCGCTTAAAATCGAAGATCTGGCAACGGCTGAGAATGGTTGGAAGGATCTTATGTTTTTCCGTTGTAGCTAAAATAAATATTGCGTAGGGCGGCGGCTCTTCCAGCGTTTTTAAAAATGCATTGAATGCCGCTGAACTTAACATGTGTACCTCATCCACAATGTATACTTTGTATTTTCCGGCCTGGGGTGCAAAACGCACCTGTTCTACCAGCGTTCGGATGTCATCTACCGAATTATTACTGGCAGCATCCAGTTCATGAATATTGAATGTAGTACCGGCATCAAATGACTTACAACTGTTGCAGGTATTGCAGGCTTCGCCATCGGCTGTTTGATTTTCGCAGTTGATGGTTTTGGCTAAAATTCTTGCACAGGTAGTTTTGCCCACGCCACGTGGTCCGCAAAATAAAAAGGCGTGCGCCAGCTGATTATTTTTTATGGCATTTTTAAGCGTGGTGGTAATATGACTTTGCCCCACCACAGTTGAAAAATTTTGGGGCCTGTATTTTCTTGCCGATACAATAAACTTATCCATACACTGCTAATTTCGGAAATCTTAACTGGAAAACAGAATTTGTTTTAATTGGGATTATGAAAGGATCGGATGCCGTTTAAATTCTTTAGTTCTGTCGAATAAATACCGGTATGTTGCCAGGTTGCGGCTGCGGAAAGTATCGCCAAAATTCTCAGCTACATTGATCATCTTGGGATTAAAATCGCCGATCCATTGCATTTCGTATTCCTGGTATAAATAAGGCGGAGCCTGCACAATCTTACGGCATTCGCCAATAATATAGGAATCAATTCCGGTACCCTGCCACTCAGGCACTACGCCAAAAACCAACCCTACAAATTTTTTGGCTGGCCTGAATTTTTGCCTGAACACAAATTCGAGTTTCTGCAGCAATCCGAACTTTCCATTAAAATGTTTGAAATACTGATTGATGTCGGGCAGGTTAATGAACATGGCAATGGCCGTTCCTTTGTGATAGGCGAAATAAACTACTTTTTCATCCATTACCGGTTTCATCTTTTTGAACATCAGTAAAACCTGCTCTTTGTTCAATTGCTTCAACCCACCATGCCCTGCCCATGCTTTGTTATACACTTCCACAAAATCCAAGGCGTATTTTTCAAGATTATTTTTTTTGATGGTTTCCATGCTGATATCCGGATCAGCTTCGTGAATTTTATGGCGGTCGAGGGTTTTTTGTGAGATAGGTTTTTGAGCGATAAGCCCAAAACAAACCTGGTTGAAAAATAATTTGAACCCGTAATTTTCGAACAGTTTGATGCAATAGGGTTGATTATAATTCATGCAATATAGCGGCGGCGTAAATCCGTCAGTAATCAGTCCCCACCAGCGGTCACGTTCCCCAAAATTGATTGGGCCATCCATGGCTTCCATACCTTTTGTAATGAGCCAATGTTTGGCATTATCAAATAAAAGGTCGGCTGCATCCTGATCATTGATGCATTCAAAAAAACCAATGCCGCCAACGGGCACATCATCCCCTTTGTTTTTATATTTTTTATTTGTGAATGCAGCAATGCGGCCAATCAGGTTTCCGTCATCATCTGTTAACACCCAGCGTATGGCTTCTCCAAAACGGAATGCTTTGTTTTTTGCTGCATCAAAAACTTCATTGATATCCTTATCCAGCGGACGCACCCAGTTGGGATCGTTTTTGTTGATAGCAACGGCAGTTTGAATAAATTGCTGAGCGCTTGTTTTGTCTGTTACGGGAATGATCTGCATATTAATCTGTAAAAAGCAAAAGTATGGGTTTCGATGAAAAGCTCGATTTTGATTTTTGAACAAAAAAAGGCCATCCAAATTGGATGGCCTCGGGGATTTTTCAAAATACTGATTTAATTCTTAATTAGCTTGATCGTCTTAAGGTTTTTACCCTGTCTGATTTCAGCCATATATGCTCCCGGCCTCAGGTCGAGACCAAAACGTATGATCTGGTTTTTGATGAAACCCTGCTCAATTGTCTTCACAGGTTTACCAGTAACATCGTACACAACAATCTG
>JAHEBJ010000154.1 GCA_024642285.1 Sphingobacteriales bacterium
TTATCTTCAAAGTCAGCTCCCTGTTGTCTTGCCGCTAGAACAGCTCGACAGGCAGGATATGTTGACCGGACAGGTGTGTTAATTATCCAAAATTCATTATTAAATTGGATGCTTGGAACGGTTTGTTCAATTCGACGCCATGTTTCTTGTATTTTTTGCTGCAATTCGACTGGCATGGGATTTGTTGTATCGGGAGCCAATCCCCCGGCTATTTTTTTTATTCTGATAAAGTCAGGTAGCTCTTTTTGTAACGCAGTTAAACTGGAGTCAAAAGCGTAACACCAGCTACACATTGGATCATGAATATAATATAAAGTAGTAACCATTTGCTATCAATCAAACCTTTCAGGGTAAAACAGCTTCCCGTTTTTGGCTATCAACTTAAAGCGGGACAAAATTAGAGCTAGACTGCTGTATTTTAGTATCATGAGTTAATGACTAAAAAAACAATCCGACACAGAAAATACGAGCAGCTAGCTTAGAGATTATCGTTGAAATAGGCCGAGGTGGCAAAAAAAGTGTCCGCAAACTTGCTCAGCTTATTAATGGCGCAAAAAGCAGTGTGCATCGCCACCTTCGTTCGCAAAAGCTACGCAACCGGCATCCTGAATCGTTTTTTTGGGAGACCGAAGCTGGCAGTGCCTGGTTGAGATTGCTGGTCTTTGCGGTCTTATACCACTTTGGATTGGAATGCGGTGTAGGTGTCAGGAAGTTGTCGCGGTTTTTCAAATTGATCCGGATTCATCATCATGTTGGCGTGTCGGAGGCGGCTTTGCGTACCCGGATGCAGCAAATGGAACTTTTATTGCCGCAGTTTCAGGAGGCCTGTGAACAGCAGGTCAACCAACAAAAGCGTAAAGTGGTTGTCGCGATGGATGAAACGTTTTTCGGCGACTTTCTGATTTTGGTGTTAATGGACTTAAGCTCCGGCTACTTACTCTTGGAGGACATCAGTGACGATCGGCGGTTTGAGACCTGGCATGCGAAAACGAGTCCACGTTTAGAAGCGCTGGGAATTGAGGTTAGTCACGCTATTAGCGACCGCGCCAAGGCCCTGATAAAACTGGCGGTAACGGGGTTTGAATGCGATTCCGGTGCAGACCTTTTTCATGCCCAACAAGACCTAAGCCACTGGCTGGGTTCAAAGCTTGCCAGACACGCAGCAACGGCTGAAAATCAGCTTATCGTGGCGCAAGCCGCTGAAGAAAAGACGCCTGAAACGGCAACAACGGCTGAACGACAAGAGCTTAAAGAACAGTCTCTTAAAGCCAGGAAGGACGGGTGTAGATTTTAAATAATGTGAATTATACGTAAACATGGGAACCATATTGATCGATTTTATTCCAAAACTGTTGCCATCTTCCTTTTGACTGAACCAATGCTCGTAAAGATAAAATCACTTTAGCCCCTTGGTCTTTCCAGCGCATACCCGAACCACAAAGCCGTTGCTTCACCAGTGTCTTGCAAGCAGCTTCGGTGACGCCTGAGCCAATGGGTAAGTTTTTTTCTGTATGCATGGCATAATCCATCATCTGATTATGATTTTTAAAATAGGTTAGCGCGGCTTGCAAATTCTCTTTGACTGTTTTTGTCAGGCTATTTTTTTGGGCCAATTTTTCCATTTCACTGATCAGTGTTTCGACTGCACCGGGTTCTCGTTTTAGCTGTTTACAGCGTTCATCCAGCCAAATTGCGCGCTTGGGTTTGTCCGTTTTTCCTGGATAGGCGGCATAAGCGACGTTTGCCAGATACTCAGTGACGTGGAAAAAGTCCAGTAATTGACGGCTGGTATGTTGTTCTAAAAACGACCAATTATTTTTTGCACCATCCGCAATACCTAAATAAAGGGCATCGGGATAGTGTTTTTTGACCGTTGCAATTTCTTTTTCCAAACGCTGAAAAAAAGTGCCTTTCCCGTATTCCGGGGCTTCACCAATATAAACGGTATGTTGACGTTTGCCGGTAACATCGTAAAGCGAAACATTACCCACCATCGCTTCTCGGTAACCATCGTCACGCATCAATACATAAGCGCCATCGAGACTGACGACAATGGTTGTTATCGCTTCATCCAAGGACGGAATGGCATATTCCCAAAGCTCTTCTTTGGCTTGGGCGATGCCACCCACCCAATCGCTCACATCCTGCAAATAAGAATGCGCTATTTTTCGATGATGATTGTCCTCCAAATCCCGACACACTGCTGGCGCATTCATGTTGGCATATTTATGGGCTATTTGCTGAGCAAATTTTGGCGTTGCACTCCGGATAATTCGCGCATTGTGCTCCAGAGGGCAATAAATTCTGCCCCCTTTTGAGGTTTGATAAACATAGCGCTCTAACTGCACACTGCCGTATGGCGTTTGATAGGTTTTGTTGTCCTTGTCTCGAACCGTCATTTTAGTATCACCCAATTTTATTGGACTCCCATCCGTATCAAATATTTTCAACGCTTCTGTGGTTGCCAGGCAGCCCATTTCATTAAAGCTATCCAATATCGTATTTTCCATCTCCATTAAACTACCGGTCAGTTTTATAGTGACTTGGATCGTCAGTTCGTTACCGTTACGCGCTACAATTTCAGCCATTGGTTTTCCTTGCTCTCTTTGAAAATCACAAGCTTACCTTAGAATGCAACATTATTAAAAATCAGCACCCGGCCATTTAAACACTATGTTGCTCCAACATATCTCAATTTGTTTTTATTGAGTAGTTTCGCAAAGGATCTTTTGCTTGCACATGCAAAAGAAGCTATCA
>JAHEBJ010000155.1 GCA_024642285.1 Sphingobacteriales bacterium
GAACACCTTATCGTTTACATTTCCGCAGGCCATGTTTTATATATTATCAGGCTTTTGAAGAACTGGTAAAAGGTGGAATGTTAAGCGATGCGATAATTACAATGAGCAGTTTGAATTTGATTGCGGGGGAGATGGATGCGTAAAAATTAAAAAATCAAAATTAAAAATTCTAAAAAGAACCGTTTAAGTTGAAATCTCTTTTTTTGAATTTTGAATTTTAACTTTTGACTTTAGAAGAATGATAAAATTTAGTGATAAAAAATTAGCAGAAGTAGCAGAGATCATCTCTCGATATCCCGAAGGCAAACATAAAAGTGCCCTGCTGCCAGTATTGCACATGGCGCAGGAAGAGTTCGGCGGCTGGCTTGATGTGCCGGTTATGGATTATGTGGCATCGGTTTTAAAGATTGAGCCCATTGAAGTGTACGAAGTGGCTAGTTTTTACAGCATGTATAATTTAAGTCCGGTTGGTAAATATTTATTTGAAGTTTGCCAGACAGGACCATGTATGCTGAATGGCAGCGATGATATTATTGCCTACATCAAAGAAAAACTCAACATAGGTGTTGGCGAAACAACAGCTGATGGCATGTTTACTTTAAAAACGGTGGAGTGCCTGGGTGCCTGTGGTTATGCACCCATGATGCAGTTGGGTAAATTTTATAAAGAACATTTAACAAAAGAAAAAGTGGATGCCATTATTGCAGAATGCAGGGCAAAAGCAAACTAAGATGAAAAAATTATTGACCATATTATTTGTAGTGGTTGCGTTTAGCAGTTTTGCACAAACGGATGAAGAGAAATTAATTAAAACGGTAAAAGAATTTCATGTGGCGTTGGTTAACAAGAATACTGTTTCTATAAACCAGCAAACGGATAAAGCTGTGAGTTACGGCCACAGCAACGGCTGGATACAAACTAAGGCCGATATTATAAAAGATTTTGAAAGAGGGTATATCAGTTATCAAAGTTTTAAAGAAGACAGTATAACAGTCTTGATGAATGGTAATATGGCGAATGTGCGTTTTTTAGCGGATATCACAGCAACATTGAGTGGAACAACCACAGTCAATAACTATCATTTAAAAGTACTGGAAGTGTGGGTGAAGAAAGGGAACAGATGGGTATTGTTTGCAAGGCAGGCTGTGAAAGCCTGATCAAGTTTGTAGTTAATAAAATTGATAAAAATAAAATGCAAACCCAGATAGGATTAATATTTCGAGATATAGGAGCATTAGCTTGCTTTATATTGATTTTTACGCCATCGGGTGCTGGATGGTATTTCTGGGCTATAATGTCTGCCATTTTATTGACCAGACAATATAAAGCTCATAAAGAATATTATAAATTGAATAAAAGGATTTACTAAATGATACTGCGTTCAACTGATTTTTTGAATGCAAATTTGCAGATATGTCAAGAAAATTATTATTAGAAAAAGCACATGTTGAAGGTATACGTACCTACGAAGTGTACCGTCGTGAAGGTGGTTACCGTAGCGTAGAGAAGGCTTTGAAAATGGCGCCGGCAGATATTACGGAAGAAGTGAAGAAGAGCGGACTGAGAGGCCGTGGTGGCGCAGGTTTTCCAACAGGATTAAAATGGAGTTTCCTTGCCAAACCCGATGGCGTTCCCCGTCATCTGGTGGTTAATGCAGATGAAAGCGAGCCCGGTACTTTTAAAGACAGGTACCTGATGGAATTTATTCCGCATATCCTGATTGAAGGAATGATTGTTTCTTCTTTTGCATTGGGTTCAAATGTTTCCTACATATATATACGTGGTGAGTACGCCTGGATGGTTGATATTCTGGAAGAAGCGATTGCCGAGGCAAAACAAAATGGGTTCCTAGGGAAAAATATTTTAGACAGCGGTTTCGATTGCGAAATTTATGTACAGCGTGGCGCAGGTGCTTATATCTGCGGAGAAGAAACGGCGCTGTTGGAATCACTTGAAGGCAAAAGAGGTAATCCAAGAATTAAACCTCCGTTCCCGGCCGTTAAAGGTGTGTGGGACAGGCCAACTGTGGTTAATAATGTTGAAACGATTGCAGCTGTTGTTCCCATCATTAATGATGGTGGTGATGAATATGCAAAGATCGGAATAGGAAAAAGTACCGGTACAAAATTGATGAGTGCCTGTGGCAACATCAACAAACCCGGCGTTTATGAAATTGATATGACCATCTCTGTTGAAGAATTTATTTACAGCGATGAATATTGTGGTGGAATTCCAAATGGTAAAAAGTTAAAGGCTTGTATTCCGGGTGGATCTTCGGTTCCTATTCTTCCGGCAAATTTATTATTGACAACAGCCAAGGGAGAAAAAAGATTGATGAACTATGAAAGTCTGAGTGATGGTGGCTTTGCAAGCGGCAGTATGATGGGTTCGGGAGGTTTTATTGTATTGGATGAAGACCAGTGTGTGGTTAAGCATACGTACACTTTGGCTAGGTTTTACCGTCATGAAAGTTGCGGACAATGCAGCCCATGCAGGGAAGGAACCGGCTGGATGGAAAAAATATTATTGAATATCGACAATGGAAAAGGCAAGATGAGTGATATAGATTTGTTGTGGGATATTCAACGGAAGATTGAAGGAAATACAATTTGTCCGTTAGGCGATGCAGCGGCCTGGCCGGTTGCAGCAGCCATCAGACATTTCAGGGATGAGTTTGAGTGGCATGTAAATAATCCTGAATTGTGTTTAACGCAGAATTATGGATTGGCGCATTATGCAG
>JAHEBJ010000156.1 GCA_024642285.1 Sphingobacteriales bacterium
TAATGCAGGCAATGGCCTGCAGTCTGCCAATAGTTGCATCCAATGTTAACGGGATTAGCAATATGGTTGAAGACGGAGTAACCGGGACTCTTGTTACAGTTCAAAATGAAAAGCGCCTTGCCGCGGCTATTAAAGACTACATATATGATGAAAAACTGCGTAAAGACCACGCAGTTGCAGCTTTCAATTATGCTACTACCAACTTTTCCAATCAAAAGATGCTGGAATCTTATAAAAACTTATTTTTGTAGCTCATTTTAAGCAACACGGGTGTGTAAATAATTCAGTTTCTTGATAAAGTGAAATAGCCAAGTGCTATTTTTTATTTTTATGCACGGTTACAATTCAAAAACTAATGATTAAATCGTTTTTTAAAAAACACGCTAATAATGTTCAGAGATTCCTGGGTACTTACGATTTAGTAAAGGTTCAAAGTATTCAGCAGGAAGCAGAATATAGCAGGGTAAAGGGTGAATTGTTGCAAAAATACCCTGAAAGCCTTGCGCTTAGTGGAAAAAAAATATACTCTCAAACTGATGAAGACGGAATAATTGAAGAGATATTCAACAGGATTCCCAATTCGAAGAGGTTTCTTGAAATAGGGATACAAACCGGGGTTGAATGTAATACACTTTATTTGTTGTTGAAAGGATGGAAGGGTACCTGGATTGAAGGGAGTGCAACCTACTGTAAAGTTATTGAGAAAAAACTGGGAGGACTTCAATTCACAAATAAACTTTCTGTAGTCAACTCATTCGTTGATCGTGAAAACATTATTAACCTGTTCAATAATTCAGATGAATTTTTCGGGAACAAGGAATTAGATTTTTTCTCTCTGGATATTGATGGTAACGACTTTCACATCATGGAAGCATTGTTGAAAAATTCTTTTTCCCCAAAAGCTATTTGTGTAGAGTACAATGCAAAATTTCCTCCTCCGCTTAAATTTAAAGTAAAGTATAACCAGTCGTATGTTTGGGATGGTACTGATTACCAGGGTTGTACTTTACAAAGTTATGTTGACTTGTTTAATGAATATAACTATACGCTTGTATGTTGTAATATACCGGGCAATAACGCTTTTTTTGTCCGCAATGAATTTGCCTCTCTTTTTAAAATATATTCAGTTGAAGAATTTTATCAACCCTGCAGATATTATCTTGCGCCGATAAATCTGGCGCATAAACCATCGTTAAATTATTTAAAGGCCATACTGGAGGATGCAGATAAGGGTTAATATAAATCAGCGAAGCAAAAATGAAAAAGAAGATTTTAATTGATGCCACAACTGTTACTTCGCAGATTGACGGGTTATCTCACTACATAATTAATCTTATAAAATACCTGCCCGAAGAAAGCTTCGGGACATTTGACTACACGGTTGTAATAAACAAGGGGTTAGAAAGAAAAGCACTGACTGACCTGTTTGCCGATACCCGGATTCATGTGATTGAAGCAAAAGTGGCATCTATTGGCCCACGCCGCGATTGGGATATGTTTTGGTTCTTGCGTAAGCATAAGAAAAATTTTGACCTGATTCACATCACCTCCAGTAATTACCCGATGTTTTTAAAAGGCGGTATTTGTACCATTCATGATATCACATTCAAAAAATATTTCGACAGCCCAAAATTTACTTTCAACCTAGCACCATTGTATATGGATTGGGTTGTTAAAGCCGCATTGCGAAATGCAAAAGCCATCATTACAGTTTCCAGGTCTACAAAAAATGAATTGGTAAACACATATCAGCTGAATGAAAAAATGAGCAGTAAAATTCACCCGGTGTGGCATGGAGGCTGGGAGCACCTGGTGCATGAAAAAGAGTCGGATGTGGAAATATGCACCGAGGGAAGGGTAATGGATGGAAATTATTTATTGTATGTAGGCACCAACCGAAAACACAAGAATATTTCAAATCTCCTTAGGGCATTTAAACTGGCGCTGCCCAACATTCCCAAAACAAAAAAGCTATCAATCATTGGAAGTGAGAAATATTTAAAGCAGGAAGATTTACAGGTTGTAAATGAGATCAATCAACAAGCTACCAGGGTGATATTTACGGGTTATCTGTCGCAGGCTTGTGTAGATCTTTATTTTGAGAATGCAGATGCATTTGTTTTTCCTTCCCTGGCAGAAGGATTTGGCCTGGGTGTGCTTGAAGCCTTTTATTATAACATTCCTTTGTTGTGTTCAAATATTACTTCCATACCTGAAATTGCAGGAGAAGCCGCACTTTATTTTGATCCTCATAAACCGGAGAACATAGCCGATGCGATCGTAAAATATTATGCAGATCCTCAGCTCTCCAATACGTTAAAACTTGCAGGGCAGGAAAGGTTGAAATTATATTCCTGGAAGAAAAACGCTGATGAAACAGTTGCATTTTATAAATGCTGTTTATCTGATTAACAGTCGGTTTAAGCAGAATACGGTTCTTTGTTCAGCGTATAAATCCGTATAAGTAAAAAGTAGAAAAAAGGAAGGAACATGATCTTGTACCGGGCTATGGTTCCAAAGTTGTAAGTGGTAAAGCCGATGATTAAAGCAAACAACATACATAGAACAAATGAAAAAAGTGTGTACTGATCTGCGAACAGTACTTTCAAAAATCCCAGGAAATAGGTTTTGAATAATAATAAAATTGTACAAACCAACAATAGCATCGATTCGAGGGCTGTAAACAAAATCATTAATTTCTTACTTTCCCATATAAAAGGTC
>JAHEBJ010000019.1 GCA_024642285.1 Sphingobacteriales bacterium
AGCATTGAGTATCTGTTCTGGAGTAAATGCCTCATCGCTTCCTGGCAAGCCAAGCATGGCATTGTTAAAAAGCTTTTTCTTTTCTGCATCACCCATGGTTTCAAACCTTGCGGTTGCATCACTTATTTCTGTATCAATATAATCCTTTTCTGCATCAGGTCTTTTTAATAAAAACAAATCGAATGCAATGAATGCGGCACGTTCAAAATACAATGCCTTACTTCCATCAGGTAAGGAATAAGAAACATCTGTTCTCAACCAATCCAGTATGGGCATAAAATTATAAGTAACCACTTTCAATCCGCAGGCAGCAACATTGCGCAAACTGGTTTTGTAATTTTCAATATACTGTTGATAGTTACCGTTTTGTTTTTTGATATCCTCATGCACAGGCAGGCTCTCAATCACAGTCCAGCTAAGGTTAGCATCCTCAACCATTTTCTTTCGAATATTGATCTCTTCCACCGTCCATACCTCCCCCACAGGAACCTGGTGCAGGGCTGTAACAACCCCGGTGCAACCCGATTGCCGGATATCGTTTAAACTTACAGTATCATTTGGTCCGAACCATCGCATAGTTTGCTCCATCAGCATTTGTAAAGATTTTTTTTGCGTGTGTGAATGTGTAAATATAACCTTGAAAATTTATTTTGCTTTATAAGGATCAATGGTTTGTATTTTTCCGTCTTCATCATAAGTAAGTTCAGTCATTTTTACAGATCTTAAATGTGTAATGCCTTTGCTCAAACTGGAGTCGTGATAAAATAAATACCATTTGTCTTCAAACTCACATATTGAGTGATGTGAGGTCCAGCCAACTACAGGATTTAATATGCGGCCCTTGTAAATGAATGGCCCGTAGGGATTATCAGCAATTGCATAACAGATAAAATGAGTGTCGCCTGTTGAATAGGAGAAATAATATTTCCCTTTGTACTTGTGTAACCATGATGCCTCAAAAAATCTTCTTTTGTTATCACCTTGCAACAACGGTTTCCCGTTTTCATCCAGGATGATGGCATCCTTTGGTTCTTCAACAAACTCCAGCAGATCATCTGTAAGCCTTGCAACTTTTGCACATAGCGCCGGTTCATTATCTGCTGGAAGATGTGCAACCGGACTCATTTCTTCTTCAGCGTTAAAACTTCCGAACCTCCAACGCTGCAACTGTCCTCCCCAAATACCGCCAAAATACATGTAATAACTGCCATCATCATCTTTAAATACGGCAGGATCTATGGAAAAACTTTTTCTTAAAGCCTGTGGTTGCGGAATAAACGGACCACTCGGTGAATAACTAATGGCAACACCAATCCTGAAAATATCATCATGGTCTTTGGCGGGGAAATACAGGTAATATTTTCCATTTTTTTGTGCTGCATCAGGTGCCCACATTTGTTTTGATGCCCAGGGAACATCTTTAATGTGCAATGCAATTCCATGATCTGTTATTTCTTCACCGGGTTTACTTAATGACAACACATGATAATCTTCCATTGCAAAATGACTTCCCAAATCATCAAATGCATCACCGGCATCAATATCATGCGATGGATAAATATAAATTCGTCCATTGAATACGTGGGCCGAAGGGTCGGCTGTATAAATTTTTGTAATCAATGGTTGCGATACAGCTCTTCTATCCAAGTCATCAAAATCAATATGTTCAACGGGATCCTCAGGCATGAAAAAAAAATTAAACTTTATTATTCGCTCGATCTTCTTGTTGTCAAATCGTTTTCGATTTGTGTTTCCATCTTTTTATTTATTACGTAAAAGAAAAGTAAGCCGGCTCCAGCTAAAAAGAAAACAGCGGGGTAAACACTTACAAGCATTTTTATTCCGTTAAGAGCTGATTGGGGTTGCCCCGTTGTACTGTTAGGCACATACTTATATGATCCCAACAACCCGGTTAACACGGAACTACCTATAGTTAGCCCTGCTTTCAATCCTACCATCATGGCAGAAAAAATAATGGCTGTTGCCCTTCGGTTATTTTTCCATTCGCTGAAGTCAGCAACATCAGCAATCATTGCCCAAAGCAGTGGAATAGTAATTCCGTAGAAAAAACCATGCAGAATTTGTGAGGCGAAGATCAATTTTACTGAAACTGGCGGAAAGAAATAAAAAGCCAGTATGAATATAGTAGAAATAAATAAAGCAATTCCAAACACATCTCTTTTCCCATATTTGTCGGCAAACTTTTTTGACAAAGTAATACCGACAATCATGAAAATAATTCCACCGGCGTTAAATAAACCAAGCCCTGCTGATACCGGATCTTCCCCAAAGAAATTAATACCTACATCTGAAAAAGCATTTAAAACAGGATTGATAAATGTTGTAAGACTTTCTTTGTTTACATAATTCTCGAAATAATAAACATATGCGCCGCCTTTAAGGGCCAATGTTATAAATACAAGCAAAGTGAGTACAAGCATTAAGATCCATGGCCTGTTCCTGCTCAGATCTCTTAAATCCTGAATGAGAGTGGATTTTTGTTCGGGCTTTGGAACTATACGTTCTCTTGTTGTAATAAAAGTAATGAGCAACATTATTATTCCAACTATGGCCATCCAGGTAAAAACTTTTTCCATACCTATGGCCATTTGTTCGGGCCTGCCACCTCCTCCTACTGATTTTATTATGGGATACATGAAGACCTGCACAAAAAACTGGGCAAACATAACCGCAACAAAACGATAAGCCGACATACTGTTGCGTTCTTTCATATCGCCTGTAATTACTCCGCTTAATGCACCATAGGGAAGATTATTTGCGGCATACAATAACAACAGCAGCGTGTAAGTAACTGCCGCATAAATGAATTTGCCTTTGTATGAAAAAGCCGGTGTTGAGAAAGCGAGTAATGCCACAACCCCCAATGGAACTGCAGTCCACAATATCCATGGCCTGAATTTTCCCCAACGGGAATTAGTGCGATCAGCCAATGCGCCGATCAACGGATTAAACCCAAAAGCCGCTACAAGTCCTACAACTAAAATGATAACCGAAGCGTCTTCTGACTTTAAACCATAAATATCCGTATAAAAAAAAGCCAGGTAGGTTACCAATGTTTGAAAAACCAGGTTAGCAGCAAGGTCACCAAGACTGTAACCGACTTTTTCTTTTACAGATAGTTTTTGAGAGATCACATTCATATTTGTTGATTTGCAGGCTTATAAGATGGATTAGTTTGATTTTAAAGCAATGACTTTATCAAATGCAGGTTTGGGCTTAAAGTTTCTGTCGAACAGCAACGGATAATTGGTTCTGCCTTTTATAGGCCAGCCGTTCAGCCATGATTGCCCGTCATTTACTCCCCAAAAAGTAATGCGTTCAATCTTGTCTTTATGTTTTATAAATATTTTGAATAGGTTTTCGTAAGCCTTGGCCAGCTTAACCTGTAAGGAATCGGGCAACCCACTGGGATATGGGTTCATAAAAGGACTTCCTGGAAAATTCTGGTTTACGTCAGCACCCTGCAAATCCCAGGGATTGGGTAATACTGTTATATCAAGTTCTGTAATACTAACTTTTAAACCCAGCTCTGCATATTCAACAATACTTTTTTCAATATCATCAAAAGGTATTCCATCAACTTTCCAATGCCCTTGAATGCCTACGCCATCAATTTTAGTTCCGGTTGCCTGTATCTTTTTTATCAAGGCGATGGCTCCTGCTCTTTTCTTTGGCTGTTCATTATTATAGTCATTATAATAAAGTTCTGCATCGGGTGCAGCTTTTGCAGCCAGTTCAAAAGCTTTACGTAAATAATCTTCTCCAAGTAAATCCAGAAAAATTGATTTACGCAAGGTGCCATCTTCATTCAGAGCTTCATTAACCACATCCCAACTTTTAATTTTTCCTGCATACCTTCCTGCAACAGTGGTAATGTGATTAATCATAAATTGCATCAATGAATCGGCACTTTTTATTTTACTTACAAACGGAGAAAGTTGACTATGCCAGATCAGTGTATGTCCTACCAAAAACATGCTGTGTTTTTTTCCATACTCAACATATTTATCAGCCAGGTCAAAATTATATTTATCCCAAACCGGGTGAATCACTTCGCATTTCATAATATTTTCTGGTGTGATGGCATTGAATTGCTGCGGAATTAAAAACACCGAGCCTGACTCTTTCTCTTCTATCTGCGGAATATTTAATGCAGTGCCGATCAGAAAATCATTTTGATATGCCTGTTTTAACGAAGGTGTTTGTGTAATTGTCTTATCTGCCTTGTAGCAACTTGCGAACAAAGCAATTTTATCATTATCAATTTGCATGATCAAAACTGCTGATAAAGCCAAAACAATTTTTGTATTCAAAAACAGTTTCATCTAATTAGTTTAACACTTTTAATAAATAATTTTTTTTCTGCACAGACATATTATAATCAGCCCCTGAAATATACCAGCACAGAAATAACAATAGCAGCCAGAAGCAATGAAACAATCACATCCCATTTACTGAAACTGTTTTTTGCTTCTGCCTTTTGCTCCGGAGATAATGTACCCCAGGTTAATCCCTTAATTTGTTCCGCATCCGGCTTTTTAGTTGCCAGACTTACAATTGAACAAACTGCAACACATGCTAAAAACATATAGATAGCCATGTGTGCAAAATTTACTGAGGCAAATGTTGCAAATGGACCGGACGCACCATCAATAAGCGTCCCATTATCCATAAAAAATAATTCCGAAATTATTCTTACAGTTGCCATTAATAATCCAAACAATAGAGTAGCAATAGCGCCTTTAGCATTAACACGTTTCCACAAAATACCAAGCAGAAAAACAGCTGTAATTGGCGGAGCAATATATGCCTGAACACTTTGTAAATACTGATACAAAACACCTCCGCCGATTTTCTGCATTATGGGAATCCACAGCATTCCCAGGATAACAATAATGCCAGTTGCAATTCTTCCTGTACGCACCAGTTTTTCTTCGGGCGTATCGGGATACATTTTTTTGAAGATGTCGACCGTAAATAAAGTAGATGCAGAATTAAAAACCGACGCCAATGAGCTCATCAATGCAGCCATCAATCCGCCGGCGACTAAACCTTTTAATCCGGCAGGTAATAAATATTGAACCAGCGTTGGAAAAACTTCATCACTTTTATTATATGTAATCAATCCTTTTTGTTTGAGTGCATAAGCAATGATGCCCGGAACCAGAAAAATGAAAATGGGTGTTAGCTTTAAATAGGCACCGAATATTGCCCCCCTTCTGCCTATTTTAATATTATGCGCTGCTAAAGTTCTTTGTACGATATATTGATCGGTACACCAATACCATATTCCCACTATTGTTCCGCCAAATAACATCCCTGTCCATGGGAATTGTGCATCACTGGAAGGACGCCACATATTAAAATGACTGCTGCCAGCTGTAGCTTTTAATTCTGCCCAACCTCCCACTGCATTCAATCCCATGATGGTGATCAGAGCTGCACCAATCAACAAAATTATCGTTTGAAAAGCTTCAGTATACACTACAGCCCTCATACCGCCTAATATTGTGTACAGCCCGGTAACTACAACGATAATGATCGCCCCCTCTAAAAATCCAATGCCCAGCAATTGCGAAACAACAATACCTCCAGCATAAATTGTTACAGAAACTTTAGTTAGTACATAACCAGCAATTGAAAATAAAGAGAGAAACCACCTTGACCGGCTGTCGAATCTTTTCTCTAAAAATTCAGGCATGGTGAATGCACCACTTCGCATGTAAAAAGGAAGAAAGAACCAACCCAATAACAATACGATCCACGCATGCAGTTCATAGTGCGCCATGGGCATTCCGCTTTCGGCACCAGTACCAGCGAGACCTACAACGTGCTCTGAACCTATGTTTGAGGCAAAGATGGAAGCACCAATCACAAACCAGCCAACATTTCGTCCGGCCAGGAAATAATCTTCGGTGGTATTATTTTTTTGCCTCATTACCCACCAGGCAATACCCAGCAGGATAAGGAAGTAACCACCCAGCACTATCCAGTCGAGTGATTGCATAGCATTATTCATAACAGTTGGTTTAGTCTATATGAATCGGTTAATGATATTTTCCATGTACTCCTGTTTGCCACTTAATACAGCTGGTTCACCATTTTGCACAGCATAATCTCTGAGATTTTCCAGCGAGAGTTTTCCCTCTTCAAACTCTTTTCCTTTGCCATAGTCGAAAGAAGCGTATCGGTGTGATCTTATTTTTTTAAAATCAGATTTTTGCAAAATATTATCTGCCACTATCAACGCTCTTGCAAAACTGTCTATGCCACCAATATGTGCATAAAAAAGATCAGCTGCATCGGTTGAATTTCTCCGGATCTTTGCATCAAAATTGATACCACCACCTTTGAAGCCACCAGCTTCTAAAACCACCAACATTATCTCTGTAAGTTCATTTATGTTATTGGGGAACTGATCGGTATCCCAACCGTTTTGGTAATCGCCACGATTGGCGTCCATACTACCCAGTAACCCAGCGTCGGCTGCTGCCTGTAGTTCATGCTGCATCGTATGTCCTGCAAGGGTTGCATGGTTTACTTCAATATTAAGGCTAAAATCATTTAACAGATTATACTGGCGTAAAAAACCAATTACCGTTTCACTATCGTAATCATATTGATGTTTGGATGGTTCACAAGGTTTAGGTTCGATGAAAAACTGTCCCTTAAAACCACTCCGTCTTGCATAATCTTTTGCTGTGTGCAGGAATTTAGCCAAATGCTCTTTCTCTCTTTTCATGTTTGTATTCAATAAACTCATATACCCTTCCCGCCCCCCCCAAAAAACATAATTCTCTCCGCCTAAAGCAATAGTTGCATCCAACGCAGCCTTTACCTGAGCACCTGCATGTGCCAATACATGGAAATCGGGGTTTGTTGAAGCGCCGTTCATATAACGCCTGTTGGAAAATAAATTAGCTGTACCCCATAATAATTTTACACCACTTGCTTCTTGCTTTTCTTTTAGGAAAGAAGTAATTGCCTGCAACCGTTTTTCATTTTCGGCTACATCATTGGTATAGTCAACAGCATCCACATCATGAAAGCAATAAAAGGGTAAACCCAGTTTTGTAATAAACTCAAATGCCGCATCGGCCTTATCTTTTGCCCTTTCAACTGCATCTGTCTTGTTATCCCACGGAAAAATATGTGTTGGTTCACCAAACGGATCGGCGCCGTTGCCAACAAATGAATGCCAGTAAGCAACAGCAAAACGTAAATGATCTTTCATGGTTTTGCCGGCTACTATTTTATCTTCGTCATACCAACGATATGCCAAAGGATTATCCGTATCGTTTCCTTCAAATTTTATTTGAGGTATCTCTTTAAAGAATTCAATTTGTCCTGTTACAATTTTCATCTTCTTTTTTTTAAATTAACCTATGTTTATCAGATCATTTATTTTATTCTGGCTATCGAGTTTTTCGTGAAGATATTCTCTCCATTCCTGGTATAGGATTTCGCAGATATTTTTATCCTGGGGTACTACACTATCAATTGGTTTTCTGTTGTTAAATGCCGAAGTTGTATCAGAAAAAATACCTGCCCCAACACCAGCTCCCAAAGCCGCTCCATAACTTCCATCTCCCTCGTAAAATTCAACAGAAGTTCCGGTAACGTTTGCAAAAGATTGTGAAAACACTTCACTTAAAAAAAGATTTGCTTTTCCCGCTCGAATGATTGTCGGGTTCATACCATTCTCTCTCATAATATCCAACCCGTACCTGAATGCAAAAGCAACTCCTTCCTGCGTAGCCCTTACCAGATGAGCTTCTGTATGTATATTAAAATCCAGATTTTGAAAATGTGCTCCAATCTGTTGATTATTCAACATTCGCTCTGCACCATTTCCAAAGGGAATTGCATGCAAGCCGTTTGAGCCGGGGGCTATTTTTGCTGCCGCATTATTCAATTCAGCATAGCTTCTGTTTGACCCAACCAGGTTCTTTATCCAGCGGTTAAAAATACCTGCACCATTTATACATAATAAAATCCCTATCCTGTTTTTTTGTGCAGAGTAGTTAACGTGTGCAAAACTATTGATACGTGACTGGTGGTCATATTTTAGTTGATCACTTATTCCATAGATAACACCACTTGTTCCCGCGGTTGCAGCAACCTCTCCGGGTTGCAGTACATTTAATGAAAACGCGTTGTTAAGCTGATCACCTGCTTTATATGAAACTGAAATTCCTGATTTAAGAGACAATCTGTTTGCAACAGTTTCCTTTAATATTCCATGAGAAGAAAACAAAGGTTGTATCTGAGGAAATACAGATTGATCAAAACCAAAATAACGCAGTAGATTTTCAGACATACTGTTACTGCGAAAATCCCAGAATATCCCCTCGGATAATGCAGACACAGTTGTTGTAATATCACCGGTCAGTTTCATAGCAATAAAATCTCCCGGCAACATAACTTTATCGATCTTTTCATAAATAGCCGGTTCATTTTCTTTAATCCAGGCAAGTTTTGATGCAGTAAAATTCCCAGGAGAATTCAGTAAGTGATACAAACAATTTTCGGTCCCTAAATGTTCAAAAGCTTCATCGCCTGTTTTCACAGCACGGCTGTCACACCAGATGATCGAGTTTCTTAAAACATGTTGTTCTTTATCAACCAACACCAAACCATGCATTTGATATGCAATTCCTATTGTCGCAATATCTTTCGTGTCATAAAGACCTGTGGCGTTACATTTAAGAATTGCCTGTTTTACATTCTCCCACCAATGGTCAGGACTTTGTTCGGCCCATCCTGAACTTACAGAAATAATTTCCATTTCTGTTTCGGGGTACTGAACTGCAGCTACACATTTTTGAGTTGCTGCATCCAACACAGAAACTTTTACTGAAGACGTACCCAGATCAATCCCTAATAATAACATGCTACATTTTGATGATTAAATTAATCACTAAAGCCGAATTAAAAAAGGAGGATGTACCAAGCCACCCCCCTCCAAACGACTGCATATATGAGAAAACTAACTGCCTAAATATTTGTGACACGCATTAATTAATACCCGGGGTTCTGATAATTTGCTTTTTCCTGGGCTGTTCCTTCCATTCCATCAAGTTGAGCCTGTGGAATAGGACGGAGATAAAATTTATTATCAATTGTGCGTGTTACTGTTACCGGAGTATGATTTCCATATGCCGTACCGCCTATCTGGTATGTACCAGCCAATTCACCCCATTTTTGAGTGCGAACCAAATCGAACCAGCGCTGTCCCTCACCGAAATACTCACGGGAACGCTCAGCCAAAACATAATTGAGATCAACAATAGCAGGCGTGGCAGCTGTCATTGCTGCACTATTGTCAGCAACATAAGCTGAATTGTTTTTGTTCGAAAATTTCCACTTACCAGCCCTCGCACGCAGCACATTAATTAATTCCCTCGCTGATTTACCGGCAACTGTAGTAGCACCTTTTACGGCAGCTTCAGCAGCTATCAAATAGAATTCAGAAAATTTTGCAATTTTAAATGGACGGGTACTGGTGGTATTCGGCTGACCAAGACCGGTTCCGTTATCGGTACGATAAACACCCATCTTCCAAAGTCCTGGAAATACTATTCTGCTAATACCACTAGGAGCTATTACAAAGTCTGCTCTGCCAGGTAAAACACCCGCTCCAACATTACTATAAGATTTGCCAGGAAAATTTGCACCTGTTGAGTAAACAATTCCCGCTGCCTGCGAATCATACTCAAGAAAGCTCAACACAGGCTGGCCGGGTGTAATAGGCATATCGTTAGCATTATAAAGAACTGCATTGGAGGTTCCACCTTTAGGCCAGTTACCTCTATACACTGTACTGAAGGTACCGTCGTAACGGGAATCCAATGTTTTTTCTGCAAACGTATTCAAAAAAGCTCCGATGGTTGGTGCCATACGAATGTATGGGCGCCCCAGGGGCTGGGCAGCTTCACGCTGTACTGAACTCACTGCCGATCCGGTTCCATCGGGATTCGGAGCACTTCTGATAACAGTATAATTCCAGGTTACCATCCATACTGCTGCGTTTTTACCATTACCCTGTTCGTTGTCAAATCCGGAAATAATTGCTCCATTGTAGAATTCACTTTCCTGGGTATGGTCAGCATATAAAAGCATTTCCTTATTCCTATCATTACCTCCTACATGCACGTCATAAAAAGTATTTTCCAATCCAAATGTTCCGGGATTGTCTATACCCTGTGCGGCTGTTGTGTATGCCTGTTGAAAATAGTATGTTGCATCATGGCCATCTGGATCCGTTCTGGGTGATGCTGGATATGTTGGGATACTGTTCGGGTTTTGTAACCACCAGGCGTAAGTCAAATAAGCTTTGGCCAGGTACAAACGAGCAAGTGTTTTAGTTGCCCCACCAGTTACCCTTCCTGTTGCGGGCAAATCATTGATAGCCTTGATCAAATCCGGAAATATAGCTTTTGTATAAACTTCAGGAACAGTATTTCTTACAGATGTTCTGGAAGCAGATGTATTGAACTTTAATTCTCCGGCTCCCAAATCCAATGGTACCCCGCCAAATGTTTGCACCAGCATGAAATAATCAAAAGCACGGAAAAACCTTGCCTCTGCTATTAATGCATTGGAGATGGTGCCCACAGCTGCGGCATTTTCTATAATGCCGCTGGCCGTATTGATATTGGAAAAGGCAACTCCCCATATTACATCAGAGCGACTACTGCTGGGTGTTATCTGCCCCACACCACTCATATCCATATCCTTAAAGTTCTGATCCGCACTCTGACCATAAGTATATTCATCTGTGCCGGTTTCCAGCGTATTATAATAATATGGTTGGCCATATATATAGCGCAGATGAGCATATTGAGATGTAATACCACCCAAAACCCCGGCTTCGGTTTTAAAAAACTCCGGTGTGTAGATACTTCGTGGCTGTTCTTCCAGAATTTTTTTACATCCTGTTGACGACAAAATAAACAGCGCCGATACAAGGAGGATTTTTATTTGTATATGTTTCATGTTTATATATTTTTAAAATGACAAATTAACACCAATGATATAGTTTCGGGTTGATGGGGTATTGTACCCAACAATCAACATACGACCCAACAGATTTTGATTCTGACTGATAGCGCCACCTGAAGCCACATTTTGATTTCCATACGAATTGGTTTCAGGATCCAGACCGGATTCCTTATGGAAAGGTGAGAACATAACAAAAGGGTTTTGAACGGTAAAGTACATCCGCATTTTTATAGCCTGATTTTTAATTAGGCTTCGGCTAAGGTCATATCCAAGTGTTATCGTTCGGATCTTCAGGTATGAAGCATCAAAGTAACTCAGTGTGCTACCGTATTTAGGATTATCGTTGCTGATAATTCCGCCAGGCTTGGGATACTTAGCTCCGGTATTAGTTGGTGTCCAGTAATCTACATCTAAATTATTTCTGCGGCCACTCAATAAATTCAAATATCCACTAGATCCATGAATACTGCTAAACAAAATTCCTCCATGTCTGAATATTCCCACAATACTCAGGTCAAACCCTTTGTAAGCTACTCGGGTGTTAAAACCTCCCTGCCATTTAGGATCTACATCCATTATTTGCCGGTCTGCAGAACCTATAGCTCTAACGGGAGAACCATCCGGATTACGATTACCGGTGTATTCAACTTTGATCATACCCACATTTCCACCTGGCTCAAGGTTGTTTAAATACGGATCACCAGTTTGCCATAAACCAATTTTCTTATAATCGAAAATAGCATTGATATTGTGGCCTACAAACCACCAATTAGCCTCATCCCTGTCCTGCCCTGAAGCTAATGATACCAATTTGTTCTTGTTAGTATAAAAATTAAACCCTGCATCCCAGGTAACACCACTTCTGGTTTTGAGAATTGTACCATTCAAACTGAGTTCAAAACCTTTGTTTTGAGTTGCCCCAATATTTGAAGCTATGTTGCTAACACCAGAGGTAAGTGGCAGACTGAGATTTAAAAGAATATCCTCAGTCTTTGTTATATAATATTCAATGGTGCCCGAGAGGCGGTTATTTAAAACAGAAAAGTCAAGTCCAAAGTTCCAGGTCTTGGAAAATTCCCAGCCCAAATTAGGGTTAGGTAATTGAGTTACATAATAGCCGGTTGCATAATTAGATGGTCCAAAGTTATATGGCCTCGTACTTAACAACCCCAATGTGGAATAAGGATCAATAGTCTGGTTTGAAGTTTGCCCAAAACCTGCACGGAGTTTGAGATTGTCAATAAATTTGAACCTACTCATAAACGATTCATTGGCAATATTCCATCCTACAGAAACAGCCGGGTATGTGTGCCACTTGTGTCCTGGTGCCAGCCTGGACGAACCATCTGAACGTACTGTAGCTGAGAGCATGTAACGGTTGTCGTAAGCGTACATTACTCTACCCATTAACGATTTTAATCCCCACAAACGGTAGTCTTGATTGTTAGGATCTACAGTTACTGTTGCAGCACGCCCGAGATTATAAAATTGAAAAGCATCAGCCGGAATATCCACACCCGACATATTTGACCTGGTGTATTTATTTTGTTCTGCAGAGTATAATGCAACTACATTGACATTATGTTTTCCGGAAAATGTATGATCGTAGGTAAGCAGATTTTCGAGAGTCCAGTGATAAGTCTGCCTGTTATCTACAGATGCAGTAGAAACCGTACTGGCGTTTGTATTGCCTACACCCATCCCTGTGTAAGCTCCGTTATTTGTTTGAAAATAATCGAGTCCAAGATTTACCCTGTATTTCAATCCTTTGACCCATGGCGCTTTCACTTCAGCATAAACAGAATTATATGTTGCCAATCCACGGGTTTCGTTAAGCCATTGTTCATTGTCTTGTAAATTATTTATTACGTTTTTGGTAAAAATGTACTGATCATCTGCTGCCATTCTGATGATTCTCTTCATCGAGCCGTCTGGGTTATAAGGGGTGGAGATAGGTGACATGCTTAAAGCATTGTAAAGGCCCACCTGATTTCCTTCACTCTGGTTAAAATTGTTATTTGTGGTTAATCCCAGCCGGAAATATTTTCCAACCTGCTGATCTATCGAACCACGCAGTGAATAACGCTTGTATTGCTGAGTAGGAATCACGCCCTGATTGAGATAGTAGCCCATACCAAAATTGTAACTACCTGTTTCAGAACCGCCTGAAACACTAATATTATGATCAGTTACCGTGCCTGTCTTGTAGAATAAATCCTGCCAGTCGGTGTTTAAGTCATTAGCTTCATCTTGTCCATTGTTTGGATAAAGATTTGCCGCAGCACGTAGTGCTACAAATTGCGGCCCATTCATCATCGGGTATTTAGCAAAAACTTTTTGCGAGCCAACATAAGCGCTGTATGTTATCCTGGCTTTTCTGTTGATTGCTCCCTTGTCCGTTGTGATAAGAATAACACCATTGGCACCACGAGAACCATAAATAGCAGTTGCAGAAGCATCTTTTAAGATATCAAGCGTTTTTACATCGTCAGGGTTTATATCTGCAATTGAGCCAACGAAAGGAATTCCATCAAGAACGATTAATGGATTATTATCAGCACTTAACGATCGGATTCCCCTTATACGAATCTGCATGGTAGCGCCGGGCCGCGTTGATGTTTGAGATATTTCTACACCTGCTACCCGTCCCTGTAAAGCCTGAGAAAGATTAGGTGCCGGAACCTCACGTATCTTATCACCATTAATGGAAGCAACTGACCCTGTTACCGCTTCTTTGCGCTGAGTACCATAACCAACAACAACAACTTCAGCAAGATTTTTAGTAACTGAAACCAGTACAACATTTAAATTTGTTCTGTTGCCCGGTTTTAACTCCTGCGTAGCAAAATCCACGGCAGAAAATACGATAGTACCATTTGCCGGAACAGATAATTGAAATTCTCCATTATCGTTGGTTGAAGTTCCCGATGTGCTGCCTTTCAGCATTACAGATGCTTTTTGAACCGGTTTACCTCCGTCGTCAACAACGCGGCCTGTTACCGTTTTGTTTTGAGCAAATATTGAGTTGGATAACAATAAAGCATGAAGCACTAAAATTCCAGCAATAAAACAGCTTCTTTTGAGATGGCTATTCAGCAAGAACAGCTTTTTTGATTTTGTGATTTTTTTCATAATTCTCGTTTTGGCAATTAAAAAGTGGTGAATATGATTGTGTATAAAAAAAGCACTAACATTTTTGAACACATCAGATCAAAAGCATTAATACAATTTGGAAAGCGCCTGAATTTTGAAAAAGAAAAAATATTGTATGAAAAGGAAGTTTTCGCACAAATTACGGGTCCTGCATGCTCCAAAAAAGTTCTCGTAATTAAAAAACGATAATGGTTTTTTCTTCTCATACAGCCGTATTAAATAAATACTTTAAAGCAATCTAAAAGCGATAAAAAATCTTTTCTCAAAACGAATATAAGTGCTTTTTTTAAAAAATGCAACCGATTGCAATTTTTTTTTTCAAATTAGACTTTTTATCATATAAATATCCAACTTCATGTAACCTATAAGCAAAATAAAAATGATAAAAAATATTTTTTTACTGTTTACAAAAGGAATAGACCCTAAACCTTTATGAAAAAAATGTGCTTACAAAGTGTAAATATGTTTTCGAAAATGCTTACCAGTAAAGCCATATAGCATATAATTACAAAGATAAACCCGGTAAAAGTATGAAACCAATAAGAACCTGAAGACTTATATATTTGTTTCCTGTTTTTTGTGAAATAAAAGTTTGACATTAGCAATATTTTTACGATTTTTACGCAACCGATTGCAAAATGAAGCAGAAAAAAGAAATAACCATATATGATATAGCCCAAAGGCTGGATTTGTCATCTACAACAGTAAGCCGGGCGCTTAACGACCATGCAACCATAAATAAAAACACCCGCAAAAAGATCCAGGATACAGCAAAGGAAATGGGATACCGGCATAATACATTTGCAAGTAGCCTTCGCAAACAGAAGACCAATACGATTGGCGTCATCATTCATGAGCTAAACAGCAATTTCATAACTTCTGTTCTGGCCGGGATTGAAAAAGTTACGGCTGAAAACGGGTACGACCTGCTTATAGCCCACTCTTCGGAAAGCTTTGATAAAGAGGCTGCCAATGCACTCAACCTTTTTCACAAAAGAGTAGATGGTTTACTGGCATCGCTTGCATTTGATACCGAGGGCCTGGAGCATTTCAATCATTTTGAAGAAAAAGGGATACCTGTGATTTTCTTTGACCGTGTGGAAGAGAATATTGAAAATACTAAAGTGATTATTGATAATTATAAATGCGGCTATCAGGCAACACAACACTTAATTGAACAAGGTTGTAAAAGGATAGTGATGCTGACTGCCAGTTTGAAAAGAAATGTTTATACACAACGCTACAAAGGATATAAAGATGCGTTGAATGATAACGGATTAAAACTGGATGATGACCTTGTATTGGTAAAGGACCTTAGTGAGCAGCGGAGTGTAGAAGCAGCCTATGAGATACTGAATATGAAGCCTCTGCCCGACGGTGCATTTATAACAAATGATTTTTGCGCAGCGGTTTGCATGCAAACGCTGAAAGAACACGGTATAAAAATTCCACAGGATATTGCCGTTGTAGGTTTTAACAACGATGCGATTTGTAAACTGATCGAACCCCAGCTGAGTACTATTCATTACCCCGGCAATGATATGGGAGAAATTGCAGCCCGTAATCTTATCAACCATTTAAAAGGTATTTCAAACATCAAGCATACCAACACTATTGTTGTAAGATCAGAACTTATAATCAGAAAATCATCATTAAGAAAACAATAAACAAAAAAGCTCGTTTTGACAAGACAACTGATTTTGGCCATTACTTTAATCGTTTTGCTTTTCACAACACGATTGTTTGCTGAAGATGGTTATCGGCTTTGGCTTAGATATGATAAAATTGATAACCCCGCTTTACTTATTCAATACAAAAAAATCATCCAGTCGGTTTCAGTAAAAGGAAACTCCCCAACAATTAATGTAATAAGACAAGAACTAAAAAATGGATTAACTGGATTACTTGGTGATGAAATTAAATTTGCCGATACTGAAACTGCATCAGTAATTTTCATCAAAGTTACTAGTCCAACACTCGGTGCCGAAGGATTCAGTATAGGATCAAATACGGTCTCCGGAAAAACAACAATTATTATCAAAGCCAACACTGATAAAGGTCTGCTGTATGGTTGCTTTTATTTTTTGCGCCTGTTGCAAATGCAGCAATCTCTTGATAATTTTAGTATCATTTCGGCACCAGAGATCAAACTCCGTCTTTTGGATCATTGGGACAACCTAAATCGAAGTGTAGAAAGAGGATACGCAGGAATATCAATTTGGAACTGGCATACATTACCAGATTATATTGATCAACGATATATCGATTATGCAAGAGCTAATGCATCAATCGGCATAAACGGTACTGTTTTAACCAATGTAAATGCAAATGCTTTGGTGCTTACCAGTATGTATCTTAATAAAGTTGCTGCATTGGCAAATACTTTTCGTCCTTATGGAATAAAAGTATATTTAACTGCAAGATTCAGTTCACCAATTGAGATCGGTGGATTAAAAACTGCAGACCCGATAGACCCTTCAGTGCAGCAATGGTGGAAAGTCAAAGCAAAAGAAATTTATAAACTTATTCCCGACTTCGGCGGCTTCCTGGTTAAAGCAAATTCTGAAGGTCAACCCGGTCCTCAGAATTATAACCGCACACACGCCGATGGCGCAAATATGCTGGCTGATGCTGTTGCACCGTATGGAGGAATTATTATGTGGCGAGCATTTGTGTATGATGTAAGGGTACAAAAAGCAACCGAAGATTATGGTGCTGATGTAGTTGACAAAAATGCAGTTCCCATTGCATCCGCAGATCGCTTCAAACAGGCCTATGAGCAGTTTAAACCGCTTGACGGGCAATTTCGGAAAAACGTTTTAGTGCAGGTAAAAAATGGTCCAATAGATTTTCAACCAAGAGAACCATTCAGCCCTTTGTTTGGCGCAATGCAGCAAACGCCTTTGATGATGGAGTTTCAGCTTACTCAGGAATATCTCGGACAAGGCACCAACCTTGTTTTTGAAGCACCGCTCTTTAAAGAAGTTTTAAATACTGATACCTACACAAAAGGCAAGGGATCAGTGGTTGCAAAAATTGTTGATGGAAGTTTGTATACCCATGACATAAGTGGCATGGCTGCAGTTTCCAACATTGGTAACGACAGGAACTGGACAGGGAACTTATTTGGCCAAGCCAACTGGTACACACTTGGGCGGCTTGCCTGGAATGGAAATATCAGCAGCGAACAAATAGCAGATGAATGGATACGACAGACGTTTTCCAATTCAAAGATTTTTGTTGACGACATAAAGGAGCTCATGCTTAATTCCCGTGAAGCAATGGTAAATTATATGACGCCGTTGGGTTTGCATCATATCATGGCTAACGGGCATCACTACGGCCCTGCGCCATGGAGCGATAACTTACCAAGAGCAGACTGGAATCCGGTTTATTATCACCGTGCAGATGCCGCCGGCATTGGATTTGACAGGACTGCAACAGGCAGCAATGCACTGGCACAATATGCACCTGAAGTAAGGAGATTATATGAAAATGTAAATACCTGCGATGAAAAATTCTTACTTTGGTTTCATCATGTAAGCTGGACACACAAAATGAGATCGGGCAGAACATTGTGGGATGAACTCTGCAACAAATACAATGATGGGGTTTTGGGAGTACGCAAAATGCAAAACACCTGGAACAAATTTGAAAACATGGTTGATAAAGAAAGATTTGAACAGGTAAAAATGCTATTAAGCATACAGGAAAAAGAAGCCGTATGGTGGAGAAACGCATGCCTGCTGTATTTTCAAACATTTTCTAAAATGGAAATTCCAACTGCCATTGAAAAACCAGATCGTACATTGGAATATTACAAATCACTTAAATTTCCCTACGCACCGGGAAATTAAATAAAACATTATGAGCAAGAAGATTGCAATAGTAACAGGCGGTGGTTCAGGTATTGGATTGGCAATAACAGAAAAGTTTATTGCAGCCGGTATTGAAACAATTATAATTGGCAGAGATGAAAACAAACTAAAGGAAGCAAAAGAAATATTGGGAGATATGTGTCATCCTATGAGTTGCGATATTAGTCACCTTTCTACTATTCCGCCATTGATTGAAAATATAGTTAAACAGTTTGGCCAAATTGATATACTGGTGAACAATGCAGGTATCAATATGAAAAAAGATTTTACGGAAGTGACAGATGAAGAATTTCAATCTGTTATTACAACCAATCTTTCTTCTGTATTTGCAGTAAGTCGTGAAGTAGCGAAACAGATGTTGGCAGCAGGTTCTGGCAGCATTATCAATATCAGTTCTATGGCGGCGCAGTATGGTTTACCAAGGGTAATTGCCTACAGCGCATCCAAGACTGCGATTGACGGCATGACAAGAGCAATGGCCGTTGAGCTTTCGCCAAAAGGAATTCGTGTCAATGCAATTGCGCCCGGTTTTATTGAAACGGCTATGACAGCAAAAGCATTAAACACTGATCCCGAAAGAAAAGCAAAAGTTTTTGGCCGAACACCCATGGGTTTTATGGGACAGCCAGCAGATATTGGAGATGCGGCTTTGTTTTTAGCCACTGATGCATCAAAATATATTACTGGTGTTGTGTTGCCTGTTGATGGAGGTAACTCAATTGGTTTTTAATTTTTATTCTCCCCCGGAGAAAACATAATTGTTTGTTATGAAAAAAAAACAAATACTGTTGATAGTATTGAGTTTATTATTTGCCGCAGGTCTTGCTGCCCAGCAGATAGCTTCAGACAAACAGTCTACCAATTCCTTTTCAATTAAAGATGCGGTTATCTATGTTGATGTAAATGATTTTACAGTTGTAATAAAATCTGCAGAATTATTACAGGCCGATATTGAACACGTTACCGGCGTAAAACCGGCGCTTATCAATTCTCTGAATACCTCATACAAAAACATAATTGCTGTTGGATCATTGGAAAAATCTGTTTTCAATAATAAAAACATCAACACTAAAAATCTTGTTGCTAAATGGGAAGCCTATCAAATAGAAGCCAAAACAATTGCTGCACAAAATATTTTGTTCATTACCGGAAGCGACAGGCGTGGAACGGCTTACGGCGTATTTGAATTGTCAAAACAAATAGGCGTATCGCCCTGGTATTGGTGGGCAGATGTTCCGGTACAAAAAAAAACAGCCTTATTTATTAAGAAAGGGATTGTAATTAACGATGCCCCAAAAGTAAAATACCGTGGCATATTTATCAATGATGAAGCACCAGCGTTAAGTGACTGGAGTAAGGAAAAATTCGGTGGTTTCAATCATCTTTTTTACGAAAAGGTTTTTGAACTGATGCTTCGCCTTAAATCAAATTATATCTGGCCGGCCATGTGGGGAAATGCATTTTATTACGATGATTCTCTCAGTATCAGAACAGCCGATGATTATGCAATTGTTATCGGCACATCACATCATGAGCCATTGATGAGAGCACATGAAGAATGGAAATATTTTGGCAAAGAAAAAAAATGGAATTACGACAGTACAGAGGCCGGACTGAAAGAATTCTGGCGTGGTGGTATGCAGAGGGCCTGGAATGAAAAAATTGTGAGTGTTGGTATGCGTGGCGATGGTGATGAACCCATGAGCCGGGAAACCGCAACTGCATTACTGGAAAGAATTGTAAAAGACCAAAGAGAAATAATTGCAGATGTAACACATAAGCCTGCGGCTGAAACGCCACAACTATGGGCACTGTACAAAGAAGTGCAGGATTATTACGATAAAGGCATGCGTGTGCCTGATGATGTAACACTTTTATTATGCGATGATAATTGGGGCAATATCCGCAAACTTCCGAAGCTGAATGAAAAACCACGCAAAGGTGGTTATGGCATTTATTATCATTTTGACTATGTAGGCGGGCCAAGAAATTACAAATGGTTAAATACAAATCCAATTCCAAGAGTTTGGGAACAGATGCACCTGGCCTATGACTACGGAGTAAAAAATATCTGGATAGTAAATGTGGGCGATATTAAGCCCATGGAATTTCCCATCTCTTTCTTTTTAGATTATGCATGGAACCCGGAAAAAATTGGCGCAGATGAACTGCAAAAATATACAGAACAATGGGCGGCAGCCCAGTTTGGAAATAAGCACGCTAAAGAAATTGCTGATATTATTTCTACATATGGAAAATATAATGGCAGGAGAAAGCCGGAGTTACTTGATGATAAAACATACAGTTTAGATAATTACAATGAATTTGAAAATGTTGTAAAAGATTACAATGAACTGCTGACAAAAGCAGAAAAACTAAATACGAAAATTCCTGCCGAATATAAAGATGCATTTTTCCAATTGGCGCTGCACCCTATAAAAGCCTGCGCCAACCTGAATGAAATGTATTACAATGTTGCACTGAATAAAAAATTCTACCAGAACAAATATGCTGCAGCAAATACGTCTGCTCTAAAAGTGAAACAGCTTCATGCTATGGATTCTTTAGTTACAATCCAATATCATCGCTTGAATAATGGCAAATGGAACCACATGATGGGCCAGACCCATATTGGCTATACTTACTGGCAGCAACCACCGTTTAATAAAACGCCTGAAGTAAAATATTTACCAGCGGATTCGACTGTGCCAGAATCAGGCTATGTACCGTTTAGTCATCTTGTTGAATCGTCGATTTATGATATCCCCAAATCGGCAAAAAAAAATACATTTTACGAGTTTGATGATTATGTTTCAATTGACGCATCACATTTCACCCAATCTATCAATACTAACAACATCATCTGGAAAATTTTGCCTGACCTTGGAAAAACAGGTTCAGCCATTACGCCCTTTCCGGTAACTGCAAATAATCAAACACCTGGCGGTAATGCCCCGCATGTAGAATATGAATTTTATACATTAGGTGATGGTGGTTTCAAAATAAACGCCTATTTCTCTCCAACCCTTAATTTTCACAATACTGAAAACGGCTTGCAGTATGCCATATCAATAGATGATGAGAAACCACAGATCATCAGCATTAACAAAGGCGTAGAAGTTAATTATACCAGCGAATGGAATAAGTGGGTGGCCGACAATATCATTATTAGAACAAGTAATCACAGCATTTCTAAACCCGGAAAACATATTTTAAGATACTGGATGGTAAACCCCGGCGTGGTGTTGCAGAAACTGGTGCTTGATTTCGGCGGCGTAAAACAAAGTTATCTGGGCCCGCCGGAAACAATTGCGAAATAGATTTTAGGCTGACTATAAAATAAATGATCATGAAAACAGCATTTAAAACATGCCTGCTTGCGATTGCATTATTATTTACAAAAAATAACTATGCTCAAAGCGATTACAAGTCTTTACCAATGTGGAATACCAACTTGTCGTTTGTTGCAAGGGTAAATGATGTGGTTAGCCGCTTAACGCTGGAAGAAAAAGTAGCACAGATGATGCATCATGCACCGGCGGTTACAAGGCTTGGTATACCTGCATACGACTGGTGGAGTGAAGTGCTGCATGGTGTTGCACGTACACCATATAAAGTAACGGTTTACCCACAGGCCATTGCCATGGCTGCAACATGGGATACAAATTCTCTGAAACGCATGGCCGATTTTTCGGCTATGGAAGGCCGTGCCGTATTTAACCAGGCAAATAAAGATGGTAAAACAGGCGACCGTTACCTGGGTCTTACTTACTGGACACCCAACATCAATATCTTTCGTGACCCACGCTGGGGTCGCGGACAGGAAACCTATGGCGAAGATCCTTTTCTAACAGCCATGCTTGGCCGTGCTTTTGTACATGGTTTGCAGGGCGATGATCCTAAATATTTAAAAGCGGCAGCCTGTGCAAAACATTTTGCCGTACACAGCGGTCCTGAGCCAACAAGACATGCCGATAATTTTGATCCTTCGGCTTATGACTTATGGGATACTTACCTGCCGGCATTTAAGGAACTTGTGGTAAATGCAAAAGTTGCGGGTGTGATGTGTGCATACAATGCAGTGAACACACAACCCTGCTGTGCCAATGACCTTTTAATGAATAATATTCTGCGCAACCAATGGAAATTTACCGGCTATGTAACCAGCGATTGCTGGGCGTTGAATGATTTTTACCAGTTTCATAAAACACATAAGGATGCTTTGGCATCAGGTGTGGATGCGTTGATACATGGTACCGATGTGGAATGCGGCGTATCAGTTTACACCACACTTGTTGAAGCGGTTAAAAGTGGTTTAATAAAAGAAGAACAGATCAATGTATCGCTGAAAAGATTATTCATGATACGTTACCGCCTGGGCATGTTTGATCCTCCATCCATGGTAAAATATGCACAGGCACCGGCTTCAGTTTTAGAAAGTGCCGAACACAAAGCACATGCATTAAAAATGGCGCAGCAGTCCATTGTGTTATTAAAAAATCAAAACAATACTTTACCGCTGAGTAAAACAATAAACAAAATTGTTGTGCTTGGCCCTAATGCCGATAATTCAATTGCCGTATTGGGAAATTATAACGGCACGCCTTCAAAAATTATTACTGCATTGGAAGGAATAAAAAACAAGCTCGGAAAAAACACAGAAGTCATTTATGAAAAGGCTATCAATTTTGCGAATGACACTTTACTTGTTCATAAAGACATCAGTTCTTTATATAAATATGACGGCAAACCAGGTGTAAAGGCAGAATACTTCGACAATGAAAAATTAGAAGGGCAACCGGTCTTCAGCAGCATTGAAAAAGAAATCAATCATCAATGGTCCGAAGGTGAGATTCCCGTTCCCGGTCTGAAATCAACGAACTACTCAGCAAAATATACCACTAACATTACAGCCGATAAAGATGAAATACTGAACTTTGAATCGGAAGCCAATGATGGTTATCGTGTTCTAATAAACGATAGTCTTATGGTAGATGTATGGGAACGTAACCGCTGGGGAAGCAGGCAGTTCAACGTGTCGGTTAAAAAAGGGATTACCTATAGAATTGAAATGAGTTTTCGACAGGCCGAAGGTGATGCATCAGTAAAACTCTTTGCAGGAAACTATGTTAAGACAGATTTTAAAGCAATGGCCGAAAAATATAAAGATGCTGATGCGTTTATTTTTATTGGCGGCATCTCTCCACAACTGGAAGGTGAAGAAATGCCGGTGGCAGTAACGGGTTTTAAAGGCGGCGACAGAACATCCATCATGTTACCTGCAGTGCAAACAGAATTGATGAAGGCTTTGCAAACAACCGACAAACCTGTTGTATTTGTGATGATGACCGGCAGTGCAGTTGCTATTCCGTGGGAAGATGAGCTTGTACCGGGCATAATTAATTCCTGGTATGGCGGGCAATCTGCAGGCACAGCTATTGCCGATGTATTATTTGGTGATTATAATCCTGCAGGACGTTTACCAGTAACTTTTTATAAAGGCGATGCTGATCTTGCAGGTTTCAGCAATTACTCCATGGCAAACCGCACCTACCGCTATTTCAGAGGCGATGCATTGTATCCATTTGGCTATGGGTTGAGTTATACAACATTCAACTATGACAATCTTGTAATTCCATCAACTGTAAAAGCAGGAAACAGTGTCATCGTAAAAGTAAAAGTTACAAATACCGGAAATAAAGATGGAGAAGAAGTTGTTCAGTTGTACGCTGCTAATCAGAATAGCACGATACGTTCTCCTTTAAAAGCATTAAAAGGTTTTCAGCGGATATTTTTAAAAGCAGGAGAAAGTAAGACAATTCAATTCAATTTAACTGCAGATGATTTATCGGTTGTGGATGACAACGGAAAGTTGAAATCACTAAATGGAAAAGTTGCCATCAGCGTTGGTGGCGGGCAGCCAGGTGTAAAAAACAAAACAACGGGCAATGTATTAACACGGCAGATAACAGTTTTATAAATACCTGTATGGTCAACAATAAACTAAAGAATCAATCAAGGAGAAAATTTATTTATACCCTGGGGCTTGCAGGGTTAAGTATTCCTATTCTTTCGGCGCATATAAAATACGGTAATGCAGAAAAAACAAATTCGAAAAGGATGATTGAGAAAAATAAAAAAGACGGAAAGCTTGGCGTTGCATTGGTGGGACTTGGTGGCTATGCAACCGGCCAACTTGCGCCAGCACTGCTTCAAACAGAACATTGTTACCTGGCCGGTATAGTTACTGGCACTCCATCAAAAGCTGAAACATGGAAAGAAAAATATAACATCCCTGAGAAAAATATTTACAACTACGAAAATTTCGACAGCATAAAAGACAATCCCGATATTGACATTGTTTATGTAGTGCTTCCAAACAGTATGCACGCCGATTATACTATACGTGCAGCGCAAGCCGGTAAACATGTTACCTGTGAAAAGCCCATGGCAATTAACGTTGAAGATTGCGACAGCATGATTGCAGCTTGTAAAAAGGCAGGCAAAATGTTGTCCATCGGTTATCGCTTGCATTTTGATCCGTATAATTTAGAGATGGCAAGATTGGGAACAAAAAAAGTTTACGGCGAAATAAAAAAATTGTCGGCGGGTTTTGGTTTCAGGGCACAAAAAGGAATATGGCGCTTAGATAAAAAAATGGCAGGTGGCGGACCGTTGATGGACCTTGGTATCTATTGCATGCAGGGCGTTTGCTATACCACCGGTATGGAGCCTGTTGCTGTAACAGCACAGGCTTCCCCTATCAGCGATCCTTCAAAATTTATTGATATTGAAGAAACGCTTATCTGGCAGATGGAAATGCCAAACGGTCTTGTTTCCGAATGCAAAACAAGTTATACCGATGGTATGAATTATTTGAAGGCCGAAGTTGAAAAAGGATTCTTTGAACTGCAGCCTGCATTCAATTATTCAGGATTAAAAGGAAAAACTTCTGACGGCGTGATTGAATACGCACCCATGTCGCAGCAGGCAAAGCAGATGGATGAATTTGCGTTGGCCATAAAAAATAAACGGCCAACAATTGTGCCGGGAGAAATGGGAAGAAGAGATGTAAAAATTATTACCGCAATTTATGAAGCGATGAATACAGGAAAGAGAATTGAGATAAATAAATAGTGTATGAAAAATGACAACAATAACATTCCCCCATTAGGGGATAGGGGTGAATTAAGAAGCCGTGGTTGGTTTGGTAAAAAAGATAAAGACGGAATTATTTACCGTAGCTGGATGAAAAACCAGGGCATGCCTGTTGATATGTTTGATGGCAGGCCGGTAATTGGTATCTGTAATACGTTCAGCGAACTCACACCCTGCAATGCACATTTTCGTGAACATGCAGAGATGGTAAAGCGTGGCGTACTGGAAGCAGGTGGTTTCCCTTTGGAGTTTCCAATTATGAGTCTGGGTGAAACATTGTTGAAACCAACGGCAATGCTTTTTAGAAATTTAGCAAGTATGGATGCCGAAGAATCCATCCGCGGCAACCCGATTGACGGTGTTGTATTGTTAACCGGTTGCGATAAAACAACACCATCAACGGTGATGGGTGCGGCAAGTGTTGGTTTACCAACGATTGTCGTTCCCGGCGGACCAATGTTGAATGGCAGATTTAAAGGACAGACAATCGGCAGTGGTACACATGTGTGGAAATTTGATGAAGATATGAAGACAGGAAACATGACCGCCGAAGAATGTGAAATAGCTGAAAGCTGCATGAGCCGTAGCATTGGGCATTGTATGACGATGGGCACGGCATCAACAATGGCTTGTATGGTTGAGTCGCTCGGACTTACGTTGTCCGGTGCATCAGCCATTCCTGCAGCTGATTCAAGAAAAAAACAAATGGCTCAGTTAAGCGGCAGAAGAATTGTAGAAATGGTAAAAGAAAATTTAACCATTGATAAAATACTCACCAGAGAAGCGTTTGAAAATGCTATCATCGCAAATGCTGCGGTTGGTGGTTCATCCAATTTTATTATTCATCTTACTGCCATTGCAGGAAGGATTGGTGTCGAATTAAACCTGGATGATTTCGACAGCATCGGAAGTAAAATTCCATTGTTATTGAACCTCATGCCTTCGGGAAAATATTTGATGGAAGATTTTTATTATGCAGGCGGTCTACCGGTTATTTTAAATGAACTGAAAGAAAAACTGCATAAAAATATTATTACGGTTACCGGAAAAAATCATCATGAAAATATTGCAGGCAATACCTCATGTTACAATGATGATGTTATTGCTACATATAACAAACCAATAATTCCCGAAGCAGGTTGTGTGGTGGTAAAAGGAAACCTGGCGGAGAATGGTGCCGTGATAAAACCTTCAGCAGCAACTGCTGCTTTATTAAAACATACAGGAAGAGCAGTAGTGTTTGAAAGTATTGAAGATTACAATGCAAGAATTGATGATCCTGAACTTGACATTGACGAAACCTGTGTAATGGTGTTAAAATATGTTGGCCCGGTTGGTTATCCCGGTATGCCGGAAGTTGGTAACATGGCTTTGCCGAAAAAAATATTGCAGAAGGGAATTAAAGATATGGTACGCATCAGCGATGGAAGAATGAGCGGTACAGCTTATGGTGCAGCGGTGCTGCATATATCACCCGAATCGGCCATTGGAGGTAACCTGGCGTTGGTGCAAAACGGCGACATGATTGAACTGGATGTTGAACAACGCAAACTTCATTTACATGTTACTGATGAGGAACTGTCAAAGCGACGGGCAGCATGGCAAGCGCCGAAACCGCCTGCCACACGTGGTTATGTGAGTATGTATGTTAAGCATGTGATGGGTGCAGATAAAGGTGCCGACCTGGATTTCCTGCAGGGAAGTTCTGGTTCAGTTGTAACTAGAGATTCTCATTAAAACTAAAAACTTACTTATGAAATATGTATTGTCTATCTGTTTTATTGCATTATTAAGTGCCTGTAATAATTCAGATAAAAAAAATGAGCCTATATCTGAAAAATATAAAACGACCGGAACAATTGAAAGAATTGATGCTTTACTTGATGCCATTATAGATACATCTGCAAAAGCAGAGATTATTGCCGAAGGCATGGATTGGAGTGAAGGACCTGTTTGGATTGAAAAACATAATATGCTTTTATTTTCTGATGTGCCAAGAGATACCATTTTTAAATGGACCGAAGAAAAAGGAAAAGAAGTTTACCTCACTCCTTCCGGTTATACCGATACCGTTAAAAGAGGCGGCGAAATGGGTTCTAACGGTTTAACGCTGGATGCAGCTGGAAACCTTGTTTTGTGCCAATGCGGCAACAGGCAGATGGCAAAAATGAATGCAGCATTGGATAACCCCAAACCAACCTATATAACAATTGCCGGTAAATATGATGGCAAGCGTTTCAACAGTCCGAATGATGCAGTCTATAACAGCAAAGGCGAATTATTTTTTACCGATCCTCCCTATGGTTTAGAAAAACAAATGGATGACCCTAAAAAAGAAATTGCCTTTCAAGGCGTGTACAAAGTAAAAACAGATGGCACAGTTGTATTGGTTACGGATTCGCTGACAAGACCCAACGGCATTGCATTTTTACCAGGAGAAAAAACTTTACTGGTTGCCAACTCCGATCCTGATAAACCAAACTGGTATGCTTTTGATGCAAATGAAGACGGTTCATTTGCAAACCGCAGAATTTTTTACAGCGCAGCAGGATATGATAAATCTTTAAAAGGCTTACCCGATGGATTTAAAGTTGATAGGAATGGAAATGTATTTGCAACCGGTCCGGGCGGCGTATGGATTTTTAACAAAGAAGCAAAATTACTCGGGAAGATAAAACTTGATAACGCTGCATCAAATATTGCCTTATCGCCTGATGAAAAAACAATGTACATCACTAATGATATGTATATCCTGAGATTAAAAATGAGAAAATAATTTTTAAAGATGACATTATTACTCATACTGCTGAGTGTTATAGCCATTGTGCTGTTAATCACAAAACTCAAGCTGCATCCGTTCCTTGCGCTGTTGTTTGTAAGTATTGGTTTTGGATTAGCATCGGGTATGAAAACAGCATTGATCATTTCTTCTATTCAGGAAGGCTTTGGCGGAACACTTGGTAAAATCGGGTTGATCATCATCCTTGGTGTTATCATTGGTGCTTTTTTAGAACATACCGGCGGCACTTTAAAACTGGCCGAAAAAATTTTACAACTCATCGGACCAAAGCGTGTAACAACTGCCATGGGCATTATCGGCTATGTTGTTTCTATTCCTGTTTTTGCCGACAGTGGTTTTATTTTATTATCATCGCTCAATAAAAATCTTACTAAAAAAGCAGGGCTATCGCTGGCAGGCACTGCCATTGCACTGGGACTTGGCTTAACCTGCACACATGCGCTGGTACCACCAACGCCGGGCCCCATAGCCGCAGCCGGGCTATTGAATGCAGACCTTGGCATAGTGATATTGCTTGGCCTGGGCGCATCGGCAGTTGCATTAGTTGCAGCGCTCATCTTTGCAAAAAAGATTGCAGCAAAAATTTATATCAACCCCGATTTTGATGAGAAAGCAGCCGAACCTGAAAAGCAACAAAGTCCTTCTTTGCTGCGATCTTCATTTCCAATTTTGATACCGATTATTTTAATTGTACTTAAATCATTATCTGCCTTTTTTTCTGATGAGGGATGGCAATTAATCTTAAAAAATATTTTTTCTTTTATCGGCGAGCCTGTCATGGCGCTCATTATTGGTTTTTTCTTTTGTTTGCCGCTACCAAAGAAATTGGAGAAATCTATGTTCTCAACTGATGGATGGGTAGGTAAAGCATTAACCGATTCTGCTACCATTTTATTAATAACCGGCGCAGGCGGTATTTTCGGAAAAATACTGCAGAACTCAGATCTGGCAACAATAATTGGCAATTCGCTGGGTGACTACAATTTAGGAATATGGTTGCCTTTTATTTTGGCAGCAGCACTAAAATCTGCACAGGGTTCATCAACGGTGGCATTGATAACTACGGCATCCATCATGGTGTCGTTAATGCCTGCACTCGGGCTCACAAACGAAATGGATAAAGCCATGGTGGTAATCGCTATCGGTTCCGGATCAGTAATTGTATCGCATGCAAACGATAGCTTTTTCTGGGTGGTAACACAAATGTCGGGTATGGATGTAAAGACCGGTTACAAATTACATAGTATGGGTACGCTGGTAATCGGCGTTACTGCCATGTTGTTTATCTTTTTACTATTCAGCATCTTTCATTAAAATAAAATTCATCAATGAAAATTTATAAAACAAATACGGGAATTGTGATTGAACAAGGTCATCAGTATTATTTAGTTCAAAATAAAAACTGGGATGAGTTTATTAATGATGATAAAATAGAAAGTAAAATAAATAACCTGTTAACGTCTTTGCAGCCATCGGCCGAAGCTGCTGATCTTATAAAAACAGATTTACAAGCTCCTATGGAAAATCAGGAACTCTGGGCCTGTGGTGTAACTTATTTACGCAGCAAAGTAGGCAGACAAGAGGAGAGCAAATCATCTGGCGGAGCCGATTTTTATGCAAAAGTATATGAGGCAGAAAGACCCGAAGTGTTTTTTAAATCAACACCACATCGTGTTGTGGGGCATTGCGGCAAAGTGCGTATCCGTAAAGATTCCACCTGGGATGTACCAGAGCCCGAACTGACATTAGTAGTAACTTCTTCCGGAAAAATTATTGGCTATACAATTGGAAATGATATGAGCAGCCGCAGCATCGAAGGCGAAAATCCTTTGTATCTGCCGCAGGCAAAAACCTACGATGGTTGTGCTGCTGTAGGACCTTGTATTTTAATCAGCAATGAACCATTGAAACCTTCTACTGCTATTTTGCTGGAAATTTTCAGAAATAATACAATCGTTTTTTCTGGCTCAATAACTATTGATCAAATGAAACGGACGGTAACAGAACTTGCTGCTTATGTCTACCGTGCATGCAGTTTTCCGCATGGTTGTCTGATCATGACAGGTACCGGAATTGTACCCGGCAGCGATTTTACATTGCATCAGGGCGACCAGGTAAAAATATCAATTGAAGGTATTGGAGAACTGGTAAACGAAGTGGCTTAAATAAAAGAAAACAAACAGCATGAAAAAAGGAATTGTCAATCTTATTTTTTTAATACCTGTTTTTTGTGGTATGGGGAGTTATGCACAAACAAAAAAAATAAATGCATCAGCAGAAACATTAAAAGATGTTTACAAAAATGCGTTCATAGTTGGTACTGCTGTTAATGAGGAAATTATAAGCGGAGCAGATAAAGCATCGCAGGATATAGTAGTAAAACAATTTAATACCATTACCCCCGAAAATGTGATGAAAGCTGCATTGATAAATCCACAACCCGGCGTTTTTAATTTTGAACCGGCTGATGCTGTTGTAGCATTCGGCAAACAACACAATATGTTTATTGTTGGCCATACATTGGTTTGGCACAACCAGGTGCCCGCATGGTTCTTTACCAATGAAAATGGAAAACCCAATACAAAAGATCAACAGATTGAACGGCTCCGTAACCATATAAAAACTGTTGCAGGTAGGTATGCCGGCAAAGTGCATGCATGGGATGTGGTAAATGAAGTGATTGATAACGATGGTAGCTACCGGCCAACAACCTGGGTTAATGCAATCGGCAATGGTGATACCTTGGTCAAATATGCTTTTGAGTTTGCACAGGAATTTGCACCCAATACAGAATTGTACTACAACGATTTTAATGCATGGCGCCCGGCAAAAAGAGATGGTATTGTACGCATGGTAAAAATGTTGCAAAAAGAAGGCATCCGCATTGATGGTGTGGGCATACAAGGCCACTGGGGTTTAAACTATCCAAAAACAAAATACATCGAAGAGGCCATTGATGCTTATGCTACCTGCGGCATTAAAGTTATGATAACCGAACTGGATGTGGATGTACTGCCTTTAACAAAAGAAGGACAGATCATCGGGCAAGGCATGAGCGATAAACAGTTTCAACTGGAAGAATTCAAAGAGTTCTTGGATCCTTATCCAAACGGCTTACCCGACAGCGTGCAAGCAATGCTGACAAATCGTTACAAGGAACTGTTTAAAATTTTCTATGCAAGAAAAGATAAAATTGCAAGAGTTACTTTTTGGGGTGTTCATGATGGTATGAGCTGGAAAAACGGCTACCCTATTCCCGGGCGTACAAACTATCCATTGTTGTGGAACAGAAACCGGAAAGCCAAACCGGCGTTGGATGCGGTGTTGAATGTACCTAATTAAATTAAAGTACTGTATTGATAAAGAACAAATAATTAAAGCTGAAAATCATGTTGAATAAAATTTTTAAACTGCTTATTGTTTGCTTATTGTTTATTGCCAATAACAGCCATAGTCAGGTAAAACTTCCGCAACTGGTACGTGACAGTATGGTATTGCAAAGAGATGCGAATGTAAAAATTTGGGGCTGGGCATCGCCGAAGGAAAAAATAAAGATCAACTTTCAGAATAAAAATTACAAAACAATAACTGGTGCAAATGGTAAATGGATGATAACCTTTGCGCCAATGAAAGCAGGCGGACCATACACGATGGATATTAGTGCAAGTAATAAAATAAGTTTAAAAGAAATACTGATTGGTGATGTTTGGTTTTGTTCGGGCCAGAGCAACATGGTACACCAACTGAACATTCATGATGTAACTTATGCCGATGAAATTGCTAACGCAAATTATCACCAGATAAGACAGTTCTGGGTTCCTACACTTAACAACCTGCAGGGTGCAAAAGATGATTTGCTCGCAGTCCAGCCATTGGCTGGATGGAATACTGCAGCAGGAGAAGCTGTAAGGCCCTTTTCTGCAGTTGCTTATTTCTTCGCAAAAAAATTATATGAAAAACACAAAGTGCCCATCGGCATCATCAATGTCAGTGTAGGCGGTACGCCTATTGAAGCATGGACCAGCGAAGAAGGCCTGAAAGATTTTGCTGCCATGCAAACAACTATTCAAAAAAATAAAGACACGGCTTATGTAAATAATATAAATCGAAAAGCATTCAGGCTTAACATTCCGTCTGATGATAAGGGTATGCTTGGCCCTGTTAAATGGTACGATATTAATTATCTGCCCATTGGATGGAAGAATATTAATATTCCCGGCTACTGGGAAGACCAGGGCATTAAGGATCTGAACGGTGTGGTTTGGTACCGGAAAGAAATTGAGATTCCTTCAGCAATGACCGGCAAACCTGCAAAAGTTTTTTTAGGAAGAATTGTAGATGCTGATGAGCTCTATATTAATGGGAAAAAAGTTGGAAACACAACGTACATGTATCCTCAAAGAAGATACAAGGTACCAGTCGATGTTTTGAAAACCGGTAAAAATATTTTTGTTGTCAGGGTAACAAATAATTTCGGTAAAGGAGGATTTGTTCCCGATAAACCCTACTGCATTTTCGCAGGTAATGACACGGTTGATCTTAAAGGAACCTGGCAATATAAAGTGGGTGAAATATTTGTTCCCCGTCCACCGGCACAAGCGTCAATAAATGCACAAAGCCAACCCACTGCATTGTATAATGCGATGGTTGCCCCTGCAACAAATTATGCAATAAAAGGAATCCTCTGGTACCAGGGCGAAAGCAATGCTGGACGGCCGCAGGAATATGAAGCACTTCAAAAAGCGTTGATCAACGACTGGCGAAACAAATGGCATGAGGCCAATCTTCCTTTTCTATATGTACAGCTTCCCAATTTTATGGAAGCAAATTATCTGCCCGAAGAAAGCAACTGGGCATTAATAAGAGAGGCACAGTTGAATGCTTTATCGGTACACAATACAGCAATGGCGGTTGCTATTGATTTAGGCGAATGGAATGATATTCACCCCGACAATAAGAAAGACGTGGGAGAACGGCTTGCATTAGCCGCAGAAAAAATAGCCTATGGTGAAGACATTGTTTACTCCGGTCCTCGTTACGAATCTTCAAAAATTGAAGGCAACAAAATAATCATTTCATTCACACATACCGGCAGCGGATTAATTACAAACGATGGGGAAGAATTAAGCCAGTTTGCCATTGCCGGTGCCGACAAAAAATTTGTTTGGGCCAATGCAAAAATTTATGGAGATAAAGTAATTGTATGGAGCGATGATACACTTCAACCAAAATATGTTCGATATGCCTGGGCAGATAATCCGGCCAATCCGAATCTTTACAATAGAGAAGGCTTACCTGCTTCACCATTCAGAACAGATAAATAAACAATTCAATTTCTAAAATGAAACAATATATTTTTCTCGTTGCCTTACTGTCAGCCTGGCACTGTATCTGTGCACAACAAAAACAGCCTTGGAAAGGCAAAAAAACCGCCGTGGTACTTACTTACGATGATGCTATCGATCAGCATTTGGACAATGCTGTTCCAGTACTGGATTCGCTGGGCTTAAAAGCAACATTTTATGTTACTGCTTTTTCCAATTCCGTTCAAACACGTTTGAATGAATGGAAAAGTCTGGCGACGAAAGGTTATGAACTGGGCAACCATACTTTGTATCATCCATGCAATGGAGGCAAAGGAAGAGAATGGGTAAAATCCGATTATGATCTTACTACATATAGTGTGCAGCGGATGATTGATGAAACAAAAATGGCAAATTTATTTCTGCAGTCATCGGATGGAAAAACAAAAAGAACATTTGCATTTACCTGTGGAGATATGAAGATTGGCGACTCCTCTTTTATTGAACCAATGAAAAATGATTTTGTTGCAGCAAGGGCTGTAAGAAAAGAGATGCATAAGATACAGGATGTGGACCTGTACAATGTAGACTGTTATATGGTGAATGGCGAAACGGCAGCGCAGATGATTGAATGGGTAAAGCAGGCTGTTGCTACAAATTCACTATTGGTAATACTGTTTCATGGAGTTGGTGGTGGTAATAGTTTAAATGTAGATATTGACGAACACAGGAAATTCCTTGCTTACCTGAAACAAAATGAAAAAGACATTATGATTGCGCCAATGGTTGATGTTGCGGAACATATCAAACAATATCAATCAAAACATTAAAAAGCCATGAGAAAAATAATTCTATCTATGGTATTCTGCATTGTGTACTTAGCAGGATTTGCACAGCTTACTTATACCAACCCCATCCTGTCAGGCTTTTATCCCGATCCCAGTATCTGCCGTGTTGGCAACGATTATTATATCGTTAATTCCTCCTTTGCTTATTTTCCCGGCTTGCCAATTTTTCACAGTACAGATTTGGTGAACTGGAAACAGATTGGTCATGCGATGGACAGGCCCGAACAACTGGATCAGAAAGACGCCAGAGTTTCCCGAGGATTGTTTGCACCAACTATTCGCCATCATAAAGGCATCTTCTATATTATTTGCACATTGATAGATGAAGGTGGAAATTTTGTGATCACTGCTAAGGATCCCAAGGGACCATGGAGTAACCCGGTATGGCTAAAAGAAGTAAACGGTATTGATCCTTCGCTTTATTTTGAAGGTGATAAAGCCTATGTTTTATTCAACAGTATTCCGCCAGGTAATATTTCCATGCATGATGGACACCGCACAATACGCATGTTTGAATTCGACATGAAAAATTTAAAAGTAACCGGAAAAGAAAAATTACTGATAAACGGGGGAACTGATATGTCTAAAAAACCGGTGTGGATTGAAGGGCCGCATATCTTTAAAAAAGATGGATGGTATTATCTGATCTGTGCCGAAGGTGGAACAGCCTATAATCATTCCGAAGTAGTATTCAGAAGCAAGTCAGTTGATGGGCCTTATATTTCTTACGAAAAAAATCCAATTCTTACACAAAGGCATTTAGATACGGCGAGAAAAAATCCAATCACCACAACCGGCCATGCCGATTTCGTGGAAACGCCCGACGGCAGATGGTATGCCGTTTTTCTCGGTTGCCGTCCGTACGAGGGTGAGCATTACAATATTGGCCGTGAAACTTTTATGACGCCTGTTGAATGGAAAGATGGCTGGCCGCATATACTGGAAGGAAATGAAACAGTGCAATACCACTACCCCGTTCCTTTTCCCAATATAACAAAAACGGTTACAAATAATTTTTCTGTTAATTTTTTCTTCCGAGATGAATTTTTGGGTAGCAAACTTAATTACCGCTGGGAGTTTTTACGAACGCCACAAGAACAATGGCAATGGTTGATGGGTAAGAAAGGTCTCTTAAGTGTTACGCTGCTGCCACAAACCTGTTCAGGTAAGGAAAATCCTGCCTTTCTTGGCTTTCGCCAACAGCACCTTACCGGCTATGCAGCAACAGCTTTTGGTTTTAAACCAACTGCCGAAAATGAAAAGGCAGGTATGCTTATCTTTCAGAATGAAACGCATTTTTATTTTCTCTGTCAGTCTGTACAAAACAAAATACCCGTTGTGCAATTATATAAATCAGTTGCCAATGACAAAGACGGTAATATGGAATTGCTGGAATCTAAACCTTTGAACAGTTTAAAAGACTGGTTGCAATTAAAAATAAAAGCCGAAAAAAACACATACTCGTTTTATTATTCTACAGGTGATGATAAATGGGAGTTGCTAAAAGAAAATGTTGATGCAATATTTTTAAGTACCAAAACAGCTGGGGGATTTGTGGGTTGTATGTATGCCTTATATGCAACATCAATTGGTGTTAAATGTGACAATAAAGTGTACTTCGACTGGTTTGAGACAAAATCTGAGGACTAGTGTAAATAGAAAATGTGATTAAAAATAATCATTGAACCCTTCGCCTGAATATTAGCCAATTTTAGACTTTTTTCTGGTGTAAAAACAGAAAAGCCACTTAAACTCTGCATTTTAAGTGGCTTTTTACTCCTTTAGGAGATTATAAGCGGACCGGACGGGACTCGAACCCGCGACCTCCGCCGTGACAGGGCGGCATTCTAACCAACTGAACTACCGATCCAAATTCCATCATATTTACCTTTGTAAAAACGCCCTTTTTTAAGGGACGGCAAAGATAGGTTTCTTAAGTTTCTGCTCCAAAACTTTTATAAAAAAATTGTAACCCCTATTTTTACAAACTATCTTACAGTTCTAACTGAAATAATATTAAAACGCATTGACGAACTAAATGCCAAATACTACACATGATTGAGTTAAAAAACCGACAGTTCCTCGATTTTGAAAAGCCTATCAAGGAGCTATACGACCAGATAGAACAACTTAAGACTACTTCGGAGAAAAGCAAAACAAATATGAGTGGCGCCATCGCCATGCTGGAAGAGCGGATCATTGAAACCAAAAAACATATTACTTCTAATGTAACACCATGGCAAAAGGTACAGTTGAGCCGCCACCCCGATCGTCCGTATACATTAAAGTACATACATAATATGTGTACCAATTTTATAGAATTGCATGGCGACAGAAACGTGAAAGACGATAAGGCAATGGTTGGTGGCTTTGCACAACTGGGCGGCGAAACCGTTATGATACTTGGTCAGCAAAAAGGATCGAACACAAAAACGAGGCAACTACGCAATTTCGGAATGGCCAATCCCGAAGGATATAGAAAAGCATTACGGTTAATGAAACTGGCTGAGAAATTTAATAAACCGGTAATTACGCTGATTGATACGCCCGGTGCTTACCCGGGTCTGGAAGCCGAAGAAAGAGGACAGGGAGAAGCTATTGCACGTAACATTTATGAAATGATCAGGCTTAAAGTTCCTGTGATATGTGTGATCATTGGAGAAGGAGCCAGCGGTGGTGCTTTAGGAATTGGTGTTGGCGACAGGGTTTTTATGATGGAAAATACCTGGTACACGGTTATTTCGCCTGAGAGCTGCAGCAGTATTCTTTGGCGCAGTTGGGACGAAAAAGAAAATGCAGCAGAGCAACTGAAACTTACAGGTGATGACATGCTTGGTTTTGGGTTGGTTGACGGAGTTATTCCCGAACCATTGGGTGGTACGCATTGGGATTACCAGGGCGCTGCCAATATTTTAAAAGAATACCTGCTGCCCGTCATCAAGGAATTGAAAGCTATAAATCCGGAGAAAAGAATTGAACAACGCATTGAAAAATTCGGGAAGATGGGATTTTGGGAAGAAACCGCCGAGTGATAAATTATCAATAACCGGGAAAATATTCGGGTACAAGGAAAAAATATAGGTATGTTAAAAATTGGTGTAATTGGGGCAGGTCATTTAGGAAAATTCCATTTAAATAATTGGGTAGAGATTGAGGGCGTTCAGGTAATTGGCTTTTGTGACACTGATGATGCTAATGCCGATCTGGTAGCTCAAAAATATAATATACCGCGTTTTACCGAAGTTGAAAAACTGGTAGATGCCTGCGATGCTTTGGATATTGTTGCACCAACTTCTTTTCATTTTGAACTTTGCGAACTGGCCATAAAGAAAGGCAAACATGTTTTTGTAGAAAAACCGTTGGCCAATACAATGGATGAAGCAAAAACATTGGTAAAACTGGCCAAAGAAGCAAATATCAAATTTCAGGTAGGGCATGTTGAACGATTCAACCCTGCGTTTCTTGCATTAAAAGACCAGGTATTAGAACCGATGTTTATTGAAGTACACCGCCTGGCGCAATTCAATCCAAGAGGAACCGACGTGAGTGTGATACTGGATTTGATGATCCACGACATAGATATTATATTAAGCCTTGTAAAAAGCAACGTAAACTATATAAGTGCAAATGGCGTGGCGGTAATGAGCGACACACCTGATATTGCCAACGTTCGTATTGAGTTTGATAACGGTTGTGTGGCCAATCTTACCAGCAGCCGCATCTCCATGAAAAAAATGCGTAAGATGCGCCTGTTTCAGAAAGACGCATATATAGGCATCGACTTTTTAGAGAAGAAGACAGAGATTATCCGTTTAAATGCCCCCGGCGACAGCAACGTGTTTACTTTTGATATTGATACCAACAACGGTAAAAAAACAATTGCCATTGCCAATCCGCCGGTGGCAGAGGTAAATGCTATTAAGATGGAATTAGAAATGTTCAGAGATGCCATTTCGAATAATACCGAAACACCTGTGAGTGTGGTGGATGGATTCAGAGCCATGGAAGTGGCTCACCAGATCTTAGAAAAGATTGCTAATGCTACGCATCAGTAATCTCTATTTTTTTATCATTCAGAATAACTTCATTGAATCAACCCAGAATAGATATCAGATGGTATGCTTTAGGCGATTGTATAGCAGCCGTCCTTTCCTGGGTAAGTTTTTATTTTATCCGTAAAACAATTATCCTCGAAGCCTGGGTGGTGGGTCCAAAATTTTACCTGGGCCTTTTTCTTTTTCCTGCAGCATGGCTTATTATTTATTACCTGGTGGGCAGTTACAAAACATTGTATCATAAATCGAGGCTGATCGAATTTTTTAATACCCTCTCTTATTCCTTTTTCGGAAGTATCGTTATTCTGTTTTTATTTTTGATTTATGATGATACCGGAGATTACAATATATACTATAAGGAATTCCTTTCGCTGTGGGGTGTACAAACGATTATAACTTTTAGCCTAAGGCTGCTGTTTCTAAAAAAAATAAAATCGCAATTAAATGCCGGGACTGTTTATTTTAATACGTTGATCATTGGGTCGGGCAGCAATGCACTTAATCTGTACAATACTATTATCCACAACAAAGAAAAAACCGGTTTTAGAATTGCCGGTTATGTAAACGGCGATAACGGGAGCAGTTTGCCTGATACAGTAAATAATTTTGGAAGCGTAACCGATATTGATACCGTTATTGAGAACAATAAAATTGAAGAAATTATCATTGCCGTTGAGAAAAAAGAAAGAGACCAGCTGGAAAAAATTCTGCAGGAGCTTAGTAACAAAGAAGTCAATATTAAATTAACCGCCGACACAGTTGATATCATCAGCGGATCAGTAAAAACAAATAATGTACTCGGCGTACCGCTCATCGAACTGCAGAGTGGACTGATGCCGCAATGGCAACAGAACATCAAACGGCTGATTGATATCAGCGCAAGTATTTT